>JACAET010000058.1 GCA_013388685.1 Chloroflexota bacterium | reverse complement strand
TGGATCGAAACGAAGGACACCTCCACGCCGCTGGCGCGCCTCTACAACAAGATCGCCGAACGGATCGCCAACAGCGAAGAGCCGCAGATGGAAGACTTCGACATGAGCGACCCCGAACAGGCCGCCATCTGGAAGACAACGCAGATTCTGCTCAACAAAGTGATTTACGCGGATGCGTATTTGATGAATTAAGCAGTTGGTGGTTTGTAGTTGGTGGTTGCAGCTTGCAAGAGAAACATCTACAACCAACCATCAGCTGACAACCGACACTGGAGGACCCCATGCCCATCTTCACCCCCGGACGACGCTGGCAGCCAGCCTATTCTCCGTTCAAGAATGAGCCCCTCAGTCACAAACTGATGGAAGACCTTGAATACATGATCAAAGGTCCGCTCTTCGGATGCCGCATGTGCGGTAACTGCCTGCTTCAGGAAACGGCATTCATCTGTCCGATGGAATGCCCGAAAGGGCTGCGCAACGGACCTTGCGGCGGCTCCACGCCCGAACACTGCTATGTGGACAAGAGCCGCCCGTGCATCTGGTACAAAATCTATGAGCGCTCCTTCAAAATGGGACGTCAGGAGAAATTGCTCGAAGTGCTCCCGCCGCTCGATTGGGAAAAGGTCGGCACCGAAACCTGGCGGGACGTGGTTGCCTGCATCAAAAAACACGGCACAGGCAGGGTGCTCAAAAGCCTCCTGCTGGATCAGGGTGAAAACCGCTACAAGACCTGGGAGTTGATCTTCCGTACGGTGCGCCAGCCGGATTGGTGGCAGGGAGACAACAAATACCACGCCCCCGCCTACACCGAACCTGTCTCCAACCTCGAAAAAGCGCTCAAGGCCGGAGAATTCGTCGTCGCCTGCGAGATCGCGCCGCCTTTGAGCATGTCCACCAAGAAATTGATCGAGAACATCAACCTGGTCAAACCCTACGTCACCGCCATCAACTTCACGGATAACGCCTCCGCCACCCCGCGCATGACCTCCTGGGCATGCGCGAAATTCGCCATCGAAAACGGCGCCGAACCGGTGATGCAGATCGCCGCCCGCGACCGCACCCGCGCCAGCCTGCAAGCCGAAATCCTCGGCGCAACCGCCATGGGCGTGCGCAACGTCCTGTGCGTGACCGGCGACAGCCCCGTCCTCGCTCCACAGCCGCGCGGGCGCATGGACATCAATGACCTCGACGCCATCCAGATGATCTGGATCCTGCGCCGCATGAGGGACGAAGGTCACTATCTTGACGGACGTGAGATCAAATTCCCGCCCAAGTTCTTCCTTGGCGCCGCCGCCTCTCCCTTCGCCTCCGAACCGAAGTTCCAAGCATTGCGCGAACACAAAAAGGTCAACGCCGGCGCGCAGTTCTTCCAGACCAATCTCGTCTACGATGTGGATCGCATGGAAATCTGGCTGAACGAAATCGCCAAACGAAACATCCTCGACAAGGTCTTCATCCTCATCGGCATCACACCGCTCAAGAGCGCCAAGATGACCCATTACATGACGCAGGTGCCCGGCGTATATGTGCCGGAAGCCATCGTCAAACGCATGGACAACGCAGACAAAGCAGGCGGCGTACAGGCGGCACAGGAGGAAGGTGTGAAGATTGCGCTGGAGATCATCGAGAAGATCAAAAAATTGCGCGGGCAGGGCGTCCACGGCGTGCACATCATGCCCGTCGGCTGGGAGGAAGTGGTGCCGCGTATCGTCCGCGAGGCGGGGTTGATGAAAACGGGATCCGCCGTCCCCGACGCCCCGAGCGGGTCGAAGGATGAGATTGAAGCGCAGCCGCTTCCCGCATGATATGACCCTGCGCGGCATGGTCAAACGCGTCAGCGGGCAGGATGTTCACCTGTGTCATGCCTGCAACGATTGCGACATGGACATCCCCGCAAAGGAGATGGACATCCCGCTTTCAAGCCTGGTGCAGTTGATTTTGCTGAACGACGAGGAGGCGCTTCATTGCCGGACCGTCTGGTCTGATTCTGTTCTGGAGGCTTCGCGCCACGCCTGCAAGCGCGGTCTCGATTTGCACGCGGTCATCACCGCCCTTCGAGAGGAGAAACTTCGAAGAGACGGATACTAAACGAGGAGGAAGATATGAATACAGAGGAACTGCTTGCCAAAGCCAAGAAACCCTCTGCCGACGCGATGAAACTGCATCCGTTCTATCGGGGAAAGATCGAAACCAACCTCAAATGCACCGTCCACAGTTTTGATGATTTTGCCATTTGGTACACGCCGGGCGTCGCCGCGCCCTGCAAGGCAATTCATGCTAACCCCGAACTCGTCTATGAATACACCAACAAGTGGAACACCGTCGCTGTGGTCAGCGATGGGACGCGCGTGCTGGGGCTTGGCGATATCGGTCCGAAGGCGGGCTTGCCTGTGATGGAAGGCAAGGCGCTGCTCTACAAGTATCTTGGCGGGGTGGACGGCATCCCCATCATGCTCGATACGAAAGATCCCGATTCCATCATCCACACGGTGTTGATGCTCCAGCCCGGACTGGGCGGCGTTAATCTCGAAGATATTTCCCAGCCCAAGTGCTTCTACATCCTCGATACGCTGCGCGAGAAAGCCGAGATCCCCATCTGGCACGACGACCAGCAAGGCACAGCCACCGTCACCCTGGCGGGACTCATCAACGCCCTGAAAGTGGTCGGCAAGAAGATGGACGAAGTCAGCATTGCCTTCATTGGCAGCGGCGCGTCGAACGTTGCGTGCTCGCGTCTGATCTTCGGCTGGGGCGCGGATCCCGCCAAATGCTGCATGGTGGACAGCAAGGGCATCCTCGGCAAACACCGCAAAGACATCGAATTGCGCAAAGCCGAATTCAAGGATAAGTGGAAACTGTGTCAAATCACCAACGCCGAAGGACGCGAAGGCGACATCCCCGAAGCGATGAAAGGGGTAGATGTGGTCATTGCCCTGTCGAAATCGGGACCCGGCGTCATCCTGCCGGAGTGGATCAAGGGGATGGCAAAGGACGCCATCGTGTTTGCCTGTGCCAATCCCGTCCCTGAAATCTGGCCCTGGGAGGCGAAAGAGGCGGGCGCAGCTGTCGTCGCCACAGGGCGCTCCGACTTCCCCAATCAGGTCAATAACTCGCTGGGTTTCCCCGGCATCTTCCGCGGCACGCTGGATGTCCGCGCCCGCACGATAACCGACGAAATGTGTTTCGCCGCCGCGCAGGCCTTGGCAGACCACGTCGGCGAACGCCTCGCGCCGGACTTCATCCTGCCCAACATGGACGATTGGGAAGTCTTCCCGCGCGAAGCCGCCGCGGTTGCCATGCAAGCCATCGAGCAGGGCCTGGCGCGCATCGAATGCACCTACGAGGAGGAATTCGCACGCGCCTCGAAGATCATCAAGCGTTCACGCGACATGACCCAACGCATGATGGAGGAGGGATTCATCGCCGAGCCTCCGCCCGACGAAAACACGCACGATGTTGATCTTGAAACCATCAAGTCCGCGTATTAGCGTGAAAGGAGAACGCCATGTATGACTTAATCATCATCGGCGGCGGACCGGCAGGACTGACAGCCGCGGTCTATGCCATCCGCAAACGCCTGAACGTTTTGCTCATCTCCAAAGACCTGGGCGGGAAGACCAACTTCCGCCTCGCCCTGCCGTGGATTGAAGACTATCAGGTCATTCGAGGCTTGGAAATCGTCAACAAATTTCGCAACGAACTGGAATACCTTGATTTTGCCCGTCACATCGAAGCGGTGGACAAGGTCGAGAAGAAGGGGGAACCGTTTGTCGTCACGACTCGAAGCGGAGCGGCGTTGGAGGCGAAGGCGGTCATCCTTGCCACCGGCACGCGTCAGGTACGCATGGACGTGCCGGGCGAGAAGGAATTCACCATGCGCGGCTTGTGCTATTCCGCCCTGTCCTATGCGCCGTTGTTCATTGACAAATCGGTGGTGGTCATCGGCGACGAAGACCTCGCGCTGCGTTCCGCCGGGGAACTTGCCACCGTCGCTCGAAACGTGACGATGATCTGCGCCAACGACAACTTGCTGAATACCCCACTCGGATATAAACTCCAAAGCGCCGGCAACGTCCACATCCTGAAAAACTGTCAAATCGTCGAAGTGCAGGGGGATGAATACGCCCGCAAACTCATTTTGAGAGATAAAGAAGGCAAACTCCGCACGCTGGAAGCCGACGGTATGTTCGTGGAAAAGGCGCTGACCCCCAACACCAGCATGGTCAAAGACCTGGTGAATCTCGACGCCCAGGGGCGCGTCATCGTGGACAATGCCTGCCGCACCAATGTCCCCGGTCTCTTCGCGGCGGGCGACGTGACGAACAACTACGCCGAGCAGGTGCTCATCGCAGTGGGCGAGGGTGCCAAAGCCGCCCTCAGCGCCTACGAGTACCTGCTACCGAACCTGTAGGCACCTCCCTCGCGAGACGCAAAAAAACGGATAGGAATCCATCCTGTCCGTTTTTTTGCGAATGCGACAATTCGTCGGATGGTTACACGGCGGGAAGCATACGGTACAATTCCTTGTCAGTCATAAGACGAGGAAAGCGATATGTCTCAATTCAACCTTTTCAACCCGCCGACTCCCCAACACACATCCCTCGATGAATTGTTCCGTGAAATGATGCAACTGAGGGACGATCCGCTTGCGAGCGCCGGTACGAACGTTGTCATCAGCCGGGGAAACCCGCAAGCGAAATTGATGATTATCGGCGAGGCGCCGGGTCCCGAGGAAAACATCAAGGGCAAGCCGTTCGTCGGGCGGGCTGGACAGTTGCTGGACAAGATTCTCGAAGCGGGAGGCTTCAACCCCGAAACGGACGTTTTCATCACCAATTCCGTGTTCCGCCTGCCGCCGGGCGAAGAGGGAAAGTCCTTCCGTAAACCCACAGACAAGGAGATCGAATACTATCGTCCCTACATCCACGAGATCATCCGCCTCGTGGATCCGCTCATCATGTTGTTGACGGGTAATGTGGCGTGCCAGTCCATTTTGGGGAAGACCGGAATCACCTCCCTGCGCGGACAATGGACACGCCTGCAGGGACGCTGGGTTATGCCGATCTATCATCCCTCCTACCTGTTGCGCAATCCTTCGCGCGAACCCGGCTCACCCAAAGCCCAAATGTGGGACGATATTCGCGAAGTTCGCCGAAAGTACGACGAATTAACAAAAGGGAAAGAAAGCCTCTAGAACTTGTCTCAAAAATACCCTGTCACTCTGAGGGAGCGGTGGTTGCAACCGAAGAGTCTTGTGTTTTGGGCAGTAGAGACCCTTTGCTACGCTTTTTCCGCTTATCCCGAACTGACGTTACGGAGACTCTAAAAAACGTGACGCCGTGTTTCAGCGGTTCAAACCGATTGGGCGGAGTGCTCGGTCGAATGGTTAATTCGCCAGATGTCGCTTGGAAATGCGAGAGGCCGCGGTCCCGCGTAAGGGGATCATTGAGACATCGCTGAAAGAATCCCGTCTACAATGACCTGCACAGGAGGGGAAACGTCAACCGTCAGGGCGTTCATGGGTTCTTCCAATGCCTCGAACTGGCTTTGGAGCATCTCCGGCTTCATATAGTGTCCCGTGCGGCTGAACAGGCGCGACCGTATCAATTCAAAATCCCCTTTGAGATACACCGTTAAAATTTCCTCCTCCTCGCCTGCGAGCTGACGACGATACCGCTCCTTGAGCGCGGAACATGCCAGCACCGCGGGGCGATCCGCCTGCAGAGAGGATACGATCAATTCGCGTAAAGAGGCAAGCCAAGGGGCGCGGTCCGAATCGTCGAGCGGAATCCCTGCGGTCATTTTGGCAATGTTTTCCGGCGGATGAAAGTCGTCCGCATCATAAAAATCCCATCCCAAACGTTTCGCAAGGATTTTGCCGACGCTGGTCTTTCCGCTTCCAGCCACGCCGGTGACAAGAATAAAACGGGGTTTCATGTCTCGATGCACCTCGATTGTACCAACGAAGCGTCTGGCGTTGACTTGCGCGTGAGCGTGGGCAACGGACTCCGGGCGCCGCCTATGGGTTCTTCCGCCCAATTGACCTCGCGATGGTCGTGACGATTTACACGACGGTTAATGACATTCAGCACTAGAAATTGTGAATAAAAACTCCAAAAATGCTTGCAGGCGTGGAGTTTTCGTTTCTGCGAATGGACGACAGTTGTCGGACCGAGCAGTATCGGTTCAACTGCATCCGCAACGGATGACAGACCTGGCACAAAGCACGGAGGCGCTTATGCCCCAAACAACAGCACAAACCTTCAGAACCGCATTGATACAGGAGGAAGACCTTTCCTTGTTGGAAGAGGTCAGCATGAAAACGGCAGGGGTTTCGCATTTGGAGATGTGCATCCAGTGCGGCTCATGCGGCGGGTCGTGCCCGCCAGCCGAAGAGATGGATCACACGCCGCGCATGTTATTCGCCATGTTGCGGGCAGGGATGCGCGACGCCGTCCTCCAGAGCAACACCCCGTGGATTTGCGTCTCGTGCTATCACTGCGTGGTGCGCTGTCCGCAAAACGTGCATATCACCGATGTCATGTACACGCTCAAATCCATGGCCATCCGCGAAAAGAAATACCGCGACGCCACTGCGCCTGAATTCTCCGAAACCTTTGTGGATATGGTGGAGAAATACGGGCGCAGTTTCGAATTCGGACTGGCCACGCGGCATTACCTCAAACACGCCCCCCTGCGCCTGGTGGGCATGAGCACCATGGGGCTGGGCATGCTTACAAAGGGACGCATGAGCATCACACCCAGAAAGATCAAAGGCATGCCACAACTCAAGGCGATTTTGGATAAAGCCAAGGAACTGGAGCTGACCTCATGAGCGATTATCTCTTCTACCCCGGCTGTTCCATGGAAAGCAGCGCCAAAGCCTATTACGACTCCCTCATGGAGATCGCCGAGCCGCTCGGCATCCACCTGAAGGAAATCGAAGACTGGAACTGCTGCGGCGCCACCGAATACGTGGGCATCAACCTCATCCCCGCCTATTCCCTCATTGCCCGCAACCTGGCGCTTGCCGCAAAAATGAAAAACGGCACCCAAACCCTCGTGGCGCCCTGCTCCGCCTGCTACCTCAATCTGGCAAAAGCCGACTACTACATGGCGGAGCGCCCGGCGCTGGGCGAAAAGGTCAATCAGGCGCTGGAGGCGGGCGGTCTACGCTATACCCCCGGCTCGCTCGACATCCGCCATATTCTGGATGTCATCATCAACGACATCGGGCTGGAGGCGCTTAGAGCGAAGGTAGTCAAGCCGCTCAAGGGATTGCGCGTCGCCCCCTACCTCGGGTGTATGGTCCCGCGCCCCGATTATTACCACCGCTGGTCCGACGCCGAACACCCCATCGAACTGGTGGAAGTGCTCAAAACCATCGGCGCGGAAGTGATTGATTTTCCGCGCGCCACCACCTGCTGCGGCGGTCACATGACCCAGATCGGACCGGAAACCGCCTACGAACTGATCCGCCGCCTGATCTCTTCCGCTGAAAAGTACAAAGCCGACATCATGGTGACCGTCTGCCCGATGTGTCAGATGAACATTGATGCTTATCAGTCAGAGACCAATCGTCATTTCGGCACAAACTATCACATGCCAATTGTGTTCTTTACCCAACTCATTGGTCTGGCGCTGGGGTTCCCACCCGAAAAATTGGGGTTTGGCACCGAAATTACCAGCACGAAGGCGGCGCTGGCGCGCATTGGCGTGGAAATCCCGGAGCCTGTGGAAGAAGGCGCGCCGCGCCGCAAGAAGGAAGAAGGCTTGCCCATGCCCCCGCGCCTGTTGAAGAACATCAAAGGCAAGCCGCGCAACGCTGAGGAGGCAGAACAATGAGCGCCGAATCCAAGAGCAATAAACCAAAAGTTGGAGTGTACGTCTGCCATTGCGGCACGAACATCTCCCATACCGTGGATGTGGAACAAGTGCGCGAGTGGGCAGAGAAGACCCTCGGCGCGGAGGGGGTGGTCATTGCGCGCGACTACAAGTTCATGTGTTCCAGCCTCGGTCAGGAACTGATCGAAAAGGACATCAAGGAACTGGGCTTGGAACGTGTGGTAGTGGCGGCGTGTTCTCCGCACCTGCATGAAATGACCTTCCGCGGTGCAAGCAAACGCGCCGGGCTGAACCCCTACCTGACCGAACTGGCGTCCATCCGCGAGCAGGTCTCGTGGGTGCACACCGACAAAGCGGTTGCCACAGAGAAGGCAAAGGCTGTGGTGGCTGGAGCAGTCGAAAGGGTCGTAAAGAATGAGGCGCTGGAAGAAATCCGCGTGCCGATTCACCCCGATACGCTCGTGGTGGGCGGAGGCATTGCCGGCATCCAGGCGGCGCTCGAGATCGCCAATGCCGGGTTCAAGGTCTATCTGGTCGAGCGCGAACCGTCCATCGGCGGTCACATGGCACAGTTCGACAAGACCTTCCCCACGCTGGACTGCGCCGCGTGCATCCTGACCCCGCGTATGTTCGAGGCGGGCACGCACCCGAACATCGAATTGCTGACCTGGAGCGAGGTGACGCATGTGGCGGGCTATGTGGGCAACTTCACGGTGACAGTCAAAAAGAAGCCGCGCTACGTCAACACCGACCTGTGCACGGGCTGCGGCATCTGCGTGGAAAAATGCCCCAAGAAAGTGGTGGATGACGTGTACGAGGCGGGGCTGGGCTACCGCAAGGTGGTTTACACGCCCTTCGCGCAAGCCGTACCGAAGTACCCGGTCATTGATGCGCCCAACTGCACCTACTTCCAGAAAGGCACCTGCAAAGCCTGCGAGAAGTTCTGCCCCACCAACGCCATTGACTTCAACCAGAAAGAAGAGTACATCACCCTGCAGGTGGGCAACATCATTCTTGCCACCGGTTACGACCTGTTCGACGCGCGCCGCGTCAGCAACTACGGCTACGGGCGGCTGGCAAACGTCTTCACCAGCATCGAGTTCGAGCGCATGAGCAACGCGGCGGGCCCCACCGGCGGCAGCATCGTCCTGCGCGACGGCAAAACTCCGCCCAAGACGGTCGGCATCATCCACTGCGTCGGCTCACGCGACAAGAACTACAACAACTACTGTTCCAGCATCTGCTGTATGCAGAGCCTCAAGTTTGCGCATCTGGTCAAGGAACGCACCGGCGCAATCGTGTACGAGTTTTATATTGACATGCGCACGCCCATGAAAGCCTACGACGAGTTCTATCAGCGCGTGCTGGAGGAGGGAACCTTGTTCGTGCGCGGCAAGGTGGCCCAGGTGACCAATGCCGCCCGCAACGAACGCGAGGAGGGCAAACTCATCATCCAGGTGGAGGATACCCTGGCGGGCAAACAGCGCCGCATCCCTGTGGACATGGTCATCCTCTCCATCGGCATGGAACCGCGTCACGACGCCAAGGCAACCAGCCACCTCTTTGGCGTTGGCTGTTCGGCGGACGGCTGGTTCATCGAAAAACATCCCAAACTCGACCCCGTCTCGACCATGACCGAAGGCGTGATGATCGCCGGCTGCGCCACCGGTCCGAAAGACATCCCCGCCTCTGTGGCGCAGGGAGCCGCCGCCGCCGCGCGCGTCCTCAACAAAATCATGCAAAAGGAAGTGGTGCTGGAGCCGATCAAAGCCACCATCAACCTGGAGCAATGCTCCGGCTGCCGCATCTGCAACGGACTATGCCCCTTCAACGCCATCCTCTTCCACGAAGACCGCATGGTCAGCGAAATCAACCCGGCGCTCTGCCAGGGATGCGGCACCTGCGTGGCCGCCTGCCCGGCAGGCGCCATCAGCGGCAGCGGCTTCAGCAACGAGCAAATCCTGGCGCAGATTGACGGCTTGCTGATGGACGTCAATATGGCGGCATAAGGAGACAACTATGAGCGAAACATTCGAACCTGTCATCATCGGTTTTACCTGCAACTGGTGCTCCTACCGCGCCGCTGACCTGGCGGGGACAGCCCGCATGAAATACGCCCCCAACGTGCGTCTCATCCGCCTGATGTGTTCCGGGCGACTCGACCCAACCTTCGTCATGAAGGCTTTGGCAAGCGGCGCCGACGGCGTGCTGATCACCGGCTGTCACCCCGGTGAATGTCATTACATCGAACAAAACTACAAAGCCCTGCGGCGCTACCTGCTCCTTCGCCGCGTGCTGAAAGGCATGGGCGTTGCGCCGGAACGCGTCAAACTCGTTTGGGCGAGCGCCGCCGAAGGTATGAAACTGGCTCAGGAAATCAACACCTTCGTTGAAGAGATTCGCGCCCTTGGTCCCCTGGGCTGGAACATCAAACTGGCAGGCAATGGTCACGAGGTTGAACAGCCTGCCCTGGAGGAGGTGAGGGCATGAGCAAGCCGAAATTCGCAATGTACTGGTCCGGCTCGTGCGGCGGATGCGAGATTGCCGTGATCAACATCCACGAAAAAATTCTGGATGTGGACGCCCACTTCGACGTCGCTTTTTGGCCCGTGGCGGTGGATGCCAAGGTCAAGGATGTGGAAGCGCTTCCCGACGGAGACATCCTGCTCACGCTTTGGAACGGCTCCATCCGCAACGAAGAAAACGAGCACATGGCGCACCTTCTGCGGAGAAAATCCAAACTGCTGGTCGCGTTCGGTTCATGCGCCACCGAAGGCTGCATTCCCGGCCTGGCAAATTTAGCCCCGCTGAGAGAAATCTTCGATACCGCCTACCACACCGTCTCCACCGACAACCCCCAGGGAATTCACCCTCAGCCGGTGACCAAAGTCCCCGAAGGCGAAATCACCATTCCCGCCCTGAAAGACCGCGTCCACACACTGGCACAGATGGTGGACGTGGACTACTACATGCCCGGCTGTCCGCCGGAGAGTCACCAGATCGCGGCAGTCATTGACCTGGTCATCCAGGTGCTGGAAGGCAAAGCGCAACTGCCGCCCAAGGGATCGGTCATCGGCGCGGGCGGTTCGACGGTCTGCGAGGAGTGTCCGCGCAAGCGCAATGTCAAGACCATCACCGCCTTCCACCGCATCCAGGAAATAGCGCCGGCAGATCCGGAGTTGTGTCTGCTCGAGCAGGGAATCCCGTGCAACGGTCCCGCCACCCGAAGCGGCTGTGACGCGCGCTGTCCGCGTGTGGGGGCGCAGTGCATTGGCTGTTACGGTCCCGCGGAGGGCGTCATTGACTACGGCGCGCGGCTGATTACGGCGTTCGCCTCCGTTATCAACGCCAACGAGCCGGACGAAATCGAACGCATCCTCGACGGCATCCCCGACCCCACCGGTCAGTTCTACCGCTTCAACCTGGCGGATTCGCTCTTCAAAGCGGGCGCGCCGGCATTCAAGAAAAACGGTCACTAGGAGGCAGGCATGGAACGAATCACCATTGACCCCATCACCCGCCTGGAAGGACACGGCAAAATTGACATCTTCCTCGACGAGAACGGAGATGTCGCCAACTCCTACTTCCAGATTCCCGAACTGCGCGGCTTCGAGCGCTTTTGCGTCGGTCGCCCGGTGGAAGAAATGCCCCTGCTGACCAACCGCATCTGCGGCGTATGCCCCGAAGCGCATCACATGGCGGCGGCAAAAGCCGCAGATGCCGTCTATCACGTGGACCCGCCGCGCACCGCCAAACTGCTGCGCGAACTGCTCTACATGGCGTTCTACTGCACCGACCACACCACCCACTTCTACGCCCTCGGCGGACCCGACTTCATCGTCGGACCCGACGCGCCGGTGGCGGAGCGGAACATTCTGGGGGTCATCCACAAAGTCGGGCTGGAGATCGGCGGCAAGGTCATCCAGATGCGCAAATACGGGCATAAAGTCGTCGAAATGATCGGCGGGCGAAAAGTGCATCCCGCCACCGCCATCCCCGGCGGCGTCACCAAAATCCTCAGCGAAGAAGAACGCAAGGAAATCGAAGCCATGGGGCGCTGGGCGATTGACTTCGCCCTCTTCAGCCTGCAAGCCTTCAACGACATCGTACTGGCGAACAAAGCCTACCTCGACCTGATTTTGGGCGACGTGTACTACCACCGCACCTACTCCATGGGGCTGGTGGACGAAAACAACAAGGTGAACTTCTACGACGGCAAAGTGCGCGTGGTGGACCCCGACGGCAAGGAATTCGTCAAATACGAACCCAGGGATTACATGCACCACATCGCCGAACACGTCGAGCCGTGGACCTACCTCAAGTTCCCCTACCTCAAAAACGTGGGCTGGAAGGGCTTTGTGGACGGCAAAGACAGCGGCGTCTATTTTGCCACCCCGCTTTCCCGCCTCAACGCCGCCGATGGCATGGCCACCCCCCGCGCGCAGGAACAATACGAGAAAATGTACGCCACTCTGGGCGGCAAGCCGGTGCATCACCGCCTCGCCATCCACTGGGCGCGCCTCATCGAACTGCTCTACGCCGCCGAGCACTGGGTGGAACTCGCCGCCGACCCGGAGGTCACCTCGCCGAACGTCCACAAAAAACCGACCGAAACCCCCACCGAGGGCGTGGGCATTGTGGAAGCCCCGCGCGGCACCCTCACCCATCACTACTGGACCGACGAAAAAGGGCTGCTCACCAAAGTCAACCTCATCGTCGGTACCACCAACAACTACGCGCCCATCCAGATGTCCACCAAGAAAGCCGCGCAGAGTCTCATCAAGGGAGGCAAGGTCAATGAAGGTTTGCTCAACATGGTCGAGATGGCATTCCGCGCCTACGACCCGTGCTTCGGCTGTGCCACCCACTCCCTGCCGGGGCAAATGCCGCTGGAAGTCACCATCCACAACTCCAATGGCGAAATCATGGAGGTGTTGAAGCAGGGTTAGTCGAATAGTCATCAGGCTTATCGTCTCATCGTCTGATTACCCATCAGACCATAAGACTATTCGGCTATAAGACCAAAGACTATGAAGACTCTCATCGTCGGGCTGGGCAACCCCATTCTGGGAGATGACGGAGTCGGCTGGCGCGTGGCGGAAGAAGTCAGCCGACTCAGTGGAATTCCCCTCGGCGACGCGCCGCTCCCGGGTCTCCCCCCCTCCAAACCTGATCCTGTTACGATAGAGCGCTACTCGCTGGCAGGACTCAGCCTGATGGAACGCCTGACCGGCTTCGACCATGTCATCCTCATCGACTCGCTCAACACCGGGCAGTATGCGCAGGGCGAGGTGGTCCACTTCACCCTCGCCGACATGGACGACCTGACCTACGGTCACAGCGCCTCGGCGCACGACGTCTCGCTCAAGTACGCCTTGAAAATGGGGCGCAGCATGGGCGAATCACTGCCCGATGACGAACATATCCACATCGTCGCCATCGAAGCACGGCACATCTACGATTTCAAGGAAGAACTCAGTTCGCCAATTGCCTCGGCAGTCGCTGTGGCGGCGCGAAAAGTCCTCGACCTGCTCGCCAAAACGAATGCAATACACAAGCCCATCTACTCGAAAACGGAGACCCCATGATTTCCCCCGAGCTTTTGAAAAAATACGCCTTTTTCGGTTCTCTCAACCACGACCAATTGCGCGAACTCGCCATGATCGCAGAGGAGGAATTCTACGACGCCGGCACCGACATCCTCCAAGTCGATGCTCCGGCGGATGGACTCTACCTCCTCACCAGCGGCCATGTTGACCTGTTTGCCGTCTCACAGGACAAACACGACCCCAGCCTGCGCAAGGAATTCCTCGTGGGCGAAGTCAGCCCGGGCGAGCCGTTCGGCATTTCCGCCCTAAGCGAACCCTACAAAGCCATCGCGCAAGTCCGCGCCGACACCGCCTGCACCGCCATCAAAATCGAAGCGAACGCCCTGCGCGCCCTGATTGAAAAAGACCATCACCTGGGCTACGCTCTCACGCGCCAAATTGCGCGCTACGCCCTCGAACGCCTGGCATACACACAGGCGCAACTGGCGGCGGCGCGCGCCTGACCGGTGCATCGTCCCGAAGGTTTTCCGCATCACATCTTTCGCATCGAAACCTTCGGGACGGTTGATTCCTCATGCCGAACATTCCCTATTCCACCGGTTGTTTTCCCCTGCACCTTGCCTTGCTCTCCTGCGGCGAGAACTTCCATCCCCTCGGGTATTGGACCGTGGTCGGGAAGGACCCGTTCCGCTTCCTGATCTCGGAGGGACTGGGCAACCATACCCTCAAACTCTTGCGCGAACATCAGGAAGCCGCCCTGCACTTCTTCCCATGGAGCGCGCGTGAGTGGGTGGTGCGATCCGGCTACATCAGCGGACGGGACGTAAAAAAAGCCGGACGGTTCAACCTCAGCCTGAAGGCGGCGGACCAACTCAAAGCGACGAAACTGATCGAGGGGTTCGAGAATGCCTACGAATGCCGGGTGTTGATCGAACTCAAGGGCATTTCATCCGACCATGCCCAGTTCGTGCTGGAAGTGGTCGCCGCGCACGAAAACGTCCCCGCCGAAAAACGTGACCCGATCCTGTTCTTCTCCCAGCAAAGTTTCATCAACCTGCGCGGCGAACGCTGGACGTTCAGACGATGAAAATCCCGGATGCTTGCGAGAGGAAACAACGCCATCCGAACGAGCGCATCATGACATCACACCATTCCCGCCCGCGCCTCGTCACACTCCTCGTCCACGCCCATCGGATGGAGGAATATGGTTTCGTTTTGCATTAAACGTTCGGTCGTAAGCTGCACAAGTTGGCGCGAGCGGAAGAGCCGGGCGTCTGCGTTTCCGACCCTGCCGTATCTCTGCCAGCCGCGTTCGTCGAGCCAGCCGTCCACCAGGGAGAAGTTCCGACAACAGTGATCGATTTCGCGGTATGCCAAGCGCGTCGGTTTTCCCTCCTTGAGAACGGTAAGATACTTGTCGCGCCGGTATCGGACGCCGGCCAGATTCTCGCACAAGTGGAGGGTTGTGTTCGATGTGTGGTCAACCCCCAACAACAGAACCTGCCCGTCCAATTCGTAGACTCTGCCAACGGGGCTGTCAATGCCGTGAGGGATGTCGAGCGGATGCGGCGCAAGGATTCGTTCTGCCAGCGGACCGACCGCCGCGAAGGCGTGGTTGTTGTCGCTGCGCAGAACGCCGGGCAGGCGCCAAAAGGTGTCCGCCACCACTCCCATTTCGGCGCAATGACTTTTCGTTTTGTCGAAGGGATGGTCGTCGTCGTAACTCATGCTCGGCATGACGAGCGTGCCGTCTGTGCCCAA
This sequence comes from Chloroflexota bacterium, assembly GCA_013388685.1. Taxonomy (GTDB): domain Bacteria; phylum Chloroflexota; class Anaerolineae; order Anaerolineales; family Villigracilaceae; genus Defluviilinea. The sequence continues at coordinate 4,476 of JACAET010000058.1, read as the reverse complement.
TGCGGCGCGCAATGCCGCGATCAAGCCTGGCGGTCCGCCCTCGATCGGTTTGACTTTGGAAAACGCCGTGTGGACGAGCAGTATCCCGCCCGGTTGTATGCCGAGGTCGAGAAGTTGGCGGATTAACGTATCGGTCCGGATCATGTTCATACACGCACCTCCAGATCAAAGTCCGAGGGAAGAAGCGAAAACATGTGCGCGTCGTAGATGGTTTTGCCCACGACCATCCTGTTCAGCAAAATTCCTTCATCGTGCGCCCCAATCTTCTCTGCCACGCGCCTGCTCTTCTCATTCCCAACCGCCACGACGATCTCGGCGCGGATGATGCCCGCGCATTCAAAACCGAAACGGGCGGCAAGTTTTGCGGCGCGCCCCGCAATGCCGCGCCCATGCCTCGAGGTGCGCACCCAGTAGCCCAAATTGCTGAAGCGATGAACGGGGTTTTTCTGCCCCAGCCCGCACCCGCCAAGGATCTCGCCGCTGTTTACGTCGGTGATGGCAAATGAAAAAAGCGTGCCCTCCTCCCAGCGAGCGCGCGAGATACGGATGTATTCCTCGTTTTCCTGCGGTTGGTATCCGTCGTGCGCCCAGCCCATCCATGGCTTGAGGTCGTTCAGCGATTCGCATATGGCATCGAAGGTCGGCTTGGCATCCTCCAGCTGGAACGGACGCAGAAGAACAACCCCGTCAGTCAGTTCGATAGACAGATCCATAACGCCTCCTTGGGCAACTCGGCAGACTCAGGACAAGCCTTTGAGGCAGCGCGCCATCCGTTTAAATAAAAGGACGGAGACACCGAATCACCGAGAGTCGTTCTCCGTGCCTCTGCGCCTCCGCGGTTCAGTGCCGGTTTGTTATGGCGAAATGTATTCGCGCAGGTTGTGTTCCACCGCATAGGCGGCGGCTTCGGCGCGGTTGTTCACGCCCAGTTTCGAGAGAATGCTCGAGACGTAATTGCGAACCGTGCCTTCACCCAAAAACAATTGTTTGGCGATTTCACGATTCGTCTTGCCTTCGGAGACGAGCAATAATACGTGTTTCTCCTGCTGGCTCAGGTGCGCGAAGGCGGAGGCTTCCTCCTCCTTGACCGCCCGGCGCACCTGCTGGAAGACGCGCTGGGTGACGGCGGGGTCGAGCAGCGCTTCGCCGCGCGCCACGGCTTCGAGCGCCTTCACAAGGTCTTCGCTTCCGATCTGCTTGAGGACGTACCCCGACGCCCCCGCGCGAATGGCGGAGAACAGCATCTCGTCCTCGGCATACGATGTCAGCATGATGACCTTCACATTGGGGTGCTTTTCCACAATCTGTTCGCACGCTTCGATGCCCGAAGTGCCAGGCAGGCGAATATCCATCACCACCACGTCGGGTTTGAGCGCATCCGTTTTTTCGAGGGCTTCGCGTGCCGAGGCGGCTTCCCCCACCACATCAAACTGGGGGTGACGATCCAATAGGGATTTCAATCCAAGGCGGACCACCTCATGATCGTCCACAAGAATGATTCGTTGTTTGGCAGGTTGCTTTGGCATGGAACGGATTTTACCTCAAAACGCCCCCTTTTCGACAAAAACCCGGGTTGACTGACAAATGGACGCGGTTCTTTCGCCGCCGGAAGCTGGTTTTCCCCCTATAATTCTTCTCCCATCCGCCTTTTGCCGCTTAAAAAAGTGTAGGACGAGATTGGAATCCCGTCCTACTTCTTATTATTACTTCGCCTTCACGGTGATCGTGCGGGGCTTGACTTCTTCCGCCTTTGGCAGGGTGATGGTCAGGATGCCGTTTTCGAACTCGGCTTTCGCCTTGTCTGCCACCACCTCGGTTGGCAGGACGATGGAGCGTTCGAATGAACCGTAGCGCTGTTCGCGAATGTGCCAGGCTTTGTCCTTTTTCTCGTCGTTTTGTTTGAGTTCGCCCTTGATGGTGAGCACTTCACCGGTAATGTTGATCTGCACTTCATCGGCCTTGATGCCGGGCAACGCCGCCTTCACGACAATATCGTCGTTGGTCTGGTACATGTCAATCGCGGGTACGGTCCAACTATCCCGGAAGACGGATAACGGGCGGGTGAACGCATCATCGAAAAGACGGTCCATAGCCTCTCGCAGGGTCATCATTTCACGGGCGGGTTCCCAACGGATTAAATTAGACATAGGTACCTCCTTTTAGTGTTTGAACGTTGCCCTTAATTTAAAAAGCCTGCGTTAGAAGAACGCAAACCGTTTATAAAAAATCCGTATGAACTTGTCCGTTTCCATCCGGGCGGCTGATCGTGAAACTGCCGGGTCATTTCCAGTCGCCCAGTTCATCCTCCAGCGACTCGATCAACTTGACGAATTTATCGGCATCGCCCTTCAGGCTGTTCTCGAAGGCAATGGTATTCAGACCCTCCGAAATTTTGTGTTCGTCTTCGGGAGAAATGTTCTGGTCGAGCAGGGGGAAGATCTGGTTCTTCAAACGATTGAGATGCTGTCTCATGACAGAGGTGTACTCGCTCGCCGCCCAGCCCACCTCCACGCGCGCCTCTTCGTCGCCGCCCTGCCAGCCTTTGGAGGCGCTCAGCATATGCGCGGCGGCGTCGCGGCTCCGTCCCTGTTCCGCTCGCATCGAACCGACCGGTCCGTCGTCCGGAGGAAAGCCGTTGTCCTCGAGGGCTTTGATGAGCAGTTCCTCCTTTTCGAAGAAATTTTCCTCGACGAACTCCTGAATGAAGGAATGCGCGATGATGAAAAAACCGGGACGCGCCCTTTTACTGCTCGAGATTGCCGCCGATCCACCCCCCAGGGCATCCAAAAAACGCAGGATGATATCCTGATCGAGGCGAAAAGATTTTTCGATACGCATGGTGCAATATCCTCCCGGTTAACGGTTCTCTGCCTGGACCTTGTTGCTGATTCTGCCCAGCCCTTCGATCTCAACCGAAACTTCATCCCCATCTTTCAACGGTCCCACGCCCGAGGGCGTCCCGGTGAAGAGCAAATCGCCGGGTTCGAGAGTCATAATGGATGAAACATACGCAATCAACACGCCGACGTTGAATACCATGTCGCGGGTGGACGCCATCTGGCGCATTTGCCCGTTCACGCGAACGGTAAGGACCGCGTCGGCGGGGTCGAATTCGGTGTCTATCCAGGGACCGAAGACGCAGAAGGTATCGAACCCCTTGGCGCGCGTCCATTGGTCATCGATCTTCTGCAGGTCGCGCGCGGTCACATCGTTGCCGACGGTATAGCCCAGAATGTACTTTTTCGCGTTTCCGGCGGCGATATGACGCCCGCGCTTGCCGATCACGACGACCAGTTCACCTTCATGTTCCACTTGCGAGGATTGCGGCGGCAGGATGATCGTTCCATGCGGGGGAATCACGGAAGAAGGCGGCTTCAGAAAGATCAACGGCACCGCGGGGACTTCGTTGCCCAGTTCCCTGGCATGTTCTACATAGTTGCGTCCCACGCATACGATTTTGCTCGGCTCGGTGGGGGCAAGCAGGTTGACGTCCGCGAGAGGCGTTTCGGCTTCCTTGCGGCGGTACCGCCCGAAGACATTCCCTACGATTTCGCCGACCTTGTCGCCCAGAAGCCATCCGTATTTGGGTTTGGATCTCCCCTCCTTCAATTCATATCGAACGATGCGCATATATTCCTCCAGCCTTCAAGTGTAACATGATGTATAATACCGGGCGCGGGCGCTTGGCTCAGTTGGTTAGAGCGTCTCTCTTACACAGAGAAGGTCGGGGGTTCGAGTCCCTCAGCGCCCATCGAGGTCCCGAGCAATCGGGACCTTTTGCATCTCATTTTCTTGTTTCTTTTCGAGCCGGGTTGGATGTGAGTTCCTCATGCCCCGCGCCGATGATGAGGGTGTCGTAGTGGCTCATAGAAGACTGTCCTTCAACATTTCCTTCGCCGCCAGCATCCCTGCCGCGCCCATGACTCCGCCGCCGGGGTGGGCGCCGCTTGCGCCGAAGTAGTAGCCTTTGAGCGGCGTGCGGAAATCTGCCCACTGCGGCACGGGGCGCAGGAAAAAGATCTGGTGCAGCAGCAGTTCGCCGTGAAAGATATTGCCGCCCGTGATGCCCGCGATGGATTCGATGTCTTTCGGCGAAATGACCTGCATTCCCACAATACACTCGCGGATGTCGGGCGCGTATTGCTCGATGGTCGAAATCACGGCTTCGCCGAGTTCGTTTCGCTTTTCGTCGGTCCAGCCGCCTTCCACGTCATAGGGCGCGTATTGCACGAAGCACGAAAGCACATGCTGACCGGGCGGCGCCATATCGGGGTCAATCATCGAGGGGAAGATCATGTCGAGATACGGTCGGCGCGAAATCTGCCCGTACTTGGCGTCGTCGTAGGCGCGCTCGATGTAATCAATGCTTGGGCTGATGGAGACTGCGCCGCGATACAGGGCGGGTTCATCGGGCAGCGCGGTGAAACGCGGCAATCGGCTCAACGCAATGTTGACCTTGCCCGACGAGCCGCGCAC
>JACAET010000059.1 GCA_013388685.1 Chloroflexota bacterium | reverse complement strand
CGCAAACTGTAATAAGGCGGCAGGACAGGCACGCCGATCATCTCTCCCACAGTCCCCAGCATGAACAAACTCTCCAGGCTGGCGCGCATCTCCAGCGCGTGCTCGGCGAACTCCATGCCAAACAACCCATACAAAAATTCCCGCGCCGCCTGCCAGAACGATTTCTTTTCCGATTGAGTTGCCGCTTGTTTCATATTATACTGACGCCTACCTGATAAGCCTTTGAGGTCATCATGAATTTACAAACCATTCTTATTATTGCCGTCATTGTCATCGTGGGCTGGTTTGCCTTTGGCATGATCTACAACCTGCGCCGCGGAGACAAACTCCTCAAGTGGATGGAGGGCGGCTTACCGCTCATCGGTCAGCGCACCACCTTCCGCTGGCTTGGCTCGTCCGTTGCCGAATTGGGGATTGCAAAGGCAAAGCGTCCTTTTCAGCGGCTCGACACTCTGCTGGTCCTCAAACCGCGTGATGTCTTTTGGATGACCATCCTCGCACTGATTCAGAGACGGGACGACATTCTGATCTTCCGCGCCGCCCTCGCCGCGCCTCCGCTTCTGGACCTCGAACTGGCGGACCCAAAAACCTGGAGTGGGCGCGAGGCCCTGAAGCGGGTTGCCCAACGCGGCTGGGAGGCGACCGAGTATCGCGGTCTGCGGCTGATGGCGCCCAAGGGGCTTCTCCATCTGGCGGTCGAAACCGTTGACCGTCTTGCCAGTCCCATGCAGGCTCTTTCAGCGCGCTATATCCGGCTCAATTTGCGCAAGACCGCGCCGAACCTGGAAATTCATCTGCCGTTTCCCAACCCGCGTGAAACTGACGCAAAAACCTACTTTCAATCTTTACTCGATCTGGCGCGCGCCGTCAATGAACGGAATTCGTAGGTCACGCGCGAAGCGTGACCTACGAATTTGCGAATAAACCTTCTAATCTGCCGCCGCGGGGGCTTTTTGAGCTGTGCCGCCTTTGGCGTAGCGCTGGTAGGCTTGCCAGCCATCCCAGCCAATGACGATGGCGGTCACGAACAGCAACAGGGCAATGATGATCATCGCCCATGCGCCGGTCGCCGCCGCGCCGCCTTTCGGCACGATGGTCACATACAAGTTGCGCGCGGTGACCAGAGTCGCCGCCAGGGTGGTGATGTACATGAACAGGGTTGGCCATAAGGCAAAGGACGGATTCTTTTTCTGTTCCCTCAACCAGACGGTGACGATCAGCAGGCTGAGCGCCGCCATCAATTGGTTTGCCGCGCCGAACAACTGCCACAGATACACCCACGTGCCGGTCAGCACCAGCAGCATGGTCAGCGCCATCGAAGTGACGGTCGAAACGTGCATGTTCTTCAAGGCAGGCACCGCCTCGCCAACCCACTCCGAGAGCGTCACGCGCATGACGCGGAAGATCAACTGCGTCACGGTCAGCACGATGACCATGAAGGCGCCGAAGCCCAGCGCGGTGCCGAAGGTTCTGAAGCCTTCGCCGAAAATCACCGAAAGCAGAGAGCCGACACCCGCCGCGAAGCGTCCCGCTCCGCCGCCCGTTCCTGCAATCGAAACGGCAACGAGAGCTAGAAGCGCGAGCGTATTTTCCGTAAACATCGCGCCGCCGCCCACCGGCAAGCCGTCGGTTTCATATTCCAACTGGCGCGCCGTGCCGATCGAGCCGATGAGGGCATGCCAGCCGGAGATCGAGCCGCAGGCGATGGTCACGAACAGCATGGGCCACAGCGGCTGCCAGGCTTTTGTCGGGTCGTAGGCGAATCCCCACGTCTTGAGCGGTTCGAGGGCGAACACGCCGATATCGGGTTTGATGAACGGAGCCAGAATTGCTCCAATGGCGCTCAACCCAATGGTCAGCAGTGTAATCCAAAAGCCGATGTAATTAACCGGTTGCGCGAAGCGCCAGATGGGCAATGTGGCGGCTAAGTATGAGAAGGCAAGGATGAACAGAGCCCAGAATAGATAGGATGGCAACGTCTTGATGGCGCCTGTTTCAGCGTCGTACAGCGCCGTGGTTGGACGCTTGCCATCCGCCCCGGGAGCGGGGATGCGCGGGTCGGCGTTGGTCGGGTCGTAAACCGTCATCACCGAATTGCCACCTGTAATCTTGTTGACCGTGTTGTTGAACGCCACCACCGCGCCGTTGATCGGACCGACCCATTGCATCGCCTTGGTCTCGGGATTCACAGTGGCGCCAAAGGGACCGAAGACCATCGCCGCGATGGTCACAATGACCACAATTGCGGTGACGGCAATCAAATCCATCTTCCACTTGTAGAGCATTTGCCCTGCCAGGAAACCCATGATGCCGAGCATCAAGATTCCAAATGGCACATCCGGGCGGGCAGCCATCAGAGCGCTCATGATTCCCATGAACGCGCCAGCCACCAGCAGCAGGTAGAAGAAGATGAACGTGAACAGGATGGTGCGAGTGCGCGGCGCGATCAACTTATGGCTGATGGCGCTCAGGCTGTTGCCGTCATTGCGGACGGCCACCATGATGGCGCTGTAATCGCTCACCCAGCCGATGAACGAAACGCCAATCAGTAGCCAAAGCAGGGCGGGCGCCCAGCCCCAAATGTTCGCTGCCGTGATCGGACCCACGATCGGTCCCGCCGCCGCGATGGACTTGAAGTGATAGCCATACAGTACATTACGGCTGGTGGGCATGAAATCCACACCGTCCATATACATCTTGGCGGGAGTGGCTTTTTTGGCGTCCGCCTTGATGATGTCCCGGTCGATGCGTTTGGCATAGAAATTGTATGCCGCATAAATGACGATCGTCGCCAGTACAACGATCCAGAGTGTATTCATAACGAAATCCTCCTTTTGGGTCTAGCATGACAACATGTACGAGTTGACACACAAACCTGCCCAGCGGATGGCTCCTCTTTTGCGCCATCCTCGACATGAAGTAAAACGAACCTCCCTGCCATTCACCTCCTCTCTGCATCCTGCGCAAGCGTTCAAAATGCCGCCTCGCCTGATAGCTGGCGGGCAATTTCCCTGCCGGCAGGTTCCAGCATCTGACTCCCAATAAAACGGAATTTGCCATTTATGATCACCGCCGGATAGCGGCGGGCGCCATATTTCAAGGATTTGTAAAACCCCTCCACCGATGCCGCGTCAATCACCTTGACGATCACCTGGTCACAATGAACCCGAAACATCTCCTTCACCCAATCGGATACCGCCAAATACTCGCGCTGCAAATCTTCCGGCAGACTGCTCTCCAGCTGCTCCTCATGCACACGGTTCGACTTGCCCATTTCGCGCCACGCCACCTCGCAATGCGTGCAGTGATAATACGCGGTTGGCGCATAGGCGATGATCTCCACCAACAGGGGATGCTCCATCTTGCGCTCCTGAAAAAATAAAAACGCCAATGAGCCAGCGGCTCAATGACGTTACAACAATACTCCGGCGGCAAACACGACGATTTGCCCGGCTTGCCAAGCAACCCCAACCCCTAAAGTTTTTGACGAGATCGGCATTCAACAACCTCCACAGCAGGAGATAACCAAACCTCTCAAAAATCCGTCGCTAAACCATGAAAGGAATTTGCACTCTATTTTACGAACCTGCTCGCCAAAAGTCAAATTAATTTTGTAACTATCCGTAAAAAACTTGAAACTCGCTGTGCACACTACGAACCAGCTGAAGGCGCAACGCGTGCTTTTAACTCGATGGGCAGCAGCGCGGCGTATACAAAATCGGCTGTCGGCGTAGGCACACCTAACTCGCGTCCCTTTTGCCCAATCACGCCCACCATCGAGTCCAATTCTGTGCGGCGTCCATTCTCCACGTCCAACTGCATCGAAGCCTTGATGTGCGGAGCGGCGTTATCCATGAAATCCAGGGATTTTTGGACGACATCATCATCCAGTGCAATCCCTTGCGCGCGTGCCAGCGCCTCCACCTCACGCATCAGGTTGGTGACCATTTGTCGCGTCTCCGGCACTGCCCGCCACGCGCCAATGGGCAGACGCGTCAACGAACCCAGGCTGCTTGCCGCAGAAATAAAGACAAACTTCGTCCACAAAACTTTTCGAATGTCATCGGCAATTTCGACCGTAATGCCTGTATCTTTCAACACCTTATCAATCGCTTCGATGCGCTCCGAACGCCGCCCATACAATTCCCCGATGACCACCCGCCGAAACTGCGACACGTGCTTAATCACCCCCGGCGCCTCCACCGCAGAGGAAAGCCAGGTTGCCCCTCCCACCACATGCTCCACCCCGACAATTTTTCCAATCCGCTCGCAGGCATCCACGCCGTTTTGCAGACTCAACACCGCTGTTTTCGGACCGACAGCAGGCAGGAGCGCCTGCGCCGCCTCCTCGGTGCTGTAGGTCTTTGTGCAGAAGAGAACCAAATCCGCCTCCCCCGCTTCGGCTGGCGCAGAGACAGCCTTTGCCGGATGGAGGCTGAAATCTCCAAAGATGCTTTTCACCTGCAGGCCGTTTGTGCGGATGGCTTCCAAATGGGCGCCGCGCGCAATGAACGTCACGTCGTTGCCGCGGCGCGCCAGCAGAGCGCCATAATAGCCTCCCACACCGCCGCTGCCCATGACGATAATCTTCATCTTGTTGTTACCTCCGTTTCTTTTCCTGGGAATTACAACACCGCCCTGCCTAAATGATTTCGATTTTTTGCCCAATCACATCCCCATCCGTCCAGTGACCTTCCACCCACTTTGCCACGCTCTGCATTGCAGATTCCAGGCGGCCGCGTCCATTTCCCACCATGGCGCAAACAATGACCGCCTCCTGCCAGCGGTCGTTCAAATCCATTTCCGCCACCGATACGTTGAACTCGCGGCGCAGGCGTGAGATCAGCGGCTTGATCCGCCCGCGTTTTTCCTTGAGGGAGGAACAGGCAGGGAGATGAAGATGGATGGTCAGAGTGGCAAGCATGCGATTTACGAATTACCGATTACGTCTTACAATCCCTTGCATGGACATCGAAACCGCCTACAACAAAGCCCTTGATTACCTATATTCTTTCGTGGATTATAGCCTGAAACATGCCTCCGAACTTGCCAGAGCGGAGTTTAACCTTGACCGCATGTTTGCCTTGATGGATACGCTTGGCAACCCGCAAGATGCCTATCCCATCATCCATGTGGCGGGGACGAAGGGCAAGGGGTCGGTCAGCGCATTGTGCGCTTCGGCGTTGCGGGCAGGCGGTTACAAGGTGGGGCTGTATACCTCGCCGCATTTGCTGGATTACTGCGAACGGATTCAAATCGGCGGAGAACCCATTTCGCACGCGCAACTGGTCGAATTGGTGGAAGAGATGAAACCCCGCGTGGCGAAGATCCCCAAACTTACCACGTTCGAAATCACCACCGCACTGGGGTTCCTGGCATTTGCAAGGCAGGGATGTAACGCCGCAGTGATCGAAGTCGGTTTGGGCGGGCGGCTGGACGCAACGAATGTGGTTACGCCGAGGGTTTCGGTGATTACCTCGCTTTCGTACGATCATATGGCGGTGCTGGGTGATACGCTTGCCAAGATTGCGGGAGAGAAGGCGGGCATCATCAAACACGGCGTACCCGTCGTTTCGTCTCCGCAGCAGGCTGAAGCGCTCGATGTGTTGGAGCCTGCAGCCAGATCGAGGGGATGTGAATTCCTGCTGGTGGGCAGGGAGATGAAGTTTGGCAGGATTGGAGCGTCGCTCGACAGCCAGACAATGTATGTCCAACCCAACGAATCCGCTTCGAAATGCATGCTTACCATTCCTCTGTTGGGCGAACATCAGGTTGAGAACGCCGCAATCGCTTTTGCCGCCCTTCGGGCAAGCGGAATTGATATGTCGCTCAAAGCCATCCAGGCGGGGTTTTCTCAGGTACAATGGCGCGCCCGTTTTGAGATTGCAAGGCGCCGCCCGCCTGTCATTTTCGACTCGGCACACAATCAAGACTCGTTTGCCAAACTGCACCAAACGTTGGAAGAATACTTTCCCGGTCAGAGGGTTTACCTCATCTTCGGCGCGTCGGAGGACAAGAACATCCCCGGCATGTTTGCGGAAATGAAGGCGAAGATACGAAAACTGATAGTGACACGCGCCGATCACCCCCGCGCGCTGTCGGTGGAGCATATTCTGGGGCTGGCGGAACAGGCGGGCATCGAGTCTGAAGCGGTGGGTCCTGTCGAAGCCGCACTGGCGCGGGCGTTGGAGTTATCCGCAAAAGATGGTAGCATTGTCCTGTCTGCCGGTAGTATGTTTGTAACGGCGGAAGTCCTGCAGGCATGGAATAAAATTGCCCTCGCCCAGGTTCTCCCGCACGGAGAGCGTGAATGAGGCGAGGGGAGGTCCTATGAGTCATCAAAAAGAATGGTACGAAGACGATAATTTTGATTTAACCCTTTCGCAGCGCACAGACGAGTTGTATCGTGTTCCGAATCGTGAACCTGATGCCGACGGCATGATCGAAGCCGCGGTGCTGCCTTTGCGAGACCTGATCATCTTTCCTCATATGGTCTCGCCGATATTTGTGGGGCGCGAGGCTTCTCTACTGGCGGTGGAAGAGGCGCAACGCAAAGGTTTGACCGTCATCGGGCTGACACAAACCGATCCCGAGCAGGACAGGCCCGGCGCGGGGGATTTTCTGCCCGTCGGGGTGGAGCTGGCGGTGGGGCGCCTGCTTGCCATGCCGGACGGCTCACGCTCCGCCCTGGTACAGGGGCGCCGCCGCGTGGAGGTGGTGCAGTTCGTTCGCACTACGCCTTACCTCGTGGTACGCGCCCGCGTGGTCTCCGAACCGCAAACGGCAGATCGCCAGACGCAGGCTCTCATGCGTTCGGTTCTCGACCTGTTCGACCGCTGTGTGCAATTGGATCGCACCATCCCCGAGGAAGCGCATCTCTTCGCCATGAACATCTCGGAGCCGGGGTGGCTGGCAGACATGATCGCCACCTCACTGGCGCTGAACTATGAGACGAAGCAAAGCCTGTTGATGCTGCTCGATGTGCGCGGACGCCTGCAGGCGCTGAACAAGATTCTGGCGCAGGAAGTGGATGTGCTGGAATTGGAAGACGAGATCCACGCCCGCGTGCAAGACGAGGTGGATAAGAGCCAGCGCGAGTTTTACCTGCGCGAACAAATGCGCCAAATCCAGAACGAATTGGGCGAAGGCGATGTTTTCACCAAGGACGCCTCCGAACTCAGGGAAAAGTTGGAAGCCGCCAACCTGCCCGCCGAACCCAAGGCGGTGGCGCTCAAGGAACTGGAGCGCCTCAATCAGATGCCGCCCATGGCGCCCGAAGTGGGCATCATCCGTTCGTACATTGACTGGATCGTGGAATTACCGTGGTCGAATTTGACACCGGATAATCTGGACGTAAAGAACGCGGCAAAAATCCTCGAACGCGATCATTACGGATTGAAAAAAGCCAAGGAACGCATTCTCGAATATATCGCCGTCCGTTCTTTGAAACCGAAGAAGGAACGTCAGCCAATTTTGTGCTTTGTGGGTCCGCCCGGAACGGGCAAGACCTCGCTCGGGCGTTCCATTGCCGAAGCGCTCGGCAGGAAGTTCGTGCGCGTGTCGCTGGGCGGCGTGCGCGACGAAGCCGAAATTCGCGGACATCGCCGCACGTATATTGGCGCCCTGCCCGGGCGCATCATTCAAACCATGAAGCGGGCAGGCACCTCCAATCCGCTGTTCATGCTGGATGAAATTGACAAACTCTATTCGGACTTTCGCGGCGATCCCGCTTCTGCCATGCTTGAAGTGCTGGACCCCGAACAGAACTATGCCTTTAGCGATCACTACCTCGAACTGCCGTTCGATCTTTCGAAGGTCATGTTTGTGACGACCGCCAATTACCTCGGCAGCATCCCGCCCGCCCTGCTCGACCGCATGGAAGTGATCGAATTTCCCGGTTACATTGAGGAGGAGAAGCTGGAAATCGCCCACCGATACCTGATCCCGCGCCAGATCGAGGAAAATGGGTTGGAGGATGTGAATCTCCAGTTCGAAATGGAGGCGGTCCGCCGGATCATCCGCGAGTATACCTACGAGGCGGGGGTGCGTAATCTCGAACGTGAAATTGGTAAGGTTTGCCGCAAGGTGGCGCGCCTGAAGGCGGAGGGCAAGAAGTTCCCCGCCACCATTGACGCCGAAGCGGTGGAGAAATTGCTCGGTCCGCAACAATTCTTCCAGTCTGAGGCGGAACGCTCGGATGAGGTCGGCGTGGTTACCTCGCTGGCGTGGACGGAGAACGGCGGCGAGATCATGCCGGTTGAAGTTGCCATTTTGGAAGGCAAGGGCGGTCTGCAAATGACCGGGCAGATCGGCGATATCATGCAGGAATCCGGACAGGCGGCGCTGACCTATATCAAATCGCGCGCTGCACAATTGAACATTGATCTGGAAGTCTTCGAACGGATGGACATCCATGTTCACATGCCCGAAGGCGCCATTCCAAAGGATGGACCTTCGGCGGGCATCACCGTGGCGACCGCCATCATCTCCGCGCTGACGGGCAGGCCGGTGTTCCGGCACGTTGGCATGACCGGCGAAATCACCCTGCGCGGGCGTGTGCTTCCCATTGGCGGCGTTCGCGAAAAAGTGCTCGCGGCGCACCGCGCCGGACTGAAAACGGTGATCCTGCCCGAAAAAAACATGAAGGACCTGATTGAACTCCCCAAAGCTGCAAGGACCGAACTGAAGATCCTGCCGGTCCGACACATGGACGATGTGCTCAAGATCGCTCTTTCCTCCGAAGTGGTCATCGAACCGCCGCACCCCCGGCGACAGAACAAGGAAGAAACGCAGGAAGACGGAGAATAAGCGGCGCACGGTAAAATCGGCAGTGAAGAACCACCACCTCATTATTGGGTGAAACGATCATGACGATTGACCTGAGAAACAAAGTCGTTCTCATCACGGGTGCATCTTCGGGATTCGGACAGGATGCCTCGCGTCTCTTTGCGGAAGAAGGCTGCAAGGTTGTGCTGGCGGCGCGCCGCCTCGAACGCCTGCAGGAACTGGCATCCAGAATTCAAGACCGGGGCGGCGAAGCGATTGCCGTCCCCGCGGACGTCACCAACCGCGACGAAATCAACGTAATGGTCAAGAGCGCCATTGACCTGTACGGGCAGATTGACATCCTTTTCAACAACGCCGGTTTCGGGCGCCTCAGCTGGCTGGAAAGACTCGATCCCGATCGCGACATCGAAACGCAGATTCAAGTCAATCTGACCGGCTTGATCCAGACTACGCGGGCTGTCCTGCCGTATATGCTCCAGCGAAGAAGCGGACATATCATCAACATGTCTTCGGTGGCCGGGTGGATCGCTCCCTCCACCTATTCCATTTACTCCGCCGCCAAATTCGGTGTGCGCGGTTTTACCGATGCCCTTCGCCGCGAAGTACAGCCTTTCGGTATCCGCGTCAGCGGCATTTACCCCGGACCGGCGCGGACGGAATTCGGTCAGCACACGGGCAACCATCCGATGAAACATTCCGTCCTGCGAAAATACTTCCGCTCGATGACCTCCGAATACGTGGCACAGCGCGTGGTGGACCTTGCCCGGCGCCCGCGCCGCGCCGTCATCATCCCCTGGTATTACCGCATTGCCCTGTTTGCCGACCGCACCATGCCCTGGCTGGTGGATTGGATCGTGATCCAGTTTCTGACAAAGAAAAAGCACAGGAGTGCCGCCTCATGACATCCCGTTTCGAAAAACTCAACGCCTCGCTCCGGAACTCGAACCTGGACGCGGTGATTCTGAATCCGAGTCCCACGCTGAAGCATCTGACCGGTTTGGGGTTTCACCTGATGGAACGCCCGGTCGTTTTGTTTTTTGCCAGCGATCAGACCCCGGCAATCGTTCTGCCCGAGTTGGAATTACAGAAGGTTGCCGCTCTGCCGTATGCCTTGCAGGTGTTTGCCTATCCCGAAAACCCGTCGGCGTGGGACAAGGCTTTTCGGAGCGCGGTGCAGGCTCTCGGTCTGGATGGGAAACGCATCGGGGTCGAGCCGCGCAACCTCCGCCTGCTGGAGTATCGTTACGTCAGGAACGCCGCGCCCGAAGCGGAATATCCCGATGCGGGCGATGTGTTGGCGACTCTGCGTTTGAGGAAGGATCGAACCGAGGTCGAAGCGATGCGCAAGGCGGTGAAGATCGCGCAAGCCGCGCTCGAGGCGACCATCCCGCTGATCAAAATCGGCATGACGGAGAAGGAACTCTCCGCCGAACTGGTGACGCAATTGCTCCGACACGGCTCAGAACCGGAGATGCCGTTCAGCCCCATCGTCTCCGGAGGACCGAATTCGGCGAACCCGCATGCCTCTCCAAGCGGCAGGAAATTACAGCCGGGCGACCTGCTCGTCGTGGATTGGGGCGCCGCCTGCGACGGCTACATCTCGGACCTGACGCGTACCTTTGCGGTGGCTGAGGTGGAAGAGGAATATCGAACGATTCATGCGATTGTGCAGGAGGCAAACGCCGCCGGGCGCGCCGCCGCCAAGCCTGGTGTCCCGTGCGCGAACGTGGATATTGCCGCCCGTGAGGTGATCGAGAAATCGGGATACGGGAAGTATTTCACGCATCGCACCGGCCACGGCATCGGCATGGAAGGACACGAGGAGCCTTACCTGCGCGGCGATAACATGCAGATTCTCGAGTCTGGCATGGCGTTTACCGTTGAGCCGGGTATTTACCTGCCGGGCAGGAACGGCGTTCGCATCGAGGACAATGTCGTCGTCACTGAAACCGGCGCGGAGGTATTATCCGACATGACGCGTGAAATCAGGATAGTGGGTTGATGGTGCGAAGGTACATTCTGGAGAACAAAGGCAAATCCCTGCTCGTGGCAGGGATTCTTTTGATGTGGATGTTGCTGGGGGTGTTATTCCGGCAGTATGGATACTTTGAAACCTGGGAACTCTGGCGGGTACCCGTACACCCGCCCGTCTTTCGCGATTTTCTGTTGATCCCCGGTAGCGCGGCGTCCTTTCGCAACGGGTTCGAGCCGACCGTCGAGAATCCGTACGATGTGGGCGGGCGTATTTTCAACTACCCGGCGTTTTGGAGGTTGTTCTTTTATACGAATATTTCGGCGGACGACGCGATCTGGATGGTCACACTCTTATTGGTCTTGTATTTCGTTTCCGCCGCGCTGTTTCCGCAAAAGTTGACGGCTGCCGGCGCGGTGTTGATGCTGTTGGTCTTGTTTTCGCCTGCATCCATGCTGTTGTATGAAAGAGGGAATGCCGATTTGTTCGTGTTCTTCATCTGCGCGTTGATCGTTCTTGCCTCGGGGCATTCCGCAAATTGGACCGCCGGTCTGATCGTTTTCGGGGCGATCGTAAAGATGTACCCGTTGTTCGGCATTTCCGTTTTGTTCAAGGAAACCAAAAAACGATTTTGGAGGCTTGCCGCAGCCTGTGTCCTGTTCGTGGCAATATACGGATTGTTGACGTTCCGCAGCCAGTCCGCCGCGTGGAATGCCACCATGCGGGGCGATGGGGCATCGTACGGTTCGTTTGTCCTTGTTACGCGGTTGGGAGGGTATCTGCAGGAATTATTGCCGGGCTTGTTATCCGTACGGGGATGGGAGATCGTTTTTGAGGGGGCGGCTCTCGGTCTGATTCTGGGTGCCGGTGTACTGGCGGTTCGAGACCCCAATGTTTTGACCGCCCTCCACGAAAGAAATCTGGCGGCATTCCGCATGGGCGCGTCGATCTATGCAGGCACGTTCCTGCTCGGCAACAATTGGGATTACCGCCTCGCGTTTCTGGTGTTTACGATCCCTCAACTTGCCGAATGGCTTTGCCTGAAAAACAGGAAGCAACAGGCGATTGTCATGGTTGTGATCGTTGCGAGTTTGCTCTCCTCGTGGCATTTTATGTTGAAGTTCGATCTGCCGTTCATCCCGTTAAAGAACCCGGTCAACAGGAATTTCGTCATTGATGAATCCATCAACTGGTTGTTATTGCCGGGTTTTGTCTACCTTCTGTCTGCCTCGTTTCCAGCCTGGCTTCGGCAGGACCTGCAGAAACTTTTCGGAAAGGTGGCAGGCAAAGGGGGTAGGGAGGCGCATGAAAACGCCCCGACACCTGCACCGAATGCAATACGATATGCCCTTCGGCGGAGCGGTATGCCTTAGAGTCTATCCGAAAAATATTCTTGCGCCATCCCTCATCCAAAGCCGTCTGAAGACGGCTCCCCCCGGCTGTTCAGTCCGCTTGAGCGGACTTCGTACGTATCGCCCGGAGATTGATCTCCGGGCGGAGCCGGCAGGGCGCGAATTTTCGGATGGATTCTTAATGGATTTCCGAAGTCTCCCATCTGCTACGCTGTCTTCTCTGGCGTGTGTGTCCGGTAGTATTTCAAATAGCGCATCCCATAACCGTCCCGCCCGCGCAGAAGGTCAATTGCTTTGATCGTGAGGCTGTACTTTATCGGGTCCGTGATGGCGCAGGTCGCGCCTGCGCCGATGGCAAGCGCCAAAAAAGCCTGGTTGACCACGTCGCGTTCGGGCAGACCAAATGAAACGTTGCTGGCGCCGAGATTGATGTTGACGCCGAATTCCTTGCGCACCCGTTCGATGGTGGTCAGCGTGACCAGCCCGGCGTTGCTGTCTGCGCCGACGGTCATCACGAGCGGATCAATGACGATATCATCGGGGGGGATGCCGAGTTTGCCGGCGCGTTCGATGATCTTTCCCGCCGCGGCAAGGCGCGCTTGCGGGTCGTTGGAAATGCCGCCTTCCCCGATGGTCAGACCGATGACCGCCGCTCCAAATTCCTTGACGATGGGCAGAACCGCCTCCAGCGACTTTTCCTCCCCGTTCACCGAATTGACCAGCGCCCGTCCCTGCACAAGGGGCAGCGCCGCCGCCAGCGCCCGGGGGTTCGGCGTATCGAGACACAGCGGGATGTCGAACTCGTCCACAAGCATTTTCACAATCTTTGGCAGGTATTCCACATCGTCCGTGCCTGCCATCCCCACATTGACATCGAGGATATCCGCTCCCGCTTCGATCTGTTTTTTCGCAAGATCGCGCACGTAATCGAGATTGCCTTCCTGCAACGCCGCGGCAAGTTTCTTGCGACCTGTGGGGTTGATCTTTTCGCCGATGATCACAAACGGACCGTCCGTGCTGATGGTCGTTTTTTTCGTCCTGCTGCTGATGATTGTGTTCATGGATTTTCGCTTTCAGATGCAAACGGCGCGAAACGGATGCCAGCTCCGCAAAACCGTGGAGGAATTCGCGGCGTTCGCAAAGTTTGCATCCAAACCTCTTGACTACGATCCCTTGATCAGGTTCTTTGCCATATGGACCGCGCTGACGGCGTCTTCGCTGTACCCATCCGCTTCGATCCTTTGCACCCAGTCGGTGGTCACGGGCGCGCCGCCGACCATCACGCGTGTCTTCTTGCGCAAGCCCTTTTTATCCATGGCTTCGATGACTTCCTTTTGCCTGACCATGGTCGTGGTGAGCAACGCGCTCAAGCCGACGATATCCGCGCCCACTTCCTCGGCTTTGGCGATGATCTTCTCGGCTGACACATTGACGCCCAGATCGTACACCTCGAAACCCGCCGCGGTCAGCATCGTTCCCACCAGCGACTTGCCAATCTCGTGGATGTCCCCTTCGACGGTGGCAAGCACGACCTTGCCCAGTATCTCGCGCGAGGCGCCCGCCTTTTTCAGTTCCGGTTCCAGCACGGCAATGGCGGCTTTCATTGCTTCGCCCGCCATAACCAGTTCGGGCAAAAACACATTTCCGCATGCGAAACTGTCGCCCACCTCATTCACCCCCGGCATATAGCCTTTTGTAATGGCGTCCAAGGGATTCATCCCCGCTTCAATCGCCTGTTTTGCCAGGTCCATGGCAACTTCGGCTTCCCCGTCAATGATGCTTTGTGCCATCGCTTTCAGTAATTCTTCCGACATACTTGCCTCCTTGATGAGTATTCATGGATGTTCAGTATTTCACGAAAACGCGTCATTGATGCCGCCGCAGGCATTTCACAGTTTTGCGTGCTGCGCGAAGAACGCACACTACGCGAGGTTTTCGTGATTTACTAATGTTACGCCCTTCATGCACATCATACCTTATCGTCCCCGAACCGGGGTTCATGCGCGGTTCCGCGCAAGGTGAATTATGCGAGTTCCTTATCGGCTTTTGCCAGAATTTCATCCAGTTTTGCCGCAATGTCGCCGGGCAGCGGGTCCTGCATCGGCTCGGCGAGAATGTTCTCGACCTGTTTGCGCGCGTTCGAGTATAACCCCGGTTTACCCAGTTGGGTCCATTGTTCGAGCGTGTGCCTGTCCAATAGGGGGGAGAAATACAACTCGCCGCTACGCGCCAGATTTCTTGTGGACTTTCGTGTCAGAAAGTTTCCGCCCGGTCCGAGTTTGAGGATGTCCTCGGTCAGGACTTTTTCGGGGCTGACATCCACACCCTGAAAGATTCGTTCGCAAAAATGAGCAATCTCGTTGTCCACCACGATCTGCTCCAGGACCAGCAGTTGGTCGCTCTGCACCTGACCGAATCCCACAATGATATCCGACCCTCCCAAGACCGGCGCGATGGATGTGATTGCCTTTTCGAGAACTGCATCGGGGCCGGGTTCGTGCGCGTCGGAGGTGCAGCCTGCCGAGGTCGAGGGAAGACCGTAGAAGCGTCCCATTTCAGCCAGCGCGGCAGACATCAATCCCATTTCGGGAGTTCCGCCCATGTAGGCTCCGTTCCGTAAATCCAATGTCCCTGTGGCGCTGCTGTAGATGACGGGGCGCCCCGGATGCGCAAGTTGAAAAATGATGATTGTGGAGAGCGCTTCGGCGTTTGCCACACAGATGTTGCCGAAGAGCGAGACGGGACCTGTGGTGCCGGTGACAGGCATGGGCAGGGTCATGACCGGCATGTCGAGCGCGCCGAGTTCGATGTACGCGTCCATCATCGGACCGTCGTGCATGAGCGGCGCAATCGGGCAATAGATCAACGAATAGGCGTACCGCCGACGAACCTCATCCTCGCTTCCCATTACGGTGATTAAGCCTTCCGCGAGATACGGCGTCTGTTCGAGGTAATGCACTTCGTGCTGACCGTGCTTGGATGTGTTTTTGAAGATGCTGAAGAATTCATGGAGGGGGCGTGTGCCTGCGGGCTTATCCTCCGCCGAGACCGGCGCCCAAGCCATCACGCCCATATCCATGGCGTGGAAGACCCGCAAGGCGCGCGCGTTGTCCTCATCCGTGCCGTAGCGGTTTTTGCCTGTGTAAAAATCCTGCGCGAAGGCACCCGTGCCGTCCAACGCATAGCGTGAGACGGGCGAAGGCAGGGGATATGCATGGGCGGGGTTGCGCGCTCCCAAGACAAAGGATCTCGGCGCGGTGCTCAGCGCCTGGGTTACGATCTCGCGCGGGATGTAGGCGATCTTTCCCTCCCAGTCCACGCGCGCGCCGTTCGCTTCCAGCAAGTTGAGCGCCTTTGCGCTGTGAAACAGGACCCCCGCTTCGAACAGGATACGCAGTGTCTCCTGATGCACCTGTTCTTTTTCGTCCTCGGATAATAGTTGACTTTGGAATCGCATGGGGGAGGTATCCTTTGCTTACATCGCCCTGGGCGCAGCGAAAGGTCTCTGCCTATCGAGCGCGAGACTTTTCGGCCGCGACGCGCGCCCCCTCAGAGTGACAGGGTCGTTATGTTTCCTTTCTTGCTCTCTGTTCGATCTTTTCCAGTTCTTTCTCGACCTCCGGGTCGAGTGGAAGCGGCTGGTATGTGGAGAGAATTTCCCTTGCCCATTCGTTCAATTCCTGGAGGAGCGAGGGCTTTCCCGATGCCTGCCAGGCTTCGTAGGTGCGGATGTCGTAGAAATCGCTGATGTACACTTCTCCGCTTCGCAGCGCCTTACGGGTGGATTTGCGGCTGAGAAAATTGCCGCCGGGTCCCACCGCCGCAAGGTCCACCTCCAGCCACTCCTCTGTGCCGGTATTGATGCCGTCCGAGAGTCTGTCCGAACGGCGGAAGATTTCCACGTCAATCAACAGTTGTTCATAACTGAGGAACATCGAGCCGCCCAGTTGACCGGGTCCCACCAGTAGATCGGGCCAGGCAAGGATGGATACTGCCCAGTTCATGGCGCGTTCGTAAGAGGTGCGCACTCCCGGGATGTAATGTCCGCTGCTGCCCGCCGATGCCTCCACGGGCAGTTTGTAGAAGCGAGCCATCTCCGTCACGGCTGCGCCGAGTAAACCGTGTTCCACTTCGCTGCCGGTGAATCGCCCGGTGTGCGGATCCATGATCGAGGGGCAAGGCGCGTAAATGATCGGCGTTCCCGGTGCGGCGGCTTGCACGAGGCACAGCATGGCGAGCGTTTCGCAATTTGCCACCAGCAATGTCGAGATCAGGGTCGCCGGGGCGGTGCCGCCCATCATCGGCATGGGCATGATGGCGGCGGGGATGCCCCAGCCGACGGTTTCGAGGAAGGCGTCGGTATGCGGACCCTCCAAGACCAGAGGCGAAGCGGGCGTCAGCAGAAACGACATCGGGTGCGTGCGGCACACTTCGTCCCTGCCTCCGTACACTGTGCCCAGCACTTCCAACATCCAGCGCGTCTCTTCCGGTGTATGGGTGACATCCTGAATGTGCTTGGAAAAATTGCGAACCATATTGCGCCAGTACATCACGAAATTACCGATTGAATCAGCCGCAAAGGTCGGTTCCACCATGGACCAGTATACGCCGATCTCGTCCAGCGAGTCGATCATGCGCGTGGCGTCGAGCCAGTCGGTAAAACCCGCCACGCGCCGGTCGCCGGTCAAGCCGTCAATGACATAGGTGGCGGCGCCGTCTGCCAGCAGGGTGCATTTCCCGTCGTTGACTTTGAACTCCCACCCGGGTCTCCTGCCGCCGAGCGAGAATTTTGTCGGAGCAATTCTAAGCGCCTCCTCGATGATCGAACGCGGAAAGCGCACGATTTTCGTTTTGTTGTCCACATCCGCGCCGGCGCTTTTCAAGATCTTGCGCGCCTTCGCGGAATCCACGCGCACGCCCGTTGTTGCCAGCACCGACATGCTCCGTTCGTGGACCTGTATCAATTCAGCGTCGGATAGAACTCTTAATGCGGTTTCCATACGAACTTCCTTTGCGCGGTCGTTTTGTGTCGGCTGTGCTGTAATCCCAACCCGTTCGCGCAGGCAGGTGCGTTTAGTTCATGGCGCCTCTGCCGATTTCCCGATCTGCCGCGGAAAGGATGCGGGCGAGTTCGGCCTGTTGTGCAGCGTCCAACGGTTGCGGATGATGGTTGTCGAGTATCCAGCGCACCTGTTCGCGCGCCGCCTCATGCGGGTTGCGATATTTATTGTTGGCGTCGAGTTCATGGGTCAGACCGCGCACGAGGGATGTTCGAATATGTTTGCGTGTGTGCCGCTGTGCGAGGAAATGCCCGCCGGGACCGACAGCCCGGATGGTGTCCATGGCAAGCGTTTCGTCGTCCACGTCCATGCGGGTGAGATAGGCGCGGGCGCGTTGATAGAGGTCGTTATCGAGGAGGATCTGTTCGGGATACAGGCGGGTGTAGGTGCGGGCAAGCCCCATGCCGGTGACAATCTCCGGGCTGACAAGACCCGCAAGCAGCGGATCGAGCGCGGGTTCAGCGGCGGATTGCCAGGTCCCCGCTTCGAGCGAGTCGGTGCCGTAACAGGCGCCGAGTGAGGGAAGCCCCCAATGATGAGCCATCTCGATAACGCCGTAGCGGCCGCGCGCATCGCGCGGATAGCTGACGTAACCGCCGGTACGCGGATCCGCCCATGCCTGCATCAGCGAATGGAAAACCGGCGCGCCGGGCGCGCACAATTGCATCAAAACCACCGCGCTGATAATCTCCGCATCGCCCATGGCGAGTGCGCCCGCGTGCGTGGCGGGGGCGGTTGTGCCAAGACAGGGCATGGCAAGGAAACCAACGGGAATGCCCGCCTTTGCCATGATCATTGCGCCTTCAATGCCCGCGTGATCCTGCATCAACGGCGCAATGGTGCAGACCACCAGCGAAAGCGGCGGTCGTTTGCGAAGTTCTTCCCGACTCCCCGCGATGACGGTTGCCATCTCGACGGCATATTCGCACTCCCGTTTGCCCATGATGGTTTCGGATTGTACATGTTTGACCGTGTTATTCCAGCTTGCTTCGATCTCGTGCAAGGGGGCGGTTGCGCCGCACTCCTGTGCGCTGACCATGGGCCAATAGAAGCCGATGGACGGCAGGTAATCGGCGACGCGCGCCATCATGCCCACATCCGCTTTGGCGGAGGGACGGATCGTACCCGTTTCGAGTTCGCAGACCTGCACCCCGCATCCGTCGGTGGTGAAGTAGGTCGTGCCGTCTTGCAGTTGCAGGTCGTATTCCGGGATGCGCGCGCCCATGACAAAATAGCGCGGCACGGTTTTCATCGCCTTGAAAACCATGTCGCGCTCGATTTTGACGATCTGGTTCTCGTGATTGACCTGCGCGCCGTGTTCCGAGAACACGCGCAGGGCTTCCTCCGAAGGGAACTTGACGCCGACATTTTCGAGGATGTCGAGCGTGGCCTCCTGGAGCCGGTTCAACTGCTCGTCGGTGAGATACCGAAGCCGATAGGCGGAATGGATTGGCTCCAGCGCGGGAGGTTGACCGTTCATTTGTGGTGCTCCTTTTTGCCGCTTTGCGCGGCGAATTCACTTGTGTCGCAGCGACGAGGAGAGATTCTCGAAAGAACTCGGCTGGTTTATTGTTCTCCTGCTTGTTTGAAAACTTTGTGCGGGTCGAGGGCGTCACGAAAGCCATCGCCGATGTAGTTGACTGAGATGATTGCGAGGAAGATCATCAGCCCGGGAAAGACCGCCAGCCATGGATAGCGGGTGAAGTTTTCCTGTGCGTTGCTGAGCAGGTTGCCCCACGAGGGGGCGGGCGGCTGGATGCCGAACCCGAGGAAGCTGAGTCCTGATTCTTCGATGATGGCATAACCCAGTTCCAGCGTGGCTTCAACGATGACGGGACCGATGGCGTTGGGCAGGATGTGCCGGAGGATGATGCGGAGATCGGATCCGCCCAGGGCGCGTGAGGCGGATACAAAGTCCATTTCGCGAAGCGTGAGAAAGAGCGCGCGCACGAGGCGGGCGAAGGTCATCCATGCCAGAATGCCGATGACGAGGGCAATGGTCATCACGCTGTTGTTTTCGAAAAGCGGGGCATCCACCTCCCGCAGGATGGCGCTGAGCAGGATGAGGACCAACAATGCGGGGAGAGAGAGAAAAGTATCCGTGAGGCGCATCAGGACGCTGTCGAGCCAGCCGCCGTAATATCCTGCCAAGGCGCCGATGGGCACGCCAATGGAAATGGAGACGACGACCACCAGCAAGCCCACGGTCAGAGAAATGCGCCCGCCGTACAGTACGCGTGTCAACAGGTCGCGCCCGAGGGCGTCGGTGCCCATGGGGTGCCGCAGCGAGGGCGGCTGCAGGCGTTCGCTCATGGAGGACGCTTCCGGTTCGTAGGGCGAGAGCGGGGCGAGGACGACGGCAACGACCAGCAGGGTAAAGACGAGGATGCCCGCGATTGCCCCGGGATGTTTCCGGAAGCGCTTCCAGATGATGGAAGCCATGCTGACATCGGTTACAGTGATGTTGGAAAGGTTCAAACCGTTCAATGGCGCTTTGATGCGATCGGTCATTGACTACTCGTAACGGACGCGCGGATCGAGGATGCCGTAGAGCAGGTCCGCAAGCAGGTTGGAGAGGATGATGAACGCCGCGCCAATGATGAGGACAGCCATCAACACAGGGTAGTCGCGTTGTTGGGCGGCGGTGTAGTACAGGCGTCCCATGCCGGGCCACGAGAAGATGATCTCGACGAAGACCGCTCCGCCGAAGATGGTGGGCAGATCCAATGCCAGCATGGTGACGATGGGGATCAAGGCATTACGCAGGGCGTGCTTGTACAAGACCATGCGGTTGGGGAGCCCCTTGGCGCGGGCGGTGCGAAGGTAATCCTTGTGAATCACATCCAACATGCTGGAACGTAGAAAACGCGAGTACCAGGCGATCCAGCCGAAAGCGCCGGTGGCGACCGGCAGAATCAAGTGTGCGATACGGTCGCCGAGGTTGAACCCCGAAATGTTGATGGATTGGATGCCGCCCGCAGGCAGGAGCGGTTCACCGTTAAACGGATTTTTGAGCCAGGCGTAAAAGATCAGGATGAGAAGCAACCCCAGCCAGAATTCCGGTATGGCTTGCCCGGCAAACGAGAAGGTGGTGACCGTGATATCGAAAGATGAATACTGGCGCAAGGCAGAGACGATGCCAATCGGAATGGCAATCAGCAAAGCCGCCAGCATGGTGATGGACATCAGGTAGATGGTGTTGGGGAGTCGTTGCCCGATCTCCACCAGAACGGGTTGGCGTGTGCGGAAGGAGAACCCGAAGTCGCCGCGCAGGATGCCCAAACGCGTTCCGTAGCCGTCTTCGATGCCATCCCCGTCCGTATCCACCTTCATCCAGTCGTTGCCTACCAGCCAGATGAGATATTGCGTGGGAAGCGGTTTGTCCAGCCCGAACTGGCGCTTGAGCAATTCCACTTTTTCCGGGCTGATGTGACGGCTCCGTCCCTGACCGGCAAGCGGTCCGCCCGGCGCGAGGTTGACCAGCGTGAAGAGCAGGATGCTGAGCAGGAAGAGTAGACTGACGGTCTGGAGCAGGCGGCGGGCGATATAGGTGGTCATGGGGTATTTGTCGTCCCGAAGGTTTGACTTTCCTGATGAGATTTCTTCGGGATACTCTTTGGGACGTTCTATTTATTTTGCAAGCGTCCAGTCGGCGACGTTCCACGTCACGATGTCATTGGTCGTGGACTGAACGCCCTGCACGCGTGCGGAATGCGCGTCTGCATTGATGGCTGTAAAGAGCAATGCTTCGGGCAGTTCCTCTTCGAGGATCTCCGCCATCTGGCAGAAGAGTTCCTTGCGATAGTCTTCGTCGAGGGTGTATGCCTCATCGAGCAGGGCGTCGAAATCTTCGTTGATCCAATCGCCGTAGTTGTAGCCGTAATCGGGGGTGGCGGCTTCGGAATGGTAATACGACCACAGGAAGTCCGTTGGATCGGTGCCGGCATAACCGTCGTCGTAGATGTCCATGTCGAAGTTGCCGCTTTGTTCGATGCCGCCGTCGGCAGATGCCGCCCATAGCACGCTGCCTTCCACAACGCTGAGATCGGTTTCGATGCCGATTTGTTTGAGTTCCTCGGCAATGAACTGCTGTGTCAAGGTCAGCGCTTCGCCAAATTCGGCGTAGGTGATGAATTCCATTTCCATCTTGTAGCCGTCAGGCGCGCCGGTGGTGCAACCATTGCACTCACGGATGCCGTCGCCGTCCGAGTCGGTCCAACCGGATGATTCGAGCAACGCTTTTGCGCCTTCAATATCAAAGGCGGGGCGCGGAATGTTGCCGCAATGATACGGCGGGCGGAAGAATTCCGTCCAGGCGGGTTGGGCATAGCCAAGGAAGAATTCCTTCGAGATGGTGTCCACGTCAATCGCCATGCGGATGGCGCGGCGCACGTTGACGTCCGAAAGGATGGGGTGCGGCGTTGCCTCCGGGTCGTTGGTGCCCTTGGCGGAAAGATTGAAATACAGACGGAATACCCAGCGGTTGTATGGGCTGATGCTGACCTTTACGTTCGGCTCATCCTGCAAATCGGCGATGACCGGTTCGGTGGACCACATGTCGAGGTCGGCGTCGCCGTTGATCAGCATTTGCTTGCGAACGGCTTGGTCTGGCACGATGCGAACCGTGATCGCAGGGATGGCGGGTTTGCCCTTTTCGTAATAGTTGTCGTTTTTCACGAAGGTCAAATGATCGCCGTTGATCCATTCCTTCAAGACGTACGGTCCATTGCTTAGAGGCTGTCGGGCACAGTCCCACGCCATGAAACCCTGCGAGGCGTCGCAATAATGAGCGGGCCAAATGGCAATCTGTTCCCCGCCGAACTGGGTCAGGTAGCCGGGGTAAATGTCGTTGTAATACACTTTGAAGGTGTAATCGTCCACTTTCTCCACGCTGTCCACGTAGTCAATGCCCGGGATCCACGCGCCGGTTTCCGGGTCCGTAATGGACTCGTAGGTGAAGATCACGTCGCCCGCGGTGACGGGAGTCCCGTCTGCCCATTGCACGTCCTGGCGCATCTTCCACGTCACGGTCATGGTCCGGTCGTCTTCATTGACGACGACATCGCCGTTCTCCACCGTCGGCAATTCCGCCGCCAGTTCGGGAAAGACGTTTCCGTTCGGGTCGACATCCGCCAGACCGAGCATGACCAATTCCATGACGAGATAATCGTAACCCGTATCGGCGATGGCTGGATTGAACGAAGGGGGGTCTTCAGGGATCACGATGACGATTCCCTCTTCAGCCGTTGCGGCTGGCGCGCATGCGAACAGGCTAAGAACCAACATGCCTGTTACAAGGACAGGAACAAACTTCCCAAGCGGTGAGAGCATTGTCTCCTCCTTACAACAGTTTTGGCGTGCCGGTGCGAACGGCGCCCCTGCAATTATGTCACATTTTTCAACGGCGGTCACGGGATTTTCATCATAACTTTCGGCGGTGGTGTAAAATTCACGCCATGAGAACCGTATTCTGGGAAGATAACCAGCTCAAGATGATAGACCAGCGCATCCTGCCTGGTCGCTTCGAGATTGTTTCGTTTCGCGATCACAAGTCTGTGGCGCAGGCGATCAAAGACATGGTGGTGCGCGGCGCGCCTGCCATTGGAGCCGCCGCCGCGTTCGGTCTTGCGCTCGCGGGATTCGAATCCGCTTCTTCTTCGACCTCGGACCTGCTCGCCCACCTGCAAACCGCCTCTGCCACTCTGAAATCTGCCCGCCCCACCGCCGTCAACCTGGCGTGGGCGGTGGACAGGGTCATGGGGGTGGCGGCAGGCGTCGGCGGGGAGCGAAGCGCAGAGGAAATCCGCCGCCTTGTTCTCGAAGAGGCGCAGCGCATCGCCGATGAAGATGTCGAAATCAACAAACGCATGGCGGAGCATGGCGCACAGTTGATCAACGACGGCGATACGGTCATCCATCACTGCAACACCGGCGCGCTGGCAACGGTAGATTGGGGTACAGCGCTGGGCGTCATCCGCATGGCACACGAGCAGGGCAAGCGGGTGCATGTGCTGGTAGATGAGACCCGTCCGCGTTTGCAGGGCGCGCGGCTTACGGCGTGGGAACTGGAGCAGTATGGTATTCCCTATGAAATCATTACCGATAACATGGCGGGGTACTTTCTGAAAGCAGGCAAAGCGCAGAAGTGTTTCGTTGGCTCCGACCGCACTGCCGCCAATGGCGACGTGGCGAACAAAATCGGCACCTACATGCTGGCGCTCGCTGCCTGCGACAATGGCGTGCCGTTCTATCCCGTCGTGCCGACCTCCACCATTGACCTTTCGCTGGCGCACGGCGATCTGATTCCCATTGAGGAGCGCGACCCGCAGGAAGTGCTTGGTTTGGAGTTCATGGGCGAGCGCGTGACGCCGAAAAACGCCAAAGCCCGCAACATTGCCTTCGACGTGACCCCCGCCCGTCTCGTCACCGCCATTGTGACGGAGAACGGCGTAGCCTATCCGCCGTTTGAAACCAGCCTGCGCAAAGCCGTGCTGGGAAAGTAGAGACCCATGTTTCAAGCCCTGCCTCCCACCCGTTACGATCTTTGCTTTTCCCTCGGCGGGATTCCCGTTCGTGTTCACCCGCTGTTCTGGCTGATTGCCCTTCTGCTGGGTTCTTCCGGTGACTTGTGGACGATTCCCCTTTGGATTTTTGTGGTGTTCGTGTCGGTTCTCGTTCACGAATTGGGACATGCGCTGGCGTTTCGCTTCTACGGTATCCGCTCGCAGATTGTGTTACACGCCATGGGCGGTCTGACCATCCCTGAAGCGGCGCCATGGGGGGCAGGCTGGGCGAGGGTTTCGCCCAGCCCAAAGCAGGAGATTGTCATTTCGCTGGCGGGTCCGTTTGCCGGGTTCGCGTTTGCCGCGCTCGTCATGTTTGGGGTTACATTGGCAGGCGGGGCGCTTTTCACGAGCCGGTTGTTTGGCATCCTGCCCCTGCCGTTGACGGCGTTCCTGCCGTTTGGCGGCAATCTCTTGAGCGTTTTTGTCACCATGCTGCTCTTTGTCAACGTGTTTTGGGGCATATTCAACCTTTTACCGGTCTTTCCGCTCGACGGCGGGCAAGTGACGCGAAACGTGCTGATTCAGTATGATCCGTGGGACGGCGCGCGCAAAGCGTTGTGGATTTCGGTCATTGCCGGCGGGGTCATTGCCTTGCTGGGATTGTTCGTGATGCGGAGTCTGTATGTCGCGTTGTTATTCGGCATCCTTGCGTTTCAAAGTTATCAGTCTTTGCAAAGCCGTTATTGAAGGTGTTCTTGGAACCTATCCGAAAATTCGCGCCCTGCCGGCTCCACCCGGAGATCCATCTCCGGGATGGTTCGTACGAAGTCCGCTCGAGCGGACTGAATAGCCGGGGGAGGTAGCCGTCTTCAGACGGCTTTGGATGGGACAGCCCGGACATTCATGTCCGGGCGTGGGATGGCGCAAGAATATTTTTCGGATAGGTTCTTGTTGAAAATTGGCGAGCCGAGTTTCTAGACAATGCGCTCATCACATGATAAACTTTCGCCCGCACGAACCATCAGCGTGACGCTCGGCGTCACGCTTTTTGATGTGAACACCTGCGTTGTGCAGAGGTGACATGGACATTCTTCTTACCGGCTCCGTAGCCTACGATTATCTGATGACCTTTCCCGGTCACTTCAAGGAACAAATCCTTCCCGAACGGCTGGAATCGATCAGCCTTTCTTTCCTGGTGGAGGGTATGACCAAACAGCGCGGCGGCATTGCCCCGAACATTGCCTATACCATGGCGCTGCTGGGGGAACGTCCGCGCGTGATGGCAACCGTAGGCGAAGATTTTGGGGAGTACCGCGACTGGCTCGAATCGAAGGGTGTGGACACAACGCTGATGAAGGTCATCCCCGGCGAATTCACCGCTTCGTTCTTCGCGACAACCGACCGGGCGTCGGCGCAAATTGCCTCGTTCTACCCTGGAGCAATGGCGCATTCCGCCATGCAGTCACTCAAGGAGTTGGATAAGAAACCGGATCTGGTCATCGTCTCCCCGTCCGCGCCGGAGGCGATGAGGAAATTTCCCGCTGAATGCCGTGAGTTGGGCATCCCGTATCTCTACGATCCCAGCCAGCAGGTGCTTCGTCTCGAGGGGCATGAACTGGCGAGGGATATGGAAGGGGCGCAGTTTCTGTTTTGTAACGATTACGAGTTCGGCTTGATTTCCAAAAAGACCGGCTGGAGCCTCGACCAGATGCTCGAGCATGTCAAGGTATTGATCATCACGCGCGGGAAGGATGGCGCAGACTTGTACGTCGGGGGCGACGCCGTGCACATTCCCACCGTCCCCGAAGATGAGATCGTGGACCCCACCGGCGTGGGCGACGCCTTCCGCGGCGGGTTCCTTGCCGGTTACTCGCGCGGTTTCGGCTGGAAGTTGTGCGGCGAAATCGGTTCGCTGGCGGCGGTCTATTGCCTCGAACAGCGCGGTCCGCAAAGCCACGCCTATACAAAAAAGGAATTCGTCGAACGCTTCCGCAGGCATTTCGACGATGAGGGTAAATTGGACGCGCTTATTCAATAAGTGTGTAGCCTGCACGCAAAGTGTCTACTGCGGACGTGCGAGAACGTCCGCTATACAATCAAGGAGTAATCTACATGAGCAATTACGATATCAAAGACATCAACCAGGCAGAAGGCGGACGCCGCCGCATTGACTGGGCGGAACGCGAGATGCCCGTCCTGCGCGCAATTCGTGAGCGTTTCAAAAAAGAAAAACCGCTCAAGGGGCTGCGCATTTCGGCGTGCCTGCATGTAACCACCGAAACCGCCAACCTGATGCGCACTCTGCAGGAGGGCGGCGCAGACATAGTGCTGACCGCCTCCAACCCCCTTTCCACGCAGGATGACGTGGCGGCGGCGCTGGTGAATCAATACGAGATTCCCACCTTTGCCATCAAGGGCGAAGACAACGTCACCTACTACAAACACATTCGCGCCGCGCTGGAACACAAACCGCACATGACCATGGACGACGGCGCCGACCTGGTTTCCTCGCTGTTCTTTATTGAGATGGGTCGTTTTGAGAAGCTCGAACCTTCGCTTGCCGCCTGGGCGCGCGGACTTTCGGATGCCGAACGCAAGGAGATGCTTCAGAACGTCATCGGCGGCACCGAAGAGACCACCACCGGCGTCATCCGCCTCAAAGCGATGGAGAAGGACAAGGTCCTCAAGTTCCCGGTCATCGCGGTCAATGATGCGCTGACCAAACATCTCTTCGACAACCGCTATGGCACGGGTCAATCCACCATTGACGGTATCATCCGCGCGACCAACGTCCTGCTGGCTGGCAAGATTTTCGTGGTGGCAGGCTATGGCTGGTGCGGGCGCGGTCTCGCATCCCGCGCGCGGGGCATGGGCGCGCAGGTCATCGTCACCGAGGTGGACCCGCTCAAGGCGCTCGAAGCGGTCATGGACGGGTATCAGGTCATGCCGATGGTCGAGGCGGCGAAGATCGGCGACATCTTCTGCACGGTGACCGGCGACATCAACGTGATTGACGGTCGGCACTTCGAGGCGATGAAGGACGGCGCAATCGTCGCCAACTCCGGTCACTTCAACGTGGAAATCAACATCCCCGCGCTGGAGAAGATGAGCGTGGGTAAGCCCAATCTCGTCCGCCCGTTTGTGGATCAGTACACGACGAAAGACGGACGCAAGATCAACATCCTCGGCGAGGGACGCCTGATCAACCTCGCCTCTGCCGAAGGGCATCCTGCCTCCGTCATGGACATGTCGTTCGCCAACCAGGCTCTCTCCGCCGAATACATGGCGAAGAACGCCGACAAACTGGAGAAGAAGGTCTACTCCGTGCCGGAAGATATTGATAAGGAAATCGCCCGCCTCAAACTCGAAGCGATGGGCGTGAAGATTGATACGCTCACCGACGAGCAGTTGAAGTATTTGAGCTCGTGGGAAGAGGGAACTTAACAAGCAGACTTCCGAAGTCTCGAAGACTTCGGAAGTCTTTTTTCAGGGAATCTTATAAATCGAATACACCCCGTCTGGTGTTTGGCTGGTGAGTTGGAGCAGGTTGAGAGTTTCTGAAAGGGCGTTGCGCAGGGAGGTGGATTGATAGTCGGCGTTGTTTTCGAGCATGAATTGCAGCCCCTTTTCGTAAACCAGAAGATGGGTATAGCCTTTCGTTTTCCACTGCCTGATGATTTGTTCGGGGGTTTGGTAGAGGTGGAGGTCGTGGGTAAAGTTGGCGAGGATGGGGTCTGGCTGGAGGCGGCGGGGGAGGTCGTAGGAGCGCGGTTCGAACAGGCTGTAGAGGCTGGCGTCTGCCGGCAGGGTTTCCATCAATTGGGTGAGGGCGGCGTAGGGCGGATTGACCCGCGCAATGTATTGTTCGCGGGTTTGAGCGCCAAATGCAACCGCCAGCGGGTTGCGTTGAAGGGTGAAGATGCCTGTTTCGAAGACAGTCAGTGCCAGGACAAAGCCGACAATGGCGTTGAACAGAAAACTGAGGCGCAGGTTCGAGGTGTCGAGTTTTGCGATGGCTCCCCACCCCAGCGCAGACGGGATAGCGAAAGGCAGGAGCGCCGGGAAAAGCAGGCGCGTTTGCCAGAGGGCGGCGGAGTTGATTACGCCGAAGGTCCAGGCGGCGAAGGATAGGGCGGAGAAAAGACCGATAGAAATCAGCGACCAGGCTCCAGCGGGGTCCCGACGCGGAGCGGTCAGCAGACTCCACAGGGCGGCGGGGAGCAGGATAAGGAAGAGGGGTCCGATACGCCCGTCGAAGTAGTTTGCGTCGCGGTAGCCGAGGGTGGCATCGAGAGGCAGGCGGAGGATCTGGAGGAAATTCCAGCCGATGCCGGTGCCGGGGGCGGCGTACCAGTTGGCGAGGAAGTCGTCCCAGTCGTTGCCGCCAAAGGCGAAGGGGTAGAAGGGGTTGCCCATAAAGGCGGCGTTGCGCAGGTACCAGGGGAGGGCGGTGAGAAGGGCAGCGGCGCTGAATTGTGCGGCGGCGCGGAAGGCTCTGGAGGGAGGGCGCTGGAGGAGCAGGAGTATGCCGCAGGCGAGCGGCAGGACGAAGGATGTGTATTTGACGCCCATCGCCAGCCCGCAGGCAATTCCGAGGGCGTTCAGGGCGGCGGCGGAAGGGGTTGCTTTGAAACAGGAGAGCAGGTAGAGGGCGGCGGCGGTGTAGAAGCACAGCGCCATGTCGGCATATGCCCAGGATGCGACGATGGGCAGCGAGGGGAGGGTCGCGAGCAGGAGCAGGGTTTTGCGCCCGAGGCGGCTGCCCCATGTGCGGGATGCCCATAAGAAGAGCAAGAGAACAGAGAGAACGCCCCAGGTGAAGTGCATCAATTGGGCGGTGCGTTCGGCTTTGAATGCCAGCCCCCAGAGGTAGAGGTTTTCGGTGAGGTTGGGAAACCAGAAGTGAGGGATGTTGACCAGTCTCAAGCCGCCGTCCTGAAGGGTGCGGGCAGGCTGTGCCAGGTGGTAGAAGAGGGCGTCGAAGGCTTCGAATTGGGGGGCGAGGGTGAGGGCAAAGGAGAAGAAGAGGAGCAGGAGCAGGGCGAGTCTTTCGAGCGGTTTGAAGCCGCTGGCGTGCAGGCGGAGTTCATCGAGGAGCGCGCGCGCATCGGTGCGGAAGGGGCGGTATGCGCCGGCGGCGAGGAAGACGAGCGTCAACAGGAAGAGTGCAAGCCGGAGCAGGGGAGGTGTGGAGACCTGGACAAGGGAGAAGAGCAGCCCCAGGATGCCCAGGAGGCCCAGCCCGATGCCTAGGCTGAGGAGGAGGCGGAGCGGCGGGTCTTCACGGGACCTCCAGCCTGCCCAGCCAAGGACGTATCTGCCGAGTGCGCAGGCGTCGAAGAGGAGCAGGGCAGAGATGAGCAATGTCCACAGGGTATCTGCCAGCCCTGCAAAGGCAGAGAGCGGCGGCTTTTGGACGACGTAGAAAGCCGCCAGGAGGATGCCCGCCCAGGCGAGGGAAGCAGCCGCCAGCACAGAACGCTTCATTCAGCCTCCGCTTTTGAGGTAGATGCCTTTGGGGTCGAGTTCTTCGCGCAGGATGCGCAGTTCGTTTTCGGTGGGAGGTTCAGTTGTTCTCAGTGGCGAGGCAACTTTCAAATCCCAGCCGGTGTTGGCTTTTGCCTCTTCCACTGTTTTGCCGGGGTGCAGGGCTGTGAGGGTCATTTCGCCGTTTTCGTCGGGTTCGAGGATGCCGATGTCGGTGACGACTGCCAGCATGCCGCCGCCGCGCAGTCCTGCCTTTTCACGGTCGCCGCGCCCGCCGATGAAGCCAGCCGAGGTCATAAATTCCACTTTTTCGGGGAAGCGGCGTTTTTGATGGGGCGTCATAATGTAACAGCGGTTTGCCCAGGCGGCAATTTCCTGCGAGCCGCCGGAGCCGGGCAGGCGCACTTTGGGATGGTCGTAACTGCCGATGACGGTGGCGTTGATGTTGCCGAATTTGTCAATTTGTGCGCCGCCCATGAAGCCCACGTCCACGTTGCCGCGCTGCAGGTAGTTGGCAAAGATATCGTACATACTTACCACCGAGAGCGCGCCGCTCACGAGCGTTGGGTCGCCGATGGAAAGCGGCAGGCGGGCGGGTTCGGCGCCGATCACGCCGGCTTCGTAAATCATCACCAGGTTCGGCGCATGGGTTCGCTTGGCGAGATTGCACGCCAGGTTTGGCTGACCGACGCCGACAAACACTACGTCGCCATCGCGCAGCAGGCGGGCGGCGTTGATGATCATCAGTTCGGCGGAGGAATAGTTGATTTCGCTCATGATTCTCCTTCGATATTAGAGCGTGTTTTGAAATTCGTTTTTAACCACAGATGAACACAGATAAATGGGATTGAGAGCATTTTTGCCAGGTTTTAGCCAAGAAATCGGTGTTTATCGGTGTTTATCGGTGTTTATCTGTGTTTATCTGTGGTGAATGTCGTAAAACACTCTTTTAGAGAACGCCTTCTTCGCGTAAAAATGACTGCAGGATGTCGAACACTTCCTTCGGACGTTCGAGCGGAAGCAGATGCGTGGATTTTTCCAGCGCTTCAACCCTGACTTTGGGCTGTTTCTTCTTTACCAACCTGGCTGCCTCCTCGAGGAAGGTATCGGTTTCTGCGCCGCGGATGAAAAGGGTTGGCACTTCGAGTTTGGGCAGGTTTCGCCAGAGGTCGAAATCGTGGAGGCCGGTGCGGTAAATCTGCGCTTCCCATTCAGGCGAATAGGCAAGTTCGTAACCGCCGTTGGCGGAGGGTTTTAGGATACCGGCGATGTATGCCCGCAGGCTTTCGTCGCTCAGGTAGCGGAAGACAGGGCGGCTGCGATAGGCGCGGAAGACTGTTTCGAGGTCGTCGAAGGTTCGGCGGCGCTTTTTCGCTCGCTGAATGAGCGGGTGGACCCGGTCTCCCAGCCTAAAAGCGCGGATGACGCTCCACATGGCAAGGTGAAAAGGGACGAACAGCACCGGATCAATCAGCACCAGCGCGCGGAATCTGGAGGGGGCGCGCAGGGCGGCGCGCAGGGTGACAACGGCGCCGATGGAGTGACCCACCCCAATAACGGGATTGGGCTTGCCCTGGGTGCCGTCGAAAGGCTCGCCGTCCGCGAGGAAGCGCAGCAGGTCCTCTGATAAAGGATGCCACGTGCGAAGGTCCTGCGGATTTGCGCCATCCCACAACGGGCGCAGGAGCATCCCAAAGACGCAGTATTCGGTTTTCAAAAGTTCGAGCAAAGGTTTGTAGCATGCGGGCGGGTAGCCGTTGGCGTGCAGGAAGTGAAGCGGCAGCCCTGTGCCGCCGTAATCGAAATGTCTCATAAGCCGCCCGTCTAATAGTTCCCGTAATTGATGGGTTCACTCAAGCGCTGCGGGACTTTCAATCGTTCGTGCGTTTCGACGCCGAGTTTTTGCCAATACTCAGCGCGGTCTTTGACACCATACACCCATTCATTCAGCCAGGCTTTAACGCCTTCCACCGATTCGCTGATTTTGTCCCATGCGAGATAAAACTCGTTGTCGCGGTCGTAGTATCCCTGTGCGTAACTGGGATGACAGGCAAACGGAACGTGACACACCGCGCTGACGACGATGCCGGGGATCATCGTGCGGTTCGGGTCGGACCTGATAACGGATTCGTCCACAATTTCCTCTGCCGTGACGATGACCTTTTTGGCGGCAAAGGCGGCTTCCTTCTGCTCGCCGATGATGCCCCACAGGTGGGCGTTGCCGTTTGCGTCTGCCCGCTGGACGTGGACGATTGCCACATCCGGGTTGAGCGCCGGCACGACGATGACATCCTTGCCGCCGTAGGGGTCGGCGATGCGTTTGATGTTCGGGTTGACGCGCTCGAGGTCGGTGGCGCCGGTTTGGTTCATGGGCAGGAAGGGCAGACCCGCTGCCCCTGCCTGCAGGCGCGTGATCATGCCGAAGTGGGAGTATTCCTCCCATTCGAGTTCGCCTTTTTCGATGGCGGCGCGTACGATGCGCAGGCTTCCCACCCCGGGGTTGCCCATGTACGAGAAGATGACTTTGCGCGCGCACCCTGCCGCGACCATCTGGTCGTAGATCAGGTCGGGGGTGGCGCGGGCGAGAGTGAGATTCTTCTTTCCCTGGCGGATGATTTCGTGCCCGGCGGCAAAGGGGATGAGGTGAGTGAATCCCGCCGCGTAGAGGGTGTCGCCGTCGTTCACGTATTTTGCAATAGCGTCAGAGAGCGACATACGTTTGCTCATTTTTTCGCCTCTTCTTTTTTGGATTTTGGTTTGAGTTTTTTCAAAATGCTGAAACGCCCGCTGGACGGAACGGCTTTCTTATACTGGGCGCGGAAGAAAAAACCGAGGATCAGTGTGATCATGCTCCAGCAAAAGTAGCTGAAGGTGGGTTGACCAGCCGATTCGGACAACAGAAAAAAAACCAACAGCCCGATTCCCATAAGCAGGAAGAAGGTGCCGATGCGGTAGAGAATTTCCTTGCGGTCGTAATCCTGCGGTGCGCCCATGGTGTTGTCTAATGTGGTTTTTTGGCGGAAAACAGTATTCTGCGGAACGGATAGAAGACGGGGCTTTCGGGCATGGCAGCGCGCATTTTGGTGCGGATAACCTGGAGAAATTTTTCTTTGAAACCGCCAAGCCGTTCGAAATAGGGAACAAGCGCCGTGCCTGAAATCCATTCTACCACTGCATCTGAGTCTTCCAGGACGTGCGGGTAGATCTTTTCGAAGACGGTGATCTTTTCTGCGCCGCAGTCGAAGAGGAGGCGGGCGTACTCGTCAATGGTCAGCACGGGGGAATGCCGCTGGAAGCCGCCCAGGATGGAATGAAACGGCTCTTCTGCCGCCGTCTCGCGGTAGATTTGGTGCGAGAGGTGGTTGTGGTTCGATGGCACTTGCACGGCAATCTGCCCGCCGGGGGAGAGATGACGGAAGAGGTAGGGGATGAGTTCGGCGTGATTTTCGCTCCATTGCAGGGCAGCATTGCTGAAGATGAGGTCCCAGGTGCCTGTCAGCGTGGATTGGTCTCCGAGTTGGAAGACCAGGTTCGAGGTCGAGAAGGAGGCGGCTTTGTCCAGCATTTGGGGGGAATTATCCAGCCCGGTCACGCGGCTGTTGGGGAGGCGGTCTGCCAGTTGGCGGGTCAGTTCGCCGGTGCCGCATCCCAGGTCAATGACTTTGAGATTCGGGCGCACGTCCACCAGCGCCAGCAGGTCATAGAAGGGTGCGGCACGCTCGGCTTGAAATTTGTGATAAAGGTCGGGGTTCCAGGGCATGGGTGTGACGGGCAAACAAAAAGCCCTCCCTTTTCAGGAAGGGCTCACTGGGGTTTATTTGCGTTTTGCGGTTTTCCTGGCGCCCTTTTTGACTGCCTTCTTGGGAGCCGCTTTCTTGACGGGGGCGGGTTTGATGAGCGTCTGAATCTGCTCGTGCATGTAGAGTTGGACGTAGTAGTAGCCGCCGCCGTTTTTGCCGCTGGCGCCGGAGCCTTTCCAGCCGCCGAAGGGTTGGAAGCCGGGCCATGCGCCGGTGGTGGCGCCCTGTGGACGGTTGGCGTAGGTGACGCCGGCTTCGATATTATCGAAGAACCATTTTGTCTCTTTGAGCGAGCCGTAGAAGCCGGCGGTGAGACCGTAGTTGACGCTGTTGGCGATCTTCATGGCTTCGTCGAGGCTGCTGACCTTGCCGATGGTGGTGATGGGCAGGAACATTTCGTATTGCCACAGGCGGTGGTCATAGGGCAGGTCGGTGACGAAGGTGGGCTCGCAGTAGTAGCCTTTGTTGAAGATGCCGCCGGTTTTGACGTGTCCGCCGGTCAGGAAGTTGCCGCCCGCCTGGCTGATTTCTTCGGTGAAGTTCTTGAAGTCGTTGTAGGAGTTCTGGTTGATGACAGGACCGAGATAGGTGGCGCGCTCGGTTGGGTCGCCGATGACCAGTTTTTCGGTCTTTGCTTTGAGAAGCGCCAGCAGTTCATCATAGACCGGCTCCTCCACCAGCACGCGCGAGGCGGCGGAGCATTTCTGTCCCTGCAAGCCAAACGCCGAGCGCACGATGCCGGTCGAGGCGTCTTCCAAATTGGCGTTGCGCGAGACGATGGCAGGGTTCTTACCGCCAAGTTCCAGCACCACCGGGCGGACGTAGTTGCGGTTGGCAAGGTCGCGGTACATTTTCATGCCCACGTCGAAGGAACCGGTGAAAGTGGCGCCGTCCAGTTCGGGGCTGTCCACCAGCGCCTGCCCAAGCGTGGAGCCGGGACCGGTCACAAAGTTGAACACGCCAGGCGGGAAGCCCGCATCGCGCAGACATTCGGCATAGAGGCGGACGATCCAGGCGGTGTCGGTTGCCGGCTTCAACACGACCGTATTGCCCGCCACGAGGGCGGCTCCGACGGGACCTCCGCTCAAGGCAAAGGGGAAGTTGAACGGCGAAACCACCAGCCACACGCCATAAGGCTTGAGCACCGAAATATTGGTCGCGTCATAGCCCACCAGAGGGTCTTTGCCCATTGGTTTGATGAAACCGTCGTTTTCTTCCATCATCTGCGCCGACCAGTACATCAAGTCGGCGGTTTCCTGCACGTCGCCGAGCGACTCCATGCGGTTCTTGCCCACCTCCAGCGCCATCGCCGCGCCAAGTTCGAAGATGCGCTTCTCGATGAGCGCCGCCGCCTTGCGCACCAGTTTTACGCGGGTCTTCCAGGGTGTGCGGCTCCAGGCGGGAAACGCCTTGCGGGCGGCTTCCATTGCCATTTGGGCGTGGGAGGCGTTGCCTTTTTGCATGACTGCCAGCACCCAGTCGGTGTTGACGGGTGAGCGGTCTTCGAATTTCTCGTCTGCGAAAACATCCCTGCCGTTAATAAACATCCCGTATTCCCTGCCGAGGTTGTTCTTGAGTTTGGCAACCGCCTTGTCGAATCCTTTGTGCAGTTCTTCGGGTGGGTTGAACATCGTGGCATATGTAAGTTTGAAAGCCATACTTCCTCCTGATTTGTCTGATAGTTTGATCGTCTCATAGCCTCCATCCGGCTATTTGATGATTTGACCAACGGCGGACAAAGTATAGTCTAGGATTTCACAACCGTCAAAGATAAGCGTCGGGAATTGCCATGACGAACATCCGTTTCATTGACAGGTAAGGATATTGGGAGACGGGATGTCTTATTGTTCGATCGCCAAAGGACAAACGATGAAAACCCGCCTCTTTCCGATCTCCATCCTGATTGCCCTTCTATTGGCTTCGTGCGCCCCGGTGGCTTCTCCTGCTCCTGGCGTGGACCCGCCTTCGGTGCAGGCGCCCGCCTCCCCCGTCGCGGCGGAGCCGAGCCAGACTCCGCTGTCTGCCGCTCAGCCAGCCTCCACCGAATCCGCCGCGCCCACACCTCTCCCCGTCGCCACTTCCCGCGGACTCGATCTGCACGCCACCAACCCCGCTACGGTCAATCTGGCTTCGGGGCAGTTGCAGTTCGTCGAGTTTTTCCGGTTTACTTGAAGCACCTGCCGCGCCATGGCGCCCATGGTTCATGGGCTCGAAGCGAAGTATTTTGGCAGGATCATATTCACCTATCTGGATGCCGACGACCCGGAGACGCGTCCTTTCCAACAACTACTTGGCTTTTTCTACCAGCCGGAGGTCTACTTGCTGGATGGGGAAGGGAATGTTCTGAAAAAATGGGTTGGCTTTACCTCTGAAGAGGAATTCGAGCAGGAATTCGCGAAGTATCTGCCCTAGAAGAACAGCATAATTTGGGCTTGCGCAAAATCATTCATTATTCCGCTTTTAACCGCCGGCGGCAGACTGTGGTTGCTGGTCAGCGGTTAAATTGTGGGGATTTTGCGTAAGTCCTGGTCATAATCAAAGCGGACGAGTTTTACTTGTCCGCGCATTCGTTTTCACAGTCCTTCCGTTTTTCTATGGGGTGTTTATCCGAAAAATAAGTTGTGGTATATTTTGTACAGGAGCAATGACCATGAACGAGCGTATCCTGATCATCGAAGACGACCAGCAGATTCTCAAACTGCTTCAACGCGGTTTATCGTACGAAGGGTATACCGTGGATACCGCGACGGACGGGCGCATGGGATTGATTCTTGCGCGTGATCATACGCCCGATCTTGTAATTCTGGACTGGATGTTGCCCGGCATGGACGGTTTGGAGGTGTGTCATCGCCTGCGTACGGGAGGTTCGATTCCCATTTTGATGTTAACCGCCAAAGACACCGTGCAGGATCGTATTCAGGGGCTGGACGCGGGCGCGGATGATTACATGATCAAGCCGTTCAATCTCGATGAGTTGCTGGCTCGCGTACGCGCCTTGTTGCGGCGCACACAGCCTGAACGAATTCCCGTTCTAAAGTTTGCAGACCTTTCGTTGGATACGGGTTCAAGGCAGGCGTCGCGCGGCGAAAGGACGATTTCGCTGACCGCAA
Organism: Chloroflexota bacterium; assembly: GCA_013388685.1. Lineage (GTDB taxonomy): Bacteria > Chloroflexota > Anaerolineae > Anaerolineales > Villigracilaceae > Defluviilinea. The sequence continues at coordinate 124,619 of JACAET010000059.1, read as the reverse complement.
AGGAATATGAATTGCTCGAGTTGTTCCTGCGGCATCCCAAACAGGTGTTGACGCGTGAAGTGATCTTCGATCGCGTGTGGGGTTATGATTTTGGCGGCGAAAGCAATGTGCTCGAAGTGTACATCCGCTATTTGCGTCAGAAACTGGAGGGCGAGGGCGAACCGCGCCTGATTCATACCGTTCGCGGCGTGGGGTACGTCCTGCGTGAGAATCCGTGACTGCGCACGAAAGCCATCAGGAAAAACCCTCCTGCTGTTCTCGTAACCCGCAGGCGCACACCTCTTTACACGCATGCGAAATATTGGCTCCTAATTCGAACATCGAATGTCCCTCGTCCAGCGTTTAACCGTTTTATTTTCGATGCTGTTGGGCGGAATATTACTGCTTTTTGGCGCGGTGGTGTTTTTATTGGTGAACACGGTTCTGCTTAGTCAGGTGGATGACCGGCTTGCCATTGCCGCGGATGACTTCATTGCACTTTCCGGCATCACCAGTTTGAAGCAGATCCAATTCGAGAGAATCCCCGAAAATATGGAGTCGAATATCAGCGTGCAGGTTTGGGGGCTGAACAATGAATTGCAGGATGGCTTTGGTCCGCTGGGACGATACGAAGGGGCGTTGGATCCCGCAAGTACGCGCCTGACCCAGCCGCGTTTTCGCGAGGTTTCCCACAATGAAAGTCTGCTGCGCGTTCTTTCTGTGCCTTTAAAGTATGGGGACGATCAGGTTGCGGTAATGCAGGTTGGCATGCCGCTGGACTCAATCCGCTCGGCGCGTTCTTATCTGTTGTATGTCATGCTGGTGATCTGGTTGTACGGTGTGTTCATTGTGGGGTTTGCCTTGTACTTTACCTTAGGACAAACCCTCGAACCTCTCAAGTCCATCGTCGAAACGGCTGAACAGATCAACCGTGCAGACGACCTCTCGCGCCGCATCCCGCTTCAAGGGTTTGAAACCGGCGAGATCGGCAGCCTGATCCAGACCTTCAATAAAACGCTCGAGAGGCTCGAAGCGCTTTTCACTTCACAACAACGTTTTCTGGCGGATGTCAGCCATGAATTAAGGACGCCGTTGACCGTCATCAAGGGCAATGTGGATTTGATGCGCCGCATGAAGCGGTTCGATAACGAATCGCTTTCCAGCATTGATCAGGAGGTGGGCCGCCTGACGCGTCTGGTGGGGGGACTTCTTATGCTTGCCCAGGCTGAATCCGGGAATCTGCCCTTGAATTTTCAGCCCGTCGAACTGGACCTGCTGCTTACGGAAGTGTTTCAGGAGATGCACGTCATTTCCAGCGGCAAAGTGCGGGTGCATCTGAATGAGATCGATCAATTGCAAGTGAACGGGGACCGTGACCGCTTAAAGCAGGTGCTGATCAACTTGGTTGCGAACGCCATTCAATATACGCCGCAGGACGGTGATGTGTTTCTGAGTCTCTCGAGAGTTGGCGAACAGGCGCGCATCATCTGCCGGGATACGGGTCCGGGCATCCCTGCCGAGGATCTTCCGCACATCTTCGAGCGGTTTTACCGTGCGGAAAAGTCACGTACGCGCGGAAAAACCACCGGCTTTGGGCTTGGGCTTTCGATTACCAAGTGGATCGTCGAGCATCACAACGGTCATATCGAAGTGGATTCCAAAGACGGACAAGGCACCACCTTCGCCATCTGGCTACCGTTGATCAATGCCTAATTGCTGACTCGCCTGTTGGCAGAGCCCCGCCCCATACTTTCGATGCCATTCCTCCAGTTTGGGGCTGGATGCCGCCCCGCTGCGCGCGTCCTCGTAAATGGGCGCGCCATAGTAGACGTATCGCAGCGTTTGGGCGGACCATGTCCACTCGCCGCGCGCAATGATGCCGATTCCGCCGTTGTACCCCGCCAGCGCCAGTCGGATGTTGCCGCGTGAAGTCTCCAGTGAACGAGAGAGGTAGTCCAAGCCGCGCAGGGCGTTCGTATTTGTGTCGTAGGGGTTTTCGCCGCGGCGGAAGTGAAACGGCATGACCTGGAAGAGCCCCATCGCACCGGCGCCAGAGCGCGCCAACGGATTTCCGCAGGATTCGATTTGCATGACGACCGCAACCAGGTTCGCATCCAGGGAAGAGGCGTTTGCCCATTTCAGGATGTCATCAGACCAGTATTGAACTTCAGGAGTGAAAATGGAAGAGATACGATATGAGTCTCCGGGTTTTAGATCCGCCGCTGCGTGGGTTGGCGGAGGGGCATTCAGCGCCAGGGCAGTGATCAAACAGGCAATCAACAGAATCGAAAAAAGCGGAAGCGAATAGAGAGACAAACAGCCGCTTCCATGCGAGGCTGCGGCTGTTTGCCGTATTTCTGGTTTGGTCACGCGAGCGCGGGGCATGAGCAGGTTCCTTGGGTGAGTTTGGGAAACCCGAGCTCGAACAGAGTTCGGTGTCGGTTGTTCGATGAAGACGAATTGCAGGAGTTCGCGGTCTATGCGTCGTAGGAGCGTTCACCTTCCATTTGACCATTGAAGGAAAGGTTGTGATAGGTGGGCTCCGGCGGCATGAAGGAAGTTTGCTGGTGGGCGGGTTTGGGGACGGGCCGGTAGGCGTTTCCGGCAACAGGTCTGTTGATGGTCGAAGCGGGGCGCAAAACCGGCGATGAGGCAGGACGATAGCTTTGTTGCTGGGTCGAACGAATGGGATTGCCAACAGTGTGCCGTTCGTCCGTCGTAAACAGGCGGTCGCCCGCAATGGAAAAGGTCTGGATCAACATGACGCGAATGAGCAGGATCATCGCTGCCACAAAGACCGGCACCACCCTGGTCATGGTCTGCGCACCGATCACTGCGTCTCCGTTGGCGCTGGTATGGTTGAGAATCGCCACCGAGACACCCCACCATGTGAGTGTGGCGTTGAAAACCGCCGCCAAGAGCCACGCGCCGAACAGGTACCACACTTCGGCGGGTTCATCGCGTCCCTGTTCGGGGGTGAAAATGCGGGCGATCCCGGCAAAGTCAATGCCGCAGAAGGCTATGGCAAGGATGGTTGCCCAGCGGATGCCCGCAAATTTCAATTCGCCCAGAACGTCGAGCAGGGCAAATTGGGTGGTTCCAAAATTGAAAATCTCGAAAGCGATTAATGCGCCCAGGATGATGCCGCCCCAAGCCGCGCCGCGCCGGACACGGCGCACCCGAAAAGCGGCAAGCAAGGCTCCTGCGCCATTTCTTCGGTAAGCAGTCATTTCGACCTCCGTTGTTTTGCAGAAGTATAGTTCGCCCTGATTTTAGAACATATGTTCTATTCTGTCAAGCCCCCCCACAATGCCTTCTGCATGGCTTTCTCGAAGTTCGTTTTGTATTTAACTCTTGCACAGGTCTCTTGACGTTCGGGAATGTTCGTTAAGCCAGCCGAGGCGCGCAATCCTTTTATGAGGATTGATGGTGGGTGTGCTGTCGCATCGGGCGATGCAGCAGGAGCGCCGCCATGAACATCCCCATTCCCATCCATAACAAAAAGGGCGGGTTGCGAATCGTCCCCGAGATCAATCCGGCGAGCAGGATGTATGCATGCGTAAGGAAGGGAACCCAGAAAGCCAGCGATGGAACGGGGGCGAGGTGGAGGCGCGGGCGCAAGACAAGGACGAGAAAAAGCGCAAGGGTCAGAGTCAGGAATACGGTCCAGTCGTGAAGCGCCCAGGGGATGACAAACGTGATCAGGGCGTTTGTTCCCAGGACGCCCGCAAGTCCGATGAACAGCCCGAGGAGGGGCGAAATCCAAATACCAACCCAATCTTTTTGCCGCGCGAAGAGACGGTATCCGAGCGAAAAGAAGAAGATCACCCAGAACCACGCCCAGAAGTTGGCGTAGGGAACGCCGAAGTATTGGAATTCCAATCCCTGACCCCAATCCCAAAACCCGAAGCGGATGGCGACCGCGTCGAGCGCGAGGTCGATGTTCAGCGCGAGCAAACCGTCCAGCACGGGGCGGGCGAAATAGGGAAGGCTGCTCCCGTCCGAGAATTCCATCCCGCTGTACAGGATGCAGCTCCACGCGATGCCGATGCACAGCGGGACGTCGAGGATCATGATGAGGAAGCGTCCGTACTCGTAGGCGTTCAGCTGGCGGATTGTGGCGAGTTCGAGCGACACGCCGAAGAGGATGCCTGCAAGCAAACGGAGCAGGTTCGCCGTGCCGTGTTTCCACGCGTGGGTGAGGCAGAAGGCAAGTTGGATGTAGATGATGAGTTCGAAGAGGAGAAAGTAGATGGTTGGCATGTCTACATTCCCAGCCACTTCCCCGCCTCGCGCGGAAGATTGGACGCGGGTCCCTGGCGCGCGGTGCAGGGGGGCAGGGATTCCAGGAAGAGCCGCCCGTATTGCTTGGTCAGGACGCGGCGGTCGAGGATGGCAACCACGCCGCGGTCAGATTGGGTGCGAATGAGGCGCCCAAATCCCTGGCGGAATTTGAGGATGGCTTCGGGAAGGTAGTACTGGTTGAACGGATCTTCGTACATTTCGGAGCGCGCCGCAATGAGCGGGTCGGTGGGAACGTCGAAGGGTAGTTTGGTGATGACGACAACCGAGAGGGCATCGCCGGGTACATCCACGCCCTCCCAAAAGGATTTCGTGCCCAGCAAAACGGCGCGGTCGGTGGTTTTGAAGGATTCGAGCAGAGCGTTTGGCGAGGCGCCGTCACCCTGTTCGTAGACGTAAATTTCCTCACGTGCCAGCGGAGCGGTGATGGCTTGGGAGGTCCTCTTCAAAGCGGCATAGGAGGTGAACAGCACGAGCATTCGTCCGCCGGTGGCTTTGGCGGTGTTGAGAATGGTCTTGTTCAGAATTTGTTCGTGACCGTTCTGATTCGGCTCGGGGATGTCGTTGGCGATGTACAACAGCGCGGCGCTTTCGTAATCGAAGGGGGAGCCGAGCTGCATTTCTTCGGCTTCGTCGGCGCCGAGGGTGTTGCGCAGGTATTGAAATTCGCCGTGTGCGGTCAGTGTGGCGGAGGTGAGGATAACCGAGCGCTTTTCGTGCCAGAGGTATTTTTCGACCAGCGGCGCAACGCTGAGCGGGGCGGCGTTCAGCGAGAGACGATCCTGATTGGGCTGGACTTCGATCCAGTACACCATGCCGGTATTCGGTTTGCTGATCATGCCGGTGATGTTGGCTTCGGCTTCCGTCAGGCGGCGGATGAGGTTGCTGATGTCGCCCATCAGGTCTTCGAGTTCATCGTGACCCTCGGCACGGAGTTCGCCGGCGGCTTTGTGGATTTCGCTCAGGTCGGTCAGCAGGCTGCGCAGGGTCTCGCCGGTGGCGTCCCATGCCATTTCCACTTCGTCCCAGTAGGGCAGTGTGCGGGTGGCGGGCAGAATGCGTAACTGCCAGGCATAGTTCGATTGGGGTTGTCCTTCGCGTTGAATCCGCGCGAACTCGCCCAGTACGTTGAAGAACTCGCGGTTCATCTGTTCGATGCGGAAGGCTTTGTCGGTGGCGCGATTGACTTTTTGTTGAAGCAAGCCAAAGTCGGCGGGGCGAAGCGTTTCGTTCGTCTCACCGAGCAGGCGCCCCAGTACCCCGGCATTTGTCCCGCCGACCTCCTTCATCATGCGGTCCAAATCGAATTGGTTAAAACGGAACGACAGCGCATTGGTAGTCGCGGCTTCGAGATGATGACCTTCGTCAATGATGAGGTGCGAATACTCCGGCAGGACTTTGCTGCCCGTGGCGACATCGGACAAGAGGAGCGCGTGGTTGACAACCAGCACGTGCGCGAATTGCGAAGCCGTTTTGGCGCGGTGGAACGGACACGCGCCGCCCGTGCGTTTGATGCACGTTTCGGTGGTGCACGCATCATCCTCCGCCGACAGTCGATTCCACGCCTCTCGCTCGGTCGGTCCCGTGAGGTTGATTTCGTTTCGATCTCCGCTCGAGTTGTTCAATTGCCAGACCATGATCTTCGCCAGCACGCGCATTTCATCCGCGTTGCGCGGACCGAAGTGCCGCATGATTTCGACGCGGCGCGGGCAGAGATAATTCGAGCGTCCCTTCAGCACGGAGAAACGGAAATCGAGATCGAGCGCCTGACCCAAATTGGGCAGGTCGCGCTGGACGAGTTGATCCTGCAAGTTGATGGTGTTGGTCGAGACGATGACGCGCGTATTGTTTTGCAACGCGAACAACGCGGCCGGCACAAGATACGCAAACGACTTGCCGACTCCCGTGCCTGCTTCGACCATCAAGTGACTTCCATAAGAGAGCGCATTCGCGACGGCGCGCAGCATGGCAACTTGTTCGGGTCTTTGCTCGAACGATTCGAAAAATTGCGAGAACGGTCCACCGTACTCGAGGATGGATGCCACCTCATCGGGATGGAGCGGGATCGGTTTTTCCGGATTGCCCAGCGGCGGATATTGGGAGTCGTCGAAGAACATCTCCTGCTTTTGGATCTTCTTTGCTTTGATGCCTTCCTTGGCGCGTCCGCGCAGGATTTCTTGGAATGCCCAGTTCGCGTCCCATTCGAGCGCTTCGCCGTGGCGGACGATCTCTGCCAGCAGGTCGAGCGGCAGTTCGCGCGTGATTTCGAGCAATTTGTTCAATGCCGCCATCGTGACGCGGGCATCGTCCAGGGCGCGGTGGGTGGCGGGGAGCAGGATGCCGAGTTGCTTGCCGAGCGCACCGAGATTGTATCGGCTGGCGGAGGGCATCAGCACCGCGGCCAGTTCGTACGTGTCAATGACTTCGTTGTATTGCAGGATCCCCGCCTGCTTCTTCAGGAATCCCAGGTCGAAGCGGACGTTGTGCCCCACTACGGGCGCGTTCCCAATAAAGGCTTCGATCTCACGGGCGACATCACGCAGGCGCGGCGCGTTGCGCACCTCCACATCGCTGATGCCCGTCAGCCCCGTGATGAATTCGGGGATGTGCCTGCCGGGATTGATGACGGAGGTCCACTCGTCTTCCACGCGGTGACCCTTGAATTTCACCGCCCCAATCTCGATGATGGCGTCGCGCTCATCGTTGAGCCCCGTCGTTTCGATGTCAATGGCTACGATGGATTGCATAGTAGAACAAGTGTATCATAAAACCCCTCTCCGTTTTGGAGAGGGGTGGGGGCGAAGGTTATTGAGGCAACGTTTCTTTCACAACGGCAAGTTGCATCTGACCGATCGGCTTTTCCTTTGCCTTCTTCCTGAAGAATTCCTTGATCTCCTTCAGTTTCATCGCAGGGATGGGGGCGTTCGTCGAGTCAATCTCCACATCGTCGCCGGTGAATACCAGCATGGCATGGATCGGCGGAATTTGCGCTTCATCCATGTGCTTTGCAAGGTGTTTCCGCACCGCGCCGACTTCGCTTTCCGCCTCAATGTCGGGTCGCCCCAGGCTTTCCTGCCCGAAGATGCGCATGTAGGTTTGCAGGAAGCCGCCGCCGTTCATGCGCCAACGGTTTTTTTGATAGGTCACCCGTCCGCGCTGATGGTAGGGGAGCAGTACCCAAATCCCCGCAGGACCAACCAGGAGGTGCGAAGCGGGCGCAATATAGTGATAGAGGGTGAATTCATTCTGCAAGCCTTTGAGCCCGGCGTCGAGTTTTTCGTCGGGGCGCGGACTGCGACCGTAGCGGTTGCCCATGTACATGCCGATTTGCGTCAGCGTAAAGCCGACGAGCAACGCGGCGATGGAGTAGACGAACAAGTCTGTCCGTGTGAACGAGATGTACATGCCCAAGCCCAGGACAGCCAGCGCGCCGAGACTCGTCCATTGACCGATCTTTCCGTTGCGTTTGATGAGTTTTTCGTTTTTGATGATTTTCATGGTGTGTTTACTTCTTCAAACTTTCCTCGATGGCAGACTTCATCGCATCCAGCACCTTCGACTCCGCCGCCTCCTTCGCCACGCGGATGGCGTTCTTGATTGCCAGCGCATCCGAGCGTCCGTGACCGATGAAGACCAGTCCATTCACGCCGAGCAGGGGCGCCGCGCCCTCCTCTGATGGGTCGAGTAGTTTTTTGATTTTTCCCAGCGCAGGTTTTACCAGCAATCCGCCGAGCATGGCCGGCGGACCTCCGCCTTTGATCGCCTCGCGGATTTTTTCGATGATCAACTTGGCGACCGCCTCGGTGGATTTGAGCAGGACGTTGCCGGTGAAACCGTCGGTCACTGCCACGTCTGCATGTCCGCCGAAGATTTCCTTGCCCTCCACGTTGCCGATGAAATTCAACCCTGATTTTGCCAGCAATGGATAGGCGCCTTTGACCAGTTCGCTTCCCTTGCCCGCTTCTTCGCCGTTCGAAATCAACCCGACCCTTGGATTCTTCACCCCGCGCACGCGTTCGGCATAGACGCTTCCCAGGATGCCGAATTGCAGGAGGTTTTCGGGTTTGCAATCGGGGTTTGCGCCGATGTCGAGGATGATGCAGTAACCGGTTGCGGTGGGGAAGGGCGGCGCCAGCGCGGGACGGTCCACGCCGCGCATACGCCCCAGCCGGAACAATGCGGTGACCATGGCCGCGCCCGTGTTGCCCGCCGTGACGAAAGCATCCGCTTCGCCGCGCTTGACCATATCCAGCCCGACCGCCATGGAGTTTTGGGCGTCCTTGTGGCGGGCTTTCATCACCAGTTCGTCGCCCTTGTCGTGCATGGTCAGCATGTCGGGGGCGTGGACAACGCGCACGGGAAGACTTGCCGCATTATGTGAATCAAGTATCGGCTGAATCTTCGATGCGTCGCCCGTCAAAATAAGTTCCACGCCGTATTCGCGCGCCGCCATCACCGCGCCTTCCACATCCGGCGCCGGGTAGTTGTCGCTTCCCATGGCGTCCAAAACGATTCGTGTCATATCTTCTCCTGTTTGTTCATTGTTTCAGCGTGAAGAAAAAAGTCGAGCCTTTTCCCGGCGTTGATTCTACCCAGATTTTTCCGTGATGGGCTTCCACAATCCTTTTCACCAGCCCCAGCCCGATCCCCGTACCTTCGGTGTTGGGATCGAGTTTGTTGAACAATTCGAAGATCCGTTCGTGGTGTTCGGCGGGAATGCCGATGCCGTTGTCGCGCACGAAAAAGATGTGACTGCCCTCCGTCTCTTGAAAACCGATGCGGATCTTCGGATGCGCTTGATCGCCCATGAATTTGACGGCATTCGTAACCAAATTTTGCAGCGCCTGGGCGACCCGCGCGCGGTCCACGTGGACAAAAGGAAAGATCGGATCGACCTCCACCTGAGCCTGCCGCGCCTTGAGCAAACCGTCCGTTGCATCGAGCGTATCTCGTATGATTGCCTCGAACGGGACATCTGCAGGCGGGTTGACGATGCGTCCCACGCGTGAAAGATCGAGCAGTTCATCCACGAACTTCCCCATCGCCTTTGCGGCGGCGTTGATTTGGGAAAAATCCCTGTCTGCTTTTTCGTAATTGCCTTCCTTGATATCCTTCTCCAGGTATCCCAAAAAACCCGCCAGAGTGATCAGAGGCGTTTTGAGATCGTGCGAGACGCGAATCGCAAAACGATCCAGTTCCTGATTCTTTCGTTTCAGTTGTTCAATGATTTGCTCGCGTTGCTTCTCCGCCTTCTCGCGCATCCTGTTTTCCTGTTCGGCGCGCGCAAGATTATGATACACATTCCGCGCCAGCCTGTAGACGGCGTTTCCCGCGACCAGAATGACGATGCTCGCGATGAAGAAATCCTCCGCGTGGGTATTCGGGAGATTCGCAGGTTCATAGATATTCCACAAATCTCCGAAAGCAAGCCAGCCCATGCAGGTGATGATCAACAAGGCAAGATACATGATGACCCTGCCGCGCAGAATCAAGCCTGCCATGATGAGGACAACAGGAAACCCCAATATGCCAATGTCGTAAATGCCCTGCCCAAAGGTCGCCAGGCAGGTAATGAGCAGGATGATGGTCACAGCCAGGACGGTGCTGGGGACCGAAACGGCGTTCCGCTTCAAAAGAAACAATGCAATGACCATCGGAACGACGCCAACGGAAAGGACGACGGCGCTTCTGTAATTGCCCAACAGTAAATTCGACATGAGCAATGCCAGACAAATGCCCATGGCGGAATATCCCACCCAGTGCACTGTACGGGTAATTTCCTCCTTATCGCCATGGGGATTTCTTCTCAACGCAGTGGAAAGAGGTTCCTTGTAGGCAGGGCGATCGTTCATTCAGCTTCCGCCTTTCGCCGGTTGATTGGCCAGCGTGAAACAGAATGTTGCGCCGACGCCGCTTGCGTTCGACTCGACCCAAACCCTGCCGCCGTGAACCTCGACGATTCGTTTCACGAGCGCCAGTCCAATGCCGGTCCCTTCGGCTTCCATATCCAGTTTATTGAACAGCCCGAAAATCTTTTCGTGGTGTTCGACCGCCACACCGATGCCGTTGTCGCGTACATAGAATACGGGCATACCATCCCTATATGCTGCTCCAATCTCGATCAGGGGATGCGGTTGATGCCCCATGAACTTGGCGGCATTATCCACCAGATTTTGGACAGCCTGGACAAGCCGCCCCCGATCCCCATAGACCGGCGGAAGACCCGCCTCCACCCTGACCTGAACCTGCCGCGCCTGCAACCGGCCTTGGACCGCCGCAAGGGCATCGTTCACGATCTCTTCGAACGGCACAACTTCCGGCGGATTCGCAAACCGTCCGATCCGCGAGAGTTCGAGCAGTTCGTTGAGCAGTCTTTGCATTTTCGCGACCGCTTCCGTAATCCTCGAAATATCCCGGTTGACTTTTTCCACATCCCCTTTTCTTGCGTCCTGCGCCAGATAGCCCAGAAATCCCGAGATCGTGACCAGCGGAGCCTTCAAATCGTGCGAGACTGTGTAGGTGAAACTTTGGAGTTCTTCGTTCTTTGCCTGCAGTTCATTCAACAATTGATCCATCTGCGAAATGTCATAGAAGGTGAAAAGCTGACAGATCTCCCCGGCAATCGGTATGCTGACCGCGGACAACAATCCGACGCCGATTTCCCCGTTCTTGCGGCGGAATTCCGCCCGATACTCGTCAATGTATCCCTTTTTTTCGAGCGTTTGCAGGATGAAATCGCGATCCTTCTGGTGAGCCCAGATGTTCAAATCGCGTCCCGCCCGCTTGCCGATTGCTTCCTGCCGTGAATACCCCGTCACCTTGCAGAAGGCGTCGTTCACGTCTATGAGCGTATTGTCGGTGGTGCGGCTGATTGCCATGGAGACATACGTATGATGAAAGGTCTGTTGGAATTTTTGTTCCGAGGCGCGCAAGGCGTCGTCTGCCTGCTGTCGTTCGATGGCTGTAGCAAGGTTGCCCGCCGCCGCGGCCAGCGCGTTGATCTCTGCCTGCGACCATGGCATCTCGTGGTTGAAATCGTCGAATCCGATGATCCCCCACCAATATCCGTTGACGAAGATGGGCACGTCCAGCAGGGTTTTCAAGCCGCTTTCGTCGAAAACCCTCCGCCAGTATTCCGGATATTGTTGTTTGCTGCCATAGAACGGTTTTCCCCGGCTCAGGTTTGCATACCAGTCTTCCAGCCCCGGTACTACCGGGATGAGACGCGTATTCTGATAGATTGGATTCTCCAATTCGGGCATAGCCCCGGGTGCCGTCCACTCATACGTTTGGGATGAAAGCATGACCCCCTCGGGTCCGGTGTGATTCTCGAAAATGTAAACGTGGCTGGCGCCGGTTGCCTTTCCCAGAAACTCCAGAATACGGTTAGCCTCATTGCGCCAGTCGGAGGATTTGAGAAGCAGCTCGGCGGTTTGCGCCACCGCCCCCAGAATCATTTCACGCTGTAAAACCTTTTGCTCCGCCTGCTTCCGGTCTGTGATTTCGATCAGCACACCCTGAATGTATTGCGGCTGGTTGTCCCGGTCTTTGATCAGCATGGATTCATCGCGGAACCATACCCAATTGCCGGTTTTGGAAAGGAGGCGATATTCACAAACCGTCCTTTCCCCGGTCTCGATACATTTGGCAATCATCTTTTGAACGGTTTCGAGGTCGTCGGGATGCGTAATCTTCAGCCATAATTTCGGGTCCTCTCTCCATTCCTCCTGTGAGTATCCAAGCAAATCCTTGATCTGCGGGCTGATATATATGGTTTCGCTTTCCATTTCGACGGTATCGCGGTACGTGATCACGGAGGTGCATTCCACCATGTTGCGATAGAGTTCCTCCGCTTTGAGCAGGGCTTGTTGCGCCTTCCTGCGCTCGATCAGTTCGTTTCCGGCGGCGATCAGGCTGTTCCGCACGGTGTTGGTCAGGGCATACACCGCGCTCATGGTGGTCACCAGGATTAAAAACGCGACGACCAGTTGTCTGAAGTGGGTTTGTTGAGGGTAGAGGGGCTGGTACAGTCCATAGATTGCCCCCAAAACCAACCATGCAGTGCATGCCACAATCAATGCTGTCAGGTAAAGGACTGCGTTCTTTCTCAAAACCAGGCTGGCAATGATCAGAATTGCCGGATATGCCATCACGCCGATGTCGTAAATCCCCTCGCCGTTGGTGGCAAGCGCGGTGATGCTGACCGTCAGCGAACTTGCAATCAGAAATCCGGCCGCTTCGACGCGCCCTCTTTGTGTCAGCGCCGCCGCGATGAGGACGGGAATCATGCCAACGCCCACAATGACTGCGTCCTCTATCAGACCGTCGCCAAGCTCCAGGATGAGAATAATTCCCATTCCTGCCAGGATCAACAGCGACAGCCAAAAAAGAATATCCCGTATATGGGAAGGGTGGACATTCTCTTCGATTAAGAATTTATCGTCTTGATTTTGCATTCAAAAACCACGCTTGTACCCGCAAACCCATAAGAATATCCTTGCTTGACAATGCCATGAAGGCGATTATAATACGCCCTGCTTTAGCGCTGGTGCTGGAATTGGCAGACAGGCATGGTTGAGGGCCATGTGCCGCAAGGCGTGGAGGTTCAAGTCCTCTCCAGCGCACTCCAAATTTTGGATTTTTACTTGCCTGTTCCATTCATGCCTCCCAGGCTCCTGTATCGGAGCGCACAGGAGGCATATGCTTTTAACGCACTCATCGTTCCCCATTCCGATCCGGCGCGTTGCAGGGCTTTCGTGAACTGCTGATGTTGGTTTTGACCGATCTGTGGTAAATTTCATTCAACTTCCCTCACAGGAGCCTTCTCATGGAACAAAAAGCCGGAGCCCAGATCAGCCAGCGAGCCTTCATCCAATCGCTGGTGATTTTGTTTGTGTTGATGATGATTGCAGGGATATTGACCCTCGTCGTTCCCGCGGGACAATACACCCGCCTCGAAGTGAACGGGCGGGAAACGATCGACCCCAACTCCTTCCAGTTTGTCGAAAAACCGAACTACCCCGCCTGGCGCTGGTTCCTTGCACCCATCGAAGTGCTGGGTAGTTCCAGCGGACTGACCGTCATCGTTATTATCGTTGTTCTGTTCTTCGCGGGCGGCGCCTTCGCCGTCATGGACAAAACGGGCACCCTGCGCGCCTTCATTGGCCGCATCGTGCGCCGCTTCCGTGACCGGAAATACACCCTGCTGTGGATCGTCTCCCTCGCGTTCATGTTCCTTGGCGCCACGCTCGGCACCTTCGAGGAGGTCGTCCTGCTCGTGCCGGTCATGATCGCCCTCTCCTACTCCCTCGGCTGGGACGCGCTCGTCGGCTTGGGCATGTCCATCCTTGCCACGAACATGGGCTTCTCCACCGCCATCTCGAACCCATACACGCTCGGCGTGGCACAGCAACTGGCAGGACTTCCGTTCCCTTCGGGCGCGTGGTTGCGCCTCCTCGCCTTTATGGTCATCTACCTGATACTCATGCTCTTCCTTTCCTCCTACGCCCGCAAGATTGACAAGAACCCGCAAACCTCCCTCGTCCATAACGAAGATGACGCCGAACGCGAAAAGTTCAAAGCAGTGGACGCCTCCTTCATCGAAGAAGACCCGAAGCAAAACCGCGCCATGAACTTCTTCGGCGTCTTCCTGCTCTTCATTCTGGCGGTCATGCTGTCAGGTCCCTTCGTCCCTGCCATTTCGGATTACGCCCTGCCCATCGTCGGCATCCTTTTCCTGATCGGCGGGCTGGGCGCAGGCTTCCTCTCGGGCGCGGGCGGCAAAAAGGTCTGGCAGGGACTGATCGAAGGCTGGGGCGGACTGGCTCCCTCCGTCCCGCTCATCCTCATGGCGGCCAGCATCCGCTACATCATTGACAGCGGCGGCGTCACCGACACCATCCTGCACGCCGCAGCGAAGCCGTTCACCCAACTCGGCGCATTTCCCGCCGCGCTGGTGGTCTACGCGCTCGCCCTCGGTATCGAATTCTTCATCGCTTCGGGTTCCGCCAAAGCCTTCCTGATGATGCCCATCATCCTGCCCCTTGCCGACCTGATCGGCGTCACCCGCCAGACCGCCGTGCTTGCCTACATCTTCGGCGATGGCTTCTCCAACCTCGCCTATCCCACCAACCCCGTCCTGCTCATCAGCCTCGGGTTGACCGTTGTCAGTTACCCCAAATGGATCCGCTGGACGGCGAAACTCTGGCTGTGGGTCATCCTCGCCACCATCGCCTTCCTCGGCATCGCAGTTGCCATCAACTTCGGACCGTTCTAGCTTTTTCCTTTTTGGAACGCGGCAAATCATGGATTACTATCCCGACTCCTACGGATCCTCCCGCACACGCTTCCTGCGTGACACGGAACCGCTTCGCGCCAAATGGCTTTTCTCGCGTCTCGAAAAACATCCGTTAAAAAACTTCCCCAACCTCAGCCTTGACTGGCTGTGGGCGGAACCGCGCCTCAAAGAAAACCTCGTCGTCATCTCCACCGCTTTGCACGGCATCGAAGGCTATGTCGGCTCAGCCATGCTCAAACTCTTCATGGACGAGTTTGTCCCGCGCCTCGATCCGGCACGCACAGGGCTGTTGCTCATTCATGCCATCAACCCCTGGGGGATGAAACATCGCCGCCGCTACAACGAAAACAACGCGGACCTCAACCGCAATTTCCTCTGGGATGAAACTTTCGACCCGGCGGTCAACCCCGATTACGATGCCTTGTTCTCCCTGCTCAACCCCCAGCGTCCGCTATCGAACCTGTGGTTGAGCGATGCCGCCTTTATCCTGCGCCTGCTCTGGCAGATTGCCCGTCTGGGTATCCTGCGCATCCGCCTCGGCATGTTGAGCGGGCAATACCGCCATCCACGCGGCGTACAGTTCGGCGGAACGGACACACAGGAAAGTACGCGGGTCGTGCGCGGTCTCTTCCGACAGGCGCTGGAGGAGTACCGGCAGGTCATTCACCTCGATATGCACACTGGTTACGGTCCGCGCTATCAGATGAGCATGGTCAATTCGACGCGGGAACCCGCCTCAGGTTCCGAGTTGATGCGGCGGTTCGATTATCCGCTGATCGTCGCCGCGACGCCGTCCGAGTTTTATACCGTCACGGGAGATATCACCGAACATATCTACCGCCTGCGCGACGAAGAATATCCGTCCAAAAAATTGTTCGCCACCTGCTTTGAATTTGGCACCTTCGGCGCTTCGCTCGCCGCGCAGATCCGCAGTATGCGCGTCACGATCCTGGAAAACCGCCTGTTCCAATTCGGCGCAAAATCGGGTGCGCTCCGGCAGGCGGTATGCCGGGAATACGAGGAACTCTTCTTCCCGTCCGAGGAAAAATGGCGTCGAAAAGCCTTGTCCGATTGCCGGCGGGCATTCGAGGGAATCCTTGCCGCGTATGACTTGCTTTAAAGAGCAGATCTTTCCGGCGAACCACAGTGAAAACCGCCGCGATCGTCCGGGCAAGCGCATTGATCCTGCTGAAGGGTCGTCCGTAGATCGTATGCAGAACAAGCAGGATTGTTAAAGTCTGGTAAATATCTTCCGCCTGAAATCAACTTCTACCTCCCCATAACGTAGATGGAAATGGATGGAGGAACCGATGACCCGAAAAATTTCCGTCACCCTTGCGCTCGTCCTGTTGCTGACGTTTTTCCTGGTAACTCCCGCCTCGGCGGAGAAATCGTACTACGCCGAACGCTTCGACGTGCAAATTGACCTTCAGGCGGACGGCTCGGCGATCGTCACCGAAACCGTCGAATTTCGTTTCAGCGGCGACCCGTTCACCTTTGCCTTCCGCGAAGTCTCCGCCGCCGAAACCGACGGCGTGACCTTCCTCGATGCCAGCATGGACGGCATCCCGATGCCGCTCGGCACGGGGGCGGGGCAGGTGGAGGTCGAGGCGGGAAATCGGCTCAAGGTGACGTGGCATTTCCCGCCGACGTCTGACGCGATGCGTGTCTTCACCGTCCGCTATCGGGTGGAGGGCGTCGTCCGCAAAGGCGATGCCGACACGCTCATTTGGCGCGCCGTCCCCGAAAGCCACGATTATTCGATCTCCAATTCCACGATCATTTTGACGTACCCGCCGCAGGCGACTTTGCTCGAAGTGCCGACTCTCAACCGTGACTTTGAAACCGTTTCGAGGGACGGGCGCATCATCCTCACCGCAAGCGGACTCGGTCCCGACGAGGATATGATTCTCACCGCCAGATTTTCCCCGAACAGCCTGACGCAGTCTGCGCCCCTGTGGCAGACGCGGCAGGAACAGTCGAAAGCCGCGACTGAACGCTCGCTTCCATTCGGCTTTGGCGCCGGCATTCTCACCCTGATCCTCGGCGGACTCGGATTCCTTACTTACACCCGCGCAAACGCCCGCGAGTTGAACGTCAGCCCGGTGATTTCCAACGCCAATCCGCCCTCGGATTTGCCATCAGCGATCGTTGGCAAACTGACCGGTCAATACAACAATTTCATGGGCGTCATCTTTGACCTGGCGCAACGCGGTGTTTTGGAAATACATGAAGAAAAAGGCTTCTGGGGAACGAAAAGGCATGTGCTGGTCCGCACGGGTGATGTCGCTGCCCTGAAGCCGTTTGAACGGGTTCTGCTGGATGCGTTGTTCAAATCGGGCGAAACCGAGATCAATATGAGCGAGATCGGCACGCGGCTGGCGACAAAGCACAAACAATTCGATGCCTTGCTGGAGGGGGAACTTGTCCAACGCGGCTGGCTGGACCTGGAACGCAAGCAGAAGAAAGGCTGGCTGACAGCGGCGGGGATCCTGACGATGTTTCTCTCCATCATCGTTGGTTGTGTCGGTTTAACAAGTGGCGGAGTAATCGTTTCATCGAATCCGGACTGGCTCATTCTGTTTGCCGTACTGACAGGTATTGGCGCGGGCTTGTTTTTCCTGTCAATTCCTGTGCTGATCTACGCGGGGACCTATTCCGTCCTCACGCCATCGGGCGAGGAACAATCCGTCCGCTGGAAGGGTTTTGCCGAGTATCTCAGCCAGGTCAGCAAGGGCAGGGAGCCTGCCATCCGTCCCGATTATTTCGAGAAATACCTGGGGTATGCCGCAGTTTTCGGTTTGGGCGCGGGCTGGGCGAAGTACTTCCAGAAATTGGGCAATGTGCCCCTGCCGGTCTGGTTCCATGCCATGGCGGGAAGCGATGGCGATTTCGGCGCGATGGTGGCGGTGATGTCCGCTTCGGATTCGGTGGGAGCAGACGCGGGCGGCGGGGGAGGCGGGGGCGCGTCGGGCGGCGGTTCGAGCGGCGCGGGATAAAGGTTTCCCCAGGTAACTCGAAGTCCATCCCCGCTGAAGGAATGCCCATTAAAAAAAGAACCGCTCATTACGGCGATTCTCTCGTGGTGTGCCCCCAAGGGGACTCGAACCCCTGTTTGAGCCTTGAGAGGGCTCCGTCCTGGGCCGCTAGACGATGGGGGCGTCTGGTTTGATTTCGCTGACTCGCGTCAGCGGGATGTGGTGTGCGGCGACTGGAAGCCGCCCACACTTAAGCGTGCGGGATTGTATCACCGTGACTCGGATACGTCAATTGAAGATCACTTCGGCGTCATTCGGTAGACGTTGCCTTGTGTACTGGAATAAAGCAGTTCGAAATCCGCCCTGCTGGCGAGTTGTTCCGGGGAAAGGACATATTCCTTGAAGCCCAATTCCTTCATCCAGATCACATAACCGCCGCCGTCTTCCCCGGGCCAGTCGGGGTAATTCTTCAGCACCTCGGCAGGATCGGGCGGCTCCGGGCTGACCGGTCCCTGTGGGAGTTTCAGGATGGTGTGCCGCGCATACAGCCAGGCAAGCGGCTCGTAATTGCTATAAACCTTATCCTCCGCTGTAATTCCAAGCGACTCGACAAACTCCCTGACGCCCGATTCGTTCTGGGCACGGGTGTTGTAAATGTTGTATTCGCTTGTCTCGCCGTTGTCGTAGGCGCTTCGCAGAGTCTCCTGAATGCCATTCAGCGGATACGCCAGCCACAGGACGAATAGGAGAATGCCCACCGCGCGTAAAGACCCGTTCGAAAAACGACGCGCATAAAACGGAAGCAGTTCCCGCATCGTCAGGAATCCGACCGCCGTCAGCGACGGCAACAAGATAATGTGGATTCGGTCCATGAAGGGCCAGCGCACTTCCAGATAACTGACGTTGAAGATCAGCACCAGGGCATACAGGAAAAGAAAAAGAAGATTGGGCAGGAACCTGGAGCCTGTCAGTTGCCTGCCCCAGTTCCTCCAATCCGTCAGCCGATTGCCTGTCACCAGAACGATCAAAGCCAGCCCAAGTAGCGCCCATTCGGGAATTCGATCCGTGACGCTGTACGGTACAAACCAGTGAACCGCCTTCTCGACGGTCGTTTGCAGATTGCCTTGCGGATTGGGCGGCAGGCGCGTGCCGAATAAAATCCCCGTTTGCAAATAATTATGGAAATACACCCAAAGCAGGGTTGGCAGGCTGGTCAGTAGACCCAACAGCCCGACTCGCAGGATTCCTTCCAGAGGCTCTTTTCTATGGACGATAAAAACAACCAGCGCGGCGACGATGATGTGAGTGAGCCCGGCATAACGCAACAGAGGCAAAGCCGTGCAGACCGAACCCAGCAGAAGCAAATTTCTCTGCGAGGGGGCTTCCATGTAATCGGCGGCAAACAACAGGAAGATGATTGTCAACGCGAGGAACATCAGGTCCGAAAGCACGTTGGAAGCCATGCGAAGCAATGAAACCGAAGAAACAAACACCGCGCCGCCGGCGTACGCGTACAAAACGTTTTCGGGGAAGGATTTTCGAAAGAATATCCCCGCCAGCCAGATTGTCGCCCCAAAGGTCAGAATGTTGAGATATTGGGCGGCGACGAAAACGTCTGCGCGGGCGACGAATGCGGCTCCTGCTATGATGATCGAATACAACGGAGGGAACTGCGTCAATGGCACGCCGAGGTATTCGGTGAATCCCTGCCCTTTCATCAGATTTTCAGCGGTAGATAAATACCTCGCCCCGTCGGTTGCCAGCCCCGCCCCATATCGAAATGTGACGATGAAGGCGAACACCCCGCCCAACAGCGAAATTGCCAGCAGATAAAAGAAGAACGTTCTTTCTCGTGCCATGGTTGCGGATTTTATCATACCGCCAAAAAGACAATCACCTCGCCCGGTCCATGCACACCGATGGTATGCGACATCTCGATGTCGCCCGTGCGCGAGGGACCGGTGATGAAAACGGCGGATTTTGTGCTGCGCGTCAGCGGGAGCGCATCTTGGAGCGAAGGATAAATCTCCGAGACGTTCAAAATTGTCAGATGGAGTTCCGGCAGGAGCGATGCCAGCAATTTGCCGCCTTCCCCATCCGCCTCCAAAACGGACCCGGTATCTGCCAGCCCACAAAGAGCCCGAGTCACCCCGACGCGGATTTCGGAGTCACGTTCGCGGCTGATGGCAATTCCCGCCTTTTGCAAAACATCCTCATCCAGCACATTTGGCTCAAGGTGAATGTGGCGAATGCCTTTTGTTTGCAAAAATTCGACGACCTTATCCGTCACTTTATCTTTGCTTGTGCGAATCACCCGCCCGCCGACTCGGGTCCATTCTTCGATGAACTGCTCGACCCCATCGTCAAACGTTCGCCTGGTTGATTTATTTACGAATAGCGGCTGGTGTTTCTCGTTTCCAACTTGCAAATCGGCGACTCTTACCTTGCCAGCGTTCAAGCGGCTGCCTTCCCAGTAATCTCTGAACGTCCTGCGGGCAAACCTGGGCAGGTCTTTGCTGTAACCCCAGCCGGTGAATGCCGGCAAGCGGACCTGCGCACGGAAAGGGGAGAGGAGAAAAGTTCCCAGCCAGGCAAATTTTTGGGAGAGGGCAAACAGTCTCGGGTGAGTCGCGAGGCGGCTGTAAATCTCCAGGAAGAATTTTGAAAGCGGCGTAAGTCCGGCGCCTCCCCTGCTTGCCGACAACCGATCATTGTTTGCTGGGATTTTCCCCGCCCTCACCCGCGTAAGCAGTTTGGGCAGGTCAATATCCACAGGGCAAGCCTCTTTGCATGCGCCGCACAGGGACGAGGCTTGTGCCAGCGGAGCGAATTCGCTTCCGAAAAGCCCCGCCGAAATGACCGAGCCGATGGGACCGGGGTACACGCTCTCGTAGGCATGCCCGCCGATTTCGCGGAAGACCGGGCAGGCGTTGAGACACGCCCCGCAGCGGATGCAGTAGAGCGATTCGCGGAGCAGAGAGTTGCGCAAACGGGAGCGTCCATTATCGAGCAGGAGGATATGGCGTTGTTGACCGGGAAGCGGTTGCTGAATGATTTGGGTGTAGGCGCTGAGTTTTTGCCCGGTGGCAGAGCGCGGCAGGAGAGAAAGCATGAGGGCAAGTTCATCGAGTGTGCGGACGAGGCGCTCCATACCCATCAGCGCAATGTGAACCGGCGGCAGGGTGGTGACCATGCGCCCGTTTCCTTCGTTGGTGACAATGCAGATGCCGCCCGTTTCTGCGATGCCAAAGTTGACTCCGCTGACGCCCACATCGGCGGTAAGGAAGACTTCCCGCAAAACTTTGCGGGCGGTATGGGTCATAGTAGGAATGTCGTCGGTGTAGGGAACGCCCAATTTTTCATGGAAGAGTTGACCGACCTCGTGCCGGCGCAGATGCACGGCCGGCGTGATGATGTGGCTGGGGCGTTCGCCGCGCAGTTGGACAATGTATTCGCCCAGGTCGGTCTCGACGACGCGCATGCCCTGCGCTTCGAGAACATGGTTGAGGTTGATTTCCTCCGAGACCATGGATTTAGATTTGGCAATCAGCAGGGGCGCTCCGAACCTTCGCTGTACGCCTGTGATTTCAAGAAAGATTTTTATGGCTTCGTCTGCATTCGCGGCGCGATGGACAATCATCCCGTTTTGAGCAGCGTTCTTGATAAATCGTTCGAGATACTCTTCGAGGCGCTCGATGACCTCCGCGCGGACGGCGCGCGCCTGCTGGCGGCGTTCGCGCCAATCGGGCAGGGAGGCAAAGGCGGTGATACGCCCGGTCACGCGGCGCTCGGCGTTGGCGTCCAGCGCTGCCTGAAGCGCCTCATTCGACAATGATTTGCGGATGCGCGCCCGAAACTGATGACTGTTCACTGATCACTTCCTCACTGGTTTGCAAGCACTTCGGCAATATGAACAACCTTCTGCGGCTTCTTCTGCCTGTGCAAGCCGCCTGCGATATGCAAACGACAGCCCGAATCTGCCACCACCAGTGTAGGAGATTGAGTCGCTTCCAGGTTGCTGATTTTGCGGTTCAGCCATTCTGCCGAGAGTTCAGGATGTTCCACCGAGAAAATGCCACCGAAGCCGCAGCATTCTTCGGCATGAGGCAAATCCACCACCGTCGCGCCGCGCACATTTGCCAGCAACGCGCGCGGCTGACGGTCAATGCCCATGCCGCGCAGGGTATGGCAGGAAGGATGGTAGGTGACGGTTCCGTCCCAGCGCGCGCCAAGATCGGTCACGCCAAGTTTATCCACCAGAAATTCGGTCAATTCATAAACCCGCGAAGCCAGCGCCTGTGCGCGCGGCAGCCAGGCAGGATCATCTGCAAACAACTCGATGTAGCCGTGTTTGATCATATGCGCACAGGAGCCCGAGGGAATGACAATGTCGCAGACTTCGGAAGTCTTTAAAGACTTCGGAAGTCTTTCCAAAACACGGATCGTATGTTCCGCCATCGGGTGCGCCGAGGCGCGCAAGCCGGCGTTGAAGTTTGGCTGTCCACAGCAGGTTTGGTCGCGGGCAAATTCCACGTCCACGCCGAGGCGGCGAAGAATGCTCACAACCGCCTCCCCCGTTTGCGGGTAGAAAGAATCGACCAGGCAGGTCGCAAACAGTTGTACAGTTGTCATGAATCAATTCTAATCCAAATAAAAAATTGGGGTATCATTATGCGCCTATGGACACTTTTCGCACTCAACTTCCTTCATTTGACCTTCCCAAAAAACTTGCCCGCCTCGGCGAACTTGCTTACAACCTGTGGTGGACGTGGCAGCCCGAAGCTGCGCGCCTGTATTCGAAGTTGGATCGCGCCATGTGGGAGCGCCTCAACCACAACCCCATCCGCATGCTGCGTGAAATCAAACGCGCCCGCTTGAACGAAGTTCTCAAAGATCGGGATTTCATGGATTCGTACAAGCGCGTCTTTGCGGAATTCGACGCCTACATGACTCAACAAGACACCTGGGCGCATCGGACTCAGCCAAAACTTGCCGCACATCCCATTGCCTATTTTTCCATGGAATTTGGTCTCCACGAAACCCTCCCGATCTACTCGGGAGGGCTTGGCGTGCTGGCAGGCGATCATTTGAAAGAGGCAAGCGACCTGGGCCTGCCGTTGGTGGGTATGGGCTTCATGTATGCGCAGGGATACTTTTCCCAGCGCATCAGCGAAGACGGCTGGCAGGAAGCGTTGAACAACCCGCTGATCTTCGATGATCTGCCGGTCAACCTGGTGGTGAGGGATGGCAAACCTGTTTTGGTGTGCGTGGAGTTTCCCGACCGCAGTGTCTCCCTGCAGGTCTGGGAGGCGCGCGTCGGGCGCATCCCTCTCTACCTGCTGGACTCGAACGTGGACGGCAACTCCGATTTCGACCGCCTGCTGACCGCCCGGCTGTACTGGTCGGACCTGGATCGCCGCGTGATGCAGGAGGTGCTGCTGGGCATCGGCGGGGTACGCATGCTGCGGGCTTTGGGAATCCAGCCGGCGGTCTGGCACATGAACGAGGGTCACGCCGCCTTTCTGACGCTCGAACGCGTCCGCGAAGGGGTCGAAAAGGGCGAGGCGTTCCAATCTGCCCTGCAAAAAACGCGTGGGCAAAATATCTTCACCACGCACACCCCAGTGCCGGCAGGTAACGACGAGTTTCCGCTCTGGCTCATCGATAAATACCTCTCTGCAATTTCGCATCAATTGGGGCTCACGCAGGAACAATTTTATGACCTTGCCCGCCACGAACAACCGCACGGGCAGACGTTCAGCATGGGCATCCTTGCTTTGCGAGGCTCGGAGGGACACAATGCAGTCTCCGAGTTGCATGGGCGCGTCTCGCGTGAGATGTGGCGCTTTCTTTGGAAAGACCGCCGGGTGGACGATGTGCCCATCACCCATGTCACCAACGGCGTTCACACGGCAAACTGGATGGCGCGTCGTTTACGCATGTTGCTCGACCTGCATTTCGGCGAAGGCTGGATGGAACGACTGGACGAACCCGAACTGTGGGATCAACTGGATACCCTTCCCAACCAGGCTTTGTGGGAGGTGCATCAACATCTCAAGCGTAAATTGAATTTCTATCTGCGCGAACGCGTCCGCGATCGCTGGATCGTGGGCGGCTTCCACCCGGTGCAGGTCGTTTCGGCAGGGGTTTTACTGAATCCCTACACGCTAACCATCGGCTTTGCCCGCCGCTTTGCCACCTACAAGCGCGCCAGCCTGATCCTTTCGGACGTGGAACGCCTGCTGCATCTTATCAACCGCCCGAACATGCCGGTGCAGATTGTTTTCGCCGGCAAGGCGCATCCCGCCGACGAACCGGGCAAACAATTGATTCAGAAAATCTACCGCACGGTCAAACGCGCCGAAACGGGCGGACGGCTGGTCTTCGTCGAAGATTACGATATGAACCTAGCGCGGTATCTCGTTCAGGGCGTGGATGTGTGGCTGAACACGCCGCGCCGCCCCATGGAAGCCAGCGGCACTTCAGGTATGAAGGCAGGGTTGAATGGGGTGTTGAATTTCTCCGTGCTGGACGGCTGGTGGCGCGAAGCCTTCAACGGCAAAAATGGCTGGTCCATTGGCGAAGACAAACAGATGGAATCGCAGGATGTGCAGGATCAGATTGACGCGCACGATCTGTACAACAAACTCGAAAATGAAATTATTCCGCTCTACTACCATCGCGACATCAACAATGTTCCCCTGGAATGGGTGGAGCGGATGAAAGAGTCCATCAAGACCGTCACCCCGCAATTTTCCACCCGCCGCATGCTGAAGGAATACGTGGAAAGGCTGTACTCAAAGGCGCTGGAATGATGTCTTCCGTGTTTTGCGTGAGTGAGATGTTATCATGTTTGCCGAAATAACCGTTGCACAACTGTCCGAAAAATTGAATTCAGACGAACCCTTCATCCTGCTCGATGTGCGCGAATTGTCGGAGTTGAATTACGCCAAATTGACAGACAGCCGCCTCGAGGTCGCGCCGTTGAGCCGCCTGGCGAGGGAGGGAATCGACGCGCTGCCCGAATCCGCCCGCGCGCAGGATGCGGTCATGTATGTCCTGTGTCATCACGGCAATCGCAGTATGCAGGTCACTGCCTGGCTTGCCCAGCAGGGATGGAAGAACGTCTTCAACGTGCGCGGCGGGATTGACGAATATGCGCGCAGGGTGGATGCGTCGGTGGGATTCTATTAGGTCAGAAGTTGAACGACAAAGATGAAAAAGAAGGTTGAGAATGGCTCTCAACCTTCAAACGTTTAACCCTCAAAACTTGCAAACCTATTTCCCGAATACAAACGTACCGTTCTTGTAGAACAACTCGCCGTCCACGTGAATTTCCGAGTCGGTGCGCAGGTCGCAAATCATATCCCAGTGAATGGAAGATTTGTTGTGCGAACCGGTTTCCGGGTAACCCGCGCCGAGTGCCATGTGGAAGGTGCCGCCGATTTTTTCATCGAACAGGATGTTGCCGGTGAAGCGGTTGATGTCGAAGTTGGTGCCGATGGCGAACTCGCCCAGATACCGTGAGCCGCTGTCGGACTCGAGCATTTTGATGAGATAGTCCTCGTTCTTATCGGCTTTTGCCTGTTCTACCCGTCCGCGGTTGAAGATCAATTCCGCGCCTTCCACCGCCACGCCGCCATAGATGGCGGGGTAAGTGAACCGCACCCATCCGTTGACCGAGTCTTCCACCGGTCCCGTAAAGATTTCACCGTCGGGCATGTTGTGCACGCCGGTTGAATTCATGAACCTGCGTCCCTTGATCGAAAGCGAGAGGTCCACATTCGGACCGCGCAGCGTGACAATATCCTTGTTTGCGAGAAAGTCAATTGCCTTTTGCTGCTCAGCCGCAGTGCTTTTCCAATAAGCAATGGGGTCTTCCTCGTTGACATGCACAGCGTTGAAGACGAAGTCCTCATACTCTTGCAGGCTCATCCCTGCATCCTGGGCGTAGGCGTTGGTGGGGTAGAGAGTCGTGACCCATTTGAAGGTCCCCTCGGCGCCGCGCCGCATTTGTGTCTCTGTGATCATGCCGGTTGCCTTGTTGCGCTTTTGCAGTTTGACGGGATCTATATGGCTCAACCCGCGCGTATTGGTCGAAGAATGAATGCGGATACGGCTTTCGAACTGGTTGTAGGCCAGTTTCATGAATGTTGGCACAAACTCCAATTGTGAGTCGCGGGCATGCAGCAGAAAACTCTCCTCCTGCCCGGGAAATGAAATCAGAGGATGTGGGTGACCGCCGTTTTCCAGAATTTGAATAAACAACTCCCTTACCAGCGGTTCGGCGGCGGTTGTCGCCTCGATCAGGACGCGGTCGCCCGGCGCAATGCGGGCGGAATGCCCGACCAGGATTTTTGCAAATTTTTGGACGCGTAAATCAGTCACGGACTGCTCCTTATGCACAATTTTCAAAATTATATCACCCGCCGCGAAGGTCATTTGTCTCTTTGAACTGCGACTTTTGTCACGTGAATTTCGCCCAAAAATGGATATGATGGGTATTAATTACCAGGTAGTGCTTTGTTACAAAGATGCCCAAAGGTATGAATCATTGCCTTTTCCCTCATCCCTTGCCCCTTTCCCAGCGGGAGAGGGGTTGGGGAGGAGGGCGAAAGAGGGTTCCGCAACAGAGCAATCAGATAGTGTAAGGAGCGCGTATGATTCCAATATCCACAAAACCGACAACCGCCTGGGCTGAAGTGGACGAAAACGGACGCCTCATCATTCCTCCTGAAGTTGCCCGCCAATATGGACTGGTGCCCGGTTCCAGGGTTCGTCTCGACGAAGGGCAGAACTTTGTCCGCATGCACCGCCCGGTGACTCACCTCACGAAAATCTACATCGAACCGACGGTTGCCTGCAACCTGGACTGCATCACCTGCTTTCGCAACGCCTGGGAACAGCCCATCGGGCGCATGACCGAAGAGACTTTTGAGCGCATCTTCGCGGGGCTGAAAGAACTGGATCCCGTTCCCAGCGTCTATTTCGGTGGCATTGGCGAGCCGTTGTTCCATCAAAAAACCATCGAATGGATCCGCCGCATTAAGCGTGAACTGGGCGTCAAAGTCGAACTCATCACCAATGGCACCATCCTCACCGAGAAAAAATCGCGCGAATTGGTCGACGCCGGGCTCGATGTGTTGTGGGTTTCACTGGACGGCGCCACCCCCGATAGTTTTGCCGATGTGCGCATGGGAGCGGAACTCCCGACGATCATTGACAACCTGAAACGCCTGTTCAAAATGCGCAAAGGCGGTCACTTCCCCAAACCGGAAATAGGCGTTGCCTTTGTCGCCATGAAGCGCAATATCAACGACCTGCCGAAGATCATTAAACTGGGTCATACCTTTGGCGCCAAATATTATTCCGTGAGCAACGTCCAGCCGCCCACCGAGGATATGCAAAATGACCGGCTCTACCTGCGAACCATGCGGAATATTGCCTATCTGCCGTCCCCCATGCTGCCAAGACTCAGCCTGCCCAAAATGGATTTCAATGAGGACACACAGGCGGCATTGATGGAGACCTTCAACAGCGGCTGTAACATCAGTTTTGCGGGCAATAACTGGGGCGGCGCCAATGACGTCTGCAACTTCGTGGAAAGCGGCACCCTGTCCATTGCGTGGACGGGGGATGTCAGTCCCTGCTGGCCCCTCATGCACACCCACATGAGTTATTTGCACGGCAAACCGCGCCTCTCGAAAAAACACGTCATTGGCAATGTGCGGGAAAGGTCGTTGGAGGACATCTGGCTCGATCCTGAATATCTCGCCTATCGCGAACGTTTGCATAACTTCGTCTTTGCTCCGTGCACGTTCTGCGGCGGCTGTGACCTCTCCGAGACCAACGAGGAAGACTGTCTGGGCAATACCCATTTTCCGGTTTGCGGCGGTTGTCTGTGGGCGCAAGGGATCATCCAGTGCCCGTAATCGAGGAGCGCACAATCTTCCGACTTGGCTGTTTCCGGTCTTTGCACACCGAAGCCGGGCGACTTCGGGCTCCTACGGGGAAATTTTGATATACTCCGCTTATGCAATTGCGATTCTATGCCAATATGCGGACCGTCATGGGGCAAACCTCACTGGAAGTCAATGATCCGCGTGTGGATACGTTTCGCAAGTTGGTGAACTTCCTGGTGGAGAGGCACCCTGAAGCGGCGTTTCATCTGCTGGATGAAAACCGTGACCTGCGTACGGATGTGCCGATCTACGTGGATGGACGGAATCCGCGTCTGGCTCAGGCGGGAATTGATTCGCCTCTCGATCCCGACTCGGTTGTCAGTTTTTTCTCTCCCATCTCCAGCGGACGGATGAACGTGGAAGTGTTACGCGAGCCAAACTTTGGAAAAGGAGCGACGAATGAAGGTTAACTTCTTTGCGACCCTGCGCGATATTGCCGGGGGCAAGACCGTGGAATTCGATGTGGATCATGGCATCACAGCACAGGAATTACTGGATAAGATTGTCGAGCGGTTCCCGGTCATGAGAAAGGAACTGTTGGATCAGGACGGGAAGATGTACGGTCATGTCCACTTTTTCATCAACGGGCGCGATGTGCAGTTTATGGAGGAAGGCTTTCAAACGAAGATCATGCAGGAGGATACGATCAATGTCTTCCCTGCGGTAGGGGGCGGGTGATTGTCATTGCGAGCGAAGCGAAGCAATCCCCGATACTGAGTGGAGATTGCTTCGGGCTATCGCCCTCGCAAAGACATGATTAAATGCACAGGGCGACGCGCGTCGCCCTGTGTTTGTTATCGGGGAGATCCTGCTTTTTGGAACCAAATCAGGTTTCGGTTGAGAAAGAGGCGGGCTAGATGATCTCCAACTCTTTCAGTTTGGATTCGGGCACAACACCGTTGACCCAGCCGCGCTTGGCGTAATACTCTTCGAGCATTTGGTCCAGTTCGCAGACGTGTCCCTTGCTTCCGCCGTGTTGCGAAGGTTCCTTGAGGAAACGCTCAGGCAGGTAGTCACTGCCCTCACGGAAGCCGTTCAGGTTGTTGTAGTAGCGCTCGAGGTTGTAGACGCGTTCGCCGACTTTGAGCAGGTGCTCCGCGCTGGAAGGCACGCCGGTGATTGCTTCGTACTGCGCCGCGAACGAATCCAGCGACTCGGCGAAGGTGGCGAATTTGCACACATCCAGGCAGTCGGTGACGGTGTGAACGTTCTGGAAGATAATGGTGAGCTCGCCCTTGCCCTTCCATTCGAGCGGGTCGGTGATGGTGGATGGACCCAGCACGTTACCGACGACCTCAGCCGCAGGGGTGTAGCCGCGCAGGTGGCAGGCGCCGCGGTTGCTGGTGGCGTAACCGACGCCCATGCCCTTGATGCCGCGCGGATCATAGGCAGGTACGCCCTGACCTTTGACGGTCATGGCGAGCTCGGGATGGCCGAAGTACGCGGCGGTGGGGTTTGCGCCATCTGCCATGATCGCGCCGATGCCTTCACGTTTGGCAATGAGCATGGCGGTCTCTACCATTTTGGCGCCATCGCCCCAATCGATCTTGCCGGTGCCGTTGGTGTACCCTCGTTCGCTGGCTTCCATCCAGATGGAGAGCGGGTGACCGATCTCGATGGCGTCCATGCCCATGTCGTTGCAGGTGTCGATCATCTTGGCGACGACGCGCGCATCGTCATTGCCGCAGTTTGCACCGACCGACCAAGCCGGTTCGTATTCGAGCGATTCCATGCGCAGACCTGCATAGGGACCGTCCTTGACCTCCACTTCTTTCTTGCACGCGACCGGGCAGGCGTGGCAGGTGGGGTTATCCACGAGCAGGTTGTCGTTGACGTATTCGCCGCTGATCTTCTCCGCGCCCTCGAACGCCGCAAACTGGCTGTTCTTGGCGGGCAGACCGCCGATGACGTTGGTCATGTTCATCAGGACGTTGGTGCCGTAGACCGAGAGTCCGCCCTTGCGCGGGGAGGTGACCACGCGCTCGTCCATGATCTCCGCCAGGGCTTTGGCGTGAGCCTCTTTCCATTTCTCGCGGTCGGCGGCTTTGACGAGTTTCTTCTCCGCCTTGATGACGATGGCTTTCAGGTTCTTCGAGCCGCCCACGCAGCCGGTGCCGCCGCGTCCGCTGGCACGATCGTCTTCATTGATCCAGCAGGCAAACTTGACCAGGTTCTCGCCTGCAGGACCGATGGCGATCGCGGTCAGGTCTTTTTCGCCATATTTTTCTTTGAAATACTTTACGGTGTCGTGGACTCCCTTTCCCCATACTTCGGAAGCGTCGAGCAGTTCGAACTGATCGTCATGGATGTAAACGTAGGTGGGTTGGGGCGCCTTGCCACGGAAAACCAATCCGTCGTAACCAGCCCAGCGCAGCCGGGCGGCGGACCAGCCTCCATGGTGGGAGTCAGTGATGGTTCCGGTCAGAGGCGATTTGGTCACAATTGCCATGCGCCCACTCATGTTGGCTTCCGAGCCGGTCAGCGGTCCGTTCATGAAGCAGAGAATATTGTCCGGTGAGAGCGGGTCCACCTGCGGGCCGTTGTCGAAGACAAATCGCACACCAACCCCGCGCGCGCCAATTTACTTGAGTTTATACTCTTCCGGAATTGGCTTGAATTCTGTTTTGCCTGTGGTGAGGTCCACCCAGGCGACTTTATCAGCGTAACCACCGAGAGCCATAAGATTTTCTCCTTATTGATGAAGGTTTTTGAGCAAGCAAAACAGATTTCGGATCGAAAGTCATTTATTGTGGCAACCTCCTCTCCTGCGCGCCGATTCTCGTGAACCGGTTGAACCATCAATAAGGTATTGCCATGAGGCAAACCGATTGTTGAAGTCATTATAGTTACAATTTCATTGCGAGGCAAGATTTTTCCGAAAATAAGGACAAATGTCATTTGTGACAATAGGAACAGGTGCGGTCAAAAATGGCGGGTGAATTCGGGTATACTGCTTCCAAATCCCTCATCGAATTCTCGCTTCACCATGAAACAACTTCTTCAAAATATCAAAACCGGAAAAACCACCGTGGAAGAGGTCCCTGTTCCCGCTCCCCGCGCCGGTCAGGCGCTGGTGCGCGTGGAGGCAAGTCTGGTCTCCGCAGGAACCGAGCGTATGCTCGTCGAATTTGCCGAAAAGAGTCTGGTTGACAAAGCGCGCTCCCGCCCCGACCTCGTCAAACAGGTCCTCGACAAAGCCAAACGTGAAGGGGTCATGCCCACCCTGCAAGCCGCCTTTAATCGTCTCGATCAGCCCATGCCGCTTGGTTATTCCTCCGCCGGTGTCATTGTTGCGCTTGGCAAGAACATGCCGGGCTTCAAGGTGGGTCAGCGCGTGGCGTGCGCGGGCGCCAATTACGCCGTCCATGCCGAGTACAATGTCGTGCCGCACAGCCTGCTCACACCCATTCCCCAAGGCGTGGACTTCGAATCCGCCGCCTTCACCACCCTTGGCGCCATTGCCATGCACGGGTTCCGCCTTGCCGAGCCGCAACTCGGCGAAACTGTCGCCGTGATCGGGATGGGGTTGTTGGGACTTTTGACCGCCCAGATGGCCGCCGCCGCCGGATGCCGCGTCCTCGGCATAGATATTGACCCCGCCCGCCTCAAACTCGCCTCCTCCCTCGGACTGCGGGCTGTCTCCCGCAACAACGCCGTGGACTCCTCCCAGGCTTTCACCTCCAACCGCGGCTTCGACGTACTGCTCATCTGCGCCGACACCCCCTCCAACGACCCGGTTGAACTCGCTGGCGTCATCGCCCGCGACCGGGCACGTGTTGTCGCTACCGGCGCAGTCGGGTTGACCCTCCCTCGCAAGGTGTACTACGAGAAGGAGATTTCCTTCATCAATTCACGCTCCTACGGACCGGGTCGCTACGACCCTTCCTACGAAGAACACGGGGTGGATTATCCCATTGGCTACGTGCGCTGGACGGAAGGGCGCAACTTCGAATCCGTGCTGGAGTTGATGGCAGACGGGAAGGTACAAGTCAAGCCGCTCATCACGCATCGTTTTCCTATCGGGCAGGCGGTGCAGGCGTATCAAGTCATCACCGGCAAGACGAAGGAAAAATTCCTTGGGGTGGTGTTGACCTATCCGCAAAGCGGTGAAGGGTTGGAACGTTCAAAGATTGTCACGTTCAACGTTCCAACGTTCGAACGTTCAAACGCGGTGAAGTTAGGTGTCCTGGGATCCGGTCTCTTTGCCAACGCTGTCCTCCTCCCCGCCATCAAAAAAGTGGATGGCGTTCAACTCATCGGCATCGCTTCCGCCGGCGGACTGCACGCCCAACATGCCGGTAAAAAATTCGGCTTTCGATACGCCGCTTCTTCCGATGAAGAAATCCTCAACGACCCGAATATCAACACCGTTGCCATCCTCACCCGCCACGACTCTCACGCCGACCTGGTCGTAAAAGCGCTCAAAGCGGGCAAACACGTCTTTGTCGAAAAGCCGCTGGCGATCAATAGTAATCAGTTATCAGCGATTAACAAGCAGTTAGCCAAAACGGATAACGGTTTACTGCTCACGGGTTTCAACCGTCGCTTTGCCCCTCTCGCTCAGCAACTCAAATCGTCAATCGTCAATCGTCAATCGTCCATGTATGTTCACTACCGCGTCAACGCCGGGTACATCCCCCTCGCTCACTGGACCCAGGACCCCGAAATCGGCGGCGGACGCATCATCGGCGAAGCCTGCCACTTCATTGACTTCATCACCTTCCTTGTCGGCATGCCTCCCATTTCCGTGACCGCACACTCCCTGCCGGACGGCGGCAAATACCGCGAAGATAACGTCTCCATGACCTTCACCTTCTCCGACGGCTCCATCGCTGTGGTGGACTATCTTGCCAACGGCGACAAATCCTTCCCGAAGGAACGCATCGAGGTGTTTTGTGATGGCATGGTCGCGGTATTGGATGATTTTGTATCCCTGCAAACCGTGAAGGAGGGAAAGAAGAAAGAGGAAAAGGGCGCGCAGGATAAGGGACATCTCAACGAATGGAAAGCCTTTGTCAAATCCATTCGTGAGGGAGGGGGACCCCCGATTCCCTATGAGCAACTCATTGGTGTGACCCAAGCCGCGTTCGCGGCTGTGGAATCCCTGCGAACGCGAGAGACCCTCAAGATTCCCTGAATGGATTGCTTCCTCCAACTCCGTGAATATATCGGATACCGCCCCATCCGGATGGGGCGGTATCCTTGTCGTTGACGGGACGGATCGCCTGCTTATGATGAAGCGCTCTGACCTTTACTGAAGGTGCTCTTAAATAAACCGAGCAGAGCAGGCAACCACATGATTGGGCTCCATAGGACAGTGAAAAAGATTATCTCCCAAAGGGAGCTGTACCAGGGTATGGGTGGTTGGGGTGGCAATCCATAATACGCGTTGAAATCCCAGGTGGCATTGCAGAGGCGGTCAATCAGGAGACCCACAAAAAAGCCCCCCGGCAGGATAATCAAACGATGTACGCGATTAGGGCTTCTCATGAAGATCCATACGGTGGTGCAGATGACAAGTGTGGACGCAGTCATGAAAGCGATCGTGTAAGGGGCACGAACCTCATCATATACCAGCATCATAAACCCCACAAAGGAATACATTGCCAGCGATAGAAGCGTCCAATCCTGCCAGATACCGAGAACCAATTCTCGGAGGGGACGAATGGAGCGGGTCAAAAGGAGGGCAATTCCAACTGTGATAAGGAGCGGAACCCAAGCGCGCCAGCCCCAGGCTTCATTGCCCATGGTGTATCCGAAGATCTTCAATCCGTTCGTGTAGATGGAGGTCCACCACCAGGCGTAGACCAATGACCAACCCAGGTAACTGTATGCCCAACGGGGGAATGCTTTAACCAGTCCTGTCAAGAGTCCAAGAAGGACAAAAAGATAAAATGTCAGGTAACCATATGTGCCAATCCACGGCACTCTGCTCTTGCCTATCATGCATACCACCCCGAATGCCGCAAACGGCAATGCGCTCAGGAATGCCTCCCAGTGGCTCGATCTGACATTGCTTGTTAGTGTCGATTCCGCCTTTTCGTTCGTGACCATGATGGCTTCCCTTCTCTCGATTTCATGCCAACATCCGCATCAAACAGTGAATAGCAATCCGCTGAGTTCTTTCAGGTAAACCAATATAATATGTCGTCTGATGACAGATTACAACTTTTCGCGGAAAGAGTCAATAGGTCTGCGTGATAAAATCGCCCCAGGCAGTAATTCTCAATCAAACAATCCTCATTTGTCCCCATCCCTCCTCATCCTCTTCCTCTCCGTCTTCGTGGACCTGCTGGGCTACGGCATTATGCTGCCACTGCTGCCGTTTTACGTGCAGGCGCAGGATGGGGGCGCGGCGATGGCAGGCGGATTAATGTCCGTGTATTCGGCGGTTCAACTGGTGTCGGGTCCCGTACTTGGCGCACTCTCTGACCGCTACGGGCGCAAACCGATCTTGCTGATTTGCCTATTCGGGACCGCCTGCGCCTATCTCCTGCTGGGTCTGGCAAATTCCCTGCTGGTCATTTTCCTCGCCGTATTCATTGACGGACTGACCGGCTCGAACCTCACCCTCGCCCATGCCTACATCGCCGACTCGACCACCTCCGAGAACCGGGCGCGCGGCATCGGCCTGATGGGCGCGGCGTTCGGTCTGGGGTTGATGGCGGGACCCGCCCTCGGCGGCCTGTTGAGCGGATACGGTCTCAGCGTGCCTGCGATGACTGCCTCCACCCTTGCATTTGGAAACACACTCTTCGGTCTTTTCATTCTTCCCGAATCGCTTCCACCCGGGCGGCGCGAGACGAAACCGGTTTCGCAACTCTTCAGTTGGACGGGGCAATTCACAAGTCTCTTTCGCCGGGCGAACATTCAGAAATTTCTTGTCGCGTTGTTCCTTCTCAATCTCGCCTTCGCGGGTTTGCAGACCAACTTTCCGCTCTATTCCAATTCACGCTTTGACTGGAGCCCCGCACAGAACAGTTATTTTTATCTGTACGTCGGCATTTGCGCCGTACTCATTCAAGGCTATTTATTCGGCAAACTGCAGCCTCGTTTCGGCGAACGCCGCCTCTCCCTCTCGGGTCTCGTCTGCATGGCAAGTGGCTTGGCGGGCATGGCGCTCGCCTGCCAGTCGTGGATGCTCTTTCCCGCGGTCACACTGGTTGCGCTCGGCACGGGCATGAGCATTCCGTCGCTCACCGCGCTTGTGTCTTTGCGCGTTCCCGATCACGAACAGGGACGTCTCATGGGCGGCACGCAGACCCTCCTCAGCCTCACCAACATCATCGGTCCGACTCTCGCCGGGGTGACCTTTGAACTTGTCTCCATCTCTGCCCCGTATTTTTTGGGGAGCATTCTGGCTGTGGGCGCCTTGTATGTTGCATCTTGGGAACTAAAGAAACGATAAACCATTGACCGCAGACCATGACCCCCTGTCTATTGTCCGGCGTCAAATTTCCGCATCTGACCCACCGCCGCCTGCACTCCGTCCTCCAGACTCAATGCCGCACCGAGCGCTTTTGCCCGCGCCCGCATGGACTCGTCCCCAAGCGCGGCGTGAATGGCATCCGCCAGTTTCTCCGCGTTCAAGGCGCGTTGTGGAATTGGTTTGGGACCAGCCCCGATCTTGTACACCCTCTCGCCCCAGAAGAACTGGTCAATTCCCAGCGGCAATGTGACCGTGGGGATTCCCGCATGCAGGCTTGCAGACGTGGTCCCCGCGCCGCCGTGATGGACTGCCACTCTCACTCGTTGGTACAACCATTCATGCGGCGCGTATTCGATGGGGAAGATGTTCTTGGATGCGATTTGTGTATGCCATTGGGATGGAATCGTCAACACGGCACGTGCATCTGATTTCCTCAAGGCTTCATCCAGAATCTTCAGAATGTGGACAAAATCTTTGGTTCCCGGGCTTCCCAGCCCCATGGCGATGGTATTTTGCCGCGGTTGTTCGATGAATGTTTCAAGCTCTTTCGGCGGAGTCCATCGCTGCGGAGGCATTCGCCAATATCCCGTGATAACCTGCTTCTCATTCCAATCCGCCGGGCGCGGGACGATCCGTTCGCTGAATCCGTTCAGGGTGAGGGGTTGGTCAGGGAAAGGTCTCAGCGCAGGGTCAAGCCAGTGGGCGCGCGGCAGGTTGAAGTGAGTCCGACGCGCTCGGTTGATCTCCGTACGCCACGTCCGCCATGTCGCTTGAATCACCATCCAATGGGAGAGCCAATTCCCAATTCCCCCCAGATTGAATCGAAACGGCAGCAGGGTGGAGGAGAAGGCGCGTGTGGGCGTGATGGGTTGCAGCACTGCGCGAACGCCGGGAATGCGCAAGCCTTCGGCGATGTGCTCGCCCCACAGTGTGGGCAAGCCATAGACGAGAACATCCGTGCCGCGGCAGGCTTCGATGGCGGTATGCAACATGCGCGGATACAGGGCGCGGGCTTGTGCGAGGAAGTTTCGTGTGGAGCGGATTGAATGAAATGGATTTTGCCCGATAGTGAGCGGGTCGGATTGGTGGATCATCAGGTCGGACGGGTTGCCCTCATACGGTAGGAACATCAACCCGCTTGGTTCGATCAGTGCCTTGAACCCCGCCGGCGCGGCAATGCGGACGTTGCAGCCTGCATCGCGCAAGCCCAACCCGAGGGCGATGTACGGGGTCACGTCGCCGCGCGTGCCGCTGGCGAGGAGGGTGATGACGTTCATGGCGGAATGATCATGGACGGTGAGTCATTGTCTATGGTCGAGCGTCGGCGGTCTGCTTCTCGAACACCAAAAACCGATATTCGATCACTTGCATATGCAAACACTGTTGCAGCGCCATGCTCCCCAGCATGGACGGCAGGATGGCATGTTTGAGGGGAAGAAGATTTCCAATGACGAGCAAAATTTGCGCGAGCGCATGAGGAAGATGGCGGAGGCGCAGGTAGGGCGTGAGGTCGTCGTTCTTGATCATTTGCAAATGATGTTTCCCTGCGAGCGTTTGCGTCTGCTGGACGGTCGTTATACCGGGGACACGCCAGCCGTTGATGTAGGCTCGCAGCCATTTCGATTCGCTTTGTGAAAGTGAGCGTTCGGTCAGGTAATCATCCACAAGGATCAATTTTCCGCCGCGCCGCAATAGACGACCCGCCTCTCGAAAATATCTTTCCGGTTCCGGCGCGTGGACAACCGCTTCCACAGAATAGACGACATCGAGCGACCCGCTTGCCAGTGGAACGCGTGTGAAATCGCCTTCGGCAAAAAGGATTTGCCCTTCCCGGTTTGCCTGTTTTGCAAAGTGCCCCGCCAGCCGCTCCTGAACGGAGCTGAGTGTTAAACCAAGCGCTGGTTTCGGTTCCTGCAATCGCGGGATGATGTACAGCAAACTCGCGCCGACTCCACAGCCCAGATCGGCAATCCGCGCATTCGTTTTCGCAACGGATTCGATCTCCGCACGAATCAAGTCGTTCGACACATTGAGCGCCTCTGCAAGCGTTTGTGCGCCCTCCATCCACACCGAGCGATGGATGTTGTCCGCTTGGCGGGAACGGTTGAAGGCGAGAAATAACCGCGTGTTCTGGTCGTAATACTCGCGGATGGACTCGAGGGTGATGGGCATTGAAAAATTATACCCGCCGCTTGCTCCCTTCCAACCGTTTCCCGAAGCGTTTATACTGGAAACTCATAGGAGCCAATCATGCCTCATACATCCTTTGCCACCGCCACGCGCGGACTGAACCGCAACCTGCCTCCGATGCGCTTGTACGAAAAAGCCAAACGCCTCGGTATTTGGAATCCTGCAGACATTGACCTGACCCAGGACCGAGCCGATTGGTCAAGGCTCACGAACGATGAAAAAGACCTGATCCTGCGCCTGCTGGCAATGTTCGTGGCGGGCGAGGAGGCGGTCACGCTCGATTTGCTTCCGCTGATTCGTGTCGTTGCCAAAGAAGGACGCGTCGAGGAGGAAATGTTCCTTACCACGTTTCTATTTGAAGAAGCCAAACATACTGATTTTTTCAGAAGGTTTTTGGATGAGGTGGCTCTGCTCCCTTCTCCTTTAGGAGAGGGGTTGGGGGGGAGGTCGGATTTGACTCACTACCACACCGACAACTACCGCCACATCTTCTACGATGCTCTGCCTGCGGCTCTTTCCGCGCTGGAGGCTGATCCCTCACCCTCAGCCCAGATCCGCGCCTCGGTGACGTACAACATGGTCGTGGAGGGAGTCCTGGCTGAGACGGGCTACCACGCCTTCTTTACCATGCTCGAACGCAATGACCTGATGCCCGGCCTGCGCAAAGGCATTTCGCTCCTCAAGCAGGACGAATCGCGGCACATTGCCTATGGCGTCTACCTGCTCTCGCGTCTTGTGGCGGAGCATCCAAACGAGTGGGATACGCTCGATTCGCAGATGAACACCCTGCTCCCGTTTGCGATCGGAGTCATCGCGGATGCCTTCGCCGCGTACGAAGTCGTCCCGTTTGGATTGGTGGAGGATGATTTTGTAGACTATGCCATGAGCCAGTTTACGAAACGATTCGAACGGCTGGAAAAAGCCAGGGGCGCACTGTTGGACGAAATCAACCGAGTCGCGCGCGAAACGGATGAGGCATAGCCTGTGAGGACGCGTGCCGGCGTCGTCCTGATCGAAGATGACAAGGTCGCGCTGATCGAACGTCACCGCGCCGGGCTGGATTATTACGTTTTTCCCGGCGGCGGTGTGGACAACGGCGAGACGCCCGAACAAGTCGCCATCCGTGAGGCGAGGGAAGAGTTGGGGGTCGAGGTTGCCATCAAGCGAAAAGTGGCGGTTATTCATTTCGACCAGAGCACGCAGATCTATTTTCTGGCGGAACGGCTCTGCGGGGAGTTCGGTTCGGGCACGGGCGAAGAATTCACTGATGCCGATCCGAACGACCCGCAGGAGGGAATCTACATCCCGGTGTGGATGCCGATTGAGGATTTGAGTCAACGGGAAAATATCTATCCTTCTGATTTGGCAGCGCTTGTCGTGAGGTCAATGAAAGAAGGGTGGGCAGAAGAGGCGGTGGTGATATTTGAGTCGCCGAGGCGGGAGTAAAACCTGCTTAACGGCAGGCAGGTTGAAGGTCCGGAACGAGACGGGAACTATTTCTTTTCTCCTTCGTCAACAAGTTAACGCTGACATTCAAACGACCCTTTGAGTCGTATCCATTCCTTCGGAGGAGAAAATGAAAACTCGATCCATTCTATTCACGTTGCTTGTTGCCGGAATGCTCGTGCTTGCCGCGTGTGGGGGCGCCGCCGCGCCCACCGAAGCGCCTGTTGAAAATTTCATCGAACCGGAACAACCTGCGTCGAAGAACCTTGAAGGGGCTCCCGCTCCCCAACCCTCCGGCGCGGATCTGTTGCCTGCTCCCACCATGGCGCCCGCGTTCGAGATTATCAATCCGTCGGGAGAACTGACCGTGCTCGAACGCTCCAACCGCATGATCGTCAAAAACGCCGATGTTCGTTTGCTGGTGACGGATACCGACGTTGCCATTGACCGCACCACACAGATCGCCGGCGATGTAGGCGGGTACATCGTCAGTTCGCGCGTCTGGTATCAGGATTACTACGGCAATAACCTGAAGTACGCGTCCATCACGCTGGGCGTGCCGGTGGACGAGTTCGAACGCGTGCTCACGCGCCTGCGCGGGCTTGCCGTCCGTGTGCTGGATGAGACCGCTTCGGGCGACGATGTGACCGAGCAATACGTGGACCTGCAGTCGCAGTTGACCAATCTCGAAGCGACGCGCGAGCGCCTCAAGGAATTCCTGAGGGACACCAAGACCGTGGACGAGGCGTTGCGCGTCAACCAGGAACTGGCGAATATCGAATCGCAGATCGAGCAGATCAAGGGACGCATGAACTACCTCTCGGACCGTTCCGCCTACTCGACGATCACAATCAACCTCGAACCTGAATTCCCCATCCTGACGCCGACTCCCACCTCTACGCCCAAACCGACCGCCACACCCATCCCGTGGAAACCTGGCGACACCTTCAACGATGCAAAGAACACGGTCACGGTTGCCTATCAGGGAATCGCCAACTTCCTCATCTGGCTGTTCGTGGTCATCCTGCCCATTGTCCTGCCGCCCGCGTTGATTGTGTGGGGCATGTGGAAGTTGTTGAATCGCAAGCCGGGGAAACCGGTAAGTGGGGGGTAGGAATGGGCGATTGGGTCATAAAGACAGGGACAGCGAAGCAAGCTGTCCCTGTGTGTCATGCCAGTATCAATGCGATGACCACCCCAGCCGCCCCGCACCCAAAATTGACCCAATCGTTATCGAGCCACTTCCAGCCGCGGATGTGAACCGTCTGTGTGCCGCAGGTGTGGAGCGGGTGTTTTTCGGTCTCTTTTTGGTCGGCGGGGCAGTAGTACATGGTTTGCACGGTAGCGCCGAGGAACGAGTCGAAGAGCGAGCCGGCGAGTCCGGCCAGGGTGATCGGCAAAAGAAGAGACCAGTCATCGGTCATCAGTGATGCAGGCAGGGCGATGACGGCGGCGCCCGTCAGCGAGGCAAAAGTTCCAAAAAGGGAGACCCCGCCCGAGGTCCCTTTTTCGACGCGCTTTTTCAGGTTCGTGATCATGCGCGGCGGAGTCGGGTTCAGGACGCCCAGTTCGGTTGCCCATGTATCCGCATTGACTGCCGCCAGCGCTGCGGCGAATCCCACCCAGCCGATGCCTGATTCTGGCAAAATGGCATGTACCAACACGAAAGCCGTTGCCAGCCCGCCGTTGCCAAATACCTGCCCCGCGTCGCGTTCATGTCCTTTTGAAAATTTTTCATCCAGCCCCTGTTTGCGTTTTTTGAACAGACGACTCAATGCCGATGACGTGACGAAAAAAATCATCAGTAGGATTGCCCATTGCAACCCGCCCAAACCAAAGACCACCGTGCCGACGACGGCTGCCGCCATCGCCCCGCCGGTGTTGAGACTGCGTGCGAGACGGGCAAGCCAGGCAATGAGGACTGCAAGGAGAAAGCCGAGACTGAGTTGCATAGTTGTATCGGTGCCAGAGCGACTGGAGGCGGCGCTATACGGGCGTTGTGACCAAAAATAAAACCGCCAGCAGGAATAATACAGTGCACACGGCGCTGGAAAACCAGAGCACAAACGCCAGCGGACGCCGGGATTCCTGCCGATAAAAATACAATCCGGCAAGGACGCCGGCAAGGTATAAAAACCCGCTGATCAACGGAAGCAAAATCAAGCGGGCGGACGGCGCAAATTCGTTGGGTCTTCCCAGCGCATCGAACCCAAAGGGAATCTGGGAGAGGGACGGAATCAAAAGCCCCACCCACGCAATCAGCCCCAGGTTGAGGAAGAGACCGCTCATCCATAAAAAACGCGCTGCGGGACTTTCCCATGCCTGCGTGACGAGAAAAGACGGATAGACCGATTTGTATTCGGCCGGCGTCAGGCTTCCCAGTTCGATGGCGCGTGCAAACGTCTGTACCAGCGCGGCGGGATTTTCCGGCGAAATGGCAACGACCCGCCTCGAGGTGGCAACCAGGATGAGTCTTTTGGGATCGGAGGCGATGAACTCCACAAGTCCCAGGTCGGGGTGGCGGCGCGTGCCCAGCACCGCCCCCGGCAGGTGAAACAGCGGGAGCGCCAGCGGATGTGTCAGGTCGGAGACGGGACGCATCCACTCGATGTCGGTCAGGGGTATATCCTCCACGCGCAAACCCCATACGATGGCAAGGCTGTCGCGGTCAATCGAATAGTTGGCGCGCTGGAGGGCGTAGGCTCGATAGCCCAGAATTGGAAGCGGGGCAAAAGCCGCCAATCCCACCAGCAGGTACGTCACATAGGAAGGTCCCACCGGCGCCGTGGAAAGATTCCAGAAGCCCCAGGCAGACAGGGCGGCAAACGCCAGAATCAGCGCCGCATGCAGAGCAAGACCTGCTTGTTTGGCTGGAGGGAAGTTTCCGACTTTGGGGTTGTTCATTGAACTGTGTATCGAATCCGCGAGGCTATTTCAAGAGGGACAGAATTTCTTCGGCGATTCCCTCCAGCGGCGTGGAGCGGTTCTCCTTTGAATTGCGTCGTTTCAATTCTACCATTCCCTCTTTGAGCCCTTTTTCGCCCACCGTCACTCGCAGCGGACACCCGATCAAATCGGCGTCATTGAATTTAACCCCGGCGCGCTCCTCGCGGTCATCGAACAGAACCGAAACCCCTGCATCCAGCAGTGAGCGATATACCTCTTCGGCTTTGGCGTGCGTGTCCACGTCCTTGCCGGGGACGTGCAGGAGGTACACATCGAACGGCGCGGCAGGATGAGGCAGGGTCAATCCCTTGTTGTCGTGGTGCGCCTCCGCCAGCGCGAGCAAAAGGTTGAGTGGATT
Source organism: Chloroflexota bacterium (assembly GCA_013388685.1). GTDB lineage: Bacteria > Chloroflexota > Anaerolineae > Anaerolineales > Villigracilaceae > Defluviilinea. The sequence goes on along the minus strand of JACAET010000059.1, from coordinate 82,732 downwards.
GTTCTTCAACTCGATAGCCGCCACCGCCTCCAGCGGGTTGCCGCACCGCGCGCAGGCATCGCCCGCCTTTGCCTGTGCCAGATCTGCCACGACCTGCGCCGAATAGTCACGTCCATAATTTGTATTCTTGAGATGCCATCCCGCTTCATTTGCCCCCGCCACAAGATTTCTCGACTCCGGAATCAAATCGTCCACGACGACTAGCGCATCCGGACTCAACCCGACCGCTGACGCGTACCCCGCAGTCGCCCCCGCGCCGACGATTTCCTCCATCGTTGCCAGGCGCACCTCACCGACCTGCGCCTTCAACTTCGCTTCGCTCAACTGCATATCCCCGCGCAGGGCAACGAAGATGAACCGCCCGTCGCTGACGCGGGTGTACATCAGCGCCTTGGCGGTTTTCTCTTTGGGGATGCCGAGGAAGTTTGCCAGCGCTTCAATCGTGTTGCATTCGGGCGTTTCCACCTGTTCCAAAGGCAGCGGTGCTTCCTCCTGCGGGGCAGGTTTTTTGACAAAGCGGGCAAGTTCGAGCCGCTCCGTGTATTGACAATGTGGGCAATGGATGACTTCGATGTTTCCCGATGCGAGGGGGAAGAACATTTCCCTTTCGTTGCCAATCACGGTGAGATGGGTCAACGCCTGTTCGGCATGCGCGCGGAGATGTTCGAGCGCAATTTGCCCCAATGAGGTCGGGAGGTTTTCGCGCGTCAAATACCCCGCGCGGACGAGAAAAGCCCATCCCTCTGTCCGGGCGTTATTGGGGGCTTCGCGCAGGGTTTGGATGTGAAGATCGCGGTATTTCATGGGAATGCTTCTCCCCATCATGGTGTGCGGCAGACGCGCTCTTGTATCCGCATTGGCGAGGGCAGGGAGAGGTTACGATTCCGCCTTTTTCTTCCTGGGCAAGCGCTGCGTTTTTTCCGCCTCAGGGATGACGATGGGCGTTGCCGCAATGGACTCGGCGACAGCCGCCTCCGAGTGCGTCGTTTCGGTGACAGGTCCGAGGTCCAGTTCGACCGTTTCTTCCATCCGAATTTGACCGCGCAGGAAAGCGCCTTCCTCGGTCACAAACGCGGTGGTGACCACGTCACCCCACACGCGCCCCGTTCCGCGGATTTCCAGTTTTTGGGTGGTAATGTTGCCGCGCACCGCGCCCGCCACAATGACCGTGTTGGCGCGCACGTTCTGGCAGGTGACGCGCCCCGTCTCGCCGACGACGAGCAAACCGCGCAGGGCAATTTCGCCTTCGAACGCCCCTTCGATGCGCACGCCGCCCGAGCCGCTGATCGAACCGTGCCAGATGACCCCCGATCCCAGCACTGAGGTGATGCGCTCCACCGCCTGCACAGGCTGAGGAGGTTCTTTTGCAATGGGTGTTGTGTTACGCTTGAACATGGGATTGATTTTACCGTTAAAACAAACAGGGCGGACAACCACCCGCCCCGCTGTTCACTGATTACTGCCTACTGCTCACTGGCTACTGCTCTCCGCCTTCCCCTTCTTTTGCGCTAATTTGCACCCCCATGATGTTGAAGCCGGAATCGACGTAAATCACCTCGCCCGTGATACGCCGGGAGAGATCGGAGGCAAGGAACACCGCCAGGTCGCCCACATCTTCGATGGTCACGTTTTCGCGCATGGGCGACATGTCGGCAAAGTGCTTGTACATGTCGCGGAAGCCACCTACACCTGCCGCCGCCAGTGTGCGGATAGGTCCCGCCGAAATGGCGTTGACGCGAATCTTCTGCGGACCCAGGTCATAGGCAAGATAGCGTGTCGAAGATTCCAGCGCCGCCTTTGCCACCCCCATCACGTTATAGTGCGGAGCGACTTTGCTTGCCCCCGAACCATAGGTCAGGCACATGATCGAAGCGCCGGGATTCAAAATGGGCAAAAAGGCATTTGTCAAAGCAACAAACGAATACACCGAAATATCCATTGCGTTCTTGAAGCCCTCGCGCGAAGTCTGGTAATACGGGCGGCTTAATTCCTCGCGCCCGGCATACGCAATCGAGTGCACCAGTACGTCAATCTTCCCGAAATGGTCGGCGGCTTTCTTTGCCACAGCCGCAATTTGCTCGTCGCTGGTTACGTCGCATTGTTCAAGCCACTTGCAATTGACCCTCTCTGCGAGCGGCTGGACGCGCCGTTCGAGCGCCTCGCCTGCGTAACTGATGCCGATGTTCGCCCCTTCCCGATGAAACGCCTGCGTAATCCCCCACGCAATCGACCGTTCATTTGCCAGACCGAACACCAGCGCGTTTTTCCCTTCGAGTAATCCCATTGTTCCTCCAAATGTAATGCGCCCTACGACGCTAGAGAGCGTCGCCTAGGCGGATGGAATGGTCCAATCCTTCACCTTGAACCGCCACGGTTTGGACTTCCACGGCTCAAGCACACTATTTAAACCCACACGCGGGGATTTCGTCACGAGCGAATTAGGGACGGAAACCCCCGCTTCGATCCACAAGCCGGAGCCTGATTCCGTCAAATCAAGCCCGTTCTCCCCTTTGCCTATTCCCATCGCCTTACACAGTTTCCCCGGCCCGAACGTATCGCGCCCGCCGCGCCTTTCCAGCATAATTTCCACCCCCTCAATGGGCTGGATGGCGCGAATCAACACCGCCGCCGGAAATTCTTCACGTTCTGTCACCGCGTTGAGCATCCAATGATTCCCGTACGAAAAATAGACATACGCATGCCCCGGCTCGCCATACATCACCTGAGTGCGCGGTGTCCGCCCGGCTTTGGCGTGGCATCCCAGATCTTCCTCGCCGATATACGCCTCGGTTTCTGTAATCAGACCGACCAGTTTGACGCCGTCCAACACCCGAACCAGCCGTGCGCCGAGCAATTCACGGGCGACGGTGAGCGTGGGACGGTTGTAAAAGGCTCGAGGAAGAATGTTCATATCCGGTTGGAAAGTTGGGAGTTTGGCAGGCTGGAACGCTCAAAGAACCCTGTCAACTCCTAAGCGCTATTTGAAGCGATTGTCTCGTTTCATCGTCAACCTCAACCCATCTTCCAGGTTGATGGACGGGCGATACCCCAACTTTTCCTTTGCCAGCGATATATCGGCGCACATGCGCAAAACGCCGCCGGAGGTCTGGGCATTATAGATGACCTCGGCTTTGCTTCCCGTCACCTCCAGCACAGCCTTGATCAACTCTCGGATGCTGGTCTCCCTGCCCGAACCGATATTGATGACCAGTCCGTTGATATTGGGCGCGGTCGCCGCGGCAACCAGCGCGCTGATCACGTCGTCCACATAGACGTAATCGCGGGTTTGCAAGCCGTCTCCGTGCGCCACCAGTGTCCCGCCGCGCAGCGCCTGCTTGAGATAATGTGGAATGACAGGCGGATGAGAAGGGGGCAGGTGTTGCCCCGGTCCGTAGGCGTTGAAGATGCGCAGGCTGACCGTCTCGATGCTCCACAACCCGCCAATCGTGCGGACGTAATATTCCGCCGCCAGTTTCGAGACCGCATACGGTGAGCGCGGATTGGGCGTGAGAGTCTCTTTCAGCGGCTGTTCGGCTTGGTTGCCGTACACCGCCCCGCTCGAGGCGAGAACGATGCGGCGTACACCGACATCCCGTATGGCTTCCATGAGCGCCACCGTCCCGCCCACGTTGACGTGGTTGTAGTCGCGCGGATACAAAACCGACTCCGGTACCGACACCCGCGCGGCAAGGTGATAAACGACATCCACTTCCTGAAGAAGTGTCCACAATTTGGGGCGGTCGCTCACATCGCCGCGCGTGAAGTGGACATCGGGCGCCAGCGCCTGAGGGTCGCCTGTGGAAAGATCGTCCAGCCCGCGCACCTGATGTCCCTCGCGGGCAAGATGGTTGGCAAGCGATGAGCCGAGGAATCCCGCGGCTCCCGTGATGAGAAAGTTCATAAATTGTATTATACGGGGAATTGAAGAAACTTGATTAGTCGAGCAAACCGGATGCCGTCGGGATTTGCCGCAACCCGTTGTACGATTTCTCTGAAATGTGTATCGGGCGCTGATTTTATACGATTTTCCGTATGGTTTTTTCATTGACACATTCCCGTTATGCTGTTACGATGAAGCCCAGTAGGATAACGGTAAGTTACGTTGGTTCGAAGAACACAGCGGCTCACGGTTTGACTTCGTGAGTCGTTTTGTTTTGACCTCCGATGGAACGAACAGGACGCCTAAAATCTATCAATTGCCATAGGAGGCAAAACATGTCTGAAAGAATAATGGGTACGGTCAAGTGGTTCAACGGTGACAAGGGCTTCGGTTTCATCGAACGCGAAGGCGGCAAGGACGTCTTCGTCCACTTCTCCGCCATTCAGGGTGATGGTTACCGCAATCTGACCGAAGGTCAAAAGGTCGAGTTCAATGTCGAACAGGGACCCAAAGGACCGCAGGCAAGCAACGTCAGAATGATCTAGCAACCAAGAGACTTCGGAACTCTGCAAGACTTCCGAAGTTTGGTGAAGGAGCCTGATGCGAAAGCGTCAGGCTCCTTTTTGATTCATTTTTTGCGTCTCGGCGCCAGCCGGTTCTTTGAAAAACTCTTCGGCGTGGGAGCAGGACGCGCAGGGCGGGGCGCGCCGCGCCCGTGGTGGTCAGAGGCAGATCTCGGCGGGGGGGGAGGCGAGTAGTCGAAATCGGGGAGGGTGATTTTTTCCAGCGACTGCTTCATGATGCGTTCGAGAGTCCGAATCATATCCCGGTCTTCATCGGTGACGAGCGTGAACGCGTCGCCGGTGCGCTGGGCGCGTCCCGTGCGCCCGATGCGGTGGATGTAGGCGTCGGCGGTGTCGGGCATGTCGTAGTTGATGACGTGCGTGATGCTTTCAATGTCGAGACCGCGCGCTGCAATATCGGTGGCGACCATGATGGGAAAATGCCCGCTCTTGAAACCGCTGAGCGCATTCTGGCGTTGTCCCTGGGTGCGGTTGCCGTGCAGACTCGTGACGCGGAACCCTGCGTGCGCGATTTGCCGCGCCACCTTGTCGGCGCGATGCTTGGTGCGCGTGAAAACCAGCACCGAATCTGAATCGATTTGCTTGAGCAGTTTGATGAGCAGCGCGGACTTCAAATGCGGCGGCACCGGATACAACGCGTGTGTCACTGTTATCGCAGGTTTGCTGATGCCCATCGAAATGCGCTGCGGCTCCTTGAGCGATTGCGAGGCGAGTTGTTCCACCTCAGGCGGGAACGTCGCCGAGAACAGCATCGTCTGCCGTTCGGCGGGCACCACCTTGATGATGCGTTTCACATCCGGCAGAAAGCCCATGTCGAACATGCGGTCGGCTTCATCGAGCACGAGGATTTCGATGCGTTCCATTTTTGCCTGCCTCTGCTGAATAAGATCCAGCAGGCGACCCGGCGTGGCGACCAGAATTTCCACACCCTGGCGCAATGCCTTGATCTGGCGGTCGGCTCCGACTCCCCCGTAGATGGTTGCGCTCCTCAGCCCCGTCCCCGCTGCCAGCGTTTTCGTCACCTGATGGATTTGCTCGGCGAGTTCACGCGTCGGCGTGACGATAAGCGCCCGCGGCATCCCTTTGGGACCGTCAAGTAACCTGTTGAGAATAGGAAGAACGAAGGCGGCGGTTTTACCGGTGCCTGTCTGCGCGGTGCCGATGATATCGCGTCCGCGCAGGGCGGCGGGGATTGCCGCCTCCTGAATGGGAGTCGCGGTTTCATAACCCGCGAGTTTGATTCCCTGCATGAGGCGGGAATCCAAATTAAATTGTTCGAAATTCAAAACTTTTCCTGTTCTTCAGAAGTCGTGCCTGGTAAAGAATGAGTTTCCCTCAAACGAACACAGCGGTGGACTGCTGATATTGATGATTGATGAGAAGAATTATACCCCGCTTCTTGCAATCCTCGCGGCGAATTTGTCATTGCTCACTCTGATCACTGGCAACTGCCATCTGCCTTCCGATGACTAAACCCCGCCCAAATCTCCTGCGGGTAAATAATTGCATTCGTCCCCGGCAATTGCTCCATTGCCAGTCCCGTATTGAGATTGATCCCAACCTGTTGATACGCCTTATACGCCAGTTGACTGCAGTAGAACGCCTCTTCCGTTTCTGCGTTCAGGAAGTTCAGGTTATACGGCTTGCCTACCTGTGCCAGCGCATATGCCGCCACCGTCTGCCGCATCCGATGCTCTTCGCTTTCCGAAAGTTCGATCCCATCTAGGGGGGAGACAATTCCGTAGAACGTATCGAACAAAAGTCCGCGCCGCCGCGCCATGCGCTCCGTATCCCACTGCCCGTCGAAGACCGTAAATTTGATCACGCCGCGCGCGCCCGCTTCCACACATCTCCCTGCAGGACCGACGTACATCGCCACATGATCCACATCCCCCGGCACAAGCCGACCGACGAGCCGCCAGAACTCGCCGGGCAGAATGTCGGGCTTGCCGTTCATCGTGCAGATGATGTCACCCGTTTGCAGGGTTAATCCTTCGATCTGATATGTATAAATCATTTTCGCTCCGTATCCATTATACGGACTCCCCCCCCGATTGGTTTCACCAAAAAATCCATTTGATGCGCGATATACACCAACTCGCCGCGTTCGATTTGTGCGCGGCGTGCATTCAGCCAGTCTGCAAGTACCGCTTCATCCAACTCTCCATGTCCCATCAACGACTCTTCGAAAAAATGCAAAATGAAATGCAAAAAATACGCCTCCTCCTCCGCATACCTTCCATTCCGTGCATACACCACCCAATCTGACGCGCCCGCCGCCAGAAGCTCTGTGCCTGCGCCGCGCAAATACCCAAACAAATGACGCCCGCTTCGGCTGTCGCCGCCCGTTGCCCGCCTGTCCATCGTTTCATGATACAGCCGCTCGATCTGCGCGTCCAGCGCCGCGTCGATTGTCGGCTCGAACGTCGTCACGCCGTCGAAGTTGACCGTCAGCCACGCCAGCCCTTTTGTGAGAGACAACAACTTCGGCAATGACTCAGGCATTGGCAGTAAATCCAAAAACGCATGTGCAACCAACAGATCGGCGGGCGTTTGATTTTTCCGGATGAAATCGAAAACGTCTGCCCGCTCGAAGCGGATGCGGACCTCGCGCCTCGTATCGAACACCCGCGCATGATTCTCCCCGCCTCTTTCCACGCTCAAACCTGCCTCCTCCGCCCAAGCCTTCACCCACTCTGACGCGTACGCGATGTTTTCCGCCATCTCATCCACCATCACATATTCAGCCCGTTGAATGACATCCCACCGCACCAGCCGCCTGAGCATCGTCCCGACCCCCGCGCCGACTTCGATAATGCGAAGCGGCTGTGGCGGCAAATTCGCTTTCAGCGCAGATAACACATCCTTGTTCAGGGCGCGGTCATCCACGCTTTGTTTGGAGAGCAGGTAGCGGGGGAAGGAATATTCCCTTGCTTTCATTTCTCGCAGTACTCCTTCCAGGTCTCGGTCATCCGATACAAAAACGCTCGAATTTCCCCCGCCATCTCCTCCCACCTCGGCTGGGACTTGTATCTCCTCACCGCATTCAGGGATAATTTTCCCAGCAGCTCGCGGTCATTTGCCAGTTCGTCGAGAAGCCCTGCCAGCCTCGCATCATCCCCTGGCTCGATGAGATACCCATTCTCGCCAGCCGTGATGATCTCGCCTGCCGCACCCGCCGTCGTCCCAATCGCAGGCAGACCGAAACCCATCCCTTCGAGATACACAATTCCAAACCCCTCATAACTCGACGGCACGACCATGACATGCGACCGCCTGTACATTTCGATCAATGGTTCATTATCGAGGGCGCCGTGGAAAGTGACGCTGGACGATAGACCGTTGACGGTGACAAATCTTCGCATTTCCTCGGCATACTTCGGTTCAGCCGTCAACCCGCCAACCACCTCCACTCTGACTTTCGACCCTTCGATACACTCAGGGCGGCGCTTTAGACTTTTGACCGCATTGAGCAGGGTGTGCAGTCCTTTCCGATAAATCACATTCCCCAAAAACAAGATCCGCAACTCGGCGCTTGGGGCGCGTACTCGAATCTCTTTCTCCGAAATGCCCCGCTCGCTAAACCTGTCTGTCGGCGGGTGAGCGACAACGCTCGGTTTGTCGTTTCCGATTAAACCCTGTACCACGCCTTGCGTCGTTTTCGAGTTGAATATGAACCCGTCCACGCTTTGCAGGTATTTCTTTTCGACAATGCGGTACAGGTCATTCTGCCATTTCGGTCGCAATTCCGAACAGCGCAAATGGTGGACGAGGCTGATGGCGGGGTACGGATGCGGCTTGCGGTTGGCAGCCAGCAGGGAGGGATGATTCAGTTCGTCTTCGATGATCAGGTCGAGGTCACGCGGGAGGCGAAAGCGAAGGTTATCGGTCAGGTGCGAAGCGTAATTCCTCCACGGCAGGGAGATGATGTCCACCGTGTCGCCTTGTGCGCGCAAATACTCCACCAGTTTGCGGTCGTATAAATACCCGCCGCTGAGAGTTGCAAGAGAGCCGTAGATCACCAGTCCAATTTTCATAAACACCAGTTCGAAGGTTTGAAAGTTAGCAGGTTGAAACGTTCCAACCTGCCAACCTGTTAACTTGCCAACCTGTCAACTCGAAATGCCGCCCACGCCGACTCGTTCTCCCACAGCACCACCTTCAGCGTGGAGATGTTTGCCGCTTTGATGCGTTCGCTCAATGAAGCGGCGAGTATCCGTGCGAAATGCTCGATGGACGGATTCAAGCCTGCAAACTCAGGCTTGTCGTTCAGCAATTGCTCCTTGTAGTAGTTGACGATCTCGTCCAGATGTTTCTCCACGTCCACGATGTCCACGAGATAGCCGTGCTGGTCGAGTTCGCTGCCTTCGAGTTGCAATTCAAGAATGTAGTGATGCGAATTGGGGAAATTCTCGGGTCCCCAGTCCCCGCCGATGAGGAAGTGTCTGGCGATGAAATCTCTTCTGACTCCAAGTGTGTACATAACCGACTCCATAGATTGGGTAGACAGCGTTCTCTAACGCTGGATGGATAGAACATCCAGGGGAGTTACTGGGTTTGCGTTTGCTTCCACTTTTGCGAAGGTCTCTTTGTCTGCAAGGACGATGAGGGTGTCGCCCGCGAGCAGTTCGATCCCGCCGCTCGGCATGATGAATTCCTTGTTGCGGGCGATCAGCACAACGAGAAATTCAGGGGGCAGGCCGAGTTCGACGATGGTCTTGCCGGCGAACGGAGAGTTGACCCGAATGGGCAGTTCCTTGAGTTCATTCTTGAACCCGCTGACAGGCATAAATTCGATGGGGTAAATCGGCTTGTTCTCGATGGGCGCATCCACTTTGAGCCATTTGGCAACGTAAGGCAGGGACGCTCCCTGCAGAAGGGTGGAGGTCAAAACGACGAAGAAAACGATATTGAAAATCGAATCAGCCTCGGGTAGTCCGGAAAGAAGCGGGAACGTCGCAAGGATGATTGGCACTGCGCCGCGCAATCCCACCCATGAGACGAAGGCTTTCTCCCGCAGGTCGAATTTGGAAAATGCCAGGCTGAGAAAGACGCTGATGGGCCGCGCGAGAAAAATCAACGCCGCAGCGACGAGCAATCCCGTGCCGATGATGGAGACCAGCCGTGAAGGGAAAACCAGCAAGCCGAGCGTCAGAAACATGGCGATTTGCATCAGCCATGCCATGCCGTTGTGAAAGCGGATCAAACTGCGGCGGTGGACGAAATCCTGGTGTCCCGCCACGATGCCCGCCAGATAGACGGCGAGGAAACCGTTGCCGTATGCCGCGTTGGTCAGGCTGTAGGTCAGGAACATCATGGACAAGGTCAGGACGGGATACAATCCTTCAAAACCAAGATGCAGGCGGTTGGCAAGGAAGACAATTGCCTTGCCGAAGATGAGACCCGTGGCGACTCCCACAACGATTTGGAGGACAAATGAGACGAGCAGGTTGCTGAACTGAAAAGAAGGCTGGGTCAGGAGTTGAATCAGGCCGACGGTCAGAAAGACCGCCATCGGGTCATTGCTTCCCGATTCGAGTTCGAGCAGGGGGCGCAGTTTTCCCTTCAATCCCAAACTTTTCGAGCGCAAAATCGAAAAGACCGCCGCCGCGTCCGTCGAGGAAACAATCGCGCCGAGCAGGAGTCCCTGCAGAAGGGTGAAATCAAGCAGGACTTGCGCGATCAAGCCGACTACCAGCGCAGTCAGTAGGACGCCCAGCGAGGAGAGAATGACGCCCTCTTTCAAGACGGGGCGGATGTCCTTCCACTCGGTTTCCAATCCGCCTGCAAACAGGATCAGGTTCAGAGCGACGATGCCGATGAATTGCGAGAGCGCCGCATCGTCGAAATAGATTCCCCCGGGACCGTCCGACCCTGCCAGCATGCCCAAAGCCAGGAATAACAGCAAGGCAGGGATGCCGAAATGATCCGAGACCTTGCTGGCAAACACGCTCAACAACAGCAGGCTGGCAACGCTGATGAGGATCAGTTCGGTGGACAAATTCAAAGGGTGTTCTCCAGTGGCGAGCGTTTCAACTTGGTTTCACAGTTCGCATGACATGGCGTCCGTTTTCCCTCGTCACCAACATGGCAAAATCGAATCCGTCAATGGACGAGCAATGATCCAGATCGGTTCTCGGGAAGGCAGGCAGGTTGGGGTCAAGGTGCATGAGCGCGTCGCGTGACCGCATCACGCGCTCGATGAACGGTGCAGGATCGGGCGATTCGCCACGGAGCGAAGCCTCGAGATACTCGGCGCAGGCGAGGTCTTCGTCGCCCCCGTCACCTCCGTGTTGACCCGTAATTACAAAGGTCATGGTTTCAGACGTTAAATTCCGAATGTAATCCACCGTTGCACGGGCAACGACAAAACTCGCCGCGAGGAGCGTAGCAGCATTCACGCTTCGGACAATTCCCTGCGTCCCTGCGCCTGTGCGTTGCACGACAATCCTGCCGCTCAAATCCATCGCGTTGGTTTGAGTGGGGGAGTTGCCGAAGTCGAATCCTTTGGGTGGAATACCGCCGACCTCCCCGCACACAAGCGAGTTGGGAATCTGTGCCTTGACTCCCAGCGCCTCTTCCACGCCGCTGACGGGATAAATCTCCCGTGCGCCGCGCGAAAAGACAAACGCCGCGTTCGTGAAGGCGCGGATCACGTCAATGACCACGACGAGTCCTGTCGCTGTGTGGCAGGTTTCAAGGTTGGTGTAATGAAATTTCATATTCGCTCCATGTCATTGCGAGGAGCGCCTTTTGCGACGAAGCAATCTCCATCTTGCGATGAGATTGCTTCGCTCACTATCGTTCGCTCGCAACGACATTACATCTCGTATTCAAAAACAACCTGTATCGTCTCTTGCGGATTTTCATCGAGCAGGCGATATGCTTTCTCCGCCTCCTCGATGGGGAAGCGGTGCGTGATCCACTTCTGCGGCTGGATTCGTTTCAACGCCGCCCACGCGACCTCGAACCTGCGCGCCTTGTCCCAGCGCCCGCTCAACGCTGGCGCGATGGTGCTGACCTGCGACGAGATCAACCGAATCCGTGACCGATGGAATGCGCCGCCCAGGTCAATCGGTGCTTTCTTCTTCCCATACCATGAGCCGATCAGGATGCGTCCGCTGAAGGCGGTCAGTGCGATGGCATCGTTCAGCGCAGAGGGGGAACCGCTGAGTTCGAAGGTCAGGTCGAAATTTTGCGTGTAGGCAATATCAAATATATTATCACGGGTGTTGGAATTTCCCTCCAACAATCCAGGGTCGAACGAGTCGTTCACCCCAATTTCGAGTGAAGCCTTTCGCCGCAACGCATAGCAATCCGATGTCACCAACTTCTCCAGCGGAAACTCCCGCAACAGGGACGCAACCAGCAACCCAATCACGCCCTGTCCTAAAACCAACACGCGCTCGCCCAAAATCGGCGCACCGTCCTGGACCAGATTCACGGCGGTTTCCATGTTGGGGAGGAAGCAGGCAGTTTCGGGAGAAAGTAATGGGGGAATGGTAATTAGCGATTCGGGTTTCGCGATGAAGTGGGAGGTATGCGGCTGGAAAGAGAAAACGAGACGGTCTTTCCAAGTTCCACTTACCAATTTCCCAATCGCCTTGACTTGCCCTACACATGCGTACCCGTATGCCAGCGGAAACCGCAACTCACTGCTGAGGGTATCGTGCGCATCGGCGAGGTGCGGAAACTCCCCGCGATAGACGAGCCTCTCGGTCCCCGCGCTGATGGCGGAACACCGCGTTTCCACCAGCACTTCGTCGTCTTGCAAAGCGGGCAGGTCTGATTCTCGAATTTCGACCTGCCGTGATGCGGTGAAAAACAGCGTGTACGCTTTCATGGCTCAATTGTATCTTTGATTTTGCGGGATGGCGCGCTTTGATTGTGGATTGCGATTACCACAGGGCAGAAGTCCCCTCGTTCTCGAGTTTTTCGCCGAGCAACGCCCGCATCCGCTCGATGACTTTGGCATGGATGACGTCCGAATCTGACGAACCGACCTCTTCCAGGGTGATCGGTTTGGTAAATTGCACATGGACTGTGTTCGGGCGGGCATCGCGCGTGACGATCGCCAGCAATTGAAGGGCGGCAGCGAGTTTTTCGCGTTCGATGCGCGTCCGCTTGAAACGCGTCAGCCAGTGGTGCGCGGCTTTATCCCAGATGACTCCGCTCACTAACACAGGCACAATCTTTGTGTCCCGCGCGAAGCGGAGAAAAACGCCAGCCGAGTCTGTCCAATGGGCGAGGGAGTCCAAAGCACCGGGGTAAACCCGCGGGTCGGGTTCGATCTCACCAGCGGGGAAGGTCAGGACGGAGCTGCCGTTACGCAAGTGAGTGGATACCTGCCTGACGGCATTCATCCGCTTGGCGGGGTCGTCGTCTATGAAAAATAGTTGTTGGGTTGTGTTGGCAAGGGCTTCCAGGAACGGGCGGTGCAGGGCGATGATCTTCAAGTCGGGGCGGTTGATGGCGGCGAACAGACTGATGGTATCTGCCATGCCGGGATGGTTGGAGAGAAAGAGCGCGGCGCCCGCCTGCGGGATGTGTTCGCGTCCATGTACGCGGACATCCTGAACATATTGTCTTTGCATGATTGTACGCGAGGCTTCGGCGAGGCTGCCCTTTGCGACAAGTTCGTCGAATTCAACCATCTGACGCGCAAATTTGCGCGCAGGGTGGATGAACACGCGCCGAATCAGCGCGGCAAGAAAAGGCTTGTCCTGCCAGCCGAAGGAGGCAACCAGATCGTCGAGATTGATGCGGGTGAGGGTGTCGAGGGGGGGAGGCATGGAGAATACGAATGAAGGGTAAACTGACGATAGACCATTGACCGCGGTCTGCTACCCTGGTCGGTGATCTTACTCTGGCTCCATGGTGAATTTCAATGGGTAGCCGGCATTGTTCGCTTCGGAGTGCGCCTTGTTGATGCGCTTCTCCGCCTCGGATTTGGCGAGGGTTTGCACGTAGGCGGAGCCGTAGATGTGCGCGGTGAACATGATCTCCGCCGCCCGGTCGTTGGCGAGGTAGAAGACGGTTTTGAGGATGTAAACCACGTAATCCATAGGCGTCACATCGTCGTTGTGGATGATGACGCGGTAAAGCGGCTCGAGTTCGGTCTCGGTTTCTTCGATGATCTCGATCTCCGGCAGGATATGCAGTTTCATGGGTTGTTGAAGGGATTTACCACTCGTCCGCAAGTTGGGACATTTCCCTGTCGGTGAGTTTGATTCTTGCGGCTTGGAAATTTTCCTTGATGTGTTGCGGGTTGAATGACATGGGGATCGTGATGACCCTCGGCTGCATCACCAGCCATGCCAGCGCAATCTGGAATGGCGTAGCGGCATGCGCCTCCGCGATTTGGTTGAGTGTCCTGTTGACGCGCATGCTCCTGAATTTGACGGGCGAGTACGCTGTGACGAGAATGTCATTTTGCTGGCAGTATTCGATCACCCCATTCGCCACATAGGATTTATCAGGCAGGCGGTAGGGGATCTGGTTCGTGAGGATCGGTGTTTCGGAGAGTTCCTGCGCGCGCTTCAGCCATTTGAGGTTGAAATTGCTCACGCCCAAATGTTTGACCTTGCCGTCACGCACAAGTTTGTTGAGGGCGGGGAAGGCTTCGTCGAGGCTCGAGATGGAACGCGGGGGCCAATGGATGAGGTACAGGTCAATGTAGTCCATTTTGAGGCGGCGCAGAGACCCCTCGCACGCCTTGAGGACATCGTCATAGGAAAGATGCTCTGGTGAGACCTTGGTGGTGATGAACACGTCCTCGCGCTTCTTTCCCGACTCTCGAATTGCCCTGCCAACCAGTTCCTCGCAATGTCCTGCCGCATACCGTTCTGCCGTATCGAAATGGGTATAGCCCACCTCCAGGGCGGTGCGCAATGCGGTCAGCGAGGCTTCGTCTATTGTGGGGTCGGGCGAATTTTCGCCGCCGATGCTCCAGGTGCCAAATCCGATCTTGGGGAGGCTCACGCCGTGGACAGTTTCAGATTTCATGCTGAAATTATACACTTTGGAAATAAAAAAAACCGCCTCTCGCGAGACGGGTAACTGGTCGCTGATTACTGTTCACTTTTCTACGCCGGGATTTTCTGCGCGGTTTCGTAGCCTCTTTTGAGGGCTTCATAGTTTTTGGGCAACAGGTGTTTGTGCCTTTCGGGCAGGTGAGCCTCCAGCGCCTTTTCGACATCCTTCAAGGTCAATTCGGGTAATGCCGTCAACAGCGCGCCGACCGCGACCATGTTGAGCAGTTTCTTGTCGCCGATCTCTTCGGCGATCTCGTTGCAAGGCACAAAAATGACGTGAATATCGGTCCGTTTGGCGCCGCGATCCACCATGGATTGATTGACGATCAGGGTCCCGCCAGGGGCGAGGAGTCCTTCATACTTGTCGAGGGACGGCAGATTCAGGGCAATTGCCAGCGGCGGATGTTTCACCAGCGGCGAGCCGATCTCCTCGTCGGCAATGACGACCGTACAATTCGCTGTCCCGCCGCGCATTTCGGGACCGTAGGAGGGAATCCACGTCACGATCTTGCCCGTGTCCATGGCTGCGTACGCAAGAACCTGTCCGGCAAACAGCACGCCCTGTCCGCCAAACCCTGCGATGATGATTTCTTTTTGCATAGTAGTCCTCCGTCATTGCGAGGGCGGTAGCCCGAAGCAATCTCCAACTTGGCGAGGGGATTGCTTCGTCGCCTGCGCTTCGTTCAGATCTCCGCTCAGCGCCACGGCTTCTCGCAATGACATTAAATTTTCACCTGCTTGATCGCATCGCTCACCTTGTAATCGCCCAGCGGATACGCGGGAACCATGTGCTCTTCCACGAACTTCAACGAAGCAACCGGCGTCATGCCCCAGTTGGTGGGACACGTGGAAAGCAGTTCGACCATCGAGAAGCCCAGCCCGCGCGCCTGTGTCTCGAACGCCATGCGGATGGCTTTCTTGGCGAGACGGATGTTCTTCGGGTCGTGCAGGGAGCGTCGCACACAGTAACCGACTCCCTCCAGCGTGGACAACATCTCTGCCATGCGGATGGGATACCCCTGCGTTTCCACGTCGCGCCCGTTGGGGGATGAGGTGGTCTTCATACCGGGCAGGGTGGTGGGAGCCATTTGTCCGCCGGTCATGCCATAGTTGGCGTTGTTGATGAAAATCACGGTGATGTTCTCGCCGCGCGCCGCCGCGTGGACGATCTCGCCCATGCCGATGGACGCCAGGTCGCCGTCGCCCTGGTAGGTGAAGACAATACGGTCCGGCAGGACGCGCTTGATCCCCGTTGCCATGGCGGGCGCGCGTCCGTGCGGCGCTTCGACGAAATCGGTATCGAAATAATTATAGGCAAAGACCGAGCATCCCACAGGCGCCACGCCGATGGTCTTGGGGATCAACTCCATCTCTTCCAAAACTTCGGCGATCAGGCGGTGCGCCACGCCGTGTGTGCAGCCGGGGCAGTAGTGAGTGGGTGTGTCGGTAAAACCTTCGGGCCTTTCGTAAACCAGATTGGTTGGAGCGTTCATTTTTTACCTCTCAAGAACGGATACCATGCGCGCCTGCCAGGCATCGCGCGGGTCGCGGTCGGTCGTCCATTGCCCGGCGGCAATACGGCGGATCTCCGCCAGGATCTCGTCGGGGAACGGCACCACGCCGCCCGTTCGTCCATAAAATTCGACGGGGACGCGTCCGCGCACGGCGAGGCGGACGTCGTCGAACATCTGCCCCATATTCATTTCGGTGACTAAAAACCCGCTCACGCGTCCCGCCAATTGGTCAATCACCTGATACGGATACGGGCTGACCGTGATGGGGCGCAACAAGCCGACCTTGATCCCCTCCGTCCGCGCCGCGCGGACAGCCGACAACGCCACACGCCCCGCGGTGCCAAAACCGACAATGACAAATTCCGCGTCGTCCAGATAGTATTCCTTATAACGCACTTCGTTTGCCTGAACTTCCCGCCAGCGTTTCCCCAGGCGCAGGTTAGCCACCTCCTCGGCAGGCGGGTCAATGTAAATCGAGGACAGGATGCGCCGCTCGCGGTTGATCGCGCCGTTCGTCGCCCAGTCGAAATTTCGGTCTACAATCGGCTTCATTTCGGGCATCTCCGCCGGTTCCATCATCTGACCGATGGAGCCGTCCAGGATGACCATGCAGATCATGCGATATTTCTCCGCCAGATCGAACGAAAGCCCCATCAGGTCAATGGCTTCCTGCACCGAAGAGGGTGCCAACACGATGCGGGGATAGTCGCCATGACCGCCGCCGTGGACAGCCTGGTTGTAGTCCGATTGCGCCGGAGCAATGTTACCGAGACCGGGCCCGCCGCGCATCACGTTGACCAATACCGCCGGGACCTCGGTTCCCGCAATGTACGAAAGCCCCTCCATCATCAGGCTGACGCCCGGGCTGGACGAGGTGGACATGACGCGCGCGCCCGTA
This sequence comes from Chloroflexota bacterium, assembly GCA_013388685.1. Lineage (GTDB taxonomy): Bacteria > Chloroflexota > Anaerolineae > Anaerolineales > Villigracilaceae > Defluviilinea. Next base: position 65,822 of record JACAET010000059.1, on the reverse strand, counting down.
CATGCCGCGCCATAGACCATATTGATCGCGCCGAGTTCCGATTCGGCTTGCACGAAGGCGCGTCCCAGTTCGGGCATGCGCCGCGACAGATATTCCAATATTTCGGTTTGCGGGGTGATGGGATAGCCGAAGTACGCCTGCAAGCCTGCGCGCACCGCCGCCTCCGCGATGGCTTCATTGCCTTTCCATAATTCTTTGGGCATTTGTTTCTCCTCCCTCACCCACCCCCTCTACCCTGTCGGGCACACGTCCCATTGGGAAGAGGGACAAGGGGTGAGGGTAAAGTTTATGCCGCGGCAGGCGCGGCGACCTTTGTAATTTCGCGATACACCGTGATTGCCGCATCCGGGCAAACCAGCGCACAGATGGCGCACCCCGTGCATCCGTCCTTGAACGTGTGCGCGGGGTGGTATCCCTTGGGGGTCAGCCTCGACATGTCCAGTTCCATCACTCCTTGCGGGCAGGCGCTGATACAGAGTTCGCATCCTTTGCAGTAGATATCGCTGACTTCGATCCAACCTTTGGCGGGCATTGGCGCTCCTTTTTTGTTTGCGTAGGAGGCGTTCTCTAACGCCGACGGACGCATTAGAGAATGCCGTCCTACGCACAGATACGAGAAGTTTGACAATAATTAGCGGGATTGCCGCCACCCTGATTATGGCTTCATCTGTTCCGCAGGAGTAGTGCCATGCGTCATACAGACGGATGTACGAAAATCATCCGTTTTGAAGATGGTAGAATCATTTTATCTGCACCTTTGGAGGCTGAAATGACCGATGTTGTCATTGTGGACGCAATCCGCACGCCGGTCGGCGCTTTGGGCGGGATTCTCGCTTCGGTCCGCCCGGACGATATGGCGGCGCTCGTCATCAGGGAAATTATCCAACGCTCGAACCTCGACCCTGCGCTCGTCGAGGAAGTGTTCTTCGGGTGTGCCAACCAGGCAGGGGAAGACAACCGCAACATCGCGCGGATGGCGGCGTTGCTGGCTGGATTGCCCACCGAGGTTGGCGGGGTAACCGTGAACCGCCTGTGCGCCTCGGGCTTGAATGCCATCAATCAAGCCGCACGGGCGATCAAGATGGGTGACGGAGATGTCTACATCGCCGGCGGGGTCGAATCCATGAGCCGCGCCCCATACTCGCTTCCCAAAGCGGAAGCGGGGTACTCTTTCGGTAATCTCACCGCCTGGGACACAGCATTGGGCTGGCGTTATCCGAATCCCAAAATGAAGGAACTGTATGGGACCGAGTCCATGGGAGAAACTGCCGAAAACATTGCCCGCGAACGCCCGCACCTCACCCGTGAAAAACAGGACGCTTTTGCCTTGCGAAGTCATCAACGCGCCATCGCCGCCATCGACTCGGGACGCTTCAAGGAAGAGATTTTGCCTGTCCTCATTCCGCAAAAGAAAGGCGACTCCAAAGTCGCGGAGACCGACGAACGCCCGCGCCGCGACACCTCGATGGAGTCGCTTGCCAAACTCAAACCTGCCTTTGCCAAAGAAGGCGGAACCGTGACGGCGGGAAATTCGTCCGGGTTGAATGATGGAGCCGCCGCTCTGTTGCTGATGAGCGCAGAGCGGGCGAAATCGCTCGGGCTGAAACCGCTGGCTCGGGTGGTTGCGTCAGCCTCCGCCGGAGTCCCGCCGCGGGTGATGGGGCTGGGTCCCGTCCCGGCAACGAAGAAGACGCTCGAGCGGGCAGGCTTGCAAATCAAGGATATCGGTCTTGTGGAGTTGAACGAAGCGTTTGCCGTGCAGTCGCTCGCGGTGATGGAAGATTTGGAACTTGACCCGGAGATCGTCAATGTCAATGGCGGAGCGATTGCCATCGGGCATCCGCTGGGGTGTTCGGGCGCGCGGCTGATGACAACCCTCGTCCACGAAATGCGCCTGCGCGGCAATGTGAAATACGGATTGGCAACGCTGTGCGTCGGCGTTGGGCAGGGCGAGGCCACGATTGTCGAATTTATCGGTTGAGGATTTTCCGGCGGCAAGCGGAAGTTCGAGAGCCGGGTTTGTGTTTTGATTCGGAGGTTATGAAATGAACGATATTGCGAATTGTGCCGTTTCCAAACTGCTCAAGATGGGTTTCATTGTTTCGTTCCTGCTGGCGGCATGCACCCCCGCAACCGCAACGCCGCAATCGTCGCCGGATCAAACGCCCGTCGGAGACGCAACACCGGCTCCCTATCCCGGCGATACGCCGTCGCCCTCGCAAATCGACGCGCCGCTTGTCGAATCTCCATCTCTGACGTCCGTCCGCTTTCTGAATCCGTTGGACGGCTGGGGAGTAACCGAAACGCAGATCGTCCGCACCAATGACGGCGGCATTACCTGGTACAACATCACTCCGCCTGGGCTGACGGAAACCGGCTATAGCGCTGAAGTATTCACGCTCGATTCGAACACCGCCTGGGTGCAGATTCCCGATCGTGAGAATTACTACACCAGCGGTTTTCTGTATCGCACCACCGACGGCGGCATAACCTGGGCAAACATCCATACGCCCTTCACCGCCAGCGACATCCACTTTCTCGATGCGGATAATGGCTGGGCGCTCGCCGATCTTGGCGTGGGAGCGGGATCGAATGCGGTGGCGGTTTACCAAACCTCCGACGGCGGTTCAACCTGGACGCGGACATATACCAACGACCCGAACATCGTCGAGGCGGGCAATTCCCTGCCGCTGGGCGGGCTCAAGGCGGGTATCGCGCCATTGAACATGCAGACCGCATTCATATACGGTGTCATCTATTCCTCCGGCACGGTATATCTTTTTCGTACAGACGACGGCGGTGTAACCTGGGAACAAGTTGAGGTGCCACTGCCGCCCGACGCGGCAAATTACGAACTGGGAATTGACGCAGGGCAAATGCGCTTCGTCTCTGCCGCTGACGGTTTCATCACCGTTCGTTTCGTCGGCGATACCTACCGGCTGGCGATCTATGTCACCGAAGACGGCGGACGCTCATGGGCGCTCACCCCAACATTCATCCCGGAAGGCGGCTCGGCGGATTTTCTTTCGGCGGAGGAAGCGGTCGTTTATAACGGGAATCAGTTTTTCGTCACGCGCGATGCGGCGCGTACATGGAGCGTCACCCCGCCCGACGTCAAGTTTGGCGAGGTGTTTGCGGGAATGGATTTTGTCAATCCGGCGATGGGATGGGTGTTGACGCTGGACCCGAATAATCACCGTTCGTTATATCGCACGGAGGATGGAGGCGCAACATGGTTTCCCATCGTTCCCTGATTTTGCTATTGTCCGCCTGTCTGATTTTGACAGCATGCCGCAGTTTCGCTTCCGCCACGCCGGAGCCTGATTCTGCCTCCCAAACAGCCTCCCCGCCTGAAACGCCCGCGCCCGCGCCCGATTATGTGAACCGCATCCGGCAGGCGGATTATCAACTCGGCTTGACCGATGTCCCGCGCATCGTGCAATTGACCGACGGCAGATTCGAACAAGGTACTCCCGGAGCCGAAGATTTCCTCTCCGTCACGGTCACCGACTTTACGACGCGCGGCGACCTGGATGGCGATGGCGTGTCCGAATATGCGGCGCTGGTTGCCGAGAATTACGGCGGCACAGGGGTGTTCGTATTTCTGACGGTTTTTTCCGAAGCGGATGACAAACTTGTGTTCCGGGCATCGTCGCTGGTGGACGACCGGCCTCAAATCAACAGCCTGGCGATGGAATCCGGCGAGCTCTTTCTGGATGTGACCGTGCATGGCAGGGACGAACCGATGTGTTGTCCGACGCTGCGCACGGCGCGTCATTATCGGTTGGTCAACAATCAATTGGACATGTCCGATTATGTGACATTCACGCCGGATGGCAGACCCCGAACCCTTGTCCTTGAATCTCCCGTTAACGGCGCGGAGGTGTTTCGTTCGGTGCCGGTCAAAGGGAGTGTGGCAATGGCTCCCTTCGAAAACAATCTCGTCTATCGCATTTACGATATCGGCGGCGTAGAACTTGCCATCGGTTCGATCAAGGTCACAGCCGCCGAACCGGGCGATCCGGGCGTTTTTGAGCAGACCATTTTGCTGGGGAATATTCTTTCCGGCGCTGTGGTTCGCCTCGAAGTGCAGGATATTAATGCGGAAGACGGGTCCCTTTTTGCAATGGATTCTGTGGAATTGGTTGTAAAATAGTTGCACCGCGGGATGAATCCCGTGCGATTGTATTCTAATCGGAGGAGAGCTTATGCCCAGCACTGTTCGAGACTGGATGTCCAGCCCTGTGGTTGTCGTTGACCCGGATTCGAGCGTTTCGTACGCGTTGACGCTGATGCGCCGCCGCAAGATTCACAGTGTGGTGGTGGACATCAGCGATAAAAACCCCGCTTATGGCATTGTTACCACCACCGACATTCGCGACAAAATCGTGGCGGAGGATCGCAACCCTGCCGAAACGACCGTGCGGGAGATCATGTCAGGACCCATCATTACGGCAAATCCCGATTGGACTCTCAAAGAGTGTTCCCGCGTGATGATGGAAAGGCGCATTCATCACCTCCCTGTGGCGGATGAAAACGGCACGCTAGTCGGTCTGATTTCCGCCACCGATATCTTCATGGCGGTTGAGGAAACGGGCTGGAAGGATCAGGAGAAATAATCCGGGAGGTCAGCCGCTTCAGGCAGGCTGTCCGGCGCGGGTGTAATGATCGAATATGCCGGGTCGAAAATACTATGCGGTATGGAAGGGGCGTCGCACGGGCATCTTCACTTCATGGGCGGAGTGCGAGAAGCAGGTGAAAGGCTTTGCCGGTGCGGAGTTCAAGGCTTTTGAAACGCTCGAAGAGGCGGAGACGGCGCTCGCCTCCGGTTACGAAGCCTATAAGGGAAAACCGTCGTCCCTGGGAAAGTGGCGGGAAGCCAGCGTAAAACCCCTGCTGCCCTCCATTTGTGTAGATGCCGCGTGTAGCGGATCGCCGGGCAGGATGGAGTATCGCGGCGTGTTTCTGGAAACGGGGAGGGAGTTTTTTCGCGTCGGACCGTTTCCCGACGGAACCAACAATATTGGGGAGTTTCTGGCAATTGTTCATGCGCTGACCTGGCTGGTAAAACACGATAAAAGCATGCCCGTCTATTCCGACTCCGAGAACGCAATCGCATGGGTCTATACCGGCGAATGCGGAACGCGGCTCAAACGTACCGCGCGCAATTCGGCAATCTTCGTCCTGATTCGAAGCGCTGAAAACTGGCTTGCGGAAAATGAACTGCGCGACGACGCGGTCCTCAAATGGAATACGGACTTGTGGGGCGAGAATCCCGCTGATTTCGGGCGAAAGTCGTAATAAGTAGTCGGTCGAAAATCATTCGACGCGCAGGAGACGTTCTCCCCTGGCGCATGCCCGCCATTGCGAAGCATCCCCGAAGCGAAGCGGAGTGGGAGGGCAAGTGTAACGTCCCTGCCGGTGCAAGAGAACGCCGACTGTGTCAATGGATTTCTAAAAACATACGACCGACTGCTTCGCCGCTGTAAAACGGCTATATCGTTATGGTACAAAAGGTGGAGGACATTTGTGGGATGATAAGGTTTCATTTTTGTAAGTTCGAAATTACCTTTGGCATTGGAAACGTTAAATTTTTTGTCCCATAATAAGTTTTGGTTACAAGCCGAAACTTTTCGATAAGAAAGACGACTACAAAGTGATGACCTACCTGGGATTTTTTCGGCGCGATGCTGACCGTCATACGGTTCTTGCTGCGGGACATGTGGTGCCCGATGCCGCGCGTTGTGTACAATGCGGAATTTGTTCATACAACTGTCCCGTCGGGATTGATGTGCGCGCCCACGCCTGGAGGGGCGCTCCGGTGGTTCACAGCCAGTGCCTGACCTGTGGCGAGTGCGTGACGCGTTGTCCGCGCGGAGTGTTGAGGTTCGAGAAAACCGATTTATTCACGGGAGGGGGACAATGAGGTATGTGATCGTTGGCTCCGGCGTGGCGGGAATTGCCGCCATCGAGGCGATTCGCTCTCTGGATCGGGAGGGGGAGGTCATTATGATTGGGGATGACCCGCATGGTTTTTATTCGCGCCCTGGTCTTGCCTATTATCTGACCGGTGAACTGCACGATAAGGCTCTCTTTCCGCGCACGGCAAGCGCTTATCGCAAGATGAAATTCCGTTACCTCAAAGGCAGAGTAAATAGAATTTTGCGCGAAACGCGCGGTCTCGACCTGGAAGGAGGAATTTCGCTGTCCTATGACCGTCTGTTGTTGGCGGTGGGGGCGCAGGCGGCGCCCCTGAAAGTGCCCGGTGCAGAATTGGACGGCGTTCTCAAACTGGATCATCTTGAAGATGCCAAGGCGTTTTTGAAACATGCACGGCGCGGCAGGACGGCGGTTGTGGTGGGCGGCGGGATTACGGCGCTCGAAATGGTGGAAGGGTTCATCGCCCGCGGGGTCAAGGTGCATTATTTACTGCGCGGCGACCGCTATTGGGGCACTGTGCTGGATGAGCAGGAATCGCGGATTGTGGAACGTCGTTTGGAGGAAGATGGCGTAAAACTACACTTCCATTCGGAGGTTGCGGAAGTTCTCGGAAGGAAGGGGCGCGTGAGCGGAGTCCGCCTGGTGGATGGAAAGACGCTGACGTGCGATCTAGTGGCGTATGCGATTGGGATTCGTCCGCGGCTGGAGTTGGCGAAGCAGGCTGGGCTGGAGTTTGAGCGGGGCATCCTGGTGAATGAGTATCTGCAGACAAACGATCCCGCGATTTATGCGGCTGGGGATGTGGCGCAGGTATATGATCCTGCCAGCGGACGGTCGGTGCTGGACAGCCTGTGGGGACCCGCCCGCCAGCAGGGGTATGCGGCAGGGCTGAACATGGCAGGGAAGCGTACGGCTTATCGAAAAATCATACCGTTTAATGTGACTCGCCTGGCAGGTTTGACGACAACCATTATCGGTATGGTAGGTGGGGGGCGTGACGACGACTTGGTCGGTATTGCCAGAGGCGACAGTGAGACCTGGCGTCAGGTGCCGGAAGCCATCGTTGCCCAGACGGGATTCGATGTGAACCGCCTGCGGTTGCTGGTGGGTGAACGAACTCTGATGGGCGCGGTGGTCATGGGCGACCAGAAACTTTCTTTTCCGCTCGAGAAGATCATTTCGGAAGGGGTGGATATTTCGCCGATACGGGAGCGTCTGCTTGCCCCACAGGCGAGGGTGAGCGATGTGATTGCGGATTTTTGGCTGACGAAAAGCCCCCGGCAGGCATAATCTGGAGGTCTCATGCTCAGAGGAAACAAAGAACTTTGGCTGGCTTTTTTGACGATGCTACTGATTACAGGGATGTACGGTTTTGTGGTTGTCTTTACACGCCAAATTCCTCCTGCAAGCGATGTGTTTGGTCACGGCATGGGGATCGTTGGTTTTGTTCTTATGCTGATGACAGAGGTGTTATACAGCCTGCGCAAACGCAGCCGGAGCGTGCGGTGGGGGAGGATGTCGGCGTGGCTCCAGTTCCATATTTTCACCGGGCTGGTGGGTCCCTATATGGTTTTGCTCCACTCGTCGTGGAAATTTCATGGTCTTGCGGGGGCAACGACACTGCTGACAGTGATTATTGTGGTTAGCGGCTTCATTGGGCGTTATATTTTCACACGTATTCCGCGGACAATGGACGGGCTGGAGATCGAAGGAACGCTCTCACAGGAGGCGCTCAAGCAGGCGCGGCGTTTGCTGGCGCTCTGGCACACCATCCATATTCCGATTGGCATGGCGTTATTTGTCTCTGCTTTTGTCCATATTGGAGCGGCTTTGTATTACGCGACGTTCTTAAAGTGACCGGAACGAAAGGAGCGAGGAGATGCGACGCGCCCGCCTGGGTTGTTTTTCATTTACAGGTATCTTTGCCGCGCTGATCACGGCTTTTGTCATCGTGAGATTTGCCGCGGCCAGCGGCGGACAGATGTTTAGTCCGGGGGCGCTCAATGCTGTGGTTGGCGATCTGCTGGGAAACGTTCATTCTCATGCCGAGATTGCCGGCGCTTGCAGCGCTTGTCACGTTGCCCCGTGGGAAGATCAAACCATGCAGGATCGTTGTGTGGTTTGCCATCAGGCTCTCCCTGCTCAAATGCAGGATTTGATGACGCCGCATGGGCGCATGTATGCGATTGACCCGACGGCGGAATGCCGCGCCTGCCACCCCGAACACCGCGGGGAGACCGCCTCCCTGACCGAGATCGAAGGGTGGAAGTATCCTCACGATATATCAGGATATTTTCTGACGGCGCACCAGTTCAAAGCGGAGAATGTACCGTTCAAGTGCGAGGATTGTCACGGCAACGATGTCACCACGTTCGATATGAAGACCTGTGAATCCTGCCATGCCGAACAAGATCGGGCGTTTATGACTGCCCATGTCCTTGCCTATGGAGATTCGTGTCTGAATTGTCACAACGGTTACGACAGCATGTTGACCGATTTCAACCATGATGCCTTTCAATTCAAATTGACCGGTCAACATGCGGGCGTTGGATGCGTGAAATGTCACCACGACGGTCGCAGCCTGGTGGATTTTCGTATGCTGCCGCAGGATTGCGCCTCTTGCCATTTGGAGGATGAGCCGCATCAGGGCATGTTGGGAACGGACTGCGCTTCCTGCCATACGACCCAGGGCTGGAGCCCCTCCCAATTCGATCATAACCGTTCAGCGTTCAAACTGACCGAAGCCCACCTCAATGTTGCCTGTAACGCCTGCCACACCGACAAAATCTTCAAGGGAACGCCCTCCGATTGCTTCTCCTGTCATCAGCAGGATGATCCGCATCAGGGTGTTTTAGGGACGAACTGCGCCTCGTGTCATAAAGCGACAACCTGGCAGGATGTCACTTTCGATCACTCCCGGACTGCTTTCAAATTAGTCGGCAAACATACGAATGTCGCCTGTTCGGCGTGCCACAAGAGCCTTGCTTTCAACGATACGCCGACGGCTTGCGCTTCCTGCCATGTGGATGTTCATCAGGGACAGATGGGGATGGATTGTGCCAAGTGCCATAATCCATTCGACTGGAAGGATGTTCATTTCGACCACAGTCAGACAGGTTTCAAGTTGATTGGCGCGCATCAGGGAGCCGCCTGTTCCTCCTGTCATGCCAACGGCAGATTCAAGGGAACACCTTCCAATTGTTTTGCCTGTCACGCTTCGGATGACAAGCATAACGGTCAGTTCGGAACGGATTGCGGCGCCTGCCATAGTCCGGTCTCCTGGAAGGACGTGAATTTCGATCACAGCCGTACCGGTTTTCCGCTTGCCGGGGCTCATAGCGGGGTGCGCTGTACTGCCTGTCATGTGAACGGCGTTTACAAAGGAACGCCCAGGGAATGTGTGGCGTGCCACTCGTCCGATGACGCCCACAACGGTCAATTTGGAACCGTTTGTTCGGCGTGCCACAATACAAGCAGTTGGAAAAACGCCACGTTCGATCACAGCAAAACCGGTTTCCCGCTTATTGGTTCACATTCGGGCGTGACGTGTCAAAAATGTCATTCCAACGGCGTCTTCAAAGGTACGCCCTCGAACTGTTACGCCTGTCATGCCGGCAATGACAAGCACAACGGACAGTTCGGAACAGATTGCGGTTCGTGCCACAAACCGACCCGCTGGTCGGACGTGAATTTCAACCATAACAATACCGGTTTTCCTCTCTCCGGCAAGCATGCCGGGGTACAATGCAAGACATGTCATTCGAATGGTTATGCCGGAACACCCTCCAATTGTTATGCCTGCCATGCTTCGGACGACAAGCATAACGGTCAATTCGGCACGAACTGCGACTCCTGCCACACGCCCAATGGCTGGGGCAATGCGAACTTTAATCACGATAAGACCGGTTTTCCGCTTGAGGGCAAACACGCCAAATTGGATTGCAAAAAATGTCACCAGAATGGAGTGTATCAAGGCACACCCGATCAATGTGTTGCCTGCCACAACGATAAGCACAATGGTGAGAAAGGTACCGATTGTGCGGCTTGCCATACGCCTCAAGGCTGGGGCAAGTAGGAGCTCGAATTTCACGATCACATCATAGCGGGAGGGCAAATGCGCGCATCGAGTCGTTTGGGTTGTTTCTCGGGGTTGGGAGTTCTCGCGGCGTTCATCACCACCCTGGTCATTGCGGGCTACGTCTATGCTCAGGGCGGTGTGTTGTATAGCCCCGGACCGTTGAACGCACAAAACGGAGAGATGCTGGGCGGCGTTACTTCTCATGCCGAGACCGGCGGCAACTGCAAAGCCTGCCACACGGCTCCCTGGGAATCTGCCCGCATGGAAGATCGGTGTGTGGTTTGTCACGGGAACATTGCGGTTCAGATGAAGGATGTTGCCACACTGCACGGTTCACTGCTGACCGATCAGCCGGATCTGCGCTGCCGCTTTTGTCACCCCGAACACCGCGGCGCAGATGCCAGCCTGACGGAGATGAACGGTATGGCATTTCCGCATGAGGCGGTGGGATTTTCCTTGAAAGGGCACCAGTTCAAGGTCGCGCGGGAAGCGTTCGTTTGTTCCGATTGTCATACCGTTGATATTTCCACATTCGATCTGCAAACCTGCGATACCTGTCATCGTCAAATGGATCTGGGTTTCATGACGGGGCATGTATTGTCATTTGGTTCGGCGTGCCTGGATTGTCACGATGGGGTGGACAGTCTCGTGACGGGTCTGAATCACAACAATTTTGCATTCAAGTTGAGGGGGAAGCATGAGGGCGTGACGTGTGTGAAATGTCACGTGGATGCCCGCACGCTGGTAGATTTTGCCGAGGCGCCTCAGGATTGTTTTACCTGTCATTTCAACGACGAGCCGCATGAGGGTCGTTTGGGAAGGGATTGCGCCCTTTGCCATTCGGTGGACGGCTGGACGCCCGCTAAATTCGACCACAACCTTGCCGCGTTCAAACTTGAGGGAAAACATGCCAGTGTGGCGTGTGAATCCTGCCACCGTAACAATGTATTCAAAGGCACGCCCACAGACTGCTACTCCTGTCATCGCCAGGATGACGAACACAACGGTCAATTGGGTACGGACTGCGCCGCCTGTCACAACCCGTCGGATTGGGAGAACGCCACCTTCGATCACAGTCGCAGTAATTTCCCGCTGACCGGCGCGCATGTGAACGTGGCTTGTGAGCGCTGTCATACGGGCGGGCAGTTCAAGGGATTGTCCACCGCATGTGTTGCCTGCCACGCCGAGCCTGCCTTTCATGCGGGCTTATTTGACACAGACTGCGCCGCCTGTCACAACACGGCAGCATGGGCGCCGGCACAGTTTAATGGTCCACATGCCTTCCCATTGAATCACGGCGGCGGCGCAACCTGCGCTACCTGTCACCCGTCTGGTTTCACCACGTACACCTGTTACGGTTGCCATGAACACAACGAGACAAAAATCCGCTCGGAACACCTCGAGGAAGGTATTTCAAATTTCCAGGATTGTATGAGATGCCATCCTACGGGGCAGGAACACGAAGGCGGCGAAGGGGCTGGGGATGATTAACTTAACTTACGCAAAACATCCCGAAGGTTCTTGTAAATCAAGGTGTTTTACAATCCAAACCTTCGGGACGGTGATTAAGTAAAAACGCTCCCCGCTGGCAGGCTGGGAGCGTCCTTTCTGCTTACGGTTTACCGCCTCCGCCTGAGCCGTTACCGTTGCCTCCATGACCACCCTGGGTTGGGTTGGGTGATGGGTTTGGCGCAGGGTCCGGGCTTGGGCTGGGATTCCCCGATTCGCCCGGTGCAGGGCTTGGTTCACTGGGGAACGCGTCGGGTTGACCGTTTTGCTCACCGTTTCCGTCCTCTTCCGGCGGGACAAAGTCTTCCTCCTGCCCAAATTGGAAGCCATTCTGCGCCTGCTCGCGGAACAACTCGCGGTTCTGCAAACCTTCGTCCGCTACTTCCAGGCGTTGTTGAAGCATCGTTTGAGTCTGATTCATGATCTGGATCTGTTGCTGTGCGGTAGGAAACGCCTGCTCCCGCGCGCGGGATTGCAGTTGCGTCATTTCCTCAACCTGCAAGACGAGCTGCTCACGGACTTGCAATAACGCGCGCTCCATGGCGGGGTCATCCATTTGGGCGCACAGTTGCAGCGCCTGCTGGATGTGCTTTTCGAGCCGCACTCTCAGCTGGTCGGGAATCGGCTGACCCTCTTCGGTCAACTGCGTCATTTCGTGGATACGGATCTGTGTCAGTTCCATCAGGCGGTCAACCTTCGCCTCTGGGCTGTTTTGCAACTGCAGGCTGAAATCTTCGCTCCACGTTTTGAGCGCGTAAAGCGGTTCGTTTGGCAGGTCGTCCTGCGCCGCGCCGACAACCGTCGCGCTTCCGCCGAACAACAGTCCGGCAATGACAAGGATGGAGAGTAACACGTTCATGGCATATCGCTCCTTTCTGAAATCGAAAATCCACCCTTTCTGACGTAGAAGCGGCGCGGCAGATACTGCCCGGCTCAAAAACTGGGCGCGCCCGCGTGAAGCCATGTGCGGGTCACGCGGCGGCACGGCCCGAATCTCCTCCAGCCGCTGTCGGACGAACTTCTCCAGTTCCTGTGGCTCTTTCATGTCAACTCTTTTCTTTCAACAGCCTGTACATACTTCTCAAAGCGCGGTGCTGAAGCGCCTTGACCGCGCCAATGGGCTTTCTCAACGTCCTTGCAATCTCTTCGTTACTCCACTCTTCCAGATATTTGAGCGAAATAACCAGCTGTTGATCGGGTGTGAGACGGCGGATTGCTTTACGGATCTCTTCCTGGCGGATGTGTCGCGCCGCCTCTTCCTCAGGGACATCTGCCTCGCTCCGAAGAGCATCACTCAACTCTGACGCCTTCTCCTGGTCGCGTCTGCGGTAGGTATCCACAATCAAGTTGTGGGCGATGCGGTAGAGAAACGCCTGAAGGTTGTCCCGCGGACCGCGCTGCTCCTGCAGCGACTTCAAAAAACGGACGAACGTCTCTGCAACACACTCCTCAGCCAGAGTCATATCACCGAGCAGGCGCATGGCATAGCGGTAAATTCCCGGGCTGTGGGTGTCGTAAATTTCCGCCAGGGCTTGGGTTTCCAGACGGGAGGCGCGTTGAAGAAGGTTTTGTTCATCGGACACTGGTTTGCTCATCTTTTATGACGTTAATCTAGAGTACCAGATACGGGGGCGGTTTACCGGCAGGATTTTGAATGAGGAGGAATGTGGAACAAAATGGGGACGAAAGTCACGTTTTCCGGGCGGCATCAAGCCTGAGTCCAGAAATGACGCGGATTTTCCCCGGTGACCGCGCAGGAGGTTGACAGTCGAGAGCGCTTACATACGGAAAAGCCCGACTCACTTATGACCGGGCTTTTCACATGCAGGGAGGAGAAAAATTCTAATCCGTTGTGACGGCGGAGAGTTGCGACTCTGCCGGTTCGTTCCGATGATTGTCCTCCACGGTCATCACCGCGCGGGAGAAGAATCCGCCGACGCCCATGAGGACGGTGACAATGCCTCCGATCCAGAACCAGGCGCGGATGCCGATGGAGTCGGAGATCGGTCCAGCCATGAGCAGGCTGAGGGGCGTGATGGCGGTGGCAAACGTCATGATCAGGCTCATCACGCGTCCCTGCATCTCCGGCGTGATGACCGTTTGCACGATGGCGAACAGCGATCCGTTGGCAATGGGATTCGCGATGCCAGCAATCGCCATGCCCGTCAGCGCGAGCAGGAAGAGTTGCGGCGGCGCGACGGCGACCAGCAAGATCCCGACGCCGATGCCGGTGATGCCCAGCATGGCAGTCGCCACCTTGCGCTTGAAGCCGCCCCACGCGCTCAAGATGACGCCGCCGGCGATCATGCCGACGCCGAAGGCTGTGTCAATGAAGCCCAGTTCCAGCACGCCCTTGCCGAAATACTTGGTGACGAGGAGCGGCATCAATGCGGATGCGGGATTGAGCAGCCCGTTGATGATCAAGGCCATCCCAAGGATCGCCATCAGCCCGGGCCAGGCACGGATGTAGGCAAGCGCTTCACGGACATCCTGCAGTAGGCTTTTCTTTTCGGTTCCGGCTTGTTCTGCCTTGCGTACCGGCTGCGGGATCGGGATGAACAGAAGAGGCAGAATGGCAAGCGCGGCTGTGGCGATGTCTATCATCAACACGCTCTCGGTTGAAAATGCGCTGATGAGCAGCGCTCCGACCGGAGGCGCGAAGATGGTATTGAGTCCCTGCAGTGTCTGGTTGAGACCGTTGATGCGCGTCAACTGTTCCTTCGGCACCATCAGCGGGGTGGAGGCAGACATGGCGGGGAAGTGGAACGCGCCGCCGAGCGAACGGATCGCCATGATGGTGTACACGTGCCAGACCTGCACTTGATCCGTGATGAATAAGTAAAGCAGGACGAGCGTGGCGAGCGCGATCATCGCGTCGGCAGCGATCATGATCAGGCGGCGGTTGCCGCGGTCCACGAGAGCGCCGGCGAACGGTCCCAGCAGGATTTGCGGGAGGAGTCCAGCAAGCATCGCCAGCGTGAGGACGGTCGCGGAGCCGGACTCCTGTGCCAGCCACCAAACGAGCGCGAACTGAACCAGAGCAGAACCAAACAGCGAGAATGCCTGACCGGTCCAGATCGTAAAGAATCGGCGCGCCCAGTTATCGGGAAGGGGTTTGGGTTGATTTTGCATGTTGCCTCAAATTTATTGGGTTCTTGGTATAAAACTTCAATTTCACTCATGAAATTTTGACTATTATAAACATCACATTCAAAATGTCAATAGTAAATTATGAAAAATTAATTTTCAGATAGATAAACATTGGAATTTTTGATGTATTTTGAATTTTCTTTAGTTTCTCCCTGTAGCGAACACAATTATCGGATCCTACGATGGACACATATCCGCAGGTTTCATCCCCCACCTCATTGGAGGGGGTATACTTCTGACAGACCGTGGACGATGGACTACGGTCTACCATCCACTGTCCGCTTTCCACTGTCCCCCGAAAGGAGTCCCTCATGGTCAAGCTTTCCTTCACCTCCCGCCGTTCGCCCGTTTACTCCCGTAAGGGCATCGTCGCCACGTCTCAGCCGCTCGCCACTGCCGCAGGTCTCGAAATCCTTGCCAGGGGAGGCAATGCCGCCGACGCCGCCGTCGCTGCCGCTGCTGCGCTCAACGTGACCGAGCCGACTTCGACTGGGATCGGCGGCGACATGTTCGCCCTCTACTATTCTGCAGATACGGGACAGGTGACCGCCCTCAACGGCTCGGGGCGCGCTCCCGCCGCCCTGACGCTGGATCGGCTAAAGAACGAAGGACTCCTCGCTGAAGCCTTGCCTCCGTTCCACGCGCATACCGTGACCGTCCCTGGCGCGTGCGCAGGTTGGTGTGACCTGATTGCAAAGCATGGTTCGCTTTCGATGGCTGACATCCTCGCGCCCGCCATTCGCCTCGCCGAAGATGGTTTTCCCGTCGCGCCCATCACGGCTCACTTTTGGGCGCGCGGCGCGGAGAGGCAGTTGAAGTCCGCATTGAACGGTCATGAGTTGACCATCGAAGGGCGCGCGCCGAGGGCGGGCGAACTCTTCCGCAACCCTGGGCTGGCGCGCACGTTCAAACTCGTCGCGGAGCGCGGCGCTGTCGGGTTTTATCAAGGTCCGATTGTAGAGGCAATTGTTGGCGTAATCAAAGAGGCGGGCGGGTGTATGTCGGAAGAAGACCTCGCGGCACATACGTCCACGTGGGAAAATCCGATTTCGGTGGAGTATCGCGGCTTACGCGTGTACGAATGTCCGCCGAATGGACAGGGTATCACGGCGCTCATCGCGTTGAACATCCTCGAAGGCTTCGACCTGGCATCGCTCGATGTTTTATCGCCCGAAAAGATGCACCTGATGATCGAAGCCCTGCGCCTGGCGTTTGCCGATGCCAAATGGTATGTGGCAGACCCCGCCTTTGCGAACATCCCGATAGCGGAACTGCTCTCGAAGGAGTATGCAAGCGAGCGCCGCAAATTGATTGACCCGAAACGCGCCATGCCTGACCCGCAGCGCGGCGCGCCTGCCGCCTCCTCTGGCACGGTCTATCTCAGCGTGGTGGATCAATGGGGTAATGCCTGTTCGTTCATCAACAGCAACTACATGGGCTTTGGCACGGGCATCGTGCCGAAGGGCTGGGGCTTCACCCTGCAAAACCGCGGACATAACTTCAGTCTCGACCCGAGCCATCCCAACTGCCTCGCGCCTCGCAAGCGACCCTATCACACCATCATTCCTGCAATGGTGAATCGACCCCCCTCTTCCCCTGGGAGAGGGGACAGGGGTGAAGGAGAATCCCTCTACGCCTCCTACGGCGTCATGGGCGGATTCATGCAGCCACAGGGACACGTGCAAGTCCTCTCCGCGCTCCACGACGCGGCACTCGACCCTCAATCTGCCCTCGACCTGCCGCGCTTTTGCATTGACGCGGAGCAGGCAGGCGGACGAGTTGCCATCGAAGAGGGCATGCCAAAAGAAACACTGGATGCCCTGCGAACGATGGGACATCCAGTGTATGAGGTGAGCGGTTACGAACGCGCCTTGTTCGGGCGCGGTCAGGTCATCCTGCGCGACCCACAGACGGGCGTGTTGTGTGGCGGGAGCGATCCGCGCGCGGATGGGTGCGCCATGACGCTCTGACTCACGCCTCCATTTTGCCCAGCCAGCCCTTGCGTTCCATCCATTTGACGAACTCGAGTACTGGAGAGATGGTCAGTGAGAGGGCAAAGATGATCACCCAGTCAATCAGCGGCAGGCTGAAGGTGCTGAACGGCTCGTGCAGGGCGGGAACGTACACGATGAGCAGGAGCAGGATGGCTTCCCACAAGATTGCCCTGTTCAGCCATTTGTTCTCGAAGGGGCGGGTGAACACGGAATGACGATCTGAGCGGAAGTTATAAGCCTTGAAGAACTGAATCAGCACCAGCGAAACGAACGTCATTGTCATCGCCTCTTCAATGCTGCGCCCCGAATTCATCGCCCAAATAAACAGCCCCAAATTGACCAGCGCGGACCATAGTCCGCCTGCAACCATCAGCGCAACGACTGGACGGGTGAAGATACCTGTGCGCGGGTTGCGCGGCTTGCGCTTCATCAAATCCCTTTCGGGCGGGTCCACCGAAAGCGCCAGGGCAGGCAGACCGTCGGTGGCAAGGTTGACGTAGAGAATTTGCACGGCGGTCAGCGGCAAAGGCAAGCCGAGCAGCGCGGAGCCAGCCATCAGACCGATTTCGCCAATGTTCGACGAAAGCAGGTACATCAGATATTTCTTGATGTTGCCAAACACGCCGCGCCCTTCTTCCACTGCCGCGACGATGGAGGCGAAGTTGTCATCGGTCAGGGTCATGGCGGCGGCTTCCTTGGTCACGTCCGTGCCGGTGATGCCCATGGCAATGCCGATGTCCGCTTTCTTGAGGGCGGGCGCGTCGTTCACGCCGTCGCCGGTCATGGCGACAATGTGGTTGTTTGCCTGTAACGCCGTCACCACGCGCAACTTATGAGCCGGTGAGACTCGCGCATACACGTCAATGGTTTCCACTTCGCGTTTGAAATCCTCGTCGGAGATGGCATCCAGTTCTGCGCCGGTGACCACGCGCCCGGTCTTGAGTAAACCGAGTTCGCGCGCCACCGCCTGCGCGGTGAGAGGGTGGTCGCCCGTGATCATCACCACGCGGATGCCAGCCTCTTCGCAGGTGGCAATGGCTTGCTTTGCTTCAGGGCGCGGCGGGTCAATCATGCCGGTCAGCCCGAGGAAGATCATGTCGGTTTGTGCAGTTTCAAGTTTCGCGTCTGGTTTTGGAGCGACGGCAAGCACACGCAAAGCCTGACTGGCAAAGTTCTGCGCCGTATCCAGCGCTTGTTTTCGGGCGTTGTCATCCAGCTTTTTTACGCCATCTGCTGTCAGGATGAATTCACAGTTTTCCAGAATGATTTCAGGTGCGCCCTTGGTGTATGCCACAATGCCGTTTTTGGTTTGATGAAGGGTGGTCATGCGCTTGGATTCGGACGTGAAGGGGATTTCCTGCACGCGCGGGCAGGTTTCGTCCAACGCTTCTTTCTGGACCCCTGCCTTGGCTGCCGCGACGACGAGCGCTCCCTCCGTCGGATCGCCTTTGATGTCCCAATCGCCGGGCGAGCCGTTATTTCCTTTGCGGATGAGTTTTGCGTCCGATGCCAGTACGGCGGCGGTGAGCAGTTGTTTCAATTCGCTGCTGATTTCGCTGGGAGAGCCGCCGTTGATGGAGAAATGACCTTCGGGCGCGTATCCGGACCCGCTCACATCGAAGACCTGACCTGCCACGTAAATTTTGCGTACCGTCATTTCATCTTTGGTGAGGGTGCCGGTTTTGTCGGAGCAAATCACCGATGTGCTACCAAGCGTCTCCACTGCAGGCAGGCGGCGGATGAGCGCATTGCGCTTGACCATTTTCTGTACGCCGATGGCAAGCGAGATGGTTACTACTGCCGGCAGCGCCTCTGGCACTACTGCCACTGCCAGCGCAATGCCAAAGATGAGCATTTCGATGAAGGGCTGTCCGCGCAGAAGACCGAGTGCAACAATGATGGCAACGACCACAAATGCCGCGCGTGCCAAAACGGCTCCGACCCTGTCGAGATTTTGCTGTAACGGCGTCTTGCTTGTTTCGATGGTTTGCAGAAGTTGGGCGATTTTGCCGAACTCGGTTTGCATGCCGGTTGCAACGATCAAGGCGCGTCCGCGCCCGTAGGTGGCGGCGGTCCCAGCGTAGACCATGTTCTTGCGGTCGCCCACAGGCAGGTCTTGAGTCGGAAGCGGGTCGGTGTGTTTTTCAACCGGCACCGATTCACCGGTCAATGCCGCTTCTTCGATTTGCAAATTAATTGATTCGATCAAGCGTCCATCGGCGGGAATGCGGTCTCCGGTATGGATAATGACAACGTCTCCAGGTACCACCTCACGCGCCGGGATTTTCATTTCTTCGCCATCGCGCAGCACAGTTGCCATCGGCGCCGCCATCTGGCGCAAAGCGTCAATGGCGCGTTCGGCGCGATATTCCTGTACGAATCCCAGAACCACAGCAAACAGCACGATCACCGCGATGACGATGGATTCGACGCCGTGACCGAGAAAGAACGAAATGGCGGTTGCGCCCAGCAGGATGAGGATAAGCACATTCTTGAACTGCTCGAGCAGGATTTCCCACGGCGAGATGCGATGCGCGGCTTGAATCTCGTTCGGTCCATAGTTTGCCAGCCTTGCCTCCGCCTCTTTCTGGCTGAGACCTGATTTTGTACTATTGAGTTCGGCAAACGCCTCTTCTTTGTTTTTGGTGTGCCAGTAATTACTTTGCTTCATGATTAATGTTGAACTCCTGTTTCGTTACTTGAATTCGGGATAAGCATGTGGACGTTAGAGAACGTCCCTTATGCCTGCGTAAGAGACGCTTTCTAGCGTCGGACTTTGTGCTGTATGTCAGTTATGTCTTCTTTTCGAGGTGTGGCTGATTTGAGCACGAAATGGTTGAACAGCAGAATGGGACCCGCCAGGAGAAGCACCGCCAGAACTGCAACAATATCCAGCCAGATGGCGAGAATCTCCTCGAGCCAAATCAGAATGGAAGTGCCTCCCGCGCCTGTGGCGAGGGCGGGTTTCCAATACCTCCGCAAGACGGATTTTGTAGACATGGCTATTCTCTTTTCTCGTGTGAGGCGGGGGAAAAGAAAAAACCACCGCCTCGAAGGCGATGGTCTTGCGCTTTCATCCAGGCAGCCGGGAAATCTCTTTCCGTCTTGACGACTGCCAGACCCGAAACCTGTTCGGGGGCTACTCCCCATCGGAGTAAGGAGAGTTTACAGCGGAAAAGTGCGTGTGTCAATTACAAAATCGCAAATTGGGGCTGGATGTATCCCTCCGCAGACAAAATGCCATCAAACGCCCGCTCGGCATCCCTGACCGCTTTTCGCTTCCACTCCAAGGCAGACGGATTGAACAATTCTTCAAATCCCTGCTTTGCTCTTGCCAGCAGTTGTTCGTTCCTTGCGCCGTGCCAATGAGCGCGATTCTCGTGTACCATTACCCGCGGACTGTGAAACAAGCCGTACATCGTGTTGCCCAGGGTGCCAAACTCGAATGCGGTGGCGAAGAACCGCTTGTCGGGGAATTCATTTTGCCAAAGGGCGTACTCATAATCCACCATGTCGCCGCGGATGGCGTAGAATTCGTCGGCGGTGGCGGCAACCACGAGCGGATAGTGGAAGCGCTTTTCGTAATACTCCGAGGGGTTTTTGTCCAGGGCGGAGTTGACCAGGCTCATTTGGTAACGCGGCCCGTAGCCGGTGTGCATATCCAGGTGCAGGATTTGGTCGTAGGAACTCATCATCTGTTTGTAGAGATTCATGAGTGTCTGAGTCTCTTCGGGACGCTTTGTCCCGCCATAATACAAACCATGGGGGTGGCGGTATTGTCCGAGCAGGAGGGCGTAACGGAAATTTCTCATGCCCATGCGGGCAATGTGTCCGAGTAAGTTTAGCGTGTAGCCAATATCGTCCAAAAGCCTGCTTTTGATTGCCGTGCCGGGATCGAGGAATTTAGCAATTTTGTCGTATTCGGGGTTGAAGAACGGGTCGTGACCGACATCCCAGAGGAAAGTGCGGTTGAGGTCAATGTTGTCGCGGTTACCGCGGCGATGGTATTTCATTCCCCACGGGTTGATGGCATGGACGAGCAAAATGCCTGTTGTGCGCGGATCGAGTTTGGGTAGATACTTTTCGATGAAGAGTTGCATCATCGCCGAGCCGACATAGCCCTCCACGCCGTGTTCGCCGGTGGTTAAGATGAAAACCTTTTGGTTGGTTTTTGTCGCGTCGGAATAAATCCAGTCAATGGTCAGGTCTTCGTCGCCGGCGAGTTTGTGTTGAAACAATCCCGCCCCAGTCCACATGGATTGGATGGTTGGCTGATAGCCTCGAAATCGTTCGCGGGATGATTCGTAGGTTTCAGGGAAAAGAGAGTAGATATCGTCTATCACGGTTCCTCACTATGGTGATCCAGCGATCAAAGCCGGCGGGTCATCGTCCAAGTTTAACCGCAAAGACATTTTTAAAAATTCTTCGCGGACCTCATCTCTTCGCGGTGAAAGACCTAGAGCGGCTCGAAACGCGCGGTGAAATGTCTCAATAATTCAGGGGCGTAAGTGAATTTGTAGCCGCGAATGCTTTCGGCGCGGCTTTTGATGTTTGTCAGCGACTCGGCTGTGTAATCCATGTGGCTTTGGGTGTAGGTGCGGCGCG
Organism: Chloroflexota bacterium; assembly: GCA_013388685.1. Lineage (GTDB taxonomy): Bacteria > Chloroflexota > Anaerolineae > Anaerolineales > Villigracilaceae > Defluviilinea. The sequence goes on along the minus strand of JACAET010000059.1, from coordinate 44,546 downwards.
GGATGGCAAGGCGGAGCAGTTCCAGCCTGGGATAGAGCATCTCGCCCGTTTCGGGATCGGGATGCGCGAACATGACCGAGCCGATCTCACAGCCGCGGATGGCGCCCTCGCGGTACAGTTCGACGGTCAGCGCCTGACCGGGGAACTCGCCCTGCGGGATGTGCGGCAGGACGGCGCGCGCGTCCACGTAGACGGCGTGTCCGCCTGCGGGCTGAATGGTGGGAATCCCCGCCTCGTTCAGGCGGGAAGCGAGGTAGGCGGTCTGGTGGAGGCGGTAGGCGAGATAGGCTTCATCCAGCCCCTCGTAGAGACCGACCGCCATTGCGTCGAGATCACGACCCGCCAGTCCGCCGTAGGTGGGGAAGCCCTCACGCAGAATGAGTTCGTTTTTCACATTGCCGAAAAGGGTCTCGTCGTTCATGCACAGCAATCCGCCAATGTTGACGATGGCGTCCTTCTTGGCGGACATGCACATGCCATCGGCGAGCGAGAATATTTCGCGGGCGATGTCTTTGACGGAGACATACTCATAGCCGGGTTCCCGCTGCTGGATGAAGTAGCAGTTTTCGGCGTAGCGCGCCGCGTCAATGAAGAATGGAATTCCTTTCTCGTGGTAGACATCTGCCACTTGTTTGAGGTTTGCCATCGAAACGGGTTGTCCGCCCCCCGCGTTGTTCGTGACCGTGATCATCCCGAACGGGATTTTCTCGCGTCCGTATTGGGCAATGAAGGCTTTGAGTTTGGCGATGTCCATATTGCCCTTGAACGGGTGTGGGGTTGCCGGGTCGAAGGCTTCGTCAATTACAAGGTTCGTCGGGTGACCCCCGCGGGCGCGGATGTTGGCGTCAGTGGTATCGAAGTGCATGTTGCTCGGGACGTACATGCCGGGCTTGACCAGCACCGCGCTGAGGATGTTCTCGGCCGCGCGTCCCTGGTGCGTGGGGACGAAATATTTGAAACCGAAGATGTCTTCTACCGCAGCTTTGAGGCGGTGATACGAGCGCGCGCCCGCATAGGACTCGTCGCCGCTCATGAGCGCCGCCCATTGCGCCTGACTCATCGCGCCCGTGCCTGAGTCGGTGAGCAGGTCAATGAAAATGTCTTCGGCTTTGAGGGCGAAGAGGTTGTAGCCTGCCTCCTTCAGTGCGGTTTCTCTTGCCTCGCGTGAAATGAGGCGGATGGGTTCGGTCACTTTGATGCGGAAGGGTTCGGGAGGGTACGTGATGGTCATGTTTGCTCCTGGGTACTAGACTTCCGAAGACTTGGAGATTTCGGAAGTCTTGGGATTCATCCTGGGGAGCGATCCTGGCGTGTGCCCCTGAGATGTTTTTGCGCCGGGAAGCGGGCAGGGGTTGAACAGGCGGCTTGCGTTGCGAACAACCCGTCGGTTTGTCGCAGGAGTTTCTTCGGTGTCAGGCTGGTCAATCTACGGTCAGGTCTTCGGGAAATTCTTATGCCACTCCGTCGCTTGTTCGTAGGCATAGCCGGCGTTCAGCGCCTTGGCATCGCCCCAGGCGCGAGCGACAATTTGCAAGCCGATAGGCAAGCCTTCGCTTGTGAAGCCGCACGGTACAGACAGCGCAGGCAAACCCGCCAGATTGAAGGGCGCGGTGAATCGTGTGAGTCGCCCCGCCTGCTCGACGGCGTCATGCCCTTCGATGGCGGGCGCAGCGACGGGGGTGGTGGGGGTGAGCAGAAAATCATACGACTCGAAGAACAATTCGCATCTTTTCCTGACCTCCGCCTGGGTTTGCCTCGCCAGAACGTACTCTGTCGAAGACGTTTTTGCTCCCTCCTCCAACCGGCGGCGGATGTCCTCTCCGAACCATTCCGGGTGTTCCTTCAGACGGTCACGATGCACTGCGGCGCCGTCTGCCTGGGTCATGGTCTTGTTGGCGAGTGCCGCCTCGCGCATCCAATCCACGTTGATCTTTTCCACTTTACAGCCCAGCTTCTCGAATACCTTTGCCGCTTCATGGACGGCGTCCAGCGCTTGCGGGTCGGCGGTTTCGATGAAGTCGCCCGAGCCGAGAGCAACCCGCCGTCCTTCCACATCGTCCATCAGGTGACCGAGATAATCGCCTGCCAGCATTTTGATGGAGGCGGGGTCAATCGGGTCGTAGGCGGAAATGACCTGTAAGAGGATCGCCGCATCGCGTACGCATTTGGTCAGCGGACCAACATGGTCGAGATTCCAGGAGAGGGGGAAAACGCCGCGCAGGCTGACGCGTCCGTAGGTGGGCTTGAAACCGACGATTCCGCACAACGACGCCGGAATGCGAATCGAGCCGCCCGTATCGGTGCCGAGCGCGCTCAGCGCCATGCCGGTTGCCACAGCAATGGCAGAGCCGCTGGAGGAGCCGCCAGAAATACGCTCTATGTTCCAGGGGTTGCGCGCCGTGCCGTAATGCGGGTTGTTTCCTGTAATGCCGAGGGCAATCTCGTGGGTGTTGGTCTTGCCGTTGATGAGCGCGCCCGCCTGGCGAAGTTTTTCCACAACGAAGGCGTCGCGTTCGGCGATGTGATCGGCGAAGAATTTCGAGCCGGCTGTGGTGCGGACTCCCTCCACGTCGAACAGGTCTTTGACGGCGATGGGGATGCCGCGCAAGGCGCGGTAGAGCGGAGCGGTGGTGAGCGGAGGCTGTTGCGCTTCGAGCGCCTCCTGCGGGGGGATGACGGTGATATAGGCGTTGAGAGTCGGGTTGAGGCGGTTGATTTGGGCGAAGCAGGCTTCGGCTAAGTCCTGAGGCGTGAACGTCCCGCGCCCCAGCGCATCCAGGGCGTTTGAGATGGTCAGCGTTTGTGTATCCATGCAAGTGATTATAAGGCGCGTTGCGCGTTCTGCATACAGAAAAGAAAGCCCCAAAGGTCTTATGGAATCGTCCCGAAGGGTTCAACCCTTCGGGACGTTGGCAGGTTGCGTTTAGAACAAGCCGACGACTTTGCCTGTTTTGAGATCGAGATCCACGTCGTAGAAGACGGGACGGGTGGGCAGGCCGGGCATGGTGCGCATGGTGCCGAGCAGCGGGTAGAGGAAGCCCGCGCCCACGCTGGCGCGGATGTCGCTGATGGTGACGCGGAAGCCGCGCGGCGCGCCTTTGACCTCTGCCTTGTCGGTGAAGGAGAGGTGGGTCTTTGCCATGCACAACGGCAGGTCGCCAAAGCCGAGTTTGGTAAATTGCTCGATCTTGGCTTCGGCTTCGGGGGTGTAGTCCACGCCGTCGGCGCGGTAGATTTCGCGGGCGATGATTTCGATTTTTTCTTTGATGGGCAGGTTGAGGTCGTAGAGGAAGCGGAAGTTGCTGGGTTTTTCGCAAGCCTTGATGACCGCTTCTGCCAGCGCGATGGCGCCTTTGCCGCCTTCCATCCAATGACGGGAGACCACCGCGTCCATGGCGCCCGCTTCGAGCGCCGCCTGGCGGACGAGTTCCACTTCGGCGGGGGTGTCGGTGGCAAACGAGTTGACCGCCACCACCACGTTGACGCCGAACTTGAGCGCGTTCTCGATGTGCTGAATCATGTTGGGCAGACCCTTGCGCAGCAGGTCGAGATTCTCGTCGGTGTATTCGGGCGCAAGCGGTTTGCCAGCCACCACTTTCGGTCCGCCGCCGTGCATCTTGAGCGCGCGGACGGTCGCCACCAACACCACCACGTGCGGGATGAGACCCGAGTAGCGGCATTTGATGTCCATGAATTTTTCCATGCCGATGTCGGCGCCGAAGCCCGATTCGGTGATAACGTAGTCGGCAAGTTTGAGGGCGATCTTGTCGGCGATGATGGAACTGTTGCCGTGGGCGATGTTGGCGAATGGTCCCGCGTGGACGATGGCGGGAGTCCCTTCGAGGGTTTGCATCAGGTTCGGTTTGATGGCGTCCTTCATGAGGACGGTCATCGCGCCTGCCACGCCCAGGTCTTCGGCGGTGACGGCATTGCCTTCACGGTCGAGCGCCACGACCATGCGCCCAAGGCGGTCTCGCATATCCTCGATGCTGGTCGTGAGGGCGAGGATTGCCATGATTTCGGAGGCAACAGTAATGTCGTAGCCCGATTTGTGCTCGAAGCCCGCCTCCTCCTTGCCCTGTCCGACCGTGATCTCGCGCAGCATGCGGTCGTTGATGTCAATGACGCGGCGCCACTGCACCCCGCTGTAGTCCATGTTCAGGCGGGCGAAGCGGCGGCGTTCCTCGGGGGTCAGGTCGTTGGGGTTGGTCTTGTTGATTCCGAGTTTCTTCAAACGACGCAGCATGGATGGCGAGAACTTGCGCTCGCCTTTTTTGTTCGGCGGGCAGAGCGCGTCGAAGAGTTTGTCGTCGTCGGGGGTGTTGGCTTCGTGCATGATGCGCGCATCCAGCGCGGCGGCGCACAGGTTATGGGCGGCGGTGATGGCGTGGATGTCGCCGGTCAGGTGCAGGTTGAAGTCCTCCATCGGGATGATCTGGCTGTAGCCGCCGCCTGCTGCGCCGCCCTTGATGCCGAAGGTCGGTCCTTGCGAGGGCTGGCGGATGACGGTCATCACCTTTTTGCCGAGATGTGCGCCGAGCGCCTGCGAAAGCCCAACCGTCGTGGTCGTCTTGCCTTCGCCCAGCGGCGTGGGGGTGATGGCGGTCACGTCAATGTATTTGCCGTCCGGACGCTTGCCGATGCGGTTGAGAATTTCCAGTTTGATTTTGGCTTTATAGGGTCCGAACAGTTCGAGTTCGCTTTCTTTGATTCCCAACTCTTCCGCGATTTGCAAAATGGGTTTCAGTTTGCCTGCCTGCGCGATCTCGATATCCGACGGTACAGGTTTGAGCAATTTGAGTTTCGTAGGGGCGTAGGGGAATCGGTTTTTCTTTGCCGCTGTCTTTCTCCTGGGGGCGGGCGTTACCGCTTTCTTTTTCCCCTTAACGGTTGTTTTGGTGGCTTTCCTGGTTGCCATATCTTCTCCTTTGTGGATTGAAATTGTATGAAGTCTGGCGGACATTACGTTGGCTTTCCTATTATCGAAAATTTTCACAAAAAAGCAATGGATTTCCGTCACCTTTTTGTCATCTTCGGGATTTTGCGGGCGTTCGGGACGTCGGGACCTCAGCCCCGCCGAAGCCTGTTGTACCCCTGCGGTCTGCCCCGTCCTGAAGTTTACGCGGTGATTAACGTTCCAATCGTTTCCCCGCTCAATACCCGCGTCAGGTTGCCAGGCTCGTCCCCTGAAAAGACTTGCACTGACCGCACCGAAGTTTCCCGTACCAAAGCCAGCATCTGCTTTACTTTGGATTCCATGCCCCCGGTCACGTCCGCTCCTGCGGCGTTGCCCAGCCCTGGGCGGATCTCTTCGAAGGCGTCCGGTGTGATGATTTCGATCTTTTTCGTCCGGGTGGGAAAATCTGCCCATACCCCGGCTTCCAGTCCCGCGAGCAGGATGCGTTCGGGGTGAAGGGCGCGCGCAAGGTGACTGAACAAGTCCTCGGTCGAAAGAATCGTTCCGCCGCGTACTTCGTCGAAAACTACATCGCCGTGGATGACCGGCGTAATGCCCGCCGAAAGCGACATCCGCAAAGGGGTTGTTTCCCATGCCAAAACCCGACCGTCGCTACCAATCACGCCGGAAACAGGCGAAAGGATGATCGCGTTCATTCCTGCTTTGTGCAGGGCGTTCACCACGAGACGGCTCAAAGTGGATGCCTGATACCAGACCTCGGCAAAGCCTTTCCAGTAATTCTCCTCGGTTTTGTCGCGTTCGCGGTGGGCAAGAGGGGTTGCGCGCGGCGGAAGTCCGTCGCGCGTGCGGTATTCGCTGGCAGGGACATGACCGAAGGAGCCGGAGCCATGCCCGATGACGAGACGCAGTTCCGGCTGGGCTTGAAGCGCCATCCTGATCTCGAGGGCGAGACTGTCCATCACGTCTGGACGCGGAGTAAAAGGCTGGGTCTTATCCGTGATGAGCGACCCGCCGAGTTTAAGGAAGACGAGTTCTTTCATGCTTCTATTGTATCCAAAAACAGGAAAGTTCTTGTCTCAAATTGCAATTAAATCATTGGGAAAAAGCCATACTCCGCCAAAAATAACGCCCTTCCTCAAACCTCATCCCTCTGATACAATACCGTCCGCAAGCCGACCCTTCGACTACGCTCAGGGCAGTCCTCGGCCACCTTGGTCGGGGATTTTTTGTGTGTTCGTCTGATCGTCTAAAGTCTTACAGGCTGATAGACGAATACACCATCCAGCCATTGAACTTTTCGACTATCCGCAAATCAAGTTATCCGACTATCAGACCATTTGACTGGAAGACTATGAGACTATGATCACCCAACGAACCGACCTCCGCAACATTGCCATCATCGCCCACGTAGATCACGGTAAGACCACCCTCGTGGATGGACTCCTGCGCCAGTCGCACACCTTTCGCGAGAACCAGCAGGTGGCTGAGCGCGTGATGGATTCCAACGACCTCGAACGCGAACGCGGCATCACCATCCTTGCCAAGAACACCGCCATCACCGTCCCCGATCCTGCCGGCGGCAAGCCCATCAAGATCAATATCGTGGATACGCCCGGTCACGCCGATTTCGGCGGCGAAGTGGAGCGCGTCATGAACATGGTGGACGGCGTACTCCTGCTCGTGGACGCGGCGGAAGGCCCCATGCCGCAGACGCGCTTCGTGCTCAAGAAAGCGCTCTCGATGGGGCACAAAGCCATCGTGGTCATCAACAAGATTGACCGCAAGGACGCCGAACCCTCCCGCGTCCTCAACGAGACCTTCGATCTGTTCATCGAACTCGGCGCAACCGAAGAACAGGCAGACTTCCCTGTCCTCTACGCCCAGGCAACCGCCGGGCGGGCGGGTCTCACCCCAGACCTCGGACCAGACCTTGTCCCTCTCTTCGATGCCATCCTCAAATATATCCCCGCCCCCAAAGTGGACCCCGACGCGCCCCTGCAGATGCTCGTCACCACGCTCGGCTACGACGATTATCGCGGTGTGACCGCAGTGGGACGTATCTTTGCCGGGCGCATTAAAGCCGGTCAGCGGCTGGCGCGCCTTACCACCGACGGGCGCAATCTGCCCGAATCTGCCAAGTATCTCTACACCTTTCAGGGGTTGAACAAGATCGAAATCGAAGAAGCCAGCGCCGGCGACATCATCTCGCTCGCCGGGCTGGAGGAAATCGCCATCGGCGAAACCCTTGCCGACCCGAACAGCCCCATCGCCTTGCCCACCATCAAGGTAGAGGAACCCACCGTCCGCATGACGTTTGGGGTGAACACCTCGCCGTTTGCAGGCAGGGAGGGTAAATACAGCACCTCCCGCAAACTGCGCGAGCGCTTGTTCGAAGAACTGCGCACCAACGTGGCTTTGCGGGTGGAGGAAACCGACACGGCGGAGAACTTCTTGGTTTCGGGGCGCGGCGAGTTGCATCTGGGCATCCTCATCGAAACGATGCGGCGCGAAGGATATGAGTTTCAGGTCTCGCGCCCGGAGGTCATCTTCCACAAGGCGGATGACGGCGCCCTGCTCGAACCCTACGAAGAAGTCCACATCGAAACCAGCAACGAAACCGTTGGCGTGGTGGTGGAAATGCTCGGCAGCAGGCGCGGCAAAATGATGGACATGCAAGACTCAGGTCAAGGCACGACGCGCATGGTTTTCATCGTCCCGACGCGCGGTCTGCTGGGTTTCCGTTATCAGTTCCTTACCTCCACACGCGGGGCGGGGGTTATGCACACCATCTTCTATGGTTACGACGAAATGGCTGGACCAATGAACACGCGCCAGACCGGCTCGCTGGTGGCGTGGGAGGCTGGCGCCACAACCGCCTACGCTCTGAAGTCGGCGGAGGAACGCGGTGTGCTGTTCTATGGTCCCGGTGTGGAGGTGTATGAAGGCATGGTAGTGGGGGAGAATGCACGCTCCGGGGATATTGCGGTGAATGTGTGCAAGAAGAAACATTTGACCAACGTGCGCGCCTCGCGCGGCGATATGGAAATCCGCCTCACGCCGCCCCGTCAAATGTCTCTCGACGAGGCAATCGAGTACCTCGCTGACGACGAGTTGCTGGAGGTCACGCCGCAAAATTACCGCATTCGCAAGCGGATTTTGAACACCGAGGAGCGCGGCAAGCAGACAAAGAAGGTGAAGGAAGCGCTGGAAGCGTAAATATAACAGGACTTGCGGCACGTTTCGCAAGTCCCGTTTTGGATATCTTCTCAAAAACAAGGGGAAGTGTCCTGAAGGTTTGCTTGAGAAACCAGATGAAACCGTTCAAGCCTTTGGGACGGTATTTTTTACGGACAGGTAAACTGTATCGGTGTGCTCCGCACAGAGCCGCTGGCGTTATAGACTTCGACGAAGTAGACGAATTTGTCGCCCGATGTGTAGGGGATGGTCTCGGCATAGGATTTGGAATCGGCGGGGAGTTCGGCAGCCGTCTGGTCGTTGCGGATGATGCGGTAGCCGCTTTCATCAGCGGCGCGGTCTGTCCAGCGGATGGAAACTGTCATTTGCCCGATGTTGCAATTGAAGGTCCACTCTTGAATGGATGGGGCGGCGGGCGGCGCTTTGGTCGCTGTGGGCGGCGGGGTGACGCTGGGGACGCTCCAGTAACTGCCCTTGATTTCCACAGAGCCTCCCCATAACCAGCATTCGCCTGTAGGGCTTTCGGGTGATTTGACCAGCCAGAAGTTTTCTTGCGGGTATGCGCCGATGATTTCCAGTTCTTTCCATACAAGGTAGATGTACACAATTTGATAATCAGTGCCAGGACCGCTGCGGCAGTTGGTGTTTTCGAGCAGGCGGAGCATGGGTACGGAATAGGTAGGGGTGATGGTGGCGGTTGGTCCGGCGGTGGGGGAGGCTGTGGCAGAGAGGATAGGGAGAACAGCCTGTTCGGTGGGAGCCGCCGGGGAGGCTGGGGTGAGAAGGAGCGCCTCTACGGTCAATGCGGCGGCGGTTTGCACGTCGCCGGGAGGAGAGATTTGTTCTCCGCTTCCGGGGAAGTTGCAGGCAATTAAGGAGAGAATCAGCGTCAGGGCGGAAAGAAGCGTTCTTTTCATTGGGTGGGCTACTTTATCTTTTTGTGCGCACGTCCGCCCACGCGGAAGTATTCCACGCGCCCTTGTTCATCGCGGATTATGTCGGCAAGCGCGCCTTTGAGCGGTTCGTCCAGTCCGATGAGTTTGTCCTTTTCGTAGAATTGGAAGCGCATCGGCGGCATGGCTGGGCCGGGCGGCGTATCGGGTGTGGGGAAGCCGCCAAGCGGAATGTGGTGATACATGAGGTATTTGCCTTTGACTTTGATGTCGAAACACTCCGTGCCTATCTTATAACGTCCGACGAGCTCTTTCAGTTCCACCAAAGGTACTTCCCTGGGTTCGGGTGACGGAAGTTCGACGTTGAAGTAGGTTTCCAGAACAAGCCCGAACATTTCTGCGGTGATGATGCCGCCGTCATCGCTGTTGGTCAGGATGGCGCAGGCAAAATCTTTATCTGGGATGAAGAAGAAATAAGCCTGTTGTCCGTTCGTTGCGCCGCCGTGCGCATACACCTTGAACCTGCCTGCATCCCGGATGAACCAGGTGATTCCCATCATCCCGCGCGGACCGGCATCTGCCTGAGGAACGCGCATTGCCCGCAGGCTTTTGCCGCTGATGACGTTTTTCTTCCCGCTGCTCATGTGGAAGCGCCCATACTTGAGCAAATCTTTGACCGTGCTGACGACTCCTCCCACGCCGTTGCCTGCTCTGCCAATTGCCCATGGACGCGCCACCTGAACCTTTCCCTTCACCTTCGTGTGACCGACGACGAAGCGGTGGGTGAGGAGAATATCGCTGGGGTAGAAGAAGGTCATATCCAGACTCAGCGGGTCGAACAGCATCTCCTGCGCGGCTTGCTCGTAGGGTTTCCTGGTTACGATTTCGATGATTCGCGCCGCGATGTTGAAGCCCGTGTTGTTATACGACCAGATTTTTCCCAACGGCTGGACTTGTGTCAGTTTGGCGATGTCTTTGACCATTTTATCGAGGGCGTCATCGCCGTTGCCGAAGTCGTTGAAGTAGTCGCCCACCCATCCGCCCATGTGCGTGAGCAGGTGCCGCACAGTGACCTTTTTTGCCACCTCTTCATCCTGCAGTTTGAAGTCTTTGAGGTATTTGCGGACGGGGGCGTCAAGGTCCACTTTGCCGCGTTCGGCGAGCATCATGAGCAGGGTGCCGGTAAACGTCTTGCTGATGGAGCCGGTCTGGAAAAGCGTATCGGGGGTGACCGGTAGAGGATGTTCCACGCTGGTGATGCCAAATCCTGCTGTGTGTTCCCTGCCTTTGTTCCAGATGCCGATGGCGACGCCGGGAACCTCGAGCCGCTTCATTTCGGAAACAATCTTTTTTGCAATTTTCCTGAATTTTGTATCCGTGATTTGGGATGTCGAAAGATTCATCTTTGCTCCATGCCGCGTGCGATTGATTTGATGCTTGCATTATAAACAGACTTCGGAAGTCTGCCAGACTTCCGAAGTCTTGTTTCTCATTCTCCGCTTCCCTCCAGCCATGTGGACTGGTATTCGGGCTTTTCATATTCCAGGGCGTCTTTGGTCAGGTGCAGGGGGTAGAATGTGTCCACCATCACGGCAAGTTCCTGCGTCTCCTTTTTGCCAATCGAGGCTTCCGTCATGCCCGGCTGCGGACCATGCGGAAGACCGTAGGGATGCAGGGAAATGTCGCAGCGGTCAATCCCTTTGCGCGACATGAAGTTGCCTTCCGCGTAGTAGATCACCTCGTCCGAGTTGATGTTCGAGTGGTTGTACGGCGCGGGGATGGCTTCGGGATGGTAATCGAACAGACGCGGCACGAACGAGCAGACCACGAAATTGTGCGCCTCGAACGTCTGGTGAACCGGCGGCGGCTGGTGGATGCGTCCTGTGATCGGTTCGAAGTCTTCGATATTGAATATCCATGGATAGAGATACCCGTCCCAGCCGACGACGTCAAAGGGATGGTAATCGAGGACATGCTTCGATAATCGGTCGCGCACCTTGATCCGCACCTCGAACTCGCCGCGTTCGGTGTGCGTTTCCAGTTCCTCCGGCACGCGAATGTCGCGTTCGCAGTAGGGCGCGTGTTCGAGCAGTTGACCGAAGTGGTTGCGGTAGCGTTTGGGCGGCTCGATCTGCGAGGGGTTCTCGATGGTGAAGAAGCGCGCTTCGCTGCCGTCAATGTGCATTTGCCAGGTCGTGCCGAAGGGGATGACGATGTAATCGCCTTTGCGGAATTTGAGATTGCCAAACTGCGATTTCAACACGCCGCTGCCTTCATGCACCCACCAGGTCTCGTAGGCTTGCGCGTTGCGATAGAAATAATCCATGCTTTTGGAAGCGCGCGCCACGCCGAGGATGACATCCTTATTGGCAAGGAGAGGAATGCGCGCCGAAACAGGATCGCCGCCGAGTGGAATGTCGGAAGTCCTGAAGGCGCGGTGACGGATCGGTCCGAAGTCCACCGTTTCGGGCAGGCGCGAGCCCAGGTCTTCCGTGTGTTTGACGCGCGGCGGGATGAAATGGTGATACAGGATGGATTGCAGGGAGGAGAATCCCTCCAGCCCCATCAGTTCCTCGCGGTAGAGTTCGCCGTTTGGTTTTCGGAATTGCGTATGCCGCTTGTGGGGGAGTTGTCCAAGTTTGTGATAGAAAGGCATGATGCCTCCGTTTCCAATGTTTAAGAGTTTGAAGGTTGGAACATTGCAGGTTTGGTCGGTGGTTTCAACGTTCAAACTTGTTAACTTTCAAACATGCTAACCGACAGTATTTCTCAAAACGCCAATTCGCTCGACTTCGAGTTCGACCACGTCGCCATGCGTCAGCCACGGACCCTGAAACTTTGTCAGTTCGAGCAGACAGCCCGTGCCGACTGTGCCGGAGCCGATCACGTCACCGGGGTACAACATGACCGAATCGGAGACGCGGGCAATGATCTCGCCGAACGACCAGTGCATGTCTTTCCAATTGCCTCGGGAGAATTCCCTGCCGTTGACGCGCGCGATCATTTCGAGATCGTACACGCCCGGGCGTCCCGCCGCTTTATCGGCAATCGCTTCACGCGTGACGATGAGCGGTCCCAGCGACGAGGCAAAGTCCTTCCCCTTGGCAGGACCCAGACCCACCGCCATTTCCTTTCTCTGCACGTCCCGCGCAGACCAGTCGTTGAAGATGGTGTAGCCGAAGATGTGTTCTTCTGCGTCCTCGGCTTTGATGTTCATGCCGCCCCTGCCGATGACCGCTGCAATCTCGAGTTCGTAGTCCATGGCATTGGTGTAAGGCGGGTAGGGAATGGTATCCTCGTGACCGAACACGGCGTTGGGGTTGGTGAAGTAGAAAACCGGGAATTCGTACCATTCCTGCGGCACTTCCCGTCCGCGGTTGCGATTGGCGGTTTGGACGTGCTGTTCGAAGGCGTATCCGTCTCGCAGGGTGCAGGGTTTGAGCGGTGCGAGAAATTTCACCTCGTCGAGAGCAAGCCAGTCCTTCGACGCCCTTTTTGCGGCTTCAGCGGCGCCCGCTTCCATGACGGCGTACATATCGGCAAAGGGCAGGGTGTAGACTCGCTCTCCGTCCACGAGAGCAGGCTGAGATGTGGCGCGAAGCGTGGAGATGGTGGCAAATTTCATGGTGTTATCTCATGTCAGTGCGAGGAGCGTAGCGCTGAGCGAAGTGCAACGACGAAGCGCCAGCGACGAAGCAATCTTCTCGAAACCAGGAGACTGCTTCGCCATGGGCTCGCAGTGACAGCTCATAGGTTTCCTCGTCGTTCCTGTTCCAACTCGATGGATTCGAACAGGGCTTTGAAGTTGCCTTTGCCGAATCCTTTTGCGCCGTGCCGCTGGATGACTTCGATGAACATGGTCGGGCGATCCTGAATAGGGCGCGTGAAGATTTGCAGGAGATAGCCTTCGTCGTCGCGGTCCACGAGGATACCGAGTTCGTGGATGGCTTTCATGTCTTCCTTGATCTTGCCAACGCGGTCGGGGAGCAGTTCGTAGTAGGTATCTGGCACGCGCAGAAATTCTACGCCGCGTTTGCGAAGTTCGCCGACGGTTTTGATGATGTCGCCTGTGATGAGGGCGATGTGCTGAACGCCGGGCGTCAGGTAGTAATCGAGGTATTCTTCGATTTGGCTTTTGCGTTTGCCCTCGGCGGGTTCGTTGATGGGAAATTTGACACGCCCGTTGCCGTTCTGCATGACCTTGGACATGAGCGCGGAATATTCGGTGGAGATGTCTTTGTCGTCGAAGTGGAGCAGTTGGCGGAAGCCCATCACCTGATGATAGAAATTGACCCAGTGATTCATTTTGCCGAGTTGAACGTTGCCAACCATGTGGTCAATTGCCGCCAGCCCGGTGGATTCGGCTTCGTACTGGATGGGTTTGTAGGTGGGGGCAAAGACGCCCTTGTAGTCGTCGCGGTCCACGAAGACGTGCAGAGTTTCGCCGTAGGTGTAGATGGCGGATGTGCGGTAGATGCCAAATTCGTCCTTTTCCTCGCGCGGCGCCCAGGCAGATTTGCCGCCGCGGGCAGTGGTTTCCTTCCAGGCTTTTTCCACGTCGTCTACGCCGAGCGCGATAAACTTGACACCATCGCCATGGACCATGTGATGCGCCGCCAGCGGGCTGGAGGGAGCATACGGCGCGGAAACAACAAACCGCGCCTGCCCCGATTCCAGAACGTACGAAGCGAAGTCGCGGTTGCCGGTTTCCAATCCCGAGTAGGCGATGGGCTTGAAGCCAAACGCCTTCCACCAGTAGTACATGGTGTGTTTGGCGTTGCCCACGTAAAAGTGAACGTGGTCAACGGATTTGATTTGCAGAAAGTCCGCCTCCTCGGTCATCGGGCGGGATTCGGGTTTGGTTGATACAGCCATTCAGCCTCCTTTGGTTGGTCTGAAAGGATTTTACGACAAAGGGGGTCTGATTGCAAATAAAAATCACATAAGACCCTGAAGGTTTCATGAACCTTCAGGGTCCAAGTCACTTGACCCTCACCACCTTTGCTTCCGTCATCTTCTGCAGGTCGGCGGTCTTCAATTCGAAGATGGCATTGGGAGTCCCAGCCGCCGCCCAGACGGTTTCGTATTGCAGGAAATCCTCATCCATGAACGTCTCGATTTTCTGAAGATGACCGATGGGCGGAACGCCTCCGATGGCGAACCCGGTCACTGCCCGCACGAAATCGGCATCTGCCTTGCCGATGGCTTCGCCTGCATATTCGGCGATGCGCTTCTCGTCCACGCGGTTGGCTCCGCTGGTCAATACGATGATGGGCTTGCCCGATACCTTTCCCTTGAAAATCAGCGACTTGACGATCTGACCGAGTTCACAACCGGCGCGGTCTGCCGCTTCCTGCGCGGTGCGCGTGGACTCGATATGCTCGATGACGGTGTAGTCGTACCCAAGCGAATGAAGCAGGTCCTGTATCTTTCGAGCGGATGAGGAGAGATTTGCCATTGATGTTCTCGTTGTCAGACGCGCTGGAAAGTGCATCCGGCGCGAACGGCTGTGGACAGGAAGGATGCGGCAGTTCCTAGATTCCCGGCAGAATGGCTTTCAAGGCGTTTGTCACGTTTTGAAGTTGCCCGGCGTGTCCCTTGATCTTGTTGACATCGCCGGTTTTCAACCCGGTCTGCACATCGGCGATGGTTTTGGCGGTTTGCGCGTTGCTGTCAATGATCTTCTGGGTGATGCTTTCGAGTTTGACCAGCAGGTCAACGATGTTCTTGGGAATGATGGGCAAGCCCTTGACGATGGGGAGCAACCCGTCGAGGATGTTGTTTGCAACGCCCGCATATTTGACCGTGAGCGTGTGGAGCGTGCCGATGGAATTGGTCAGCTCGAGGGCGATATCCTGGATCGAGTCGATCATGACTTTATGCTCCTCGATCATCTTGGTGATGTCGTTCAGTGAGTCGGTCAGTTTGTCCGAAAATTTGACCATGGAGGATCCCTGGGCGGCGGGCTTGGGCAGGGGGTGGCTTGAGGTTGTCATGATAGTATCTCCTTTTGAAATTTGGGCAACTATACAGCACTGTGCCCTCAAAAACAACAGGCAGGCATGCCTGCTTGGCTGGTTCGTTTATCCTATCGAGGCTCGAATGGCGCGGTTTCAAATGCCGATCGTTGTGACATGCAGAACGATCATGGAGATCACCCAAAGCAGTGGAATGGAAATGCGCGTGGCGCGGTGGAGCTGTTGGAGATCTTTTTCCTCCCGCCTGCCCGATTGCATGAGAAAGAGACCGATCGCCACAGCCAGCGAAGCCGTGATGAACAGGTATTGCAGGATCATGAAGCGGTCTGCGTAAGTCAGATACCCGACGGGCGGTATCGAGGAAGTCAGGGTCATGTGATAGAAGATCGCGCTGGCAAGCGTGCCGGAGGTAAGCGCGATGCGGTCCTTGGCGTCGGTGGGGCTCATCAGAAAGGAAAGCATGCCAACCCCCACAATGACGATCGCCGCAAACAACCCCTTCATGAACGAGGAAAACCACGGGTGGTTGATGCGAATGAAAAAACGGGCGCGTGAATAACTTTCGTTGTACACATCGTAAACATGCGTATTGACCTCCCCGGTTATGCTGGGTTCGAGGTTCCAGCCGGATACGTAGACCGACGAGTCGATACCGCTGAGCGCGGGGTCGGCAATGTAGACGAATTCGTTATCCGTCTTGTTCTTGTCCTCGATTTCGATTTCCAGCACGTGCTTGTCGAACGGGAAGTCGCGTAAATCCAGATTGGTGCGCATGGTGGCGCGCACGCGGTAGTAATATGCCCGACCGAAATCGCTTTCATCGGTCTGGTCTTCGATCTCCGGTCCCGCCCCGGCGTTGATCAGGTCGAAGTCACGCGGGTCGCAGTTCTCGGTCTCGCAAACGAAATTGAGGAAAAAATCCACCGTGTATCGGCTGGTGGTGGTATCCAGGTTGCCGACCGAAAGAATGTAAACCCCAATCTTCA
This sequence comes from Chloroflexota bacterium, assembly GCA_013388685.1. Lineage (GTDB taxonomy): Bacteria > Chloroflexota > Anaerolineae > Anaerolineales > Villigracilaceae > Defluviilinea. The sequence goes on along the minus strand of JACAET010000059.1, from coordinate 28,576 downwards.
CCGCTTCCTTGCCAGCCAATTCGTCGGCGGCGGGGCGGGGCGGAAAGGTTTTCACAACTTTTTCCGGATCAATGCCTGCGCCAAAAGAAGCACCGCCCCGTGGAGAACTCAGGAACAATGGAGCCATGCCCAGAATGAGCACGGCAAGAATTGCTCCCGCCACCCACGGCTGGTTTGTGCTTTTGAAGAACATACGTCTGCCTCCGCAAACTTGAAGATGATGCCATTATACAAAAAAACGGAATGCCTCGAGATACGGAGATGAATATGGACATTTTCTGTTTGCCGCGCATTGACAATCCCTCCCGAATCCTGTACCCTCGCTTCATGCCAAGCCTCAACCTGCCCCAGCGTCGAATTGTCGAATCTCCCCTCGACCGGAAACTCTTCGTCTCCGGTCCCGCCGGAAGCGGCAAAACCGTGGCGGGCGTCGAGCGGATGCGATCTCTGCTTGCCCAGGGCGTGCCGGGGGAAACGATTTTGATGCTGACGCCGCAGCGTTCCTTGCAAGAACCGTACCTCGACCTGCTCTACAGTCCCGAACGAAGCGCCGGCGGCGAAGCGACTCCCGCTACGATCGGAGGTTTGGCCAGGCGCATGTGTGACCTGTTCTGGAGCCTCGCGGCGGAAGCGGCGGGCTTTGCGCGTCCAGATCAGCCGCCGATTTTCCTGACCTTGGAAACCGCCCAATATTACATGGCGCATCTTGTCCGCCCGTTGCTGGACGAAGGTTTTTTCGAATCCGTTACCATTGACCGCAACCGCCTGTACTCCCAAATCATAGACAACCTCAACAAAGCCGCCGTAATCGGTTTTCCGCACACCGAGATCGGCTCGCGTCTCGATGCATCCTACTTTGGCGATCCCGCCCAGCGGCGCATCTATGCCGACGCGCAGGAATGCGCCAATCGTTTTCGACGGTACTGCCTCGACCATAACCTGCTGGACTTCTCGTTACAACTTGAAATCTTTGCGAACGTTTTGTGGAAGCAGGATATCGTCCGTAACTACCTTACGCGTGCCTACCGCCACTTGATCTATGACAATGTGGAGGAGGACGGTCCGCGCGCGCACGACATTCTCCGCGAATGGCTGCCGGATTTCGATTCGGCGCTGCTGCTTTACGACGAAGGCGGCGGCTTCCGTTACTTCCTTGGCGCCGACGTTCATACCGGCTGGGCGCTGCGCGAGGTGTGCGATGAACATATTCGACTGCAGGGCAGTTTTGTGATGTCGGATGAGGTGGCAGGGCTGGACAAATCGCTTGCCCGGGCAATGCTCCCGAATCTTGAGTCGAACCTCGACGATCGAAGTGTGGGCGGCGATGCGCTGACTGTCATTTCGTCCCGTTTTTATCCCGAATTGTTGGATGCGGTCGCGGATGAAATCGAACACTTGATCTCCGTCTCCGGTGTGCCGGCTTCTGAAATCGTGGTCTTGGCTCCCTATCTTTCCGATGCCCTGCGTTTTTCCATTGCGAACAGGCTCGAAGTGCGTAACATTGCCTGGCGTTCGCACCGACCTTCGCGCTCCCTGCGCGAGGAGCCTGCCTCTCAAGCGATGATCACCCTCGCCGCGCTGGCGCATCCGCATTGGCATATTCACCCGCCTAAATTCGATGTAGCCTACGCGTTGATGCAATCCATTGACGGACTCGATCTTGTCCGCGCACAACTGCTGACCGAAATCATCTACCGTCCACGCGACCTGGGGCTTTCGACATTCGACCAGATCAAACCCGATATGCAGGAGCGCGTCACTTTTTCCGTTGGGAATCGTTACGCTCTTCTGCGGGATTGGATACTGATTTACCGTGAAAGCGACCCCTTGCCTCTCGATCATTTCTTTCGTAAACTGTTTGGCGAAGTATTGTCTCAGCCGGGGTTTGGGTATCACCGCAATCATGACTCGGTGCGCGTGGCGGCGAGTCTGGTCGAATCGGTCAAGAAGTTCAGGATTTCGTTAGACCTGACGGGCTTCGGAAACCTGCCGGCTCTTGGCAAGGAATATATTCAAATGCTGCAGGACGGTGTGATTGCCGCATCGTATCTCGAAGGCTGGCAATCGGAGGAGAAAAATGCCGTTTTGGTCGCGCCCGCCCACACCTTCCTGCTGATGAACCGCCCGGCGGCATTCCAATTCTGGCTGGACGCCGGTTCCAGCGGATGGTACGAGCGGTTATCCCAACCGTTGACGCATCCCTATGTGTTATCGCGCGGCTGGGAAGCGGGTCGTCAATGGACGGACGCGGACGACGTTCGGTATGGCAGGGAGGCGCTGGCCCGATTGGTCTCCGGGCTGTTGCATCGCTGCCGCAGGCGGATTTACGTTTGCCTGTCGGACCTCGGCGAACGCGGGTTCGAACAGCGCGGCGACTTGCTGCGCGCCTTTCAGAAGGTTTTAACGCTGCAATAGGGGTTGCGTCTCGAGCGCAAACCTCAACAATGGCATTCAATCTGCCAAGGAGGAACTATGAGCCAATCCACCGGGGAGAAATTTCATCGTGGCGCATGGAGCCTTTTATGGCGTTCGCAGGACATCAGACGGCAATTACTGGTAACCATCGGCTTGGTGCTCTTTTACAGATTGTTGCTCAATGTGCCATTGCCCGGGCTTGTCACCACACCTGACGAGGTGCGAAGCAATATTCCCCTGGGCAGCGGGCTTTACACCATGTTGGAATTCCTGAGCATATTGTCGGGGAGTTCGGTGTTGAGCGTGTCTGTGATGACACTCGGGCTTTTACCCTTCAATTTAACCCATCTTCTGCTTCAACTTATTGTTCGGTTAATCCCAAGCCTTTACCGGCGCTTTCGGGAAGACCCACGCGATGCAAGACACTGGCTTGAAAGGTGGAATTATTTTCTCACGGCGCCGGTGGCTGTTCTCGAGTCCCTGTTCTTTCTGTTCCTTATTTCTCCAAATTGTCAGGGCAGGCTGATTGTTCTCGAAACCAGTTCCGCTCACTCGGATTCCGGTATTTTATTCAGGATTACAACGGTGGTCGTGCTTGTGGCGGGTTCCTATCTGGCAATCTGGATTGCCGGGCTGATCAGCGAATATGGAATTCGCGGGTACGGAAACGCAATCCTGATAGCCAGCGGCATTATTGGGCAAATATCCGCCGAACTTGCCCGATTATTGAGGATTCAAATTAAAACCGCTGCCACAGTCGAGGGCTTGGGCATTGTCTTGAATCTTCCAGGGCAAGTCTTCTCCTTGCTGATGGAACCGATGATTGTCGGAAGGCTGGTGCTTTATGCGGTGCTTTTTGTATTATGCATTATCGTCGTAATTTATATCCAGCAAGGCAGGCGCAATGTGCCGGTTGAATACCCCACCAGGGCGGCGATTTATCGTCCTAGGCGAACCGCGGGCGTCAGAACCTATCTTCCCATCATGCTCACCATCAGCACGGAGGGTCTGGTTGGCAGTCAATTGCTCATTCTCCTTGCCACCTTTTACGCACCCATGCTTACCTGCACGGAAAATGCCCGATTGAACGCTGTGGCGCAATGGTTCATCAGCGGCTTTGGAAACAATGGCCATTTGTATCCCTTTGTTGCTTTTTTCAGCGTTGTGATATTTACCTATTTCTATTCACTCGTCACCTTCGAACAACAAGATTATGGGGTTTCTCTATATCGTACCGGAGGCCGGATACCTGGTGTGATACCCGGCGAAGCCACGCAACGATACTTAACCCGAATCGTGAGCCGGATCACCATTGTGCCCGCCTGCGCACTGGGATTCCTGGCGATTACGCCATCTTTGTTCAACCTTTTCATGTCCGGTTTTGGCGATTCCGCCATTCAACTGGCGCTTTTGGACGCGGAAAAGATATTGATCATAGTGGGCGTGATTCGGGATATCTTTTTGACCTTCGACGCGGAATTGAAATTTCGGGGCTATCAAGACCGCTTGCTTGCATTTTGATTATCAGTAAATCACGAAAATCTCGCGTAGCGTGCGCCTCTTGCGCAGCACATAGAACTGGCTTTTGACGCCTTCGACAGCGCCAATGACATGTTTGTGTGGGTTCGGTTATTTACGCAAGCCTTTTCCGTGCGGCGGATTGCAACGCCCTTGCGATTTGCGCCGCGAGACGGGCATTATTCAGTAAAAGGGCAAGGTTCGCCTGCATGGATTTTCCCCCCGTCAATTCATTGATGCGCTGGAGGAGGAAAGGAGTCACCGCCTTGCCGTGAATACTCCGCTCGCCCGCTTCACGATTTGCCCGCTCGATGAACGGTTCCACCACGGACCTTGGAATTGCCTCTTCTGCCGGAACCGGGTTCGCCACCAAAACGGCGCTCTGTAAACCCGCCCTCCAATGCGTTGCGGCAAATTCGACGATCGCTTCCGGGCTGTCGCGTCTCACGCTGACTTCCAGCCCGCTTTCGCGGGAGAAAAAAGCGGGAAATTCGTCTGTGCCATATCCCACCACGGGTACGTTCATGGTTTCGAGGTATTCGAGTGTTGCAGGCAAATCCAGGATCGCCTTTGCCCCTGCACACACCACAATCATGGGAATGGTGGCAAGCGCCTGCAGATCCGCCGAGATGTCGAAATTCGATTCGCGATGCACGCCGCCGATTCCCCCTGTGGCAAAGACTTTGATGCCTGCGTGTTTGCATGCCAGCATCGTCCCGGCGACGGTTGTCCCGCCGCATAATTTCCCGCTGATGGCGGTTGCAAAATCCCGCGGGCCCACCTTGAGCGCATCTTGCTCGTTTGCCAGCCTCGTCAAGTCCGTTTCGTTCAAGCCGATTCGGAGAACGCCGTCCAGAAATGCGATGGTGGCTGGCGCCGCGCCGTGCTCTCTGACCACGCGTTCCATATCGCGCGCCAATTGCAGGTTTTGTGGGCGGGGAAGCCCGTGCGTCAGCACCGTGGACTCCAACGCCACAACGGGCGCATCCGCCGCCGCTTTTTCGATTTCGATTGACCGATGGAAGGCAAGCGTCATTCAGGAGCCTCCCGCCCAGTGACCGATTTGATTGTCAATGTGCTTGATCGCATCCAAAAGATTTTGCGGCGCCGGTTCGTTTTTATTGTTGATGAAGGCGACCGTCTCCTGGAATTGCCTGCGATATGCCAGCAGCAGCGACTGCATTTCATGGGTGTGGCTCGCGTCCTTTGGCTCGATCTCGACCTCCGCCTCGCCCCGCATGATATGCAGGATTCCCATCATTTCAACGAATTGTTTCATCTCTTCGGGCGGGATGACCTTGTCACCGTCGGTCAGCAATTCCAGCCTGGATTTTTCCCTCCGTTTCTGGATCTGCTTGCCCGATTTTTTGGATTGCACGGATTCGGCAAGGAGGTTCTCGTAGGCTTCAAGAGGCACTTTTTCGATCAATTCCTTCGTTTTTTCGACCACCTCCTTTTGCATCGTCCTGTTCATTTCCTCCGGGCTGTCGTTTTTTAAATTCTCCTGTGTAAGAAGCCAGGCTTTGAGATGCAGTTCGGGCACGATCTCCACCGGCGATTCCCATGTCCCGACGCCGATCCATTGCAATTCCACCCCGCTGTTGCGTGCTTTTTCGGTGAACTCATCGGCGAATTGCGCGAACAGGTTTTTGACCTTGTGACGCGCCTGAAACTCCGGCAATTGGATCTCCTTGCGCTCCGCCGCCTCGTCCCCGGACTGGGTCAACTGCTGCATCTGCCTGGCAATGATCTCCTCCCTTTGCTGAATCTTCTCGATCTCCGGCAAACCTATGCTTGCCATGTATTCGGTCAGGTTATGCCGGCTCATAAAACCGCTCAACCTGCCGCGAATCAATCCGATCATGTTATTGATCCAGGAGAACTCAAAAGTGGACGGATTGGGCAGTTCGGGCGTCACGCGAGAGGCGGCTTTATAGACGATCTGCTCCACAGCCTCCCGGCTGAACGGGTAGGGATTTTCCGGGGAAGGTCGAGGCGCATCGCCGCGAAAAATACTGAACACCAGCCGCACATCCGTTGCCCTCACGGGAATCCCATCGCGGCTCCGGCTTCTCACCGCCTTCGAGCGTTCGTCCTGGTCGCGTAATTCGACGTGATGATCGCGTATATCGAGTGCGTGGCGGAACCTCTCGAAACCGTCCAGCATTGCGCTGCCGCCCGGCTCGCCTCCCGTCGGACCGATCACATGCGGCGTACCGTCCGCCCGTTCGAACAAGGCGACCGAGTCCAATTCCACCACCACTCTGCCCGGACCCCCGATCAAATAGACGGGCGATTCCCGGCTCTCTTCCGCAATCTCACCGTGCCGGACGCGAATGGTTTCGTTGCTTCCCGATAATGCCACGCCGCTGATGAACCTGCGCGCCACGCCCACATCCTCCAGTTCGAACACGTCTGCCAGGTACATGGCGGCGGATTGAAGCGCAATGAAAAATGGAGCAAGGAATACCGGCAGGTATTGCAATATTCTGGCGTCCTGCACGATGTTCCACAGAAAATCCGCGAAGGCGCTGAACGCGGCTTGAATCTCGGGCGTCCCGGCTCCCGTCAATACAGCCAGGAAAATCCTGCTGATATGAGCCGCCCAGTCAGACGGCGGATAATAAAAGAGGCTGACAACAAAACCGCTCAAAAGGAACAGCGCGAAGAAATAAGCGGACCGTCTGGCGGCTTTTTCCGGGCGGAGGTCGAACAATTTGTTGATCAGGGCATCGCGCGCACGCGCGGAAAGTTCCAGAAAAAGGCGCTGTTCCCTTTGCAGGGCTGTTTCGTTTGCCGTCGCGTTCATTCGCCCGCCTCTACCCACCGCAAAATGTCCTCGAGCATCTGCTGTTCCTCGCTCATATCCTTGCGCAGTTGATCGTTGTTGAGGATGATCGTGCGAGTGCGCATGAGCAGGGTCTTGAGCGTTTCCTTGACGCCCTTCGGTTTCTTGCGGAGCAGGTCGTTGCACAGCAGATCGGCATATTGGCGTATGGCTTTCTCCTGACCGGAGGCTCGTACAATATTCTGCCTGCGCTCGATCTGTTTCTTTTCCGCTTCGGCATTCTTCAGCCAGGAGGCGGACCACTTCTCGATGATGGTCCGTTCGATCTCTTTATCGAAGCGCAGATTGCCGATGTTCACCGAAAGCACCCGGATACCGCGGTTTTGAAGCAACTGGTATTCCGGGCTGGCAATGTGACCCTTGCCGCGGACACCATGATCGTCAAGGACGGGGACTTCGGGAGATTTCAAACGCGCGTTGACCATTTCGTTGATCACCTGCAACGCCGTTCCTATGGCCGGTTCGCTTTTTGCGGACGGTTCCGCCCTGACACCCCTCTGCGAGGTGGGCTGGGGCGGCTGTGCCGCGGTTCCCGTCCCTTCGAGTCGTTGGACGACCTTCGAAAGCAGGACGTTGACTTTTCGCAGTTGTTGCGCAAAACGATCCTGAAGGGTTGTCTGGTGCGCGCTCCCCCGTACAGGCTGGCTGAGCGGATCAATTTCCTCCTCGGCAGGCTGAGGCGGGGCGGGAGGTGCAGACGGGATCAATTGATCGGATTTGAACAACTCGTCGAGAGTAAATTTGGACGCGTATTCCCGCCACAGGTCCACGGCAAGCGAGGCGGGAAGTTCGTTCCACGCCACTCTGCGCCGGGTCATTTCGGAAACCTTATGCGGATTGATCCCCTCTCCGAGAATCGCTTTGCGGATGGCTTCCTTGTCTTTTTCCTCGTTTTCTCTGGCTCGGCGCGTGCTTCCGGTTCGAAAACCGAATCTCGAGCCCGGCTCTCCTTCGCGGGGGAATCCCGTATCCACCCGGAAGGAAATCGAGATGTTGGGAACGACTTCGATGCCGTCGCGAGTGAGAGCGCTGACCGTTTTCCGACGCTCCATCATTTGAGGATCGAGCCCACCGTCGGCTTCGCCGGCAAACGGATCCTCGTTCTCTTTTGGACCTAGAGTCTGGGTCTGGATGTGAAGATCCACTGTGCCGGCAATGTATTCTCCGCTCTCGATGAAGTGGACGCCCGGACCAAGCGTCTGTTTGATCTTGACCGCTGTGCGTGTGACCGCCGCGCTGGCGGAATCCAACCACACCACGCCGGGACCTTTCTTCAAACGTTCGCCGGAATGCTCTTTGATTTCGCCGTTTTCGATGAACAGGGCGGGTCCGTGTCCGCCGAACAGATCGGTCAACAAGCGGCTGAAGATTTTTTTGCGATCCTCGAATGTTTGCACCGGCAGAACGAATTGGGCAAAGAACGCCATCCATAAGATCAGAAGCCCCGGAAACACACACAGCAGGTCGAACAGAATCTCCGGCAGGCTGGCGGAAACTCCGCCCATGCGGGCGATCTGCCAGCCATATACAACCAGCAGGATGACCAGCCACGCGCCGATATAGAACCAGGGTCTCTTGGTAAGGGGGGTATCTTCCATGCGGGTGGAATTATAACAATTTTGAGAGGGTATGAAGCAATTGATTTCGGGTTGTTGGAACTTGCAAGGTGGTCAATAAGGCTATTTTGTCACGGATTCTTGTGACAATGAATTCTTGACAGTGTTTTTCCCGTCCGCATATACTTGTCTTATAACGGTTGGACGATTGTTGAGTCATGTCAAGGGAGTGGTTATATGGCTGAAATAACCGATATGGTGGTGTCATTATTACCGTCGCTGATCCCGGCGGCCATTGGGTCCTACCTTGCCTATCACTTCAGCCGGAGGAAGGGACGAGATGATTTGGAGATCGAATTTTCCAGCCGTTTTAATGACAGAAAATGGGAAGCCTATACCGAATTTGCCAAGTTTCTGCACCGTTATCTGGGCGGGCGCCGGGACGAGTCGGACGATCCTTTCGACGATCAACTGGTTCCTCTCGCCTCGCAGATTTTGATCGCCGGTTCCGATGAGGTGGTCAGGTCGTTTCGGTTGTGGCGCGAGGCGGCGACCGTCTACGGTGACGGCGACAACGCCGCCAGGGAAGAACTCTACAGCCTGGTTTTGGAAATGCGCAGAGACCTCGGAAACAGGCGAACCCGGCTCGAAACTGAAACCGTGTGGGGAGTGTTGAATTTGAATTCGGATAAGGCAAGACGGCGCGAACCATGATTTCCGAAGAAGGCGGCATTCAACCTTCGGCGCGGTTTTGGAGGGGAATGCTCGGATTCCTTCTTTTGGCGGGCTTTCTCATTGGTTTCCGGGACGAATTCGGGCTTATAGGGAATCTCGTCACGCCCTTCTTTGATGCCCTATCTTTGCGCTCTGTGCCTCTTCTTATTGATCAAGAAACCTTCTCTGCCATAATTGTAATGATTTTGAATGGAGCGCTTTTTTTCACCGGGTATTATGTTCTGTTGGCTTGGGTTTCACGCTTTGTCCTGCCCGCGCTCACTCCAAACGACAGGGGCGAGGTTTTCAAGCGCCTTCGGGCTTACAACTTTCCATTGACCTCCTGGCATGGCGCCGCTGTCTTCTACAAGGAAGGGGAACCGAAGGCGGAAAAAGGCGAATTGGAGGAATCGGGTCAAGGTGTCGCCTTGCTGGATTTATATAGCGCCATCGTTCTGGAACAACAACAGGGAGACGAAGACGACCAGGAAGAGACGGAAGACAATCTATGGCATCGGTTGAAACTTTGGTTTTCGCGCCTCCTGTCGGCGTTGAAGGAAACGCTTCGGCCCCGCCTCGAGCTTGAGAAAAAAGAAAACAACGACTCCATGGTACGCGCCGCGGGACCGGGGCTGGTTCTCATCAAGGGTGGAGAAAAAATCGTCGGCAGTGCGGATTTGCGCAAGCAGTTTCGCAGAAGCGACAGGTTGCAGTGTAACACGGGCGACGGTATCGAGGTTTCCACGAACGTTACCATCACCTTCACTTTGGGAGAACCGCCCGAAATTCTTCGTGTCGCCAAATTCAACGAAGGCTGGAAGATCATCAAGTTGGAGCCGGTTGCACCGGTCCGCGAAGACCCGGACGCGACCCAAACGGCAGACTGGCGCGTTCGCGTTCTGTTGGAGGAATTGCGTGAAGAGGACTGTCGTGAAATCGAAAGATTTTTCAGGCAGGGCGGTTTTGCGTGGACAAGCGGGAATACGGGTGAATCGAAGAAAGAAACGTCTGACACGCTGCCCTTTGTCTTCAATGAGCAGCGTGTCATCAGCGCCCTGTATTCAAGGGCTAGGGATGCGAAGGAAGGCAGATTGGGGGATTGGACGGACCTTCCTCTGGATGTGGCTGTGGAAATCTGCCGAAATCTGTTGGTTCATACGCCTTACGACGACTTTTACAAGCCAAACGAGCCGGACGAGTACCCCATGAAAAAGTACAAGGCGAAGTTTGCGCAGGAAGTGAAAAATCAGGGCGTTTTGGGTTATCAAATCGTCCGGCGGGCAGATGGGCATCCCTTCAAGGATGGGCAGATTTTCAAACATAGCGGATTGTTATTCAGCCCTGCTCAAATTTTCGCTTCCCCGGCGGACTTACGCGACCGCGGTATCAAGGTGATCAACGCCGGTTTTTCTGATCTGGAACCCAGTGAAACTGTGAGAGAGAAAGTCTTCGATGCCTGGCGGGCGCGCTGGCAACAGGAAGCGGATAAGATACGCGCCGAATACGAACTTCAAGCCAAGCGCATTCGCAGCCGGGAACGCGCCAAAGCTCAACAGGATATGATTATCTCCATCTCTCAGATTCTGCAATCCAACCAGTACACCAGTGAGGCGCTCGTCATGCGGTTATATCAGGCTCTGGAGGCGGCCGCCACCCAGCCTGCCACCCAACGGCTGTTGCCGCGGGATACGATCCGCATGTTATGGAACCTGCGTCAATGGTTGTTGCCCGAGGAGCATCCAGGCGGCGAGTCCGTTTCCGGCGATTTTGTGGAGGGCGAAGAAACCGAACCGGAAGAATAACCGACCGACCGGACTGCTTAAGGATACGACATGAAAAAGAATTTCGCCCATCCCCATCCCGCTCATACCCACCCCAAGCCATCCATTGGGTGGAATGTGTTGTACGGCGAACGCGGCTGGGCAAAACTGCGTGGGATTCTCGTGTTTATCCTGCTCCTTCTTGCCTCCATCCTTCCGGCAACCTGGTTCGAATCCGTTCCGTTTCTCAGAGTGTGGCATAACATTGTATTTCCGCTTTTGCTCATGGCGGCGCTGCTGATCGGTTGGGTTTATATCGCTCGAATGCAAAAGGAAACGGGAGAATTCGATCTCGGGATAATGCTGGTTGCGGTTTTGATCCTCATCACGATCTTGATCGAATTCCTTTTGATACTCCCGCAGGTTCCGCCGGGTCCCTGGGTGATGCGTTACCTGTTCGTTCCGCTTGCCGCTTTTCTTGCCGCGCTGTTTGCCGGAGCGAAATACGTTCAAGATATATACGCTCTTGAAGATTTTTCTCTTGCCTTCCTGTATCTGATTTCCTCCCAGTTTGGGTTTGCCTATCCCTCATTGAGCATCGCCGGCGGAAAGCCGCAGATCGAAACCGGCAAAGTCAACCGCCTGATGCTGATTGGCGGACCGGGCTTCATTATCGTCCCGCCCAGCGACGCGGCGCTCGTTCACATACACCCCAATTCTTCGAAGGTATACTCAGCCACCACGAGCTTTCTGCCTCGTTTCAGCAAGATTGTCGAGATCGTCAATCTTCAGGATCACCGCGTCAAGGTCGATCATGCGGATGCTTATACCAAGGACGGCATCAAGATCACCATCCGTGACATTACCCTGCGTTTTCGCATCTGTTCGGACCCGCAACCGGAGACTCCAACCGGCGGCAAACGCCATCACCCCAAGCCGTATCCGTATTCCTCCGAGGCTGTACGCGCCAGCGTATTTGGTCTCCCTGTGGGAAGAAAAGATACGCGTCAAAAGGATAACCCGCCCTCGTGGAGCGAGACGTGGGCGGAGGCGGTAAAGAATATGGTAAGAGGCAAAATCACGGAATACATCGCCTCGCATCAATTCGACCAGATCGTGACACCCGATTTTCAGAAGGGTGACCCGCGCAAGCAGATCCACGATCAGCTGTTCACCCCGGAGATGGAAAACCGATTAAAGGGCATTGGCGCGAAACTGCTGTGGTGCGATATCGGACACTTCGAGGAAGACCGGCAGGCGCTCAGACAGCATCTCGAAACCTGGAGCGCCAAATGGAGCGGCAGTGCCGACGTGCTGCGCGCCGAGGGGGAGGCGCATCTCATCGCCTCTCAGGAATTGGGCAGGGCGGAGGCGCAGGCGGGCATGCTGAACAGCATCATTCGCGCCTTTAGCGATATCGACCTCTCGCCGGGAAACAGGAACCAGAGCATCCGTAACGTCATCCTGATGCGTACCGCCCAGGTGCTCGAATCCCTGATTGATGCAAAGGGGACCCCGGCGCAGGATCAGTCGTCTGCCAACGACAGGTTCGATCATTCAAATCATACGCAGGAAGGTTAGCATGGAAAGAGCCGAGCGAATTGCCAAAGCCTGGTTGAGATTTACCAGCGATCAATGGTTGAATCACTTCAGCGGCAGCGCGTTAAGCGACCCCGCCAAGCAGGTTCTGAACAAATTGAACGCCGCAAGAAAAAACAGCGAAACGAAACAAGCTTGGGATTTTATCAACCACCTGCAACGCTTGAGCGAAACCGTGGAAGAAAGGGAAGCGGCGGAAATTCTGCTGGGATGCGGGCTGGCCGCCGCGTATATGGACAATTTTCGCGAAGCCCTCAAGTATTTTATGGACGCCTCCAGAAAATACGCGCATTTCAAGCACCACCGCGCGGTGGCTCAGTGGATGGAGGGTTGTATGCATTGGCTGCTCCCCCACAAAGAAGTGGACGCCATATCCGTGTGGCAATCCAGCAGAAAGATGTTCGAGTCGCTGCGCGACCACAACAAGCATGAAGCCGATCCCTACCGCTGGTACGAAGCCCGATGCACAGAAATGTTCAATGCGCTTCATCAAGCCACGCAGGAATATAAAATCCCTCCTCTGCCCGAGGGGGCAGGCGAATGGGCAAATGAAACGGATGCCGAAGAGACTTCGCCGCCAAACGATAACCCGATGCCGCGAGGGCACGCGCCGGGCAATCCCATCGACTCCTACATTTGGCTGCAATCCATCTCGGTGTACGACCACATCTCCGCCGGGAAATTCGATACAAGCGGCATTTTGGAAAAACCCATCGGTCAAATGGAGCTCGATCGGGTCCTTGTCGAAGGGATTCCCCACCGCATTTACAGTCTTACCGAAAGCCGCCGGGTGAACTTAACGGCGGCGATGCAGGAGTATTATGTCCTGAAAGTGAACGGCAACAGCATGAATCAAGCAAAACCGGTGCCCATCCTGCCGAATGATTATGTTCTCATGCGCCGCCAGCTGACCGCTGAAGACGGGAATATCGTCGCCGTTGAAATCATTCGGGAGGATGCGCTGGCAACTCTCAAGCGGTATTACATTCGCGGAGACGAGCGTATCCTGATGCCCGAGAGCGACGATCCGCAATGGCAGGAGAAAATTCTCATGAAAGAGGATTTTTGTATTTGCGGCATCGCGCTGGCGGTGTTGAAGAAAGTCGAGTATTGACCCGCCGTGATCCTCTCTGTGGAATTTCACTGCCATACCGTTTTTTCCCGGGACTCTCTGACCTCGCCGCGAAGACTTGTGGAAGCCTGCCGCCGCAAGGGCATTGACCGGGTGGTAGTCACCGATCACAACACGATTGCGGGAGCGCTGGCGGCGCAAAAACTGGACCCGGAACGGGTGATCGTGGGTGAAGAGATTATGACCACCCGGGGGGAACTTCTTGCCGCGTTCGTTCGTGAGCGGGTGCCCCCCAACCTCTCCCCGCAGGAGACGCTGCGCCGATTAAAAGACCAGGGCGCGTTCATCAGCGTATCGCATCCGTTCGACAGGTTGCGGAACGGCGCGTGGCGGGAGGAAGACCTGCTCGAAATCCTTCCACAGGTGGACGCAATCGAAGTGTTCAACTCGCGATGTCTGCACGCCCGCTTCAACCGCGAGGCGCAGGCGTTTGCCGAAAAGCATCGTCTGCCAGGCACTGTCGGCTCGGATGCGCACGCCGCGTTCGAGGTAGGGAGAAGTGTCCTTTTGCTGGAACCGTTCGAGGGTCCGGAGGAAATGCGGGAGGTCGTCCGGAGAGGCGTTCCGCGCACAACGTTGTCGTCTCCGTGTGTGCATTTCGTATCCCGCTACGCGGTCGTTTGCAAATCTTTAACCGGCACTTGACATCGAAAATCAGGCGTGATAATCTTGCGTGCGCTTACCCGATTCGGGCGCATGGGCGCCGTGAACGGAAATTTTTCTAAGCAGGAGATTGAAAGATGTCAGAACGTATTGTCGGAACCGTGAAGTGGTTCAATGCCACCAAGGGCTATGGTTTCATTGGCCGGGAGGATGGCGAGGATGTGTTCGTTCACTTCAGCGCCATTCAGACGGATGGGTACCGCAAATTGGTAGCGGACCAGAAAGTGGAGTTTTCCGTCGAGGATGGTCCCAAAGGGTTGCAAGCCGCCAACGTCGTACCCCTTTCGTAAGACCCAGCCTCCGGCTTCAATTTTGTAAACCGGACAGAGCCGCCCCAGAGGCGGCTCTGTTTTTTTTGTTCAACCGTTTTTGAGGGGAAAGGTCGGCTTTACCGCCAAAATCGCTCTTTGTAAAACCTTCGGGATGTTTTCAACGATCTATCCCGAACTCAGGTTTTTTATATAACATTCGCCATACGACCACTGCAAACCTGTCGGTCATCCTGCCGGAAACGGGAACGCTTTTTTCTTTCGAGGATTGCGGATAAGGTTTGTTATACTGTGGGTATTCCGGTATGGTCAATGACTTTCCTGCAAAAAGCCTTGATGACTGCCGGGGCGCAGCGTACGCCAGGAAGGGTGATGAAGAAAACCTCTGCGCTCTCTGTGGCGGAATCCGGCTTGCTGCAGGAGGGTCTCCTGTAATCTGTGGAAGGAGTACGTGATGAGAACCGCCCTGCTTCTGATTGACATCCAGAAAGACTATTTCCCCGGCGGGAAATTTCCGCTTGTAAACCCGGAGGAAGCCGCGCAGAAGGCCTACATGCTCCTTCAGTGTTTCCGCGAACACGGCGGTCATCACATCCACATTCAGCATATTTCCCTGAAACCCGATGCGGCATTCTTCGTCAAAGGCGACAGCGGCTCCGATATTCACGATTTCGTCGCGCATTTCGAGGGCGAACCGATTGTGTACAAGCATTACCCCAATGCCTTCCGCGGGACGAACCTGCTGGAGATGCTCAAGGCTTGGGCGGTGGAACGCGTCGTCATCTGCGGCATGATGACCCATATGTGCGTGGACGCTACCGTCCGCGCCGCCGCCGACCTCGGATTTCAAGTTGTGGTTGCCGAAGATGCCTGCGCCACCCGCGACCTGACCTACGGCGAAACGGTCATTCCTGCCGATCTGGTGCACAAGTCATTTCTCGCCGCGTTCAAAGCCTATGGCAGAGTGATGAAAGCGGAGGAAGTTCTTGCGCTGCTGGCAGGTGAACAGGTGAAGTAATTCGTCCTTCCGCCCTCTCCCCCAATCTCCAATCGTAAATCGTAAATCCTATGACCACTCTCGACTCCGAACGACAACAGCAAGCCAAACAATACGCCCGCATCCGCCGCCGCTTGTGGCTGGTGGACAACGCCTTCAGCGCCCTCTACGCTCTCGCCTGGCTGTTTTTGGGCTGGGCGGCTGCGCTCCGCCGTTGGCTCACCGATGACTGGTCGCTCACCAACCCCTGGCTCCTCATCCCTGCCTTCGTGGTGATCTTCGGCGGGATTTACTTCCTCCTCAACCTTCCCCTCGGTTTTTACGGCGGATTTATCCTGCCGCACCGTTTCGGGCAATCCAACCAGACCCTCAAAGACTGGATTGTGGACCAGCTCAAGGGATTGGCGGTCGGGGCTCCCCTCGGCTTGCTCCTGCTCGAATTGCTTTATCTTGCTTTACGCGTCACCGGCGACCTGTGGTGGCTGTGGGCGGCAGGCGGGATGTTGGTCTTCACCGTCCTGCTCTCCAACCTCGCGCCGATTCTCATCATGCCGTTGTTCAACAAATTCGTCCCGCTGGGCGACGAACACAAGGAACTGGCAAACCGCCTGATGGCGCTTGCCCAACGCGCCAACACGAAGGTGCGTGGGGTGTTCAAGTTCGACATGTCCCGCCGCACGAAATCTGCCAACGCGGCGTTGACCGGCATCGGCAACACCCGCCGCATTGTTCTAGGCGATACGCTCATCAACGAATTTTCTGCGGACGAGATCGAGACCGTGCTGGCGCATGAATTGGGGCATCACGTCCACCGCGACATCCCGTTGTTGATCGTCACAGGCGCTTTGCTTACTACGGTCGGTCTGTATCTCGCCTCACTGGGACTGAAGTGGGCAATCGGCTACTTTGGCTTCAGCGGTGTGGCGGACGTGGCGGCGTTTCCCGCGCTGATGATCATCCTCGGGGCGTATGGGCTGATCACCATGCCGCTGGAAAACGCCATCTCCCGCTGGAGGGAGAGAAAGGCTGACGACTACGCGTTGCAGGCTACGGGTAAAGGGGAAGCGTTTGCATCCGCTTTTACGCGGCTGGCGAATCAAAATCTTGGGGAGGTGGATCCCGAACAATGGGTGGTGTTCCTGTTCTATTCGCATCCCCCGCTGGGCGAACGCATTGCCAAAGCCCGCAATTGGCAGGGTTAATCGGTTGGCGCCCAGGCTTTCCAGCGCAGGAAAATCGGAATCAGGACAATGAGCGCAATCACCCCGCCCATCGCCACGATGCCGTCGGTGGAGCCGACTACGGAGCGGTCTTCCTCTACCGGCGGCGTAGGCGTGACTTGCAGGAAATAGGCGGCGGTCGTTGAAAGGGCAGAACCGGGATGTTTTGCCGTGCAAGCGACTGCCGCGCTGAAAATCGCAATCAGCAGGCTGATGAGCAGGATAACGGCAGGGCGAAAACGTCGTTTCATAGGGCAACCGAAGTATAACATGCGGCGTGCATTGGTTGCGTGGGATGGTTTTTTTGCAGTATAATCGCCCCGTTGCTGGCGGGGTTCAGTGACACGAGGAGATTGAGTTGAGACCCACTTCTTAAATTTGCACATTTTGCCCGTACCGTTCCTGCCGGGGACCGGTCGGGGCTTTTTCTTGTGTAGGTTCTGCACTTCGCAAAATCGCGATGTTTTTTCGAACGTGCAGTTTTTATTGACAAAAATCTTTACTTTTTAGATGGAATTTCTTCTATAAGCCTCTTGCAAAAGTGCAACCACTGTGCCCCCCGCTTCGCTTCGGGGACGACGCGGCGGGCGTTGCCAGGGGAGAGCGCCCCATACGCGTTGCGTAAACGGCGTTCTCTAACGTCCGATGACTTATGCAAGAGATAAAAAACTCGTTTTGTGAAATCAATCAATCACAGGAGACTGCATGGTCAAACGATTTTTCGAATGGGTGATAGGCCCCATGGGGCGGATTGCCGTGGTCATTGTGGGAATGTTTGTCTTCAGCCTTGCCGCCTTCGGGGTTTATCAAACACAGCAGAACCCCAAGCCGCAGCCGATCCAATTCCCGCATAATCTCCATGTGGGGTTGGGTATCCAGTGTCTTTACTGCCATCCCGGCGCCTCGAAGGGACCGTCGGCGGGCTTGCCAACCATCAGCAAGTGCTGGGGGTGTCACCAGCAAATTGCCAAGACGCAAACCAGCCCCAAACTCAAACCTCTGCTCGACGCAATGACAAACGGCACGAACTTCGTCTGGGTGCCGGTTGCCAAAGTGCCGGAATTCGTGCACTTCAACCACCGTCCGCACATTGCCGCGGGACTCAACTGCGAAAACTGTCACGGCGACATGACCAAAGTGACCATCGCCGAAAACCCCCAGGTGATGAACATGGGCTGGTGTCTGAATTGCCATCGTCAGCGGGCAGGCGACGATGAGGCAAAACTCACCAAACTCACCGACTGCGGAACCTGTCACTACTAAACCCGGGTGAAAAGGAAGAAATCATGAGCAAACAAATTTCCCGGCGCGATTTTCTCAAACTCGCCACCGCCGGCGCGGCGACCACCGCCGTGCTGACCGGGTGCGGTCCCACCTCCCGTTTTGTGGATCGTGAACCCTACCTGAAAATGCCGGAGTACACCTACAACGGCATGAGCACCTACTACGCCACCACCTGCCGCGAATGCGCCGCGGCGTGCGGGCTGGTCGTCCGCACCATGCAGGGACGCGCCATCAAAGTGGAAGGCAACGCCAACCACCCTGTCAACCTCGGCAAGACCTGCGCCCGCGGACAGGCAACCCTGCAGGGGCTTTACAACCCCGACCGCGTCGAAAACCCCGTCAAACAGGCGCGCGGCGCACAACTCTCACAAGAGACCCTCGACTGGAACGCCGCCATCCAAATCGTTTCCGACGCCCTCCAAAACACCGACCCCTCCGAAATCGCCTTCCTGATGGGCATGGCGCCCGACCACCTCTTCGATCTGGTTTCTGACCTGGCAAACGCTATCGGCGCACCTGCCCCCGTCCGTTTTGGCGCACTCGGCATGTTCGAAGCCCGCGCCACCCTGAGCAAAGCCGCAGAAAACCTCTTCGGCAAAGTCTCCATGCCGTTCTTCGACCTCGAAAACGCGGACGTTGTCGTCTCTTTCGGCGCAAACTTCCTCGAAACCTGGCTTTCCCCCGTCGCCTTCACGCGCGGATTTGCCAAAATGCGCCGCGGCAACCCCGAACGACGCGGCTACTTCGTCCAATTCGAACCGCGCATGTCGCAAACCGCCTCCAAAGCCGATGAATGGATTCCGCTTCGCCCCGGGACTGAGAGCCTGGTTGCCCTTGCCCTCGGCAGACTCATCGCTGAAGCCAGAGGCGGCGCTGTCCCCGCAGCCTTCGCCTCCATTGACCCTCTGACCGTTGCCTCCGATGCAGGACTGAAACTGGAAACCCTCGAACGCCTGGCCCAAACGCTGGTCAATGCGCATCACCCGCTCGTCATTCCGGGCGGCGCGGCGCTGGGGCAGGGCAACGGTCTTGCCGCCGCCGAATCCGTGCTGGCGCTGAACGCTCTGCTGGGCAACTTCGGTCTGCCGGGCGGCGTCTTCGTCAGCCCGCTTGCCCCCGCTCAAGACGCGTATCACCGCCCTGCCAGCGCCAAAGAGATGGCAGATTTCATCGCAAAGATGAAGAGTGGCGGCGTCAAAGTCCTGTTTATACACGGCGTCAACCCCGTTTTCGAAATGCCGAAACAGTTCGGCTTTGCCGAGGCGCTTGCCTCCGTCCCGCAGGTCATCTCTTTTGCCACCTTCCCCGATGAAACCGCCCTCGCCGCCGACTACATCCTCCCCGACCATCACGGACTGGAATCGTGGGGATACCAGCGCGCGGTTGTTTCAGCAAAGCCTGTCCTTTCGGGAGCACAGCCGGTTGTTACCCCTTACTTCAACACACGCGCCACGGCAGATGTCTTCCTTGCTGCCGCTGCACTGGCTGGCGGGAAATTTGCCGCCGCCCTGCCCTTTGCCGATGAAGTCGCCTTCATCCAAAGCAAACTCGCGGGTTTGGTTGGCGAAGAAGGCTTCTTCGCTGCGCCGGAAATCAACTCCTTCACCGCTTACTTCCAGCAATATGGCGGCTGGTGGACAAACGATCCGTCGCTGGCGACTCCCTCCGCGGCAAGCGCCATCGCAAAACGCTTCACCCCTGCCGCCGCTGAATTCACCGGCGAAGGCGAATTCTTCTTCCTGCCTTTCGTCTCACCCACGCTGGGAGAGGCAGGCGCAAACAAGCCCTGGCTTCAGGAACTGGCAGACCCCACCACCACCGTCATGTGGAACACCTGGGTAGAGATGAATCCCGAAACCGCACACGAACTCGGCATCGAAAACGACGATGTCGTTCAGATCGTGAGCGAAGCCGGGGGCGTGGAAGCGCCCGTTTACTTGTACCCAGCCATTCGTCCAGATGTGATCGCCATGCCCTTCGGGCAGGGTCACACTGCCTATGGTCGGTTTGCGGCGGGGCGGGGCGTGAATCCTGCCGATGTCCTGGGAGTCCACTTTAACGAAGCGGGCGACCTTGCGTTTGCCGGCATGAAAGTCGAAGTGAAGAAGACCGGCAAGAAGAAAATATTGTCCCGCCTGGAAAGCCGCATTGGCGTATATGGCGAGGGACTTGAGAAAGAGTAGAGGAGTGAGTTATGACTGTGGATTTGAATAAACTGCACGCAGTGGGCGCCATCGCCGAAGCGGCGGAGGGCAAATGGGGCATGGTCATTGACATGGACCTTTGCACGGGCTGTCAGGCTTGCGTTGCCGCCTGTGCAATGGAAAATAACATCCCCTACGTCGAAGAAGAAGACGCAGGCTACGGGCGTTCGATGCACTGGATTCGCACAGAGCGTTTTTGGGAGGGAGAGTATCCTGAAGTCAAAATATCTGGTTACCAGCCCATGCTCTGCCAGCAATGCGGAAAGGCGCCCTGCGAACCGGTTTGCCCGGCGTTTGCTACCGTACACAGCCAGGCAGAACAACTCAACCTGCAGGTGTACAACCGCTGCGTAGGCACTCGTTACTGTGCGAACAACTGTCCGTATCAGGTGCGCTCGTTCAACTGGCGCGACTATCAGGACAGCCGTGTTCGCCCCGAAATCACTATCCTTGCCAACCAGTTCAACCCCGATGTCACCGTCCGCCGCCGGGGTGTGATGGAAAAATGCACCTTCTGCATCCAGCGCATTCACAAGGCGCAGGACAAGGCAAAATCGGAAGGCCGCGAAGTGGAAGATGGTGAATTCACAACTGCCTGCGCTCAAGCCTGCCCTGCTAATGCCATCACCTTCGGGCGCATTGACCATCCCGAAAGCCTGGTCTCACAACTGGCGCGTTCGCCCCGCGCCGAGCATCATCTGGAAGAACTGGGCACGCTTCCGCGCGTGACCTATCTCAAGGAAGGCTAAACCATGGCTGATCGCAAACATCACACCTCACATGAAGAGCATCTGCGCGAACAGCGCCTGATGCTCGACCCCATGCCGCGCGGCAAGATGAATGAGATGGTCATGGAAGCCATGCACACCACCTCGTGGAAGTTCTGGCTGGTCTTCGGCTTGCTGGCGGCGATCGTTGCCTACGCCCTGTTCTACAAATGGGGCGTGATGATCCTCGAAGGCTTGGGCGTGGCAGGCGTCAACCGCCCGTCTTACTGGGGTATCTTTCTCGTCAACACCGTGTTCTGGATCGGCATCAGCCACGCCGGGACCTTCATCTCCGCCATTTTGCGCGTGTTCAAAGCAGAGTTTCGCCGCCCGTTCACGCGTGCGGCTGAATTGATGACCACTTTCGGGCTGGTTCAGGCTGGCTTCAGCATCTTCATGCACATGGGACGCGTCTGGCTCTCGTACTGGCTGATGCCCATTCCCAACCAGCGGCAGTTGTGGCCCAACTTCCACTCGCCTCTTTCTTGGGACCTGCTGGCGATCACCACCTACCTGCTTTCCTCCACCATGTACCTGTTCCTGCCCCTCATCCCCGACCTGGCGATGGCGCGTGACCGCACCCCCGACGGTACCTGGCAGAAAGTCTTCTACCGCACCCTGGCGCTCGGCTTCCGCGGTACCGAAGGCGAATGGACCCACCTGCGCAACGCGCTGAACATCTTCGCCTTTGCCATCATCCCGGTCATGTTCTCGGTTCACACCATCGTCTCCTGGGACTTTGCCATGGCAACCCGTCCGGGCTGGAGTTCCACCATCTTCGGTCCCTACTTCGTCATTGGCGCGCTTCACTCCGGCATGGGAGCGGTGGTGATGGTGCTGGCGGTGGTGCGCGGCACGATGAAAAACATGAAGTACTTCATCCGCCCGGAGCATTTCGAAGCCATCGGCAAACTCATGCTCATCATCTCCATGGCGTGGGCATATTTCTTCTTCAACGATTACATCGTGCAGTGGTACGGCGGCGACAAGTGGACGAAGGAACTGCTCCACTGGCACGAAGCCGGTCCCATGGGCTGGATGTGGTTTGCCATGCTCATCTTCAATGTTGCCATCCCCTGGGCGACCCTATGGAACAAAAAGTGGCGCTCCACACCCTGGCTGATCTTTATTGTAGGGATGTTGATCAATGTGGGCATGTGGTTCGAGCGCTATATCATCGTTCCCATCTCGCTGACGATCAACCGCATGCCGTTCACCTGGCGGCTGTATCAGCCGGGTATCGAAGTCTGGCTGGGAATTGGCACGCTCGCCTTCTTCATCCTGCTCTACATGACGGCGTCGAAACTGATTCCGCTCATCCCGGTTTGGGAGGTGCAGGAAGGTCAGATGGCGCATTCTCTCAAGAAGTACGGACGCGAGACGGTGGTGACCGTCAGCGAATTGGAATAGGAGTCATCATATGGCTGAAGAAAAATCCATTCTGGCGGTCTTTTCGGACATTGATCCTGCCGCCGACGCCATCGAACAGTTGCGCCTTCTCGGCGTACACGACGACTGCATGAACGTCATCTCCGGCATCCCGGTCACCGAAGCGATGCTGGGGCGTCCCAGTCAGTGGACCAACGTCCCCCGTCTGGCGCTGGGCGGAGCAGCGGCTGGCTTTCTGGTGGGGCTCTTTCTGGCATTCATTACACCCAACATGTACACCATCTCGGTGGGCGGACAGCCCTTCACCCCGGTTCCGCCGGCGGTCATCGTCTTGTTTGAAATGACCATGCTGGGGATGTTGATTTCCACCTTCGTCGGCGTGTTTTTCGATAGTTTATTCCCGAATTACCGCCCCATGCATTATGTTCCTGAAATCAGCGACGGAAAGATTGCTATTCTGATCGAATGTCTGCCGCCTGACGAGCAGAAGGTCAGGGATGTTTTGAAACAACTTGGCGCCGAATCTGTGGAAGAAGCGGAGGCGCAGCACCTATGAGACTCTTGCGACAATTGTTTTTGATGTTCCTGGTCATCGGTTTTTTGGGCGGCGTTCTCCTGTTGTTCACTTACGATGTGATCAAAGTGGAGTGGCCCTCCTTCATGGAGATTCAACCTTCCTTCCGCCCGATGGAAAACCCGCTGCCCATCCCTGAACGTTCGATTCCCATTGAAGGAGCGATCGCCATTCCGGCATTGGGCGCTCCGGAAAATCCCATCCCGGCCGATGAAACCTCTGTAGCGCGCGGCGCTCAATTGTTTTCCATCCATTGCCAGATGTGCCACGGTCCTGCCGGCGAAGGGAATGGACCGATTGCCCCATTCCTGGTCAATTTCAGGCCTGCCAACCTGACTTTGCCCGTCGTGCAGGATAAAAGCGACGGCTCACTCTTCCTGACCATTACCAACGGCGTGACCGACCGTATGCCCGCCTTGAACGAAAACCTGACTGTCCGCGAGCGGTGGGACATTGTCAACTTCATCCGCACGCTCAAAGCAGCGCAGTAAGGGAGGTTCCTTCCATGAATGATGTCCGAAAAATGATCTATGGAACCATCATTGGTTTCTTTCTGGTGCTGGGTTTCTGGTTCAGCATCGTTTATGTATCTGCCTGTGGGTTTACCTTTACCTGTAACCGCGGCGCACCGCTGGCGGAACGCACACCGATTCCCACACTCATTCCGGCAACCATGCCGGTTCAGGTGGGAGGCGGCGAAGCGGGAGCGTTCAACAAATGTCAGGTGGCTGCAGTGGATTTGATCGGCGCGTGGGTGACCGCAGGCGTCCCTGAAACGGATAAATTTCCGTTCACCGATGTCAACGGTCAGGCTTGTGAAGCGGTGTTTGCGAAGGATGTCCTGCCGTTGTTCGTTGAATCGAATTTATGGTATCCGGGTTCCTTGTCCTGTTCGTCATGCCATCAATCCAATCTTGCGGTTGCCCTTCAAAACATGGACCTGAGCAGTTATGCGGGAATCCTGGCAGGTTCGGGGCGGGCTAACGGCGAGCCGAAGGGTAAGGATATTCTCGGTGGCGGCGTTTGGGAGGAATCTTTGCTTTACCAAATGCTCTACGCGCCGGGCGGTGTTTCTCAGATCAATCGTCCCATCATGCCGCTGGGGCGCACTGCCGACGTGCCGGATAAAGGACCGTTAATTTTTGCCGGAAGATTCGTTCCGGAGGAAAACGCCTCTGGCATGACTTCGCCCTGAGTATGCAGAAACGGAAGAAGTCGAAATACAACAAGCCGTCCAATCCCAAGGACGGCTTGTTGTATGACTATAAGAAAGTCATAAGAAGTCTGCGCCTTCGGAATATTCCTGTTTTATAATCCCCTTCAATGGCAACACGAACCAACGAAGCCTGGGTCTCGGATTTGCGCGCGGGTGGCGAAAACCGGAATGCGGCGCTCGCCGATTTGCGCATCGTTGTCCAGAAGGGGCTTCCCTATGCACTTTCCCGCTGGCTCTCTCCCTCCGAGCCGCAGTTCGAGGCGCTTGTCGAGGAGGTCACGCAGGAAACTTTGCTGCGCGTGCTGGATCAACTGGATACCTTCGAAGGGCGGAGTCAATTTACCACCTGGGTGCATAAAATCGCCATCCGCATTGCCTTGACCGAACTACGGCGCAAACGCTGGCGCGACGCGTCGCTCGAGGAGATGACCGAAAACGAGGATGTTCCGCCTCCGCAGGGTTTAATGGCTGACGCACAGGCGGGACCGGATATTGCGGCAGAGAGAGCCGATATGCTGGCGCGTGTCCGCCGGGTGATCGAGGAGGAATTGACCGACCGCCAGCGTCAGGCATTGATTCTGCTGGGAATTCAGGACATGCCCATGGAGGACGCCGCGCGGAAACTGAAGACCAACCGCAACGCACTGTACAAACTCCTGCATGACGCGCGCCTGCGCTTGAGGAACAGACTCGCCGGGGAGGACATATCCCCCGGCGAGGTACTGGCTCTCTTCGAGCAAAAGTAAGATTAAGAGATGATTAATCGTCCGTTCAGCGTATGAACATTCGTGACCTCATCCAACGCGTGCGTAATCGGTTCAAACCTCATGAGGAGCTTTCCAACGAGGCGGTTTTGGGGTTTCTGCGCGTGCTCGAAGAGGCGCGCGTAGACGAGCTTTCCTGCGCGGAAATTTACTCCAAACTGGACGAATACGTCGAATGCGAAATTGACTGCAAGGATGCCGCGCATGTGATGCCCCTGATCCGCGAACATCTGGATTTGTGCGCTGAGTGCTGTGAGGAATATGAGGCGCTCCTGGATGTGATGGAGCACATGAACGACACGGGAAACGAGCAGGTGCATTCCGGAAAGAGTGCGCTTTAAGAGAATGTCGTTCGGGGGCGAATAGCGATTTGCGCTCGGCTGCCGGGCGCTCTCCCTGTGGTTTTATTCGACCTCTTGCATACGTCAGCCGACGTTACACTTGCCCTCCCGCTCCGCTTTGCTTCGGGGATGCTTCGCAATGACGGGCAAGCGCCAGGAGAAAACGTCTCTTACGCAAAGGCGTACTGTGCGCCCTCTGGCGCACTTTTGCAAAAGGTCCATTGAAACACTAGAACTTGTCTCAAAAAAACATGTCACTCTGAGGGAGCGGTGGTTGCGACCGAAGAGTATCTTGTTTTTGTCTGTAGAGACCCTTCGCTACGCTCAGGGTGATATTTTTGAGATGACTTGTAGCCAAAAGGGACGTTTATCGGAAACGTATAATTCATTCTCCCAATAAGGTTTCCCACAAATTTCCACCTATTGAAACGAATTTTCAAACTTATCGTTGTAGGTTATAAGTCATATGAGGAATAGCCCGTCCCCATTCTGATATGCTTTCCCCTGCGGCTTTACAGCCCATTCTTGTATAAAAAGGCTCTGCATTAGGGTCGGCATCCAACTCAAGACGTTCAGCGCCAGATAGATCGGCCTGTTGTATTGCATGTTCGAATAGTTTTCTTCCAACACCTTTGCCAATGTAGTCTGGCAGTACCCACAAATCTTCCAAGATCGCCACGGGCAAACGAATCAGCAACCGATACCATCCAATAATCAGCGAGTTGGCACAAGCCATATAGACGATATCCTTATTAATCAACTCTGATGTGATAATTGGTGTTTGAGCCCATTGCCCCATCAGATGCTCCGAATAGCCCCAATAACTTTTGGATGCTATTGCGATTTGTTTAAGTCTTTCCCCATCTTCAGGTTTTGCCTGATATATCTCAATGTTGATCATATCAAACTCCTGTTTTTGATGTTGACAAGTGCCCAACGGTCAGGCACAAACAGTGTTGAACGGCTTTCGGGTTCAGCGGTTCAGCAGGGCTTCGCTGATGGCGCGCAGCCGCGCGTCGCCCTCTTCCAATGTGGGGACGAGCCAGCCGCCCTCCGAGAGTTCGTTCCAGGCATAGACGATGACCGTCTGCGGTTCGGCGGTTTCGGGGTAAGTCCACATCCATTCGACGGCTTCCAGAACATGAGCGGCAAGTTGTTCGGGCGCGGCGCGCTCCACCACAGGCCCGGAGGTGTAGCCGCCGTAGCCAAAGATGTCGTCCCGGTGCGGACGCGGGTCCCAGCCCATGCTGGCGACGGGGACGGCTTTCAAGCCTGCCGCGCGGAAACTTTCCCACAGGGCGCGGTCAGCCTGCGCCTGCGCGTTGTAATCGTAGTAGGTGTAGTCGGCGGTGTTATCGTAACTGCCCGGAATGAACCCTCCTGAATAGGAAGTGACCGCGTCCACGCCGAGTTCCGTGACGGCGCGCGCGCCTTCCTCCGCCGAAAACACCATCGCAACGATGTAAGGGTTCTTCAAGCCCTGCTCCTGCGCGTATTGGCGAAAACCGTCCAGCTTTTGCCGCATGGCATCCCAACTGCCCCAAATCTTTCCCACATCCTGCCCCCACAGGAAGAAATAAACGAGCGGGCGCCCATCCAGCACGGTTTGATACGACGGCTCCTGCATCTGCGCCACGGCTTCCTCCAGCTGAAAGTTCCAGTTGTGTTCGCCGAAGTTGTGTCCGCTGCCATCCGCATCAACATAGCCCTGCACTTGCAGCATCAGCGCGAATTTGACCATCTGCTTATAGGGGCTGGAAAGATAATACTGGCGGCTGAGATTCATCTCATTCGCTTTCCAGCCCACCTGCTCCTCCCCCAGCGGATTCCCCTGCTCGTCGCGCACGATGTACATGAGGAAAATCCAGTAATCAATGCCGTTGGCGGCGGCGTAGGCGATTTCCTGATCCATCACCGCCTGCGAGTCGGAGGCCATCTCCACCTGTCCATCGGGCAGTACGCTGGCGTAAAACGGCAGGCGGTAGCGCCATTCTTCGGGGAAGAGATTTTTGACATAGTGTGAACCGCCAAACCAGCCGTCCCAGCGGATCGCGCCGAGCAGGATGCCGTCGTCGGGGCGCGGCGTCGCGGTCGGGGCGGGCGGAGTTTCGGTGGGGAGGGTTTCCGCGGGCGGTTCGGTCGGCGGCGTGGTTGCGGTCGCGCGCTCGGTTGGCGGCGCGGCGGGGGCAGTGGGCAAGGGCGTGGTATCGAACGCGGCTGGTGATGCGGGCGGGGACTCAGGCGCACAGGCGGAGAGAATCAGACTGACCAGTAAAAATACAACCAACGTGCGTTTCATCGTTCTCATCCTCCTGTGACAGTCAGTGCCGCCCAACTATGTTTAGACTGAAATACTCCTCATAACCGTCTATAGATGGCAGTCCCAGCCCGCAACCTAATATGCAAGGCCAATTATCAAAAGTCAATACGCGGGCTATCGCCCGCCGTCCGTGTGGTACTGAGCACGTCGCTCATACATCCTGTGGCGCAGGGAGTCCCCACCTTGAGCCTTCCATTTTACGCCTGTTGGCGGGGAAGGGGAAGCGATTTTCCCCATCGAAATGAACCACATCGGCAAGATCGACGCGGTCGGGGCGGTGCGGGTCTTCGGCTACTCGGCCAGGCGGGTTGCGGAGCGCAGCGGAGCAACGTCGGCTGCAACCCGTTGTTGGGCGGCTATTGATATTGAGACTTCAAGGCAATTTGAATCGCCTTCGTGTACCAAAACGAAACATGGTTTCAGGTAATAGCATTCGTAAGCGTGGTGTCCAGATTGCGTCATTCCCAATTCTATAGCGTAACCTTGGGGACTTGCTTTCTGCTACTTTGATGACTAAATCGGCTACTTTTTCAGGATCACCACCTTGAGAAATGGCTTGCTGGATTGATGATTCGATGGTTTCGCGCAATACCTGGTAGTCCTGAATAATCAATGCGCCCCTCAATAGAGCATGGTGCAGGTTGGTGCTGAAAAAACCAGGTTCAACTAAAGAGATTTTGATATTGAATTGCTCAACTTCATAACTCAACGCTTCGCTGTATCCTTCCAGTGCAAACTTGCTTGCAGAATAAAAAGCCTGCCCTGGCGCTCCGATTAATCCTGCAAGGGAACTTATGTTAATAATGTGCCCGTTGCGCTGCTGCCTCATTACAGGCAAAATGGCATTGGTGACTCGAACAACCCCCCAGAAGTTTGTCTCTAGAACATCCCTCGCCTGCTCGCCGCTTGTTTCTTCAATAACACTTGTGTGTGTTTGTCCCGCGTTATTGATGAGCACATGGATCCGACCGACTTGAGATATCACCATCTCAACACATGATTGGACTGATTGGTCTGACCGCACAT
>JACAET010000061.1 GCA_013388685.1 Chloroflexota bacterium | reverse complement strand
TAGGTGAACTGGGTGATTTCCTGGCCGTCGAGCCAGACTTCCCAGCCGAGGCCCCAGGCGGAGATGGCGGGCTGTTCCCAGTTGTCTTCGACGAAGCGGATGTCGTGCTGGCGCGGGTCAATGCCGATGGCTTTGAGCGACTCGAGGTAGAGTTCCTGCGGGTCCCCGGGATCGGGCTTGAGGATGACCTGGTACTGATAATGCACCTGGAAGCGGTTGGGGTTCTCGCCGTAGCGCCCGTCATCGGGGCGGACGGAGGGTTCGACGTAGGCGACGTTCCAGGGTTCGGGGCCGAGGACGCGCAGGAAGGTGGCGGGGTTCATCGTCCCGGCGCCGACCTGGGTGTAGTAGGGCTGGGCAATGAGGCAGCCGTGCGCGGCCCAGAAGTTTTGGAGGGAGAGGAGGAGGGATTGGAAGGTGTGAGGCATGGTTTTCAGTAATCAGGAATCAGTGATCAGTGTTCAGTGATCAGTGTTCAGTTTGTGGAGGTCGAGTAGCCCGAATGATTTTTGAGGGCGTGTCGAGAGCGAGCAAGGGGATTATACCTGATGGGGAATGGAAAATGGGTCATGGGGAATGAAAAATGGGTCATGGAGGGTAAACCATGATCATCTTTTTGCGCTTCAAACGAGGCGGAGGGCGCGGGCAAGCCCCCCTGCGGAGAGGCCGATGGGACTCAATTTCCTTCGGGAGGAACGATCTTCTTTAACTCTTCAATCAGAGGTGGGAGTTTCTTCTGAACCGTATCCCAAACCTGACCAATGTCCACTACATCATATTCATGGATAACAAGGTTTCTCATACTGGTCATCTCGTGCATCTTGACATTGCAGGTCTTCGTAGAACTGGTCCCATGTCTTGCCGAGAACATAGTCCAGCGCTATTTTTGCCGATTCCAATATGTCTACAAGGTAGGTATCATCGCGCTGCATGGATCACCTGCGCCGACTCAAGGATGGCTTTGCGCCTGAGATAATTGCGGCTATTCTCGACGCCGCGCTTGCTGACCAGGTCCACATTGCGCCCAAAAATGGTCTTCAATTCTTCCTGCATCCGCGCCATGTCGAACAGGGTCACATGCGCTTGCGGTGAAAAGGAAATCAATACATCCACGTCGCTGTCGGGACGAAAATCGGCGCGCAATGCCGAACCGAAAATGGAATGCGCGAAGTTTTGCGCCGCAATTCGAGCATTCGTGGTAAGAATTCGTGGTGGTTTCCAGCAACAAGGCAGCCTTGTGCGATAATATCAAGAGGGAAACTTCGCAGGTCTTGATTTACAAATGTTTTCTTGCCTCTTCAAGGCGCGGCTTGAGGATACTTTCCACCAAGTCATTCAACCCAATTGACGTCCAAAGTTGAATCGCCTTTTCATATTGTATAACGGCTTCTTCGTACTTTTCCTCTTCCGACAAGCAATCGCCCAACCGATATAACGCGCGAGCCTGGCTGTATTGGTCTCCAATCGTTCGATAAATATAGAGCGCGTTCTGAAAATCTTTCTTTGCGCCTTCATAATCTTTATCGCTTCGTTTCGCCCCTCCCAGCGATAGATACACGTTGGCTTCGCCCAATTTATCCCCGACTTGACGGAAGAGTTTCAAGGCTTCGTCGTAACTGGCCAGCGCGGCGTCTGTTTCTTTACGGAACTGCTGCACATCGCCGATGGCTTTCCGCACGTTGGCTTTCAACCGTTTTCCTTCAACATTTGTATCGTCAACGCCAATCTCCAACGAGCCTTCCAGCCATCGCAGCCAATCATTCATCTGGCGGAAGTAATTGAACAGCCAGTTGCGCGGTGTCGTTGCGAGTGCGGCTAGCAGGGTACCTTTACGGTTTTCCAGCGCCCATTCACAAGTTTTGGCAAGATTATCAAATTCCAAACCTACTTCGGGGGCGGTGGTTCGATCCTCGGCGTAATGCTCATCGAATAGAGCAACCAGCCATTCCGCCAGCGCGGTGTGCGCTTCTCTTTCTTCCTTCTCGTCTTCCTTCAACTTCTCGTTTGCGTATTCGTCCAGCAAATCGTGCAGGCGGTAACGCAGGAATTTGCCCGGCACAATTTTGACCAGCGAAAGGTTGATGAAGCGCGAGAGAACCTCTTCCGCCCCGCTCTCGTCCATTTCCCACACATGCGCGGCGGCGGCTGGCGAGAATCCCGTCGGCGCAAAGACTGCCAGCGCGCGGAAACGCCTTTGGTCGGCGGGGCTCAGGTCGTTGTAACTCAAATCGAAGACGAACTCCATGTTCCAGCGCGGGTCGCCTTCCATTTTCAACTCGCGGAAGCGCGCCTGTGCCCTTTCGAAGTAACGCGCAATCGGATTTTCTATTCCCTGCCACTGGCGGATGCGCCGCGCCGCAATCTCCAGCGCCAGCGGGTTGAAAGCGCAGCGCTCCGCCAGTTTTGCGGCGGCTTGCGCTTCGGCGCGGACTGCGTCTTCGCCCAGCGCCGCCTCCAGCAATTCCCTTGCCTGTTCTTCGGTCAGGCGGTCGAGGGGGAAGGTCCTGTGCACGCCGCCAATCTGCTGAATGCGGCTGGTGATCAGCGCCGAGCAGGGTCTGGGCGGCAGATAATCGCTCAGTCCCCTTAGGGCGGCTTCCCGCACATCGTCGAAGACGATCAGCAGGCGGCGTTCCTTCAAAATATGCTGTAAGTCGTTCTTCTGCTGTTCGTAGGCGGCGTTGGGCGGGCTTTGCACGCCGCATTTCATCAGCATCTCCCCCACCAGCTGATGCGGCATTTTGTCGCCCACATCCATCCATAGCACGCCTTCGAATTCCCCTTTCAAATCTTCGGCGGCGTGTTTTGCGAGTTCCGTTTTGCCCAAGCCTCCGGGCGCGTGCAAGCCCACAATCGCTCCAGTCCCGCCGTTTTTGAGAAAGGCGCGCACGTCCTCTTCAATCTTGCCGCGGTGGACGTAGGTCTCGCCTTTGAAGGGCGGAATGAAACCAATGGTTTCGCTGGGCTCGTCTTTGGACGGCGCATGGATTTCGACTTTTTCGGCATGTTCCACATACGTCCCGCCGCCGGTTTGTACGTTGCGGGCGCCCTCGCCCACTGCCGTCTGATTTTGGTCTCCCGCATTGACGACGCTGCTCGCGGGCGGAGTTTTGTCTTTCCTGCCGAAGTTCAGCCAGGCGCCCAGGCCCGTCCCTGCCGCGCCGAGCAGAAATTGCAGCACATCGAAGACCCACTTGCCCAGTCCCACCGGCTGGGCGGCGGTCAGGTTATCGAACCACGAGAGCAGCGCGCCCAGTACCAGCGCGGCGCCAACGAGAATGAGGAGAATGGGGAAGGCTTTTTTCGGCATCGGTCTCCCTCCTGCGGGGAACGGACGGCTCGACTGACGGCTATTGTACTGCAAACAACCGTCCCGAAGGCTTGCGGAAAATCTCAGCCACAGATTCAAATCATCTCAAAATGTCATCCTGAGCCATTGCCAGCGGATAAATCCCACAAAGTCGGCTAAAACCGACTGCCAGCCCGCTTCAGTGGGCTTTGGGGAGGGGATCAGTCGGGCGGTGGGGCGGAAAATGAAACTGCCCGGTGGCTAAGAGCCTATCCGAAAAATGTTTTTGCGCCATCCCGCCCGGACATGAATGTCCGGGCTATCCATCCAAAGCCGTCTGAAGACGGCTAAACCCGGCTATCTGGTCCGCTTAAGCGGACTTTGTACTGGCAGCCCGCGGAGAGCCGTTATTTCTTATAAGAAGGATAGCCGAAGTATTCAGCGGTGTATTTGCCGACCAACCACAAAAAGGCGGCGGCAAGGGCGGCGAGAATCCATTTGAGCAGGGTTATCATAATCAACTCCGTTTGGGTTTCGTTTGATTCCATGACGAAAAACAGCCGAAAAGATACAAACCGCCGCCTTGCAAAACCCGAACACAGCCTCACGGTGGTATGTCGAAAATTGAGTAAAAGGCAGAGGGGATTGCTTCGCCGCCTGGTTTCGATACGCCCCTGCGGGGCTGCTCAACCAACAGCGGCTCGCAATGACATCCTCGCAACAGAGCATCTCACCCCAGCACAATCCCTTGCTCCGTCACCGGCAGAGATTTTCCGCACCCTTCACAGCGCAGGGCGCCGGGCGCCGCCTCCCAGCGGATTTCTCTGCACGCGGGGCATTTCAACGCCTCAGCCAGCGACCTGTGCTTCACAGGCTCCGACCTCCCCGCTTTCACCGCCAGAACCCGGTCGAACAACTTCCACCACTTTGCAATCTGAACGTTTTCGAAGCCCTTCGCCTCCAGCAGCGACCTGAAAACCGCCTCGCTCTTGACCTTAGCCCTGCGCCCCGATTCCTCCGTCCCGCGCGAGGTGAGCAGAATCCCGCCTGGGCGCAGCACGCGCGCAAACTCGGCGAGCGGCTCCTCCATCGAAGGGAAGAGTTCCAGCACCTCCAGCGCACACACGGCATCGAAAGAGGCATCGGGGAACGGCAGGGGCAGGCTCTGGCGGCGCAAAAACTCAACGCACCCCTCCGCCAGACCCGCCAGTTTTGCCGCCGCCTGTTCCAGCATCCCTTGCGAAAGGTCGAGCGCAACGATATGACCGTTGAATTCGGGGCGGGAGGTCAAGGCGTAAGAGAGGCGCCCGGTGCCGGTGGCAAAATCCAGCACAAAGGGAGTTGGAACGCCGCGCAGCGCATCCAGCAGCGGCTGGGCGAGCATCTCGTCGTCCCGCTGCTGGCTCTCGCGTTTGCCTTCGTCATATTTGCGCGCCCAGCGGTCGTACAGCCACGCCTGCACACGCGGACCGAGATGCACGCCCTCATAAAAATAAATCTCGCGGTCGAGCAGATAACCGACAATCGCCAAAAGCGCAATTCCAATCACCCAGTTCATGCCGCCTCCATCACGTCGGGCAGGAGCGTTTCTGCCTCGCGCACCGGCTGGAGCGCGTACCCCAGCGCAAAAGTCAGCGCGCCCAGCATGCCCGCGCCAATCAACACCGGGCGTATCGAAAACCCCTCCGCCAGATACCCCGACCCAAGAATTCCAAGCAGATACGGAACCTGCACCAGCAAGTGCCGCGCCGAAAACACGCGCCCCTGCACGTCGGCTGGCACCTTCGCCTGCCAGATGGCAAGATTACCGCCCTCCACAAACGGCTCGAAGAACGCGAAAAAGAACGCCCCCGCCGCCCACAGGACGACCGCCCCGCCTGCCCCCAGCCAGACAATGCCCAGCAGACACGCGCCCATCCCGCCGAGCAGGACATTGTGAATGCGCCGCCGCGTCCCGCCCCACAGACTCAGAAGCGCGGCTCCGACCACGCCGCCAACGGCTCCCATTGATTGAACCGCCGCCAGCGCCGATTCATCGTTCCCCGTTCCGCCCAGCACGAGCGGAGCCATGAGCGTCGCGCCGATGGCGAGGAAAACACCCGCCGCCATGAACAGGGCGGTCAGGGCGCGCAGGCTTTGGGTTTCACGGATGTAGCGAAACCCAAAGCCGATTTCCTGCCGCAATGTGCCTTTGCTTTGCAAGCCTGTGACGGTGGGTTTGGGCTGCGGCACATGGATCGCCATCAGGGTCACGAATGCGAACAGAAACGTGGCGAGGTCAATCAGCATGATTCCGCTCAACCCAACCACGCCCAGCAAAGCCGCCCCAAAAATCGGCGCAAGAATGCCCGAAAGCGCGCGTGCCGCGCCAAGCATCCCTTCGGCGCGGGCGTAATCTTCCTTCGAGAGCATGGTCGTCACAGCGGCGGCATACGCGGGGTATTGGAACGCGGTGAAGAACCCCGCCAGAACGCTGACGAGGTAAATGTGCCAGAGTTGCAGGTCGCCGAAGGTGTAAATGAGGAAAACGGCGAGCGTCCCGAGAGCGGTAGCGAGGTCGCTGAGGAGCATGACCCGTTTGCGATTCCAGCGGTCCACGAGGGCGCCGGCGAGCGGAGAGAACAGCACAGAAGGCAGGAAGGCAAGGAAACTGATGACCGCCAGCGCAGAAGCTTTGCCGGCTGCCTCCCACGCCCAAATCGTGAAGGCAAACCACGTCATGGCGCTGCCGATGAGCGAGACGATTTGCCCGAACCAGAGAATGGCAAAGGAACGCATGAATTTACTCACTGATGTTATATGCGCCGTCCGGAAGGTTTTCGCATTTGCGCGGGTTTTCCGTGAACCTTCGGGACGTTCCGCCGCAGGTTATTGTCCCCGCTGTCTGACCGCCTCATACACAATCAACGCCGTGGAAACCGAAACGTTCAACGAATTGACCCTGCCCGTCATGGGGATTTTCACCTTCACGTCTGCGCGCTCCATCCAGAAGTCGGTCAGCCCTTTGTCTTCCGTGCCGACGGTTATGGCGACAGGTTCGCGCATGTCTACGCTAAAGTAGGGGGTGGAGGCGGAAGGAGTCGCCGCCAGTACGCGCATCCCGCGTGACCTGAGCCACGCCAGCGCCGAGTCATTGTCGCACTCGACGACCGGCACGCTGAGCACGGTCCCGCGGCTGGCACGGACGACGTTTGGGTTCCAGGCATCGGTGCGGGGGTTGCAAACGAGCAAGGCATCCACGCCGGCGGCGTCGGCGGTGCGGAGGATGGCGCCCAGGTTGCCGGGCTTTTCGATGGCTTCGGCAACGATGACGAGCGGAATGCTGGAGACTTTCAGGTCATCGAGTGTGGTTTTAGGGATAGGGAAGACTGCCAGCCAGCCGTCGGGGTTTTCGCGGTAGGACATTTTTTCGAAGGCGGCGCGGGAGACGGTCACAAGTTCAGCGGAGGGGAAGGTCAGGGAGCGGGAGGTAAGTTCCGGGGCGGTCAGAAGCGCTTGTGGCCTGTGCCCTGCGGAAAGGGCGAGTTGAATCTCGTCACAGCCTTCTACGAGGAACAAGCCGTCTTTTTGTCTCTGGCGTTTGTCCTCGCGCAGTTTGACGATGTGTTTGATGCGCGGGTTTTGGGGGCTGGTGATGTCCATTATTTGACGAGCAATAAACAGGCCGCATGGTGGGTTTCGGTCACCTTGAGCAGGGCAGGGTCGCTTTGCCTGCAAACCTCGAGCGCCATCGGACAGCGCGGGTGAAAGCGGCAGCCGGAGGGCAGGTCAATGGGGTTGGGGGTTTCGCCCTGCAAAATCACGCGTTTTTTGCGCATACGCGGATTGGGAACCGGGATGACCGAGAGCAGCGCCTGGGTGTAGGGGTGTTTGGGCTTCTTGAGCACTTCGCGCATGGTGCCGATTTCGACGATGCGTCCGAGGTACATGACCGCCACACGATCGGCGAAATAGCCGATGGTGCCGAGGTCGTGCGTGATGAAGATGACCGAAATGCCGCGTGTCCGGCGCAGGTCGGCGAGCAGGTTGATGATTTCGGCGCGGATGGAGA
The DNA here is from genome assembly GCA_013388685.1 of Chloroflexota bacterium. GTDB lineage: Bacteria > Chloroflexota > Anaerolineae > Anaerolineales > Villigracilaceae > Defluviilinea. Next base: position 83,981 of record JACAET010000061.1, on the reverse strand, counting down.
CATCGAGCATGGAAACGGGTTCGTCTGCCAGAAGGATGTGAGGCTCCAGCACGAGCGCCCCGGCGATGACCACGCGTTGGCGCTGTCCGCCGGAGAGTTGGTGCGGGTAGCGATGTAGATAGTCTTCCGCGGGTTTCAACCCGGCGTCTTCGAGGGCGCGGAGAACGCGCTGTCTGCGCTCGTTTCCATCCAAAGCCAAGCCATGCACGATCAGCGGCTCGGTGACGATTTCCTCGATGGTTTGGGTGGGGTTGAGCGATTCGTACGGGTCCTGGAAGACCATCTGGATTCGCTGGCGGATTGCCTTGCGCTCCCTGGCGCTGATATGGGTGATGTCTCTGCCTTCGAAGAGGATGTTTCCCTCGGTGGCTTCCTCGAGGAGCATGAGGGTCAGCGCCAGAGTGGATTTACCGCATCCGCTTTCGCCGACCAGGGCGACGACTTCGCCGCGTCGCAATTGCAAATCCACGCCGTCCACCGCGTGAATGTATTTTTCGAACCGCGAAAACCATCCCGGGCGCCCCGCCCGGAAATATTTTTTCAGGTTTCTGATTTCAAGGGCGTATTCCTGCGTCATCGCGATTTTCCCTCCGCCAGATGACAGCTTGCCACATGTCCGGCTTTGAGTTCGTACAGCCGCGGCATTTCGGAGACGCATCGTTCGAATGCCTGTGAACAGCGCGGGGCAAACCGGCATCCGGGCGGCAGCGCGTCCAGTTTCGGAGGATGTCCCGGGATGAAGGCAAGTTTTCTTTCGGGTCTGGAAAGATCGGGGAATGCCTTGAGGAGTTCCTGGGTATACGGATGGCGCGGCGAATTGTAGATGGTATCCACGTCGGCGTACTCGGCGGTCACGCCGCCATACATTACCAGCACCGAGTCGCACATTTCCGCCACCACACCGAGATCGTGTGTCACAAAGATGATGGCAAGCCCCAATTGGGCGCGCAATTCGTCGAGCAGGTCGAGGATTTGCGCCTGGATCATCACATCCAGGGCGGTGGTCGGCTCGTCTGCGATCAGAATTTTAGGGTTGCAGGACAACGCCATGGCGATCATGGCGCGCTGCCGCATCCCGCCGGAATATTGATGCGGGAAATGATCCTTATACGCCGCCGGGATACCGACCAAGCCAAGAAGCTCGATCACCCTCGTTTCGAGTCTCTTTTGCGGAAACGCCGGATTGTGTTTGACGATTGCCTCCTTGATCTGATCGCCCACCGTACGAACGGGATTGAGTGCATTCATTGCCCCCTGAAAGACGATGGAAATATCCTTCCAGCGGATGTCGGAGATTTCCGCTTCGCTTAGGGATGTCAGGTCTCTTCCGTCGAAGAGGATTTGCCCATTCACGATCTGCCCTGCGGCGGGCAAAAGCCGCAATAGCGCAAGCATCAGGGTGGTCTTCCCACAGCCGCTCTCCCCCACCAGCCCGATCAACTCGCCTTCATATAACTGGAAACTGACATTCTGAACCGCCTTTACCTGCGAATTGCCGTTCACATAAGCGACCGAAACGTTGCGAACGTCCAGCACCATCGCCGCGTCCTTGCGGCGCCGTGATTTTCGCACAGCCGTGGCGGGATACGACTCCGCTTCGCCGCCCCAGACCGGCAGTCTGCCCGGCATGAGATGATGCGCTTCCAGGCGGGGATTCAGCACCTGTTCGAGCCCATTACCCAGCAAAGTCAACGCGAGCACCACCCAAACGATGCCGAAACCGGGCGCCACCAAAGCCCACCAGGCGCCCACGCTCATTGCGCCGCGTCCGAAGGCGAAGTTGAGCATCTGTCCCCACGAAATGGCGAGCGGGTCGCTCAGCCCGAGAAATGCCAGAGTGGACTCGCTCAGGATGGCGAGCGAAATGACCAGAATGGCGTTGACCACCAGAATGGGCATGACCAGCGGCAGAATATGATGGAGGATGATATGCCCGTTCCCGGCGCCGATGGCGCGCGCCCGCAGAACAAATTTGCGCGATTTGACTGCCAGCGTCTGCGAACGGACGATGCGGGCGGTCGTCGTCCAGCCGAGCAGACCGATGACGAGGATGATATTCCACAGGCTGGGTTTGGTCAGCGCCACGAAAATTACGATCAAGGGCAGATCGGGAATCACCAGCATCAGATCGGTGAAGCGCATCAGAAAATTTTCGATACGCCCGCCGTAGAACCCGGCAAGGACGCCGAATGTTCCGCCGATGAAGATGGAAATGAAGGCGGCAAAGAAACCGACAATCAGGGAATTGCGCGCTCCAAAGATGAAACTGGAAAACACGTCCTTTCCCGCATCGTCCGTGCCGAACCAATGCGTTGCGCTGGGCGGGTTGTAAATATCGCCGGATTGAATCCCTTCATAGGACCGGGGATTGTAAGGGGCAATGACATCCGCAAAAACGGCGGCAAATACGATCACCAGCAACATGACCAGGCCCGCCACCGCCATGCGGTTTTCGCGGAACATCTTCCAGAACCCGGTCAGGGGCGATGCGGGAACGGCAGGTTTGAGCTCCAATTCCTGTACTGCCATGCGTCACTCCGATTGCACGCGCGGGTCGAGATAGGTATACGTCAGATCCGCAATGAGATTGGCAAGGATGACACTGACAGCGATCAGGAGAAACGCGCCCTGCAGAACGGGGTAATCCCGGCTCTCGACCGCTTCAAAAATTGCGCCGCCCAGCCCGGGCCACGAGAATACCGCTTCGATCTGGATCGCGCCCGCCACGGTAAAGCCGAGGTTGATGGCAATGATGGTTACGATGGGAAGCATGGCATTCTTGAGGGCATGGTCCTTCAGGATTTGAAAGGCGCTCAAGCCTTTTGCTTTGGCGGTCAGGATGTAATCCTCCGCAAGCACATCCAGCAGGCTGGAGCGCATCACAAGCAGGTACTCGCCCATGAAGACGATCGTGTATGCCAGCGTCGGCAAAAACATGTGCCTGGCGATATCGCCCGCCTGTTGAAGAAACGGATAGGCGCCGATTCCCGGCGTTGCCTTGCCGCCAATGGGAAACCCATGACTGCTTCCCCAGAACAGGATGATGATGCCCAACCAAAACGTCGGCAGACTCCAGGCAACCAAACCGGTGAAGAGCGCGCCGTAATCAATCGCCGTCCGCGCCTTCCATGCGGCAAGCACACCGAGTGCGATTCCCACGAATATCGAAAGAATTTGCCCCGCGCCGATCAGCAAAATGGTATTCCACAACCGTTCGACCAGAATCTCGGAGACGGCACGGTTGGTCTTGTAACTGATGCCCAATTCGCCCTGCAGCAGGTTTTTGATGTAAATGAAGAACTGGGTCTCGAGCGGATTGACGCCACAGTCCCCCAGTTTGATCGGCGTCAGGGAATCGAAACAGTTGATGACCGGCTTGTCCAACCCAAAACGGACGCGCAAAGCCTCGCGGGCAGCCTCCTTCATGCGCGGGTCTTTCGTCAGCGCGCGGGCGGGATCCCCCGGCAGGACGCGAAACAGGAAAAAATTCAAAACCAGCACAAAAAGGATCGTAAAAACCGACCAGCCGACCTTATTGAGCAGATAACGATAACGATTCAGAGGAACTATCCTTTCGAGACCGACCGGAGAGGCGGAGTTCACCGCCCCTCCGGTGACACACCCGGCTTATCTGACCGGTTCCACAAACGCGAGAGAGGTAATATCCGAGAGTTCGACTTTGGGCTGATCCAGCACAAAGCCCTTGAAACGATCCTTCCGGTACGCCTGAACGTTTTGGGCGTAGAACGGAATGATATATACCACATCATCAAAGGCGATCTGTTGCATTTGCCAGACGATTTCCCTGCGTTTGTTCAGATCCAATTCGGATGCCTGCTGGCGGAACAGCTCATCGTATGCGGGGTTGGAATAACCGGTTTCACTGCTCCCGGTCGGGATTTCGTCTGTGGTCATGACGCTGAGCAGCAGATTCGGGTCGGGATCGGATGCCCAGCCCCAGATAATCACGTCGAAATCGAACGCCGGACAACAGACTGCGGTCAATGTATCCGGATCCAACGCCTGCGCCTCCAGCCTGACGCCAATCTGTCCCCACATTTCACTCAACAACTCGGCAATACGGGGCGAGTCGATACTGTCGCTGGGCCAGTTGATGCGGAAGGTCAGGGAACGCGAGCCGTCCGGCAGTTCGCGTACGCCGTCTCCGTCGACATCCTTGTAACCGGCATCGTCGAGAATCTGATTTGCCCGGGCAACGTCATAGGCATAATCCTGGATTTTGGAGTTGTACCAGATGCCGAGACCGTCAGGGAGCAGGGCGGTGCCGGGAGTTCCAAAGCCGAGGAGAACAACGTCAATGATTTTCTGCTTGTCGGTAGCGTGTGCCAGGGCAAGCCGTACGTTTCGATCGAGCAGGGCGGGGTGCCCTGTGCACAACCCATCGTCGGGCGGGCAATTCTCGGGAAGCACTTGATTGAAGATGATGTCCGTCACGCCGGGCGAAAACGGGGCGCCGGTCACGACTTCGATATTGGCATCCTGCTGAAGCGTTGCAACGGCGGTGTTTGGCATTTCGGTGATCATATCCACCTGTCCGGTTTTGATTGCCTGCACAAGCGCATCCTGGCTTTCGAAGGTCTGGAAGATCGCCTCGTCTATTTTCGGCACAGCGCCGAAGTAATCGTTGTTTTTCGCAAGGTGAACGAATTCATTCGGCTTGTACTCGACCATTCTGAACGGACCGCTTCCGATCATGGCAAAATTCTCGAACTCGACCGCGTCTTCGTTTTCCCAAACGTGTTTCGGTAAAACGTAGAGAAAGACCAGCTGCGAATCGATGTTCGGGATCGCCTCTGAAAGCGTGATGACCACCTCATTGTTTTCCGTCGCCTCGATTGTGTCGAAGTAATAGGTGTAGTCGCCCATCCACGGGTAGCCTTCCGTGTTCTGGTAGAGCAGGTACGAGAAGACCACATCCTCGGCGGTCAGCGGCTGTCCGTCGTGGAATTTCACCCCGTCACGGATTTTATAGGTGTAGACCAGCCCGTCGTCCGACACTGCAACGCTTTCGGCGAGATTCAATTTGAAGGAACCGTCCAGCTGGAGTTGATACATCGCATCGTACACCAGCCCAAAGATGGTGTACGACTCAGACAACACCGCCGCGCCCGGATTCAAGGTGTCTGGACTCCCCGCCCACCCGATTCGCAATACCACCGGCTGGGACCCTCCGAGCGCGCCGCAGGCGGAAAGCGCCAGCGCAAAAACAGTCAGCAACACCACAAATGTCGTTTTGAATTTCATCTTGCTCCTCCGTGAGAAAGTTGAGTGGGCGGTTGCCCGCTTAAAACAAACTGCATCAGCAATTGACACTGCGATGCAGAACACAGCCGAACCAGCCGGTTGTATATGCGCCTCCGAGGTAAGCGACGGATTCATCCCCATGATTTTACTTTGATTTTCGGGTGGCTGAAAGGTGAAAATAAAAGGGGGCGACTGTAGGGAGAGTCAGCCGCCCCGGTCGTGATTCAACCTTTTTGTTGCCGTTCCCAAAGTTTGCGGTCCCTGGGGTTTTCTGCGTCGAGGTCGCCCGGATGCACCTCTTTGACGATACGGTGTCCGTACGAGGTCCACAGGTCAGCCGCGAGTTTCCGGGCATTGACACTGACGCCCTGCGCGGAAAAATACTGACAAATACGCGTCACGTCGCGCTGGAAGAGGGTCCACGCCATGGGATTGGACTCCGGGCTGACAACCTGCGGGAAGTCAATCAGGGTGATGCCGCCGTCCCAGTACAGGATGTTGTAGGAGGACAAGTCGCCGTGGATCCGCCCGTTTTGCAGGAGCAGGTTGAGGTTGAGGACGACGCGGTCGAAGAGTTCCCGTGCATCGTCGCGGTCGAGAGTGACAGCGTTGAGCGTCGGCGCGGGCATCCCCTCCCCTCCGATATATTCCATCAGGATGGAATTTTTCAGCATGGCGTATGGCTTGGGGACGTCGGCACCAGCGGCGTACAGTTTCTCGAGCGTCGTGAACTCGTAGGCGATCCAGGAGGTGTGACGCAGTTCCTCGCCGTATTTGGTGCGCTTGATGATGGCGTTCACATCCGCCTCGCGGAAGAGGGCGGAACCGTCCTCGCCCAGGTCGGTGCGGCCGGTGCGGTAGACGGCGTCGTTCTTGAGGTTGCGCAGTGTGCGCGGGCGATAGACTTTGGCGGCAAGCAGGCGCGCCTCGATGGACGCGCCCGAACGGCACAGGTACACGGACGCCTCCTTTCCCGACTTGATCTTGCGGAGAACGTCGGAGATCAATTGCTGGCCCGCGATCTCGTGGAGGGAGTCCAACAGCCAGGCTTCCTCGAAGCGGGCGGCTTTGTAGGTGAATTCGAACTCGCCCGCCGCCTCCTGCGCGCGGACAAACAGCCGCGCGTCCATTTCGGACCGCCGGGATTGGCGCTTCCTGGAGGTGCGCCCCGGCGTGGAGGCGAGGTCGTCGGCGTGCGCCTCGTCGAGTTCCTCATACAATTTGCTGAGTTGGTTTTTACTCATGGTTGGAATACCTTGAATAAGACCTGACGGGTTTTCCATGTGCGCCGCATCCCTGCTGAAACCCGTCAGGCCGGGTTGGGGGGGTTAAAAAGAAAAACCGCAGGGATGCCAGGCACGCCTGCGGTGGTAGGGCAATCGAAACGGAAGATCCGCGATTACATTTCACCTTTGGGAGGCGCGCTCAAAACACGTGGTACAGCAGACAAGATGGCTTTCATTTGTGCGTGCCTCCTTTCAGAAAAGATTTTACTTGCGACAAAGAGAGTGTATCACCCGTGATTTGGGACGTCAAGGCATTTCTTAGTAATCGAATTTCGCGCCAAAAAGTCACCTGTCTTTTGTCGTGACGATGTCACATTCACACCAATGCCTTGATAAACTCCTCCCCCTTCCTCATCAATTCCTCGTGGTCTTCCGGAACAGGCAAATCCTTCAAGAATTCGATCGAATACCCCCTCAGCCACTTCTGTGCGTGCGGTTGACCCGCTTCGATCCACTTCTCCATGCTCCAGCGCGGGAAAATGGAGTTGACGTAGTAGCCGGTTTTGTATTTCTTGAGCGTTGTCGGCGCGGTGATGAAGCTTTTGCCTGCGCCTGTTGCCTGTATTTCTTTTAATCCTGTATGTTCGTTGTCGAGCTGGAATCCATTGGCTATACGCAGACACTGGTCAATAATCTCGTGACAGTAGATGAGGGTCAAGGGGGAAATTGCTTTCGAGCCGAGCGTGTCGCCGACGAACGGCGCAAGCCCGCCCTTGGTCAGCGCGAACGTCAGGGTGTTCATCCAGTAAGTTTCGGCGGCGAGCAGGTCCATGCCCCAGCCGGTGCCGCTTCCCGAAGTCCCGCAGTGTGGAATGCCATAAAACGCCATCATCTCCGCACATGCCAGATTGACCAGGATGCTCTGCGGGTCGTAGAAATTCATCAGGGTCTTCATGTCGAAATAGACCGGCAGCATCCCCAACAGCATCGGCGCGCCTTCTTTATACATTTGCCCAATGACGAGTGCCGCCAATAGTTCCGCCAGCAGCACTGCCAGCGTCCCAGCCGGTGTGATCGGCGTGGTCGCACCCGACATACTGTAATTCGAAATGATCACAGGAAGTCCGCGTTCGATGGCAACCCGCATTTTATCCACCGTGCCTTCATTCATCACCAGCGGCGAAACAGGGTTGAAATATGGGATGATGAACGGCTTCCCGCCCAAGTCACCGTGCAGGGTTTCGAACATGCGCAGGACCTCTTCGAACTTGTGCTCATCCGAAACCAGCAAGACCATCGGCTTCGTCCCGTTCGCAAAATGCTCCAGGCTCCCGTATACGTCGGTCAGGTGCTCAGGTACATCGCGCACAATTCCCACCGTCGAGACCATATCGTAGTGCGGCAGTTTATTCCCCAGCCGCACCATGTCGCGCATATGTTTTCGCTCGAACAACACCGGCGTATCCGTCTCGGGCTCTTGATAATACAACGCCGTCACCCCGATTCCAAAACGGATACGGTCCTCCGCCCCGCCGACCTGGAATTGCGGATTTCCTCTCCGGTCAAAGACCTGGATGCGCTTCGGCGCGGTTCGAATCGCCCACTCGATCAATTCGCCCGGTATCCGCACGGTTCTTCCCTCGACGTTGGAACTGCCGACTCGTTTCTCGAGCATCCTCAACGCCGACGGCGAGTCCACGCGCACGCCGACGGTTTCCAGCACCTGCACGGCGTACTGGTGAACATCGTGCTTCTGTTCTTCGGTCAATAAAGTCAAATGTGGACGGATGTTGCTCATGCTACGCCTTTTAGGTACCGTTGACGTTAGAGAACGTTAATTACGCGCTTTCGTGCAACGCTGACACTACTCCCGAAATCCCGTTTGATAAAGTTCATAATACATCCCCTGCTTCGCCAACAACTCGTTATGTGTTCCCTGTTCGATAATCTTTCCATCGTGAATGACCACAATTTTATCCGCAGTCGTGATGGTCGAAAGGCGATGCGCGATCACAAAGGACGTGCGTCTCGTCAGCAGAGTCGCCAGAGCCCGTTGAATGATCTGCTCGGTCTGTGTGTCCACCGATGAGGTCGCCTCATCCAAAATCAAAATCCGCGGATCGGCAAGCAAGGCACGCGCAAACGAGATCAATTGGCGCTGCCCCACACTCAAAGTCGCACCGCCTTCCTCCACAGAGGTCTCGTATCCGTTTTTCAAGCCGACAATGAAATCGTGCGCGCCGACCGCCTTGGCGGCGGCGATCACCTCTTCATCGGTTGCATCCAGCCTGCCGAACAGGATGTTTTCCTTCACCGTGCCGTTGAACAAAAATGGATCTTGCAGCACCATGCCCATCTGCCGCCGCAGGCTGCCCTGAGTCACCCTCCGCAAGTCAATGCCATCCACGCGCACACAGCCTGAGGTCGGGTCGTGGAAGCGCGCCAGCAATTTGACGATGGTCGTCTTGCCGGCGCCCGTCTCCCCCACCAGCGCCACTATTTGCCCGGCGTCCACATGGAGGTTGATTCCATCAAGGACGAGGGTGGGGTCGTCGGAGTAATGGAAGGAGACGTTTTCGAATCGAACCTCGCCGACAATGGGCGGCATTTCGAGGGCATCTTCCGCATCTCGAACCTCTATCGGCGTATTGAGCAGTTCGAGAATGCGTTCGCCGCCTGCCATCGTGGATTGAAGCGTGTCGAAGCGGCGGCTCAGGTCGCGAATGGGGTCGAAGAGACGGTCAATGTAGAGGACGAAGGCGATCAACACGCCCGCCGTAATGGATTCGCCCAGTACAGCCGTGCCGCCAAGATAGACGACGAGGGCGGTTGCAATGGCACCAAGCACGTCCACCACGGGCGTAAAGGCGGAGGCGACCTTTGCCGCGTCGAGGCTCGTTTCGAGGAAGTAGCGATTGACGTAGTCTTTGAAGTTCGAGAAGTTATACGCCTGCCGCGAGAATGCCTGCACCACGCGCACGCCGTTGACGTTTTCCGCCAGCACCGAGTTCGTCCACGAGACAGCGGCTCGCACTTTGCGATAATTGCGCCGCGCCATGTTGCGATAGAGGTAAGTGGCAAGCACCATCAATGGGATGACCGCAAAGGTAATCAGCGACAAACGCAAATTGAGCGAGAGCATGGCGATAAGCGTGCCGAGAATGGCAAGCAGGTTGCGCACAATCGCCAGCACTGCCCAGGTGATGAACTCGCGCAGTGTCCCCACGTCGTTGATGACGCGCGTGATGACGCGACCGACGCTGTAGCGGTTGTAGAAACTCAACGAAAGTTTCTGCAAATGATCGAACATTGCCGTGCGAACGTCGTATAAAACGTGCTGTCCCACGCGGGACATGATGCGCACGCGATAAAAGTTTGTGACGATTTGAACGCCCGCCACGATGAAGTAGGCGACGACGATGTTGCGCAGGACGGAGACGTCGCGCTTGCCGATGCCTTCGTCAATCGCCAGCTTGACGAAGTACGGTCCAGAGACCGCCGCGGCCGTGACAATGATCATGAAGATCAGGGAAATGAACATCTGCCGGGTGTATGGTTTGACGAATTGAAGCAGTCCGCGCGCCACTTTGGGGTCGTATCCCTTGTCGTAGGCTTCTTCAGATTGGGTGATGAAAGCGGGAGGCGTGATTCGTGTCATGGGGTGCGATTTCGGGTTGGAAGGTTGGCGAGTTAGCAAGCTGGCAGGTTAGAAAGTTTCTTTCGTATGCGCAAGCGAAGATGATTTTTCGATCTTTTCCATCTCTTCGGCAAATACGGCGTGATCCACCAATTGCAGATCGTGGATTTCCCTGTACAAGCCGCCGAGTTTGAGCAATTCCTCGTGCGTACCGCGTTCGACAATCCGCCCCTTATCCATGACCAGAATCAAATCGGCGCGTCTCACGGTTGAAAGGCGGTGCGCGATGACAAAGGTCGTTCGCCCTTCCATCAGGGTATCCAGCGCGGCTTGAATGAGTTTTTCAGTCTGGGTATCCACCGAGGAAGTGGAGTCGTCCAGGATCAAAATCCGCGGATTCATCAACAGGGCGCGCGCAATTGCCACGCGTTGGCGCTGCCCGCCCGAAAGCGTCACACCGCGCTCACCGACGATGGTCTCGTAACCGTTCGGAAAGCCCATGATGAAAGTATGCGCCTGCGCGGCTTTGGCAGCGGCGATGATCTCATCCATCGTCGCATCGGGACGACCATAGGCAATATTGGCTTTGATGGTATCAGAGAACAGGAGCGAGGTCTGCAAGACAATGCCGATTTGCCGCCGCAAAGATACCAAGTCCACATGGCAGACATCATAATCGTCCACAAGCACCTGACCTTCGGTCACATCGTAGAAGCGCGGAATGAGATTGACGAGGGACGTCTTGCCCGAGCCCGTCGGTCCGATCAAAGCCACGATTTGATTCGGCTGAATATGCACGTTAATGCCTTCGAGCGAGGCGGTGTGTTCATTCTGGTATTTCAACCCCACGTTTCGGAACTCCACCTCACCGCGCAGGGTGGGGAGGAGGACGGCATGTTTCGGCGTGTTAATTTCAGGTTTTGTGTCCAACACTTCGAAGACACGTTGCGCGCCCGCCGCCGCTTCGCCGCCCGCGTTGACCAGCCCCGTCAGGGCTTGGGCAGGTTCCGCCATCATCAAAATGTAAGCGTTGAACGCGACCACTGCGCCAACGGTCAACGTGCCATCGATGACCATCCGCCCGCCAAACCACAGAATGAGGATGGTGCTGACCGTAATCAGCCAGTTGGTGGTCGGCATGATCTTCGACCACTCGTCAATGACATGCACCCACGTCCTGAATACTTCCTTGTTGGCGGTGTCGAAGCGCTGGATTTCGTACTTCTCACGGGCAAAGGCGCGCACCACCTGCACCCCAACAACGTTCTCCTGCAAGCGATTCGAGACCTCACCGATAGCCTGATCCACTGCAAAGAAGAGTTTTCCAATTTTTGTGCCGAAACCGGAGGTCATAAGAATGAGCGGAACCATTGGCAGAAGGGCGATGACGGCAAGGCGGACGTTATCCGCAAGCATGATGATGAGAATACCGATGGTCAGGATGACGAACCGAATCAATTCGGCAACCGAGCCGCCTGCAAATCGTTCGATCGAGCGAACGTCCTCGATGCAGCGCGAAATCAACTGCCCACTCTGAACATGGTCATGGTAGGTGAATGGCAAATGCTGGATATGGTCGTACATGCGGTTGCGCAGGTCGTAGCCGACGCGGGCGGCAATCCATTCCGAGAGGTAACGGTTGCACAGATTCAGAACGGCAGAGACAAGGCCAAGTCCGAGAAGAAGAAGCGCAGAGCGGATGAGGTATGTCGTTTCGCCGCGCGCCAGCCCGTCGTCTATCACGGATCGAATGACGCGCGGAACGACCAGCGAAAGTGCGGTGATGCCCAGCAAAATGAACAGGTTGACGAGAATCTTGCCGAGGTAGGGCTGGAGGGTGGTACGGAGTCTGAGGAGGTGGATCATTAGTCTGGTAGTCGGATGGTCGAATGGTTGAGGGGATGAAAATCAGTCAGGATTTGGGAGATGCAAAGACGTCGCGTAGAAGGGAGAGAGCGCGGACAATCTCCTGCGATTGACCGAAGGAGAGCGATCGAAAGCGTTCGCCGAGCCAGATCTCCGTTTCGGCATAGATGGCGGAGAGGGTTTGCTCACCTTTTGCCGTGAGCGAAAGGCGAACATGGCGGCGGTCGGCGGCATCCGGCAGGCGCGTGACCAGCTTCCTGCGCGCCAGCGCGTCCACGGCGCGGCTGGCTTGCGAACGGCTGAGCCGCCCCTCTTCCGCCAGCCCGCTGACCAGATCGTATCCTTTACGAATGCGGCGCAATGCCTGAAACTGCTCAACAGTCAGACCGAAGCGTTCCGCCGCGACGGCGCGGATGTAAGCCCGCGTCTGCCGCCAGACAGGCGGGATGCTTTCCCAGAAAACGTCAATCAGATCGGATTCGGTCATGCCGCAAATTAGTTGCAAATTGCAACTATTATAGCACAAGTCGAATACATCGCTGGCTTGTACGACGATGACGGTAGTAAAATTCGGACATCCGTCGCCGCGACGAGGAAATTCGGCAGAAGCGGCAGGAACGCTTCCGTGCTATAGTAGAAACAAAACCGGAACGACAGCCGGTTTGTCAACATTCAATCCTGTTTTCCTCCCACCCGACCAACGGAGAATCCCATGCCTGAAAACGTTACCCCCCGCAAGAAAATCACCCTGCCCTACCTATTCGAGAAGGTCAAAAAAGGCGAACCCATCACCTGGCTGACCTGCTACGATTATCCCACCGCCTACCTGCAAGAGCAGGCGGGCATCGAGATGATTCTGGTCGGCGACAGCCTGGGCATGACCATGCTCGGCTACGACAGCACCCTGCCGGTAACGATGGACGATATGATCCGCCACACGCAAGCCGTCCGCCGAGGCGCGCCGACGGCTTTTTTGGTCGGCGATATGCCGTATATGAGTTACCAGCCAGGCGTCGAGACAGCCGTCCGCAATGCGGGGCGATTCATGGCTGAGGCGGGCTGTGACGCCATCAAACTGGAGGGCGGCGCAGCCATGGCAGACCGCGTCAAAGCCATCGTGGATGCGGGCATTCCCGCCATCGGTCACCTGGGGCTCACGCCGCAGTCGGTTGCCGCGCTGGGAGGCTTCCGCCTGCAAGGGAAGTCTGCCGCGCTGGCAAAGAAAATCGCCGATGACGCCAAAGCCCTCGAAAAAGCCGGTGCCTGCGCCATCCTGCTCGAACTGGTCCCTGACCGTCTCTGTCAACTCATCACCGAGCGCGCCGAGAACTGCATCATCATGTCGCTTGGCTCGGGTCCGCATGCGCACGGACAACTGCTCATCTATCACGACATGTTCGGGCTGTATCCCAAGTTCAAGCCGAAGATGGCAAAAGTCTATGGCAACGCGGGCGAAGTCATTCTCAACGGGCTGAAGAACTATCACGATGAAGTCATCGGGCGCCAGTTCCCCGCGCCTGAGAATTACTTCGGAATGCCCGATGAGGAATACGAAGAACTCAAGAAAATGTTGACATAAGCGATTCGTTCCTGGTAATTGGAGATTTCTAATTACCCGGTACCTCCTCCAATAGAGTCAAAATGAACCAACAAAAACTTCTAAAAATCTCTCCTGACAAACTCAAAGCCATCAATTCCGTTTTGCTCGACCCCAACTCGCAAGTGATGAAGGATTTCCTCGCTGTGGTCGCAAAATACGGCACGCCCGAAGAAATCAACCGCAAGCACAAGCAGGCGCGCAAGATGGAAAACCTGTTCAAAATTGTACAGGAACGCCAGCCCGAAGCGATCAAGGATTTGAACTGGCTGATCGAACAGCGCGACAAAGGCGCGTTCATCTCTGTGAAGGAGTATCGCCGCCGCGTGCTTGGACCTCGAGCCGACTCCACCAAATTCAAGGACCGCTACGCTGTGACTCTCGAAGTCTCCGCCCTGCAATACTTCCCCTGGATTCGCGTCATGGCAGAGCAGGCAATTGCAAACAAGACGCTCGTCCCCGGGCGCTTCATCGCCGTCCGCAAGATGAAAGAATCCGAAGCCGACGGCGACCTGCCCGCCATCGTTGCCGCGCTGGATATCATCGGCGCATCCTTCGTCGAGACGCTGGATACCAAAGGCAGCGACGGCTCGAATCCGCATCTGGGCGGTCCCGCCACCATCACAGGCTACTTCGGCGGCATCGGTCAGCCCAACGAACATGCCCTGCAATGGCTGGACGAATTCCTGTATTACTACACCACCTACGGCGTTCAGCACGTTTTGAACTTCAACGCAGGCACGATATTGCTCGGCTTCCTGCTCTACAAACTGGGCGTAAACATCAACTTCAAGATCAGCGTCTTCTTCGGCAGCGACAATCCTTACCATGCGCTGTGGATCATGACGATGGCAAAACTGTTCAGCCGCGAGGACGGCACCAGCCCGCTCATTGGCTTCAACTGGTCCAATTCGATCAACAACCAGACCATGGAACTGACCGCCCAATTTCGCAAGGCGCTCGGCTTCGAGAAGGTCATCCGCTTCGAGCATCACATCACCGAGACGTGGAAGAGCATCGTCGTCCAACCCTACAACCGCCGCACCGAACTGATCGAGATTGCCGACCACGTGGCGAACATCGCCGCCAAGCATGAAGGCGGCGATCCCGAAGTGGAGCAAACCCTCGCTCACCCCTCCGACATCCTGGATTACTTCCGCGAGAAAAAAGAAGTCATCGAAAGCGGCGACTGGGACAACCTGCAAAATAACTTCCTGCTCAAAGTGGAAGCGGCAAACCGCACCGCAAGAGACCTGACCGCCAACGGGCTGTCATTCATCGCGGCGAAGAATTTGCACAAGTAAGGGAGTAGAGGAAAGGGAGCAAAGCATGGGACAGTGAGGTCTCGCCGGGAGGGGCAAGATCTGTTGATAAGGTTGATATGGCAGGAATATGAAAATCGTCGCATTCAGCGATACACATGGATTTCGCCCCTGGCACAAAATCCCTGAGGGGGATGTATTGATATTTGCGGGTGACATGACGATGCATGGCAGCCTTGACGAGGTCGTGAAATTCAACGAATTACTGGGAAGCCTGCCTCATCCCTGCAAACTCGTCATTGCAGGGAATCACGACACCTGCTTTGAGACCCGGCTCAATGACAGCCGGGCGCGTTTGACCAACGCCGTTTATTTACAGGATGAAACCATCATGATTCAGGGAGTCAAATTCTATGGCAGCCCGTGGCAACCCGTGTTCCGAAATATGGCATTCAACCTGCCGCGCAAATCGCTCCGCGCACAGTGGGAACGCATCCCACCGGAGACGGACATTTTAATCACCCACACCCCTCCATATGGATACAATGACCGCACCCTGTTTGGAAGCCGGGTGGGCTGCCGCGAGTTGCTCGAGGCGGTGGAGCACATCCAACCTGCCTTGCATATCTTCGGGCACATTCACGAAGCGTTTGGACAAAGCGCAAATGGACGAACCGTATTTGCAAATGTCAGCGTGTGCAATCTGCTCTATATTCCGATGCGGCGTCCGCTGGTTTTCGAAGTCCCTTTTGAGGGAATAACTAAAAGGTGATGTAGTCTTATTGGATATTGGCTACGCGCAAAGTGAGAGTTTATGTATATCATCCTCGTTCACAGCCACATACTGCCAGAGCATGTCGAAAGGTTCAGGGAAGTGACGCTTCAAAATGCAGAAGCAAGCCGAGGCGAGGAAGGATGCGTCCGGTTTGATGTCCTCCAGCAGGCAGACGATCCGACGCGGTTTACATTTATCGAGATGTTCAAATCGGAGGCGGACGCCGCAAGTCACCGCGAGACGCCCCACTTCAAAAGGTGGCTCAGGGAGGCAATCCCGCTGATGGGCGAGGAACGGACGCGCGTCGTCTATCGGGATGTGTCGCTGACCGAAAATTGAGGGTGGTATAATGCCCGTGTTTTGAAACTAACCTAAGGGAAGATCATGAAACTTCACGAATATCAATCCAAAGCCATCTTTGCAAAGTATGGAATTCCCATCCTCAAGGGACGGGTGGCGGCTACCGCAGATGAGGCAAAGCAAATTGCCGAAGAGCTGGGTGGCCGCGTTGTCATTAAAGCCCAGGTATTGGTGGGCGGACGCGGCAAGGCAGGCGGCGTAAAAGTCGCTAAAGATCCCGACGAAGCCGCCGAATTTGCAGGGCAGATTCTGACGATGACCATCAAAGGACTGCCCGTCCGCAAGGTGCTGGTGGATGAAGCCGCCGCCATTGCACATGAAATTTATTTTTCGATCACGAACGACCGTGCCGCAAAGAAACCGGTCATGATTGCCTCTGCCGCCGGCGGCGTAGACATCGAAGAGGTCGCCGCGAAGACGCCCGAAAAAATCGTCAAGATTCACATTGACCCGCTTCTGGGCCTGCGCGATTACCAATCGCGCGACATCGCCGCCTCCATTGACCTGCCGCGCGAACTGTGGCGCGATTTCAGCCGCATTGCTGCCGGATTGTGGCAGGCATACAAGGACAACGACGCCGAACTGGCAGAGATCAACCCGCTGGTCATTACAAAAGACAACAAACTGATTGCCCTCGATGGAAAAATGCTGATCGACGACAATGCCCTCTTCCGCCATCCCGACCTGGCGGAAATCCGCGATGTGGACGAGGAGGCGCCCGCTGAAACCGAAGCCCGCCGGCATGGACTTTCCTTCATCAAATTGGACGGCAACATCGGCTGCATGGTCAACGGCGCCGGGCTGGCAATGACCAGCATGGACATCGTCAAACTGTTCGGCGGCGAGCCTGCCAACTTTTTAGACATCGGCGGCGGCGCCGGAGCCGAAAAAGTGGCGGCAGCGATGCGCATCATCCTCGCCGACCCGAACGTCAAAGCCGTTCTGTTCAACATCTTTGGCGGCATCACCCGCTGCGACGAAGTGGCGCGCGGCATCCTCACCGCGATGGAGGAAGTCAAACCCAAAGTGCCGATGGTCGTTCGCCTGGTGGGGACCAACGCGGAAGAAGGGCGCAAACTTCTGGAAAACGCCAACATGATCACCGCCGAAACGCTGGCAGATGCCGCCCAAAAAGCGGTCGCCGCCGCAAAGGGATAAACGGAGAATCATCAATGAGCATTCTCATCAACAAAGAAACTCGTCTTCTCGTGCAGGGCATTACTGGTAACGAAGGACTCTTCCACACCACCCAAATGGTTGCGTATGGCACCAACGTCGTTGCCGGCGTGACGCCCGGCAAAGGCGGCGAATGGGTGCTGGATGGGAAAATCCCCGTCTTCGACTCGGTCAAACTGGCGGTCGAGGCGACCGGCGCCAACTGCTCCGTCATCTTCGTCCCCGCCCGCTTCGCACCAGACGCAATGTTCGAAGCCGCCGACGCCGGCATTCCCCTCATCGTTTGTATCACCGAAGGCGTCCCCGTCCAGGACATGATGCGCGTCCGCAACTACATTGACCAGAAAGGCGTCCGCCTCATCGGTCCCAACTGCCCCGGTTTGCTGACCCCCGGCGAATCGAAGGTTGGCATCATCCCCGGCAACATCGCCATCCCCGGCAACGTCGGCGTCGTCTCACGCTCCGGCACACTGACCTACGAAGTGCTCTACGCCCTCAAACTTGTGGGCATGGGCGCATCCACCTGCGTGGGAATTGGCGGAGACCCCATCAACGGCACAAACTTCATTGACGTGCTGGAAATGTTCGAACACGACCCGCAAACCGAAAAAGTAGTGCTGATTGGCGAAATCGGCGGCACCGACGAAGACAAAGCCGCCGAATATATCGCCGCCCACATGACCAAACCGGTCGTCTCCTTCATCGCCGGTCAGACCGCCCCGCCCGGCAAACGCATGGGGCACGCGGGCGCGATCATCGAGGGCAGCGCCGGCAGCGCCGCGGACAAGATCAAAGCACTCGAAGCCGCCGGCGTCAAAGTTGCCAAACACCCCGAAGAAATTCCTTCGCTCCTGAAGTAACTCACCTTACGCAAAACGTCCCGAAGGTTCGGCCTGTTCCGCGCCCAAACCTTCGGGACGGTGCGTAACATCAGTGAAGTAACTCTCTTGAAAGCGAAAATTGCCGGAAAACACATAGAGCCGTCCAGACCGGACGGCTCTACGGTTATAATCAAGTTACAAATTACTTGTGCGAGTCAATATACTTTACGGCGTCGCCCACCGTCGTGATGCTCTGGGCGTCTTCATCTGAAATCTCGGCGCCGAACTTGTCTTCAAAAGCCATGATCAGTTCAACCAAGTCCAGAGAATCAGCTTCAAGGTCTTCACGGAAACGGGCGTCAGGAGTGATTTTCGCATCATCTGCGCCAAGTAAATCCTTGATGATCGCCTTTACTTCGTCAAATGTATCAGACATTACAGCCTCCTTATGAATTTTCCCATCCAAGCGCATGGGAATATATCGTGGCTATTGTACACGGTCTAAAAGCCGTGTCAAGCCAGAGATAATTACAAACACAGGAACACCCCCTCATGCCAAAAGTTGCGCCCATCGATCAGCGGAAAGCCGACCATATTAAAATCAACCTCGAGCAGGATGTCCGCTCCGCGTTGACGAACGGACTCGAAAAGTACCATTTTGCTCATGAAGCCCTTCCCGAACTGGATTTGAACCGCCTCGACACAACCCTCAGCCTGTTCGGCAAACGATTAGCCGCTCCCCTCCTTATCTCTTCCATGACCGGCGGGACAGCCGAAGCCGAAACCCTCAATCTGCGCCTCGCCGAAGCCGCCCAAGAGACCGGCATCGCCATGGGCGTGGGCAGTCAACGCGCCGCCATCGAACACCCCGAACAGGCAAAGACCTTCCAGGTTCGCCGCGCCGCCCCCGATATTCTGCTCTTTGCCAATCTCGGAGCCGTGCAACTCAACTACGGCTACGGCATCGAACAATGCCGCCGCGCCGTGGACATGATCCAGGCAGATGCGCTCATCCTGCACCTCAACCCCCTCCAGGAAGCCGTGCAGGATGCCGGTGACGTCAACTTTGCAGGTCTTGCCAAGAAGATCGAGGACGTCTGCAGGAAACTCGAAGTGCCTGTCATCGCCAAGGAGGTCGGCTGGGGCATCTCCGAACGGACAGCCCATCTGCTTGCCGAGTGCGGCGTTTCCGCCATTGACGTAGCGGGAGCTGGAGGCACCTCCTGGTCACAGGTGGAAATGCACCGCGCACCTGATGAATTCACCCGTCAACTCGCCGCCACGTTCGTAGGCTGGGGCATCCCCACAGCCGACTCGATTCTGAATGTCAAAAACGCCGTTCCCGGCATGACCATCGTTGCCAGCGGCGGGCTCAAAGACGGACTCGATATCGCCAAGTGCATCGCGCTGGGTGCAACGCTCGGCGGCATGGCGGGTCACTTTCTCAAAGCGGCGGCGGTTTCAACAGAGAAAACGATCGAGAGGATCAATCTCGTAAAGAGGCAGATCGAAGTCACAATGTTCGCGGCGGGGGTCGAAAAATTGGAGGGACTTTCCCTGCGTTTAATCGAAAAATGAAATCAGCCGCCCACGGTAGATGGCTACCCAAACGCGCGCGGACTATTCATACTTCAATGCCATAACCGGAATCATGGTGGCGGCGCGCAAGGCGGGATAAAGCCCCGAAATCATCCCAATCAAGGTGGAAAACAGAAGAGCAAAGACAGGAAGCCATAAAGGCGTGTACACCGCCACACTGGGAGGCGCTCCGCCCGCTTGTCCGGCTTGATTCGCAAGATAAACGATAGCGGCAACATTGATGGCTTGCCCCGCCAACCAGCCCACCAGCACCCCGCCAAGCCCGCCGATAAATCCGATGCCGGAAGCCTCTCCGAGGAAGATTGCCAGCACATCCCGATTGGTCGCGCCAACCGCCTTCATCAACCCGATTTCGCGCGTCCGTTCCAGAATGGACATTGCCATGGTGTTGGCAATGCCGATGGCGGCGACCAGCAGGGCGATCGCCCCCACGCCGCCGAAGATCACTTGCAAAATCACATAGAAATTATTGATACCCTGCACAAATGCCTGCGGCGTATACGCCTGAAAGCCCATGTCGGCAATCTGGTCTGTGATTTCGATCACCCGATCCACATCCCTCACCTTCACCACCGCCATGCTGTATCCCTCCTTGTTGTAATTGATGCGACGATTCATCGTCCATTCGTTCCAGGCTTTCACCTGGTCGAGAGGCACGTAAACGGTCCAGTCCGATTCGCCGCGCGTTTCGGTCAGAATACCCGTCACGCGCAGACTCATGGTCTTGCGCGTCTCGTTACCCTGCGAATCCCACTTTGAAATAATGAACTGGATTTGTTGATCGTACAAATCGGGCGGCGGGGGAGGTTCCTGCCCCGGACGAAGCCGCGGGTCATAAAAATTGTTCGCCACCATCGGACCCACGACGATGATGCCGCGACCGAGCGCCGTGGAACCCTGCGAGGTTTCCAAGCCCAGGTCGGCAAGGTCGTCTACAGCCACTCCGATAATATTTGCCCAGCCTTCCAATTTCTGAAACTTGACATATCCGCCAGACATCAGGAACTCGCGCGGGACAACCCACTCCACGCCGGGAATGGCACGCAATTCGTCCAAAGCCGAATTGGTAAGGAGTTTCGTTTGAGCGGGGGCGCCTGCTCCTGCACCACCGCCGGCTACCGTGACGGGACCTTCGCCATACGTCGGGCTGACTTGAATCTGCGTCAAATCACCGATCCCATAAAGTTGTTCGTTGGCGTTTTTCTGCAGACCAATTGCCAGCGAGACGAGGATCACCACTGCCGCCGTACCAATCACCACGCCGATGGCGGTCAATGCCACGCGCGCTTTGCGGCGGCTGAGGTTGCCAAAGATGAGCCGAAGCAGATCAATGAAACGCACAACTACCCCTTGCCTGGAACGGGCAGGGCTGGCACCGGCTCGACCGGCGGCATGTCCATCCCGCCCCCGCCGGCTGGCTGCCAGACGGGCCAGGCGCTATCCAATCCGAATAGACCTTTGATAAAGCGGAAAATCTTATGCAGGGTGGTTTCCTCTTCCACGAATATCTGCCCACCGTCTCCGTCGAGCGACGGATCCACAGCGGGTTCCTCGATCAACCCTTCCTGTACTTCGATTTCCAACTTCTTTGTAATGACGCGCGGCTGGTTGAAATCGTCCAGGTAGTCAATGACGACCTCGAGTGTGACCGTGCCAGGTTGATCCGGCGTAAACAACGCGTCCAGGGTGAAGTAACCGCCCGCGTCGAGCGAACCGATCAACCCCGTCCCGTTTTCGACGCTCCCGTTTTGCGTCTCGATCTTGATATTGCCCAAAACGGAAAAACGTCTGCCGAGATTGACCACTTGAATCGGCAAGACGCCGGCTTGCCCGGCATAAAACGGATCCAGCGGTCGGTAAAAACTGACATCCACATTCGGCAGGCTGTATACCAACAGCGTAATGACCTGCTCGTCAGAGATGACTTCGTTCTTGTCATTCAAATAGGAAAACGTCACCCGCAGGGGATACGCGCCCGGGTTCGTCGAAACATTCACCACCAAATTCTGCACGGCTTGAATCTTTTCCCCTGCCTTGAGGTCACCCAGCGACTGCACATTCGAGGAGCCGACAGGGGCAAAATTCGAGAAATCGCCGCCGCCGCCCGAGACGCCGCCGGGACCAGGAGTCCCGCTCCCGCCGCCGCCCGAGCCGCCGCCCACAATCATGGTAATCCGCTGGGCGCTGGCATTCCCCATGTTTTGAACGGTCAGATTCAGGGCAAACTGCTCGCCCGGCTGAAGCGGTTCCACAGTGGACGAGTAGCCTGTAATCACCAACTGGGAACTTTTCACACCCGTCGGCGTAGTGGTGGGAGCAACCGAGCCGCCTCCGCCCGAAACGGCGCCGCCGCTGACAGGGATGGATAATTTAAATATGTCCGAATAAGAGGCGCCCTGTGCGTCGTAATAGGTAACGTTCATATCCGCCATAATCAACCCTTGACCGACGATCTGCGTCGAAACGATAAACGTCTGGACGACATCCACTTCCTGGTCATAATCCACGCTGCCGAGGATGACGATACCTCCCGTCTTCGCGGGCACCAGGTCGGTGGAGGAGAAGGCTGCCTGCACGTTGTAAGCAGTGGCTTTGCCCACATTTTCCATGACCACTTTCAGAGTCACTTCATTATTGATCTTGACGCTGCCCGACAATTTGGATGTATAAACCGCAAACTGCGGTCGGGCAAAGGGCAACGGCTCGGATGGAGAGACAACCGCCAAACAATCGGCGCAAGTGGCTGTTTCCGTTCCGGTGGAAACGATCACATCATAGATACCCACAGGAACGCTGGCGGGAATCGCCGCGGTCAATACGGTGGTGTTGACGAACGTTGTGGAGAGGGCGCCGATATTTTCCAGAAGAACGACAGTGCTTCCATCCACAAAATCGGTGCCGGTCACGGTGATGACCGCAGGTGTTCCGCTGGTCACCTGCCCCGGTACAACGGAAATGGTCGAACCCAAAGCAAACGTCGCGGGGGGCGCGGCGGTCAGCCACAACGAGAGAAAGGCGAATACAACAGAGAGTCGAAACATGGAACGGTTCATGGTACTCCAGTTTGAAAAAGCGCCTCACGAAGGTCGCATGACTTCCAACGCGGCGGATTGATAGTCCTCTTCGCTGACAACATGCCCGTCGAGCAGGTAGATTTGATGGGTTGCGAAACGCATCATGCGCGCGTCGTGGGTGACCACCAGCACGGTCCGCCCGGAACAGTGCAGGTCGGAAAGCAATTGCATGATAGCCGCGCCGCTGGCGGTATCCAGGTTGCCGGTCGGTTCGTCGGCAAGGATGAGTTGTGGATCGTTGACCAGCGCTCGGGCAATGGCGACACGCTGTTGTTGTCCGCCGGAAAGTTCGGTGGGACGGTGAGAAGTCCTGTCGCCCAAACCAACCAACTCCAGAAGCCTGCCCGCCTGTTCGCTGCGTTTTGCAGGGCTCATGCCTGCAAACTGCATCGGAAACGCCACGTTCTGCAGAGCGGTCATGCTGGGAATAAGATTGAAGGATTGAAAGACAAAGCCGATCGTCCGGCGGCGAAAGAGCGCAAGCGAATTTTCGTCCATATCCGTCAGCGACTGCCCGTTCACCCGGATATCGCCCGAGGTGGCACGATCCAATCCGCCAAGTAGATACAACAATGTGCTTTTGCCCGAACCGGAGGGACCCATCACCACCGTGAACGTATTCGGCATGATCTCGAGATCCACACCATCCAGGGCGCGGACAGTCGTGCCGCCCATCTGATAGTATTTCTTCAGACTGGTGATGTGTACAAAGGGATGAGTCATGTCGCCAACCGGTTGGGGTTATTTATTTGCGTTGCTCAAAATGGCAGGGAAACTCGCGGTGCTGCGCCAAGTAAATTGCTAAAAGAAAGGACGCTGGATCGCCGCATTTCCAAAACCGGCTATCAGCGCTCCCAAGCCCGCCTGCGCCAGCAGTGTCAATGTCACCACCATCAACACATTTGCAAACGACTTGCCGCCGGATAAGCCATCCAGAATGGCAAAGCCAACAACAAGCAGGATAACCGTCCAGACGAGAAAGAGATCGACGCGCGCCAGAATTTGGGCTGTAAATTCCGAGGTTGCAAAACCGGAAAGGCTGGGGCTGGAAATCGTGTGTTGTGCCAGCAGCATATACGCCACCCTCAGCAGATCGCGCAAGGCAAATGGCAGGTTTGCCCAAGAGACGATGTTCAGGGAGTTTTGCATCGAACCGCGCCCGCCGAACAAGGTGGACCCCAGGTGCAACAAACCGGCAAGTACAAGCCAGCCAAGCCACAAACCCGTGAGCGAACCGACCAGCGGCATGACGTACAGGAAGACCGGACCCTGTGTGGCTTGCTGCGCCCGCATGTAGTTTTCCTGCATTTCGGGCGTCCACCATTGCCAGTCGGGCGGCAGGGCAATCTCGCCCATTGTGGCGGCGCGGGTTTTCAGGTAACCGGCAGTCACCACGGCCAGGATGGCGGTGACGGTCAATACGAGCATGGGGGTAAGCCAACTGGCGCGGTTTTCTGAAATCATTTCCGTGAAGACCGCGCGCGGATGAAGGATCATCGCAAATATACGCGGCAAATCAAAACGACGGGCGGGAGAAGAAGAGGGAGTAGTCATAGGCGCCGGAAAGATTGTAGCATGGTTTATCCTCCCTGGAATAACGAAAAAGCGGCCGGGAGAGTTCCCAGCCGCCAGAGAGTTAAATCCCATCGAAAAGATCGCGCTTCTTGCGGAAATTCCCATTCACCGGCGGATAGACCTGCATGTAATCCTCCCGCTCGCCAAAGACTTTGGCGATGAAACCTATCAATCCGCGCCGCATCTGAATGCCGCCCTGCGAGGCGTGCTGTTCCCCCGCCTTGCGCTTGAGTTCAGCAACAGGACGAATATCCACGCTGACATGAACGGGGAAATCCACCGCCAACTCCGTCAGGTCAATATCGCCGTTGCGCCCGAATTTGCGCGGGTCTTTTCCAAGCAGGGGCATCAGGCGTGTCATCCACTTGAGAAACCAGCGCGGGAAAACGTGATAGTAGAGGGCGCGCGGTTTGAAAGGAGATCCAGCCTCGGGGTGGAAAGAGGCGTCATCCGCTTTCTCGAAAGCGAGCGTCGTCGCGCGCTGAATGTGAATGTGGTCGGGATGTTTGTATCCGCCGATCGGGTCGAAGGTCAGCACAACATCCGGTTTGAGGTGGCGGATGTATTTGACGACGCGCCCCGCCACTTCATCAACCGAATGGTTGATCTGCGCCTCGGGATGTTTGTTCGCCTCCATGCCGGGCATGCCCGAATCGCGGTAGCCGAGGAAGAAGACCTCTTTCAGCCCTAACACCTTCGCCGCACGCATGAGTTCGTCGGTGCGCATTTCAGCCGTGTCTTTGTAACCTTTGAGGTGTTCCTCGTCCGCCGAACCTGCCTCGCCGCGTGTGGCGCAGACATAGTACGTTTCATATCCTTTGCGGGCGTACAGGGCGAGCGTGCCGCCCAGCCCGAACGACTCGTCATCGGGGTGGGCAAGTACTGCAAGAATGGTTTTGGTCATATTTCCTCGTATAATGTCCAAAATCTCAAAGTACAAAGACAACTCATGTACATCGGAATTTACCTCTACGATAACGCAGAAGTGCTGGACTTTGCCGGACCGTTCGAAGTCTTCACCACCGCCAGCCGCCTGCATGCCAGACAAAACCCCGGCGCTTCTCTCTTCGACGTTTGCCTGATCGCCGAACGAGAAGGTTTGATCCACGCCCGGGCGGGCTTCAAGATTCAGCCGCACTACACCATCGAAAACCATCCCCCGCTGAATGTGCTGATCGTCCCCGGCGGAATCCACACCGCCGAACTGGACAAGCCCGTCGTCATCGAATGGATTCGGCAAACGGCAAGGAATGCGCAACTCACCGCATCCGTCTGCACAGGAGCATTTTTGCTGGCAAAAGCAGGACTGCTGAAAGACAAATCCTGCACCACGCACTGGGAGGATATTCCCGACCTGCGTGCCATGTTCCCCGCCCTCGACATCAAAGAAGACGTTCCCTGGGTGGATAACGGCAACATCGTCACCTCGGCGGGCATTTCCGCCGGCATCGAAATGGCGCTGCACCTTGTCGCAAAACTGACGAACAAAGAACTTGCCCTCCGCACCGCGCGCCAAATGCAATACGCCTGGAAGACACCATAAACCACCAGAAGGAGCCTGCATGAAATTCGAAACCCTCGCCATCCACGCCGGGCAGGAACCGGAGCCGAACAACGGCGCGGTGATGACGCCCGTCTATTTCACCTCCACCTACAAGCAGAACGGCGTCGGCAAACCGCGCCAGGGATACGAGTATTCACGCACCAAAAATCCCACGCGCCTTGCGCTCGAACATTGTCTCGCCGCCCTCGAAGGCGGAAGTTTTGGACTTGCCTTCGCCTCGGGTCTCGCCGCAACAGATACCGTGCTACGCTTGCTGAACAGCGGCGACCATGTTCTGGCAGGCAACGACGTATACGGCGGCACCTTCCGTCTCTTCGACAAAGTCCTTCGCCGCTTCAACCTGGGCTTTACCTTTGCCGACACCACCGATCCCGAATCCGTCGCCGACGCCCTGACCGCTTCCACGCGCCTTGTCTGGCTGGAAACGCCTACCAATCCCCTGCTGCGCGTTACCGACATCCGCGCGGTGGCGGAAATCGTACACGCCCACCCGAACCGTCCCCTCCTCGCGGTGGATAACACCTTTGCCACCCCCTACCTCCAGCGTCCACTCGAACTCGGCGCGGACATGGTCATCCACTCCATGACCAAATACCTCGGCGGTCATTCCGATGTGGTCGGCGGCGCGGTCATCGTCAAGGATAAAGAACTCGCCGAGCGCCTGTTCTTCCTGCAAAACGCTGTCGGCGCCGTCCTCGGACCGATGGACTCCTTCCTCGTCCTGCGCGGCATCAAAACCCTTCCCGTTCGCATGGACCGCCACGCGGAGAACGCCTCGGTACTCGTGGATTTTCTGGCAAGGCACCCCAAAGTGGAAAAACTCATCTATCCCTTCCACGAGAGTCACCCGCAGCAAAAGATTGCCAGACGACAGATGAAGAACGGCGGCGGAATGATCTCCTTCCTCATCAAAGGGGGGCGTGAATCAGCCGTCCGCATGGTGGAGGCGGCAAAACTCTTCACGCTGGCAGAATCACTGGGAGGCGTGGAGTCGCTCATCGAAGTCCCCGCCGCGATGACCCATCTCTCTGTGGCGGGTTCGCAATTAGACGTTGACCCCTCGCTGGTGCGTCTGTCGGTCGGCATCGAAAACCAGGACGACCTGCTCGAAGACCTGCGGCAGGCGCTGGAATATGCATAACCGCTGACGCCGGGGAACGTCAACCCTGCGTTACGGTTGTGTGGATTCGAAGAAAACCCAGACGATCTTTATTTATTTCGCGCGAATCGCCAACAGCGTCACATCGTCGTCCTGCTTGGCACCGTTTTGATATTCCATCAGCGCTTCGAACAACTGGTCGCATCCCTTCTGGGCAGTATCCCCCTTCAAGTGCGCCAGCGTGTGTTTGATGCGTTCCAAACCAAAAGGTTCTCCTTTCGGATTGCGGCAGTCGGTCATGCCGTCTGTGAACATCAATAGACACGCTCCCTCCGGCAAAATCAGGCTGTTCTCATCCAGCACGATATGTTCCCAAAGCCCCAGCGCCATGCCCGGTTTATATGGCAGCCGGTGAACCACGCCTTTCGGGTCGAGCAAGAGAGGCGGCTCATGTCCGGCGCGCGCATAGCGGAATTCGCCCGTCTGTGTATCGAGAATACCGAACAGCGCAGTGACAAACTGAGTGGATTTCTCGAACCGAGTAATATGATCGTTTGCCATCCGCAAAACATCGCCCGGCGTGAGATTTCGGTCTGCCTCGGCGATGATCAATGCATGCGCCCGCGCCATGAAAATTGCAGAGGGGACTCCCTTGTCCGCCACGTCGCCGATCAGCACGCCAAATTTGCCGCCGCCGAGGTCGAACACGTCATAAAAATCGCCTCCCACCTGACGGGCAGGCAGAATCCTGCCGCCAAAATCAAACCGCTCGGTGGACGGCAGAACATCCGGCAGGATGGACATCTGAATGCTCGCCGCCACCTGCAATTCCTTCTCCATGCGTTCCTTCTCGATCAATTGCACTTGGGCGGCTTTCAAATCGTCATACGCTTTCTGCAATTGACGATTCTTCTCGGTCAGGTCGCGGAACGTGGCGACATTCGTATTGTCCAGTCTCTGGCTGAGCACCCGCACCATCGCATTCGCCAGATGCGGATAGCGTTTGAGCAACTCCTTGAATTGCAAACGGCTCATGCTGAGCAAAACCACGTCTCCTCGCGCGCGGGCGCCTGCCGTACGGTGACCGCCCGGTTGAATCAGGCTCATCTCACCGAGATATTCGCCCGGATGCAAAATGTTGAGAATCAATTCATTGCTTGTATCCGGCGCCATCAGAATTTCAAGCTCGCCGCTCATCACAATGTAGAGATGCTCGCCCGCGTCGCCTTCCTTGAATAAAATCTCGCTCGAACGCAGATGGACGACCTCCAACTCACTCATCAACCGATCCAATTCATCGGGGGGCAGGTCGGCAAAAAACGGGATTTTCGCAAGCAGATTTACGGTCATTCGGGCTCCTAAAACTCCACCACTTCCTTACCCGCCAGTTTATCCTGAATGCGCCCGACCACCGTTTCGAGATGCTTCTGCTGGTGGACGAAATCCAGATCGTCGGTACGGATGGTCAGAACCGGACACTGATCGAACGCGCCCAGCCACTCGTCATAGAAGGAATCGAGCAGAGACAGATATTCGGGCGTGATGCCCGTCTCGATGTTACGGGCGCGGCGGCGAATCCGATCCATCAAAACGTTCACCGGCGCTTTGAGGTAGATCAGCAGATTCGGACGGGGAAGCCCCTGCACAACGATCTCGAATAAACGCCGGTATGCCAGGTAATCGCGCTCCGCCAGATCGCCCATGTGATGTAGGGCGCGCGCAAAAATATGAAAATCCTCGAAAATGCTTCGATCCAGAATTGCCGAACGCGGGTCGCGCACCGCCTCCAGATACTGATCGGCGCGATGCCCCAAAAAGAAGATCTGCAAGTGGAAAGACCAGGATCGCATGTCTCCATAAAAATCAGCCAGATAGGGGTTGTCGCTCACCGATTCGTATCCGGTCCACCACCCCAACCGCGCACCGATGCGCTCGGTCAGCGATGTCTTTCCCACGCCAATGTTCCCAGCCACAACGACAATGTGCTTGGTCATAATCTCCTTTGAAGTGCCAATGAATTGCGTCAAGTATAGGCGCGCCAAACAAATTTGTCGAGACTGCATTAAAATATCATGGATATAATTTCACACAAGGAGATCACATGACCGCCAATCTCAAAATCAGGGACGCCGCAGGCTGGACCATGTTCGTCTTTGGAAGCATAGCGCTTCTTCTCGGACTTTTGGGTCTGTTGCGTCCTGAAATCCTTCTATCCCTCCTCGGCTTCGAGGTACTCGACCGTGCCGCGCGCACTGCGGGAGATTACACACTCGTCTTTATGACCGCGTCCGCCATGGCATCGTTCAATATCGGTGTATATTACATGCTTGCCGCGTTGAACGACTTGAAACCCTTTTACAAATGGACGGTCCCTTTCCGCTGCCTGACTTTCCTCGTTTTCACATTTGTCGTCCTGACCGGACTTGCGCCCGCCCGCTTTCTCGGCGTAGGTATCTGGGAATTGGCTGGCGCCATTGCCACCGGTCTTGCCCTGCAAGGCCATCACAACTAAACTCGGGAGGCAACCATGCGCTCATACTGGATCGAATACAAAGGAAAAAAGATCTTCTATCAGGATTTTTCCAAGTTATTCTACAACTCAACGGCAGTCAAAGCCGAACTTGACGAGGTGCAAAAGATCGTCAAGGCTCAGCCGCTCAATTCCGTTCTCGTGCTGACGGATATGCGCGATACCCATGTCGGCAGCGACCTGCTTCCCGCCATGAACGCCGCTTCCGCCGCCACGAAAGATCACGTGTACAAGACGGCTGTGCTGGGCGTGACAGGCATCAAACGCAAACTCGCCGATCTTCTCAGTCAATTGACGGGACAACCGTTGAAATATTTCGACGATGCGGAAGCCGCAAAACACTGGCTGGTGGAAGACTGAAAATAAAAACTCCGGGAAGAAACCCCGGAGTTTTTATTTTGACGGCTCTCCCCTTTTGAACCGGAATCCGCAAAACTTTTGCCGCCTCAATTTGCGACAAGGCATCTTCCAGCAGGTTGGAATCCCGTCCGATACGGAAGAACGAGTTTGATATAATTCGATTGACCTCCAAGAGCCAACAACAAAACAACAAGACAGGCGGAGCCATGAGTGGTTTTCTCGAATTTCTAAACACGGCGAGCGCAGAGAGGTTAACCGAGATTGCCGGTATTTCGCCTTCACTGGCGGCGAACCTGGTTGCTGCGCGTCCCTTTGAAACCGTCGAAGAGTGTCTGAAAGTACGCGGCATGGGCAGAAACCTGCTCGCCCGCGTCCAGGCGGCGTTTGAAAACGCGGACTCCGAAAAAGCGCCCCCAACCGACGCCTCCCCCTCCATTGAAGCGCAGCCAGAGCCTGTACCGAGCGAAAAAATCACACCGCCGGAGGAAGAAGCGAGAGCCGGGAGGCGCCCATCGTTCGGTGAACGCTTGGGAACGGCATTCCTGTGGTTCTTTCGGGCATTTTTGAGATTGATCCTGATCGTTCTGGTCATCGGCGGGATCGGCGCCGCCATTTACTACGGCGCGCCGTTCGTCAATGAACGCTTCCTTTTGCCTGTGGAACAAAACACAGCGCGCATCGCACAACTCGAGACCGAGGTGGAGGCGTTTCAAACCCAGCTCGACGAGATCAACCGGCAGCTGGCAGCCGCCAATGAAGTCATCGTCGAACTCAATAACCGCCAGACCGAGGAAAGCGATCGACTCGACGCGCTGGAAAAATCGGTGGAGGCGCAGACGGCCAACCTCACAAAATTGGCAGAGATACAAACCGCCCTCGAAACGGCGCTGAAGGAAAACAATGACCAGACCCTGCAGACATTGAGACGGGAGGTCACGCTGACCCGCATCCTCGATATGCTTGCCCGCGCCAGGCTTTATCTCGCACAAAGTAATTTCGGGCTTGCCAGGGAGGACGTGCAAACTGCGCGTGATCTTCTGGCGGATCTACAGAAAGAAACAAACGACGAGGCGCAATTGCAGACGCTTCAACGGTTGGACCTGACATTGAACAACCTGCCGGAATTCCCGGTGGTGGCATCGGGCGACCTGGAAATCGCCTGGCAAATCATGATGACCGGCAAGCCCATCGCCACCGCGATCCCCGAAGCCCTGTCATCGCCAACGGTCATACCGGAAGCGACCCAGACCACCACGCCGACTCCATAGCATAACGAACCCTGAGAGAGTGTTTCTTAAGTGGTCGGATAAGATTGGAGAATGACCAAATTCAACCAAACCTACCCGACCGACCTCAAGTATACCGAATGGCAGTTGATTGAGCCGTTTTTTCCAGTTCACCACCTGGGACGCCCGCGCAAATGGGAACTGTGGCAGATTGTCAATGCGATCTTGTATGTAGTTCGCACTGGCTGCCAGTGGCGCATGTTACCAAAAGACCTACCGCCTTGGCAGACGGTGTACGGTTACTTTCGCCGCTGGAAGAAGGCGGGCTTGTGGGAGCGCATTAATGAAGCCTTGGTCAAGAAGGTACGCGTCAAAAATGGGCGTAAACCAGAACCCAGTGCGGGCATCTTGGACAGCCAAAGCGTGAAAACCTCCGAAGGCGGCGAACAGCGAGGCATAGATGTTCACAAGCAGACGCCTGGGCATAAACGCCATATTTTGACCGATACGCTGGGGTTGCTCCTGATGGTTTTGGTTCATAGTGCCAGTGTCCAAGATGGCACAGGTGGTTACCTATTGTTGCAACAGTGGTTCGAGACAGTCAAGCACAGTGTCTACAATCGCTGGTGCCGTTTGAAACTACTTTGGGCAGACGCCGCCTATGCCGGTATTGTTGATAAGGTGCGCAAGAACTTTGGCTGGACTTTGGATATTGTACGCCGCTCCGATAAGGCCAAAGGCTTTGAAGTCTTGCCACATCGCTGGATTGTGGAACGCACATTTGGCTGGCTGGGACGCTATCGCCGCCTGTCGCGTGATTTTGAGCACACAGTCTCTTCCAGCGCGTCGGTCGTCTATATCGCCAGCATTCGTCGTATGTTGAAATTGGCTACAAATTGACTTTAAGAAACGCTCTCTGAGAGATGTTCCCAGGGTTCGTTTTTTTCAGATGTTATAATCGCGTCATCAATCTTCCACGGGAGTTGGCACGATGACATACAAAATCAAATTCGGCACGGACGGCTGGCGCGGCGTGATTGCGGAAGATTACACCTTCGATAATGTACGGCGCGCCGCGCAGGGGTTTGCTTCTTACCTGCTCGAACAGGGATATGCGGGGAGAGGGGTGGTGGTTGGATACGACAAGCGGTTTCACTCCGAGAATTTTGCCGCGGCGACCGCGGAGGTCCTCGCCGCCAACGGCTTGAATGTTTACCTGACGGATGATGCCACTCCGACGCCCGTGATTGCCTTCGAGGTTGTCAATAAAAAGGCGTGCGGCGCGGTCAATATCACCGCCTCCCATAATCCGCCCACCGACAATGGATTCAAAGTCCGCGACCCGAACGGCGGAGCGATAGACCCCGAGGGGCTGAAACGGATCGAAGCGCTGATCCCGGATTCGGTCCAGGAAGTGAAGCGCATCGAACTCCGGAACGCTCTGCGCGATGAAAAGGTCGTCTACTTCGATGCGACCGAAGCGTACAAGGCGCACATCCAAAAACTGGTGGATATTCAAAGAATAAAGGATGCGGGTTTTACCGTGGTGGTGGATGCCATGTGGGGCAACGGCGCGGGCTGGTTTACCGATTTGCTGGGCGGCGGAAAAACCAAAATCATCGAAATCCATAACGTGAGGAACCCCGCTTTCCCTGAAATGAAGCGCCCTGAACCCATCCGCCCGAACATTGATGCGGGCTTGAAGGCGACGCTCGAGAACAAGGCGGACGTATTGCTCGTCACCGACGGCGACGCGGACCGATGCGGTATCGGCGACGAAAACGGCGAGTTCCTCAATCAGTTGCGGGTATATGCCCTGCTTGCCCTCTATCTGCTCGAGGTGCGCGGCGAGCGCGGCGATATTGTCAAAACCCTCTCGACAACCACCATGCTCAACAAACTTGGAAAACTTTACAACGTGCCGGTGCACGAGACCGGTGTAGGCTTCAAGTACGTTGCGCCGAAAATGATCGAAACGAACGCGCTCATCGGGGGCGAAGAGAGCGGCGGGTATGCCTTCCGCGGTAACGTGCCTGAACGCGATGGCATTCTGGCGGGTTTGTATTTCCTCGATTTCATGGTACGCACCGGCAAAAAGCCGACCGCACTTTTGAAAATGCTCTTCGATAAGGTCGGCGAACACTTTTACGATCGCGTGGACACTCCCTTCAGCGGCGACCGTGCCGTTCGCGAGCGGATGATCCTCGAAGCAAAGCCGGAAACCCTCGGCGGCTTGAAAGTGACCGAACTCGTCACCGTGGACGGCTTCCAGTTCAAACTCGAAGACGGCGGCTGGCTGCTCATCCGCTTCAGCGGCACGGAACCGATCATGCGGGTGTATTGTGAAACCACGCACCCCGACAAGGTCAAGGCAATCCTGGACGATGGGCTGAAAGTGGCGGGGATTACATAACCTGCCCGTTCATTGTCTTTACGCCGATGCAAAGCGGTGAGTACCGACAACGTCTATTTGTGCAAGGACATTGGACTCGATTTGCAGGCGACAACTCCTGCATTCCATTTACGGAGGAAACATGAGCAGTGAAAACGAAGCGGTCGTTTTGAGCGCAGTGCGCACACCGATCGGGAAGTTTCAAGGCGCGCTGACAGCCATCCCCGCCACGCAACTGGGGGCGATCGCGGTCAAAGCCGCGGTGGCACGGGCGGGCATAGATCCCGAAGAAATAGAAGAAGTCATCATGGGCAATGTCGTGCAGGCGGGCGAGGGGCAGGCACCCGCGCGCCAGGCGGGCATGCACGGCGGCATCCCGGCAACGGTGGGAGCAAGCACAATCAACAAGGTCTGCGGGTCGGGGCTGAAAGCCGCCATGCTTTCGGCGCAGGCAATTCGGGCGGGCGATGCCGATTTGTTCGTGGCAGGCGGGTTCGAATCCATGAGCCGCGCGCCGTATCTGGTGACGGGTCGTTCGGGCGAATTGAAATTCGGCAACCAGGCGCTGACCGACGCCCTGCTCAACGACGGCTTGTGGGATCCGTTCGAAAATTGGGGAATGGGGATGGCGGCTGAATTCATCGCGGACGAATACGAGGTCACGCGCGAGGCGATGGATCAGTTTGCGCTTCGCTCGCACGAGAAGGCTGTCGAGGCTCAAGAAAAGGGCTGGTTCACCGCCGAAATCGTTCCTGTCCAAATTGCGGGACGCAAAGGCTCCGTCACAGAGGTGACGCAGGATGAAGGTCCAAGAAGCGATACGACGCTGGAGGCGTTATCCAAACTCAAACCCGCCTTCAAAGCGAACGGTAAAGTCAGCCCCGGCAACTCCTCGCAAATGAGCGATGGCGGCGCGGCGGTGGTGATTGCCTCCCGCGCCTACGCCAAGAAACACGATCTTAAGCCGATGGCGCGCATCGTGGGCTACACACAGGCGGCGGTCGAGCCGAAATACCTGTTTGCGGCACCCGCCTATGCCATGCCGAAACTGTTGAACAAGATCGGCTGGACGTTCGCCGATGTGGATTTGATCGAACTCAACGAAGCCTTTGCCGCGCAGGTGCTTGCCGATGGCTACGCCCTTGCAGACCAGGGCTGGGACTGGAGCAAAGTCAATGTGCATGGCGGCGCCATCGCGCTTGGACATCCGCTGGGGGCAAGCGGCACGCGCGTGCTGGTGACCCTGCTCCACGCGCTGAAAAATCGCGGGCTGAAGCGCGGCATTGCGTCGCTGTGTTTGGGAGGCGGTGAAGCGGTGGCGATGGCGGTGGAAATGGAAGGGTAGCAGGCGGGAAGGCGATTTTTGATGCCCAATATTCCCATCCCCATCATCGAAGCGCGCGGGACGCACCGCGAAGTCGGACGCCAGATTGGCGAGCAATGCAGGGAACGGATTCAATCCATGTTTGCCGGTTTGCGGGACGAACTGCCGCCGGGCGTCACGTGGGAAGCAATGCTCGACCAGAGCAGGATCTATCTTGCCCACAGCCGCGCGGTGTATCCGCAGTACATCGAAGAACTCGAAGGCATTGCCAAAGGCGCGCAGGTTCCGTTCGATGAGGTTTTTCTCACCATGTGCGAGGAACTTTGGGAGAGTTTCGCCTGGCATGGCTGTACCGATATGTCGGCGCGCGGCAAAGCCACCGCCGACGGCACGACCCTGATCGCGCATACGAACGACCTCCTACCCAAAACCGAAGAATTGCTGGTGATTCTCAAAATTCAGGCGGGAAGCGAGCCGGAATTTCTTGGCGTTTCGGTAGGCGGCATTGCCATCAGCGCGGGATACAACGCCGCCAAGATCAGCCTGACCGGCAATCAACTCGATAGCAACGACGTGCGTCCCGGTGTGCCGCGCCTGCTCGTTGTCCGCGCCATTTTGGGGTCGCGCACCCTGAGCGAAGCGATGACGCACTGTCTGCTTCCGAGTCGCGCATCCAGTTACAACAATGTCCTTGCGGACGGGAGCGGCGAAGTCTATTCGATGGAAGGCTCGGCAACGGACATGGAGGCGATCTACATCAAAGACGATGTAATGGCACACGCCAATCATTACGTTGCCCCTTCCATGCGCCGCTTCGAACGGGACCGAAGCGTGAACGCCAACTCGATCATCCGCCACAACCGGGCTGAATACCTGCTCCGCCAAAACTACGGCAAACTCACCCCCGAACTCTTCCGCACACTGCTGGCGGATCACGCCGGGTATCCTACGTCCATTTGCAAACACGGGCTGGAAACCCAAACCGTTTTCAGCATCATCATCCAGGTGGAAACGCTCAAAGCGTGGATCGGACGCGGTCACGCCTGCGAGACGGAGTACGCCGAATATCAACTCGAGCCGTATCGGCGATAGATCACCACACCCCCGGTAGCAACCGATACCTTACTTTCTGTTGGTATTCTGTGTAACCCTTTAATTCCTTCGCCAGTATCCTCTCTTCGCTGACGATCCTGGCGATCAAAAGCGGGATCAGAAAAATGGCGGGAATCATCGCCCACGCCGAACCGAGCGCCGGCGGGGTCAGGACATATAACAACCCAACACCTACATACATCGGGTGGCGGACCACAGCATAGGGTCCCGTATCAATGACCTTCTGCCCCTCCTCCACTTCAACCGTGCGTGCGGCGTAACTGTTTTCCTTGAAGACCAGCATAACCAGGATATACCCCGCAAGGACTAGCGCGTCGGCAAACAGCACGAGCCAGAGGGGAACATTCGACCACCCAAAGCGCCTGTCGAAGCCGGGCAGGAGGAAGGTGGCAAGGAAATACATGTAGGAGAGCTTGATGATCAGACTCTGTTCAGCCGCTTTTTCCTTCATCTTCATGCGTCGTTCCAACAGGGCGGGGTCGTTCTTGATCAGATATCGCATCAGAAAAAACATGGGAGTGAACAGAAGCGCCATGTACAGCCACGCCTGCCAGTAATCGAACGTGCCGGCAGGGAGGAAGAATATTAATCCGAGCGCGGGAATTGCCGAGAAGAAACGCGTGCAGGCTGTTCGTGCCAATTGTTTAATGTCCATGCGCTTTCCTTTCGAACCTGCGGTCAAGCCGTTATTTCGATCAGATGGCCGTCCGGGTCGCGCAGATATGTTGACCGCCCCCAATAATAATCCCTGGGAGCGAATTCGATCTTCAAACCTTGTTCGCTCAAAGATTTACAGACCGCATCCACATCGTCCACGTTGTAAGCGATATGATTTTCGGGAGGCAGGTCCCCCTCGGCGGATTCATAGGTGCGGTGGATGAATATCTTTGTTTCACCAATCATGAAGATCGCCATGTCATTCGACCTTGTTACAGGCTCACTACCCAATAGCGTTCGATAAAATTCCGCCATTCCATTAACAGCGTCTGTGAAGTAAGCCATCTCGACAAGTTTCATTTCGGACCTCATAAAAGTCATTCGGAAAACACCGGTTTCTCCCTCTCTGTCAAATTGACCACCAGCGCGCCGCTGGCTTTGATGAGATTCTCCGGCGTGATCATGATCTCCTCGCCCCATTGACCCGCGCCCGTGCCGAGGATGGGTTCATTGACAAGACTCGCTTCGAGGAAGGAGCGGAATCCCTCCGGCTGCCAGCCAAAGGCGGGGATCGAGCCGATCACATATCCCGTCGTTCGCTTCACTGCCTCGGGGTCAGCCATTTTGATGTTACGCGAGCCGATCGCTTTTTTGAGATTGCCCGAAACGGCGTTTTGGTCGGCGCCCAGCATGACCAGCACGCACTCGCCCGTATCCACAACCTGAAAGATCAACGTTTTCACCGCCTGACGTTCGGCAATGCCCAGGACACGAGCCACATTCGCCGCGCCCTTTTCGGTTTCGGGTGGAAAACTCTTCCGCGTGTAGGGAATCTTTCGTTCGTCAAGATATGTATGGGCAGGCAACTGTGTCATGGTTTCGTCCGCGAAGCGAGATAAATACCGAACAATATCAAAATACCGCCGGCGATGGTTGCGACGGATGGGGTTTCATTCAGGATGAAGTAAGCCAGAATTGCGGAGCCAATGGGCTCGCCCAGCGTGGTCACCGCGACGAACGCAGCGGGCAGATAACGCAACGTCCAATTGTAGGTCGAGTGCCCGATCAGTTGCGGCACCGCCGCCAGCAAAAAGATCCAGCCGTACGTCTTCCCCTCAAGCCCAAGAGGCGAATGTCCCGCCGCGAACATGATGACGAGCAACGTGACCGCCGCCATGCCATACACCAGAAAGATATAAGGCACAAGCGACATCCCCGCGCGCAACTTTCTTCCGAGGATGAGATAGCCCGTCACCGCCCACGCGCCCGCCAAGGCAAGGAAGTTGCCCCACATGGCGCGCCCCTGCATAACCTGACTTAAATCCGGGCATTGGAGTCCGTTTCGGATGACGCACGCGTCGGACAACCCGATCACTGTTCCGCCCAAAACCGCCAATCCCAATCCGACGAGCGCCGCGCGCGTCAACTTTTCGTTCAACATCAACGGAGAAAACAACGCCACCCAAAGCGGACCCGTGGAAACAAACACCACCGAACTTGCCACCGACGTGTATTCGAGGGAGGAAATCCACGTGGCAAAATGGACGGCAAGGAATATACCAGATAGCCCTCCCAGGACAAATTGTTTTGCGGTTAAATTTCGAATCTCGGCACGATGGCGCGTCCATGCCACAGGAGCGAGCAACAATGTGGCAAATGTCAGCCGCAAAGAGGCGATGACCAGCGACGGCGCGCCGTCCGATTGCGCAAAGCGGATAAAGATCGAGGCGGTGGAGACAGCCAGGATGGCAACCAACAGACTCAGGGGCAGGAGGAGGCGGGGATGTTCTTCGGTCATCCGCTGATTTTACCGCTGAACGATGCCGCGCACGGAGGATGCTCAATCGGGGTTGGACTCCATGCGCGGTGTGCGACGATATTCGGGGCGCCCTCCTCCGAATGCCGCGCTGAGCCAATCTGCCAGTTCATCAAGAGCAAAGGCTTCCTGATGATCGAGGACGGTTTTCAGCCTGGTCAGGTGTTCGGTAAGTTCATCCAGCTTCGAGCGAAATTCGTCGAAGGCTTCAGGCGTCGCATGTCCGCGCAGACCATTGGCGGCTTCGTGCGCCTGGTCGACAGCCTGCATGGCGTTATGAATCGATTCGACGATCGAGTCCCAGTCGGTCATGGCATGCTCCTTTCCGGAACCGACCTGTTCCAACCTTAGAGTAGCACGAAATCATATACATCGCATTAGATTTCGACGACTCGGCTGGCATGACCGCGGCGCGACAATAGACCGGCGGATGCGCCATCCATTTTCGTACCGAAGTCCGGCGTTATGGGAACCTCGAGGCAGACCGACACGTCAAATACACACGAACATTTCCGTTGTCGAATAATGCCTACCAAGAGATAATCCAATGAAAGCACCAAGATACTCCAACGTTTGGATCATGATTGTCCTGGCGGTCGCCTTGAGTCTCGCTTGCAGCAGTCAGGTAACCGTGTTCGAAACCCCGGCGGCGCCCGATGTGGAAACTGCAGTAACTCAAACGCTGACGGCGATGACAAAAAATGCCCCGCCCGCCACGAACACGACTGCACCAACTCAACCCGCCGCGCCCGCCGGCGCCACACCCGAGAAGTTTGCAGAGGTGTACGTTTACACAGCCGTAGAGAATGTCAACCTGCGCACCAATCCCGGCACACTGTTCAAAGTCAGCCGCGTGATGCCGCAAAACTCCCGCTTGTTATTGCTCGGACAGGCGCCTGGCGGGGAATGGCTGAAGGTGGTCAACGCTGAAGGCATCGAAGGCTGGGTAAATTCGAACGTCGTGCTTGCGACGTATGAAAGGACCGCCATACCGATCATTGAACCTGTTGACGTCCAGCTGGTGACCGGAGTAGTCGAGACGGAACTTGGCACACCCGTCAGCGGGATCGGGTTCGCCGTCATACAAGGCACGAGAAGAACCGACGCAGTGACGGATGCAGAGGGCAGATTTTACGCATATGTGCCATCCAATCTGGTCGGCACATGGGAGGTCTCCTATGCGTCGGTTTCCTGCGCCAGCAACACAATGGATACCGGCTGTAATTGCATTCTCAACCCCTGTGGAACAGCGCACCCAGCCAGCGCGACCATCGAATTGCCGCAGGTCGAGCCTTTGTTCTTCCTCTGGAAATAGACTCGAAGGCGGGTTTCGAATATCTTTCTTGACACCTCCCCGTTGAAAGGCTACAATTTTTTCAGCACGCAGGACCCAATCTGCCCGGGGGCAGATCAATTCGAACATCAAAAGGAGAGAAAAAATGGCTTTTGAATTACCCAAACTACCCTATGCCTATGACGCGCTCGAGCCTTACATTGACACGCGCACAATGGAGATTCACCACACCAAGCATCATCAGACCTACATCACCAATCTTAATAATGCAATCGAAAAGACCCCCGAACTGGCAGGCAAATCGCTCGAAGAACTGCTGAGTGATCTGAATGCAGTGCCGGAGTCCGTAAGGACCGTCATCCGCAATCATGGGGGCGGCACGCACAATCACAACCTGTTCTGGGAAATCATGGGACCGAACGCCGGGGGCGTTCCCGGTGGAGAACTGGCAAAGGCAATCAATTCAACCTTCGGGTCGTTCGATGCGTTCAAGGACGAGTTTACCAAAGCCGCCATCGGGCGTTTCGGCTCCGGCTGGGCATGGCTGGTCAAAAAAGGGAACGGGCTGGCGGTCGTTTCCACAGCCAATCAGGATAGTCCGCTGTCCGAAGGCATGACCCCCATCCTCGGCATTGACGTTTGGGAACACGCCTACTATCTGAACTACCAAAACCGCCGTCCCGATTACGTCGCTGCATGGTGGAACGTGGTCAACTGGGAGGCAGTGGCGGAAAAATTCAACCGATAAACTCCCCCAGCGTGACAAAGTACACCTTGCCCGAAAAATGAAGCAAGATATAATATAAGCGTTTCCCGTTCATTCACAATCCCAAAAGGAGATTCTCCATGACCCACATTATCACCAGCTTGTGCATTCGCGACCGCGGGTGTATCGAAGTATGCCCTGTGGAATGTATGGTACCCGGTCCCGTCAACGAATGGCCCTGGATCTACATTGACCCCGACACCTGCATTGACTGCGGCGCATGCGTACCAGAATGCCCTTACGCCGCCATCTTCCCCGAAGATGAGGTCCCCTCGGCATACACCGCCAAGGGCGGCGAGTACATCAGCCGTATCGGACTGACTGGTCATTATGAAGGCACCAATCACCACGGCAAAAAGGTGGTCCTCGATACCGTCAAACAACTCGAAGCCGGAGAAGTGGTTGACCTCACGCCCGATATTCAAGCGAACTATGAATTCTTCAAAAGCGGACCTGGATATAGCGCCAAAGACACCGACACCGGCGTGTAACACTCGTCACAAAGTTCAAAAAGAGTCAGGCGTCTGCCTGACTCTTTTCAATTTCTTCGAGCGGATGCGCTAGGGATTTGTCAAAGCGCCCAACAATTCCCCGCCAATCCTCCCCGCTTCCAACGGATCATCCTCCTCCAGCAGAAGGACAAGCGTCAGAGGCGATGCCTGCCAGGAGGGCAACGTCCCGCCGATGAACCACGTGACTGAAGAAACGTCGTCCCGCGCCGTACCGATATACGACCAAAAACTTCCTTCCTGTACGGCGTAGGACAACGCCGCTTCGGTCATCGCTGACGGCTGTCCCACCTTCATAGGTGTTCCTTCCGCCGGAAGCACCACCCAGCCCTCGCGAGGCGTGTTCACAGCCAGGACAATGCGCGGCGCAGGAACCTCGCCGCCATTGCACAATGCCGCCGATGCCAGCGCCATTTGCAGCGGGGAAACATAAAATTCGACTGCGGTGCTGACCGACGATACCGTTTCCATTTGCAACGGCGGAGATCGTAAAAATCCGAACTTC
The DNA here is from genome assembly GCA_013388685.1 of Chloroflexota bacterium. Classification (GTDB taxonomy): domain Bacteria; phylum Chloroflexota; class Anaerolineae; order Anaerolineales; family Villigracilaceae; genus Defluviilinea. The sequence continues at coordinate 42,593 of JACAET010000061.1, read as the reverse complement.
TCATAAACCGTCTGCCACTGTTCCCGGCTGAGATTTGCGGATGCATATAAAGCCTCGGCAAAAGGCCGCACGACGGTATCGGTTGGATACAGACCCAGTGCAGGTCGGTTGATCAAAGGTTTATCCGGATCGGCAAGGAGCCCGGCGCCGGTTTCGATCAGGCGGTTTGCATCGAATGTCGGATGGGATGCCATGACAAGAATTTCTCCGCTCCCGGCATCCAGGAGAATCACCGCGCCTTTTTTGCCAATCATCAAATGATCAGCGCGGGATTGCAAAGGCAGGTCAATGCTCAGGCGCACATCCAACCCCGGAGGGGATGTGCCGTAAAGCAGACGATTGAGCCAGATCGTCGAGGCGGGACTTCCTTGAAGCCCGCGCAGGTATCCGTCCAACGCGCTCTCGAGCCCAGCCTGCCCGTACGTCGCTTCGTTGTACCCCACCACCGGAGCAAGGTCGGTGTAGAGGTAACGACGCCGCAAGGAACCGACTGCACCGCTCGTCACGCTGATGGGGGAATTGGAACGGTCCAGGATGGCGCCGCGCGGCACATACTTCTCTGCGATCACGCGGCGGAGATTATCCGTTCTCGACAAAAGATCGGGACCGCGCACGAGAGCCCACCAGCCTGTGCAGAGCGCGCAAACAAACAAGCCCAGGAGCAGAAATCTATGAAGGGCAAAAAACGGCGCGGGGTTTTCGAGGGGCGCAGGTTCTTCGTCCACAGGATTGCTAACGAGCAGTAAAAGCAGTAATGCGGTAAACGAGGTGAAGAGAGACGAGCCGCCGTAGGAAACAAACGGGAGGGTGACGCCGGTCAATGGCAGGAGGCGGGTATTGCCGCCCACAATGAGAATGGTTTGCAACCCAAAATAGGCGGAAACCCCTCCCGCAAGCAAGCGCCGGAAGATATCCGGGGCATGCAAAGCCGCGCGTATGCCCCGGGCAAAGAGAATGCCGAAGAGGGCAAGCATGCCCACCGTCCCGATGAGACCCGTTTCCTCCGCGATTGCCGCATAAACAAAATCCGAGAGAGCAACCGGCACAAGTCCGGGATTCCCTAATCCTGGTCCGCGTCCTTCCACGCCGCCGTTGGCAATGGCAATCAGAGATTGAATGACCTGATAGGAGCCTCCCTGCGGGTCGTTCCAGGGATAGAGCCATGTCTCAACGCGGATCTGGACGATGTTCACGAAATAATAACCGGCAATTCCCATGACAACGAGCGTGAGCACGCTGATGACAATCAGCCGCCTGCGATTCGTCGCCAGATAGGCAATCATGGCGTATAAGGCAAGAAAAATGGATGCGGTTCCCAGATCGCGCTGAGCCGCCAAGAGCAGGATCATGATGCCACCCAGGATCATCGTCGGGTAGAGAATGTGAACGATTTTCAAACGATACGGGAGTTTGTCGGAAAAATAGGCGGCGAGGTAGACAATCAAAATCAATTTAAGCGGCTCAGAAGGCTGGAAGTAAATATTCCACGCTCCCAGCCATAAACGCGGACCCACCCCGCTGGGGCTGGTTCCAAAAATCAAAGTAAGCGTGGTAAGCCCCAGCCCTCCAACCAGAAGGATGTATTTATATCTTTGAAGAAATTTGAGTGAGGTAAGTTGCATGCCCGCCATGAAGACCAGCACACTCAGGAAAAGCCATAACGCCTGACGAGCGCCATAGGCGGGCTCCAATCTCCAGATGGTGAGCATGCCCCAGCCGCTCAGAAACGCCGCGACAGGGAAAAGGTAAGGATCGGCATCGGGCAGGGATTTAGCGAACGCGCGCTGAACCCGCAGGATGAGAATTCCCCAAACCAGAAGCGCCAGCCAATGTGTCCATAGCGGGACCGCCCCCCAGGAACGCTCCCGCACGATGGGCGAGAGGGTGATAAGAGACGCCTGAAGAACAAGGAACAATCCTGCAAGTTTGAGCAGGCTGGCTTGGATATTTCCGCGCATACTTGAGGCGCTACATATACTTGCCGACCAGCAGGTCGAGTTTTTGAAGCGTTTCGGGCGGAATCACGTCTCTGCGTGTGATCATGGCGGATGCAAGAGCATGACCACAGTTACAGTTGCGCTCGTGTTTCAACGTCCGGACAAGGATGCGCACAGCCTCCTGAGCAAGCGCCGTATTTCTGTTCAGGGTTTGGATCACCATTTCCACCGTCACGGGTGCTTCACTGACATGCCAGACATCGTAATCGGTGACGTGCGCCATAGTGGCATAACAGATCTCCGCTTCACGCGCTAAAAAGGCTTCGGGAGAGGCGGTCATGCCGATGATGGACATTCCCCAGGCACGATAAGCACCGGACTCCGCCTTGGTGGAAAATCGAGGACCCTCGATGGTAATGAAGGTTCCTCCGCGATGGACCACTCCCCCCGCCTGACGTACAGCCGCCTCCAACTGACCGGAGAGATCGTCGCAAAACGGCTCCGCCACGCCGACGTGCGCGACAAAGCCCCGCTCAAAGAACGAGCGTTCCCGTTTGTGCGTATGATCGTAGATTTGGTCGGGAATGACGATATGTCCGGGGGCAAGTTCCTCCTTCAAGGAGCCGCAGGCGCTGACACTGACAATTCTTTGCACGCCCAGCCATTTCAAGGCATAGATGTTGGCGCGATAGGGTACTTCGCTGGGGGTAATGTGATGACCTATGCCGTGGCGGGCGAGAAAGGCGACCCGCATCCCTTCCAAGGTACCGATGAGAATGGGCGCGCTGGGTTTTCCAAATGGCGTATCGAGTTGCAGTTCTTTGATGTTTTCCAACCCCTGCATGGAATACAACCCCGAGCCGCCGATGATTGCCATGGTGGTTTGCTCTGTCATGTTGAACCTCCGATTTCGTTTTGAATGCCCTGAGAGATTCGCCCGTCTGCCAGATCGACCCGCAGCGAAAAAAGAGTATTGCCGCAACGAAACTGGTCGCCTGTCACAAGCACAGTCGGCACTACAATACGATGCGTGTTAAGAAACGTACCGTTGGTGGATTCCATGTCCTCCAGCCACCACTGCCCATGATGATAGGAAAGACGGGCATGGCTTGCGGAAAGGGCTTCATCCGAAAGGGAAATATCGCAGTGCAGACTGCGCCCAATGACCACCTCCGTTTGTTTGAAGCGGTAATGGTGTTCTGCGCCGTTTTCCATTTTCGCCTCCACCTGGATACCCGGCTTTATCTGCGCCGCGAGAAATACACCGTGACTCTCCACCTCCCGCCGGAGCGTTTGCAAGACCCGCCATAAAAACAGGTACAGCGCTAAGGCTAAAACGATCCGCAGTCCGAGAAAGATCGCCGCGGTCATTTATGCGAACGTTTGTCTTGGGGAAGTCTGTCGGTTTTGATATCAACCGTATTTTGGTCGAGGGTTGCAGTCGGTCTTTCGCTGGCGTTGGGGTCTTTATAGGGAGAGGTTTCCATAAGATCCGGGCGGGGCGGGGGATTGTCCTGACCGAAGATCAACGCCACGCCAGCCAGCGAAATGACATCCCCCGGATACAGAACCGTCTGGCTGGTGCGCTGTCCGTTGACAAATGTGCCGCCCGTGGAGTTCAGGTCGAAGAGAACATACCGCCCATTGATCGCGCGTAACTGTGCATGATTTCGCGAAATACGCGGGTCGTCAATTACCAGATGATTTTCCAGCCTTCGCCCGACGTTGACCACCGGGTCTTTGAGCGGATACACCTTGACGCCCTCGACGATAAGGAAGGCGTTTTCCGGGATCGTGTCCACGTTCTTGTCGTCTTTTTTGCCTGCATCAACCGACATGCCTTTTGTTTCCTCCACCGATTCCAATCTGTGGGACACCACGACCGAGACTTCGCGCTCGGAGTACGATTCATCCGTTGCGACCGTAATGACGGGCTGGGTTTCCAGACTCAAGCCCACATCCCGGAAGGACGCGCCGATAATGTTCTTTAGCGCGTCAAGCACCTTTGGCTCTCTCCACATCGGCGCCGCGCCCACGGAGGTGATCAAGGTGAAAGTGTTTGGCATAGACGAGTCGTTTGCCTGATATTCAACAAGAGCCTGTTTGAGAGCAAGCGCCAGTTTTTGAATCACCCGGTCTTCGCGTTTAACCCCTGGCAGGACAGCCAGCAGGCGGTCCTCAAACAGGGATTGCAGCCTGGCTTCCAATTGGTCGAGTTTCAAGTTCATGATCGCGCCTTTTATTTTTACATCATTTTCCAATTATAGGGGGGAGGCGTAAAACCGACAAGAACAAATATCTTGCAATTTCGGCGAATCAGAGTTTTATAATTTCCGCTTGCAGTTCGGACAAACCAGTTCGTCCCTTCCCAGGGCGAAACCGCAATTCGGGCAGGTTGTGGGATGCGCGTCTCCAAGGGGAGCGCCGCAGGCAAGACACGCCCCCTCCCCCAACGGATTGGCGGTACCGCAATAGGCACATACAACTCGTTGCAAACGCTCGGACAGTTCACGAGACGCGCCCAAAGCCGCCGCGGTGCGATCAACCACCCGCCAAACCCTTTCCTGCAATTGCAGGTTTTCAATATCCTGCGCTAGGTCATCCAACCGTCCCAGCAGGCTTAGCGGGTTACGCAGGGCGGAAATGGCGGTTTTTCCAAGGCTTGCCGCTACTCCCAGCCATGCCTGCTGCCCAATTTCGATTATGACTCCATCGGGATGTTTTTGGATGGCAACGGTCATGGCGGTTTGCCCGCCGGATTGCGCCTCCAGACGTGTGGCAATTTGGACGGCAAGTCTATCCCCGTTTCCGACCGTTTGGGCGTGCAGGTTGCCACGGTTGAATTCCGCCCTCAAGGCATGGGCAATATCGCCCGGTTTGATGCTTCCGTGCAGGATTCGGCGTTCCATGTTTTAGATTATAATCCTTTTATCAGCGGCGACGATTTGTCGTCGTATTTCATGTATATCTTTGTCTACGGTATGAAAAAGATTCGGTTTTATTTCCCAAGTCTGATAGCGGCCGTGCTGATTGCCGGCTTGGGCATGGTGATTTTGCCGCGTCAGGCACGGGCGGAGGTGGAAGCGCAATCGGGCGTGGTGGTCACCGTGATCTACAGCGAACCCATCAATGTGCGCGGAGGTCCCAGCACCGTCTACTATCCGATTGTCGGTAGGGTGTCGCCAGGTGATGTATTGCCGGCACTGGGCGTCTCACCGGGACGCGAATGGGTGCAGGTCGCCTACCCCGATGCGCCAGGCGGCGTTGGCTGGTTGTACGCCGCTTATGTAAGTGTTTCGGGCGGTGAACTCAGAGTCGTGGAACCGCCTCCCACGCAAACGCAAATTGCAACCGCCACCGTCAATCCAACGTTTGCCGCGGCGTTTATATTCCAACCCACAGCCACACGCCTGCCAACCTTCACGCCCCCGCCGCCCTTGACGCCGCAAAGTTTTTCAGACACATCCTCCAGCCGTCCATCCGGTCTTGCCGCAGGGGTGATCGTGTTCAGTCTGACACTCATCGGCATTGCCGTTTACACAATATCTTTGGCGCTTGGCAGGCAGTAAGTCTCATGCAGCTCAAGGGACAGATCTTCATTCTATTCGGCGCATCCGTCGCAGTTCTTCTATTGGGTCTTTTCGAACCCGAGCCCTCCGTTGTTCTGGCGCAACAACCCACCGGTTCCGTTCCCACGGTCACCGGTACACCGGCAGGTCCCACCATCAAAGTGGATCCAAGCTTCGACACGATTTTTGTTTACGCAGGACCGGGTTCGTTCGATTATCCGGCAATTGGGATTCTGCTTGCAAACGAAACCGCGCCCGCGCTGGGTCGCGCCCGGGATCGTTTGGAATGGATCCAGATCTATTACCCCGGCGTGCCAGGCTCTACGGGGTGGGTATACGGATTGTACGTAGGGCTTTCTCCAGGCGCTTTTCTTCCGCTGGTGGATATTCCGCCCACCCCAACGCCCATTTCGACCCCTACCCTTGACCCAAGATTGGAAGCGGCGTTCATCGGTCAACAGACCCCTACACGCCTCCCGACTTTTACGCCTCCCCCTCCTCTCGACCTGCCCGCTTTTACCGAGACGGTTCCATCGGAAGCGGCAGGCTTCCCAACCGGGTTGTTAATTCTTAGCTTGGGACTGTTCGGTTTTTTCGGGGCTGTCATCTCCTATCTGCGCAGCCGGTAGGGCGTTCTCGAACTGGCGTGTAACAAAACGACCCACTTCACCAGAAGTGAGTCGTTTCGAATACCAAAGGGTGTGAAAACACGCCGAAGATCACTAGTGTCCGCAACTGCAGGATCCCCCGCAACCGCAGGAACCGGATTCGTTTTCGCTATTACACGCGCAGGAACCGCCGGTTTTTGCCATCGGGCTGTCCACAGCAAAGCCCGATCCGCGTACGGGATCGTTGACAAAATCAATGCGCGCGCCGCGCAAGTAATCAATGGACACCTCGTCCACCACCACCGTAACGCCGTTTATTTCAAAAGCAGAATCCACTTCGCGAATGTTGTTGTCGAGCGCCATGCCGAAATTCACGCCGCAGCATCCTCCCCCAGCCACGTACACGCGCAGGGCGTATCCATCCAATTTGCGTTCCGCCAGAATGTTTTTAACCGCATCCGCCGCGGTGGTTGTCAGAGAAATAATCGGGGTGCTTTCGACTACCGTTTTGACGTTGATTTCTTCCAGCATGTTAATCTCCTTGGTTGTTTGGTAGTGAATGAGACTGATATTATCAAATTCGCATCGAAGTGTCAACAAAATAATGATAAGTTTGACAGGGCGAGAACAATGCTTTCTCCAAAAACACTTGACACCAGGCGCATTACGTCTGAAACTTAACCGCCGAGTATGGAACCCTGGATCTCCCCCCAACACATCCTCGTCATCCTCGCACACCCCGACGACCCTGAATTCTTCTGCGGCGGGGCACTCGCCAAATGGGCGCACGAAGGACACCACATCACCTACCTCCTGCTCACCTGTGGCGACAAAGGCTTCAACCCCGCCACCGACCCCGCCATGACCCCCGACAGGCTGTGCGCTATCCGCCACGAAGAACAGTACGCCGCAGCGAACGTCATCGGCGCGCAAGCCGTCCACATTCTCGACCATCCCGACGGCTACCTCGTCCCCGACCTGAACCTGCGCCGCGAAGTCGTCCGCGAAATACGACGCCACAAACCCGACATTCTCGTCACCTGCGACCCCCAAAACCTCTTCGCCGCCTACGGCATCAACCACCCCGACCACCGCGCCGCAGGACAAGTCGTGTTGGACGCCGTCTTCCCCGCCGCAGGCAACCCCGTCTACTTTCCCGAGCTGCTCGAAGAAGGCTTCCAGCCGCACATGCCGAAGGAGGTCTGGTGTTCGCTGACAAACCAGCCAAACGTCACCATTGACGTCACCGATACTTGGGAAATCAAAATTCAAGCCATCCTCCAGCACAAAACCCAGGTACAAGACTCCCAAAAACTCATCGAACGTCTCAAATCCCGCCGCGCCGAAGACAGTACCGAAGAAAACCCGCGCTACGAAGAAAAATTCAGAATAGTCAAATACAGTTAGAACCTTCCAACTTTCCAACCTTCCAACCTGAAAACGGAGCCCCCATGACCACCTTCCTTCAGCAAGCCAGAGACCTCTTCCCCTACACCCAAGCCCTGCGCCGCGACCTCCACCGTCACCCCGAACTCGGCTTCCAGGAAATCCGCACAAGCGGCATCGTCGCAAAAGAACTCGAAGCCCTCGGTCTTGAAGTCACCAAAGGCGTCGGTAAAACGGGCGTAGTCGGCTATCTGGAAGGCGGTAAACCAGGTCCCACCATCCTGCTCCGCTTCGACATGGACGCCCTCCCCATCACCGAAGAAACAGGCGCAGAATACGCCTCCACCAACCCCGGCGTCATGCACGCCTGCGGGCACGACGGTCACATCGCCATCGGGCTGACCGTTGCCAAAATCCTCAACGAACACAAACACCAACTGGCAGGCAGCATCAAATTCTGCTTCCAGCCCTCCGAAGAAGGCACCAACGGCGAAGAAGTCGGCGGCGCACTCATGATGATGCGCGACGGCGTGCTCGACTCTCCCAAAGTCGAAAAGACTCTCGCCCTCCACCTGTGGAACGACAAACCCCTCGGCTGGATACACGTCGCCAAAGGACCCGTCATGGCGGGCGCAGAACTCTTCAAAATCAAACTCACAGGCAAAGGCGGTCATGGCGCCGCCCCCGAAACCACCACCGACCCCGTCGTGTGCGCCGCACACATCACGGCTGCCCTGCAAACCATCATCGCGCGCAACGTCCCGCCCCTCAAACCCGCCGTCGTCAGCGTCACCTCCATCCATTCAGGCACCGCCTTCAACATCATCCCCCAAACCGCCGAACTCAACGGCACCATCCGCACCTTCGACCCCGACATCCGCGCCCTCGTCCTCCAGCGCTTCGAACAAATCGTCACGGGCATCGCCTCCTCTCTGGGATGCGCCGCCGAAATCACCATCCAACAGGTCACAGCGCCCGTCATCAACAACGAACACGTCGCCGCCAGCGTCCAGCGTTCGGCGCAATTGGTCTTCCCCGAAACCCCCATCGCCGACTACCCCTACCTCACCATGGGCGCCGAAGACATGGGCTACATGCAGGAAAAAGCGGACGGCTGTTACTTCTTCATCGGCTCGGCAAACCCCGAAAAGAACCTCAACTACAACCATCATCATCCCAAATTCGACTTCGATGAACAAGCCCTCATCAACGGCGTTGCACTGATGGCGACCGCCGCCGCAGACCTGCTCAAGTGAAGACAAAACTCACGCTTCTCTTTCTGACCCTCATCCTGGGCGCGTGCTCAGCGGCTTTATCCACGCCTCAGCCTTTGTCGCCCCAAATCCCCACCGAGACTGCCCCGCCGCTTACACAGGATACATCCTCCATTCCATGCGGCTACCAATGGGCAACGCAAAACCTCCCCGACCTCACCGCCCAATTCGACTGGATGATCCAATCGCTCATCCCCAACTCCACCTCACACGCCACAGCCTACGGCGAAAACTGCCTCGGCAGCGACGGGCAAATCGTCCGCTTCCTCCCCATGCAAACCGACTTCTACGTCACCGTGCCTGTCGAACGCCTGGACGATTACGAAACATTCGGCGACTGGATCTATGAAGTCATGCTGGTAGTGGACGGCATCCCGCCCGAAAACCTGGCAGGACCACAACCAGGGTTTGTCGAATTCAGGTTCGAGAAAAGCGCAGCCGAAGCCATCGCCTTCCGTGTGCCCATTCAGGGATATTTCGAAACGGCAGGCGAAAAAACGGGAGAAGAACTGTTTCGGTTGTTCTACACCGCTCCATAAAAAGAGTCGGTCGAAGCGCAGGGCGCGTTCTCTAATGCGCCTGTTGGCGTTAGACGCCTTCGGCAGCGCCAACTATGTGGTTACGGTACTTATTTGTTAATTTTCCTGTAGTTTCGCCTTTTTATGGTTTATGCGAAATTTTCGGGGAGAAAGCCGCCATATTTGGTGCTTTGACGCTTTTCCTGCCACCATATATGGCGGTTAAACAAAATTGGCGAAAGTGCAGTTCATAAGCGGGCTGGCAGTCGGTTTTAGCCGACTTTGTGGGCGTAGCCGGCGGATTTATCCGCTGGCAATGGCTCAGGGCGACATTTTTGAGATGATTTGTAATCAGAAATAGCATGGAGGGAGAATCAGCCATCCGAAGCAGAATCAGCCGTCCCGTAGGAGTGAAGCGGGCGGCTTGGTTGTCAAGTATCCAAGGTGCCAAGTCCGTAAAGCCCAATAAACACCCACATCCATCTCATATAACTTATTGCCTACGCGCAAATCGCGGTGCCTTGACAGATAGCGCCTCATATTGTATATTTCGTTTAGTATTTACTAAACATACAAAACAAAAGAAGACCTATGACAGAGACCCTCACCCAAATCAAAAAGGATTTTACGGAAGGCTTGAGCCAGATCAGCCGCTTTTGGGGCTTCCCCAAGGGGATGGGCGCCATCTTTGCCGTGCTCTATCTCTCCCCCACTGCCCTGTCGCTCGATGAGATTGTGGAGCGGACGGGCTTGACGAAGGGGGCGGTCAGTACGGAGGTGCGCACGCTGGCACGGATGGGGCTGGTACATCGCTCCACCAAACTGGGCGACCGCAAGGATTATTACACCGCCGAGACGGATTTTTACGCCGCCATCCGTTCGATTTTGCAGGAACGGCAGAATTCGGAATTCGACCGTGCCGTGCGCTCTGTGAAGGAGACATTGACGGCGCTGGAGGCAAATTGGGTGGAAGACGAAGAGTGGAATTTTGTCTATGAGCGGGTGAAGGCGCTGCAGGAGTTTTTCGATGCGATTGACAGCCTGGCGAAGGCGGTCATTCGGCTGGAGAGTTTGGGTCTTTCGAATGTGACAAAGATTCTGAGCGTTTTGAAGTGAAAAGAGGCAAAATGAAAATTGCAGTAACAGGCGCATTCAGTTATTCGGGCAAGTACATTGCGAAGCGGTTGCTGGCTCGAGGCGAGGAGGTCATCACGCTGACCAATCACCCCAACCGTCCAGACCCGTTCAACGGACGGGTCAAAGCCTATCCGCTGGATTTCAACGAGGCAGGCATGACGGAGTCGCTGCGGGGAGCGGACGTGCTGGTGAACACGTATTGGGTGCGATTCGACAAGGGCGAAAATACCCAGCCGCGCGCCGTGGAGAATACACGGAAACTGGTCCATGCCGCCAAAGCCGCAGGGGTGAGGCGAATTGTGCATATCAGCATTGCCAACCCGTCGGCGGAGTCGCATCTGCCCTATTACTGGGGCAAAGCGGCAAATGAGCAGGCGATTCTCGAGTCGGGGCTTTCGTATGCCATCCTGCGCCCTACCGTGCTGGTCGGCGGCGGAGAGGACATTCTCATCAATAACATCGCATTTCTTTTGCGTCATTTTCCCGTCTTTTTCATCCCCGGCGACGGGTCGTATGGGATTCAGCCCGTGCATGTGGAGGATTTGGCAGATCTGGCTGTGGAGGCGGTGTATAGCAGGGAAGATTACATCATTGACGCCGTTGGACCCGATTCATACACGTTCAAGGAACTGGTGCAATTGGTCGGCGAGACCATCGGCGCAAAGCGGTTATTGATCTCCGTCCCGCCGCGGCTGGCGCTGTTGGCGGCGCAATTCATCAGCCTGTTCGTGAGAGATGTCGTCCTCACCCCCGAGGAAGTGGACGGCTTGATGGCAAACCTGCTGGTCTCGAAGGAACCGCCGCGCGGCAAAATCATGTTCAGAGATTGGCTGAAGCAGAATCGGGACCTCGTCGGTGCAAGGTACGCCTCCGAATTGAAAAGACATTACGCTTGAAATACAGTCAGCCGATTTCCACCACCCCGCTGCATTTGGGGCTGTCCATGCAACCGTAGTACTTCTTCCCTGTTTTGGGTCCGCTGCGATGGATGCGCAGGACCATCATCCTGCCGCAGACAGGGCACATCGGGACTGAGTCCGTTTCAGTCGAGGCGCGAAGCGGGCGCATCTCCCGCACCTTCAGGACGGCAAGTTTGATCAATTCTTCGAGGTCGTCTTCCGAGTAGGAGTCACTGGAAGGGACATGTACCAAAGGAAGCCCTGCGCTCAGGAAGAGGTCCTCCATGAACTGATCGGTTTCGCGCGTTTCGTTGCGGGCGATGGGCTTCACCAATTCCACGCCGATGGCTGGCTTGAATTTTTCGGGTTCGCAGAGCAAAAAATCCACATGCTTGCGGAAAAATTTGTTGAAGAAGTGGACATTCTCGTTCGGGCGGACAATGTAGAAAATATCATTGAGCGCCACCTTCGGACAGATCACATAATGCCCGCGCGCCATGCTCTGCAGGACGCGCAACAACGCCAACTCAGGCGTGGAGAGGAAAGGCTCCCGCAGGCGGTAGGGCCAATCGAGGGATTTGAGCGGCGTTTTATGTTCGGACATTTGAATTTCCCAATCCATTATAGCAGGAGGTTCTACACCCGCCGCGTCAATTCAAGGACCTTGGGCGCGAGGGCGGCATTAATTGCCAATGCCTCCCCGTGAGTATGACCTTCGTCCCCGCCCCACGAACCGAAGTAGCCGCCTGCTTCGCGGAAAATTGGCGGGAAAGGCGCCACATCCCACAATGCGACGGACGGCTCGATGTGAATCTCCGCGCGTCCCGTTGCGACCAGATAAATTCCATAGGCGTCGCCCCAACCGCGACCGATGAAGCAGGCGCGGTGCAGACTCTCGAACACGTCGAGTCTCGTGCGCGTACGAAACCCCGACCAACTGGTGAACGTGAACACCGCTTTCCTCATTTCACTGATTTCGGAAACATGCACACGCGTTTCATTACACCATGCGCCCAGCCCGTCTGCCGCATAGAGAATCCGGTCCAGCGCGGGGAAACATGCCGCCCCCACGCGCGAAACACCCTCGATTTCCAGCCCGATCAACACCGAATAGAGCGGTACACCTTTGATGAAGGACTTCGTACCATCAATGGGGTCAATGATCCAGCGAAAAGGCTTCCCCTCGCCCGCCTTCTCACCATACTCCTCCCCCACAATGGCATGACTTGGGTATTTCTGCTCGATCGCACGGCGGATGAATTCCTCCGCCGCCCGGTCTGCGGCGGTGACAGGCGTTTCATCCGCTTTCATGTCGTGCCGGATGCTTTTGTCGAAGTATTCGAGCGTGAGTTTTCCCGCATCACAGGCAAGTTGTCGTGCAAAGTCGAGGTAGGGTTGGAGGTTCATGCAAGCAAATCCCTCAAAAGCGATTTTTCTTCCTCATCCGTCTTCACTTCCCCATCCAGCCAGGCGTTGCGCAGGCGGCACAGGACGACAGCGTATTGCGGTCCCGGCTCGACGCCGAGGGTTTTCAAGTCGTTGCCGGTGGTATGCGGCTTGATGTAGCGCCATTTCGAGATGTACTCGTCGAAACATTCCTTCACGCGCGGGTCGTTTGCGGCGTATCCCGCCGCTTCCACTGCGGCAATCGGGTAGGACTCCAGCCGCTCCACGCATTGACTCGGCTTCAACCCAACAAAGGAAGTTTGGACGACGTATAGATTCGAGACGGCAAACAATGAGGCAAGCAGATCCGCGGTGAAATGGAGGCGGTCATTCAACGCCGACACCTGCTCCTGCGAAAGGGACATGAGCCACAGCAACCAGCCGAGATCAGAATTGCGCATCCGTTCGCCTTCTGTCACGTTCCGGGGGGAGAGATGTTGTAAGCCGCGGTAGGTATGCAGGTTTGCAAGCCGCTCCTGCATGGAGGGGTCGAATGTCAGCTCGGGGTGAATGGGCCGGAGCAGGTTCAGGTCGGCAAGGCGGGCGAGAACGGCTGCGGCGTTCCATTCTTCGAGGATCAGGTCGAGTTCGCGGCGGATGCGCTGGGCGGAGAGTTTTTCGATCAGCGGGCGGGCGGCAGGAATTAATGCCAGCGTTTCCTCGGCGATTTTGAAGCCATACCGTTCGGCGTAACGGACGGCGCGGTACATGCGGGTGGGGTCATCAATAAACGATCTGGCATGCAAGGCACGGACAATGCCCCGCTTCAAATCATCCATGCCGCCGAGGTCGTCGCGCAGTTCACCAAAGTTTGCGCCGTCGAGGCGGACGGCAAGGGCGTTGATGGTGAAATCGCGGCGGCGGATGTCGTCGTCCATACTGCCCGGTTTGACGGTGGGCAGGGCGGCGGGATGTTTGTAGGTTTCAGAACGCGCGGAGATGAGATCGAGGGTTTCGGAGGTTTCGGTCCGCAGTTCCTTCGGCAGGAACCATTTGGCAGTGCCGAATTTGGAGTGCGGGGTGACTCTGCCGCCGTGCCGCTTCGCCAGGACGCGCGCCAGCGCGATGGCATCCCCTTCGACGGTGAGATCAAGGTCTTTGATGGCGGCGCCCAGGATCAGGTCACGCACGGAGCCGCCGACGATGTAGAGCGGCAGTCCGGTTTGGGAGGCTTCGTCGGCAATCAGGCGCAGGATACGGAGTTGGTCCGAGGTCAGGCTGGATTCGAGTTGTGATTTGAGGTTCATCCGTTCAAGTCCATTTTACCCGTAATCCGAGTCGTGATATAGAAAGGTTTTTCAGGTATAATCGGCGCATCTATGCTTAACCCGTTGCCGTCCCCTGCAAGCGACCATAAGCCTGCCTGGTCTGGTTAGGTTCAGTTCGACACGCCCGCGAACGGCTCCCAGACTTGGCGAGCCGTTTTTATTTCTCGTGCAGAGCGGAATCGAAGCGCCGGACCCACCCCACTCCGAAAAGAGAGGGAGCATAGAAATGGACATCAAACAACTGACCAAAGAAATGCACCGTTTCGTCCGCTCGAAAGGCTGGTACGACGCCGAGAGTAAACGTCCGCAAACGCCGCGCAATCTGGCGGTTTCGCTGGCAATCGAAGCGGCTGAAATACTCGAGCACTTCCAGTTCACCGACGAAATACGCAACCGTGAGGAACTGGGGAGCGAACTGGCAGATGTGATGTTATATCTTCTGCAACTGGCGTCGGTTTCGGGCGTTGATCTGAAGCAGGCGGTGTTGAAGAAGATCGAGGTGAACAAGTCCCGCACTTGGGACACTGATAACTGATAACTGGAAACTGGTTACTGGAATTATGAACATTTCCGTATTCGGCGGCTCACAACCCAGGGAAGGCGACTCAGCCTACGAGGAGGCAATGCTCCTCGGACGGCTTCTCGCCCAGCGCGGGCATACCGTGCTAACCGGCGGCTACATCGGCACGATGGAGGCGGTTTCGCGCGGGGCGCATGAGGCAGGCGGGCATGTCGTCGGCGTGACGTGCGAAGACATCGAAGCGTGGAGACCCGTCAAGCCTAATCGCTGGGTGAAAGAGGAACGGCGGAGGAAAAGCCTGCTGGAACGGCTGCAGGTTCTGGTCGAGGAGTGCGACGCGGCAATTGCGCTGCCGGGCGGTCCGGGCACGTTGACTGAAATCGCCCTGACGTGGAATCTCATGATCGTGGAGTCCCGCCACCGGAGCCCGTTGATACTGGTCGGGCGCGGCTGGCAGTCCACGTTCGATCAGTTTTTCAAGGAATTCGACAGTTACATCCCTGCTTCACAGCGAGAACTGGTTCAATTTGCGGAGGATGTAAAAACTGCCGTAGATGCGTTGGAAAGTTGGCAGGTTTGAACGTTCAAACGTTTCATCCTGTAAACATGCAAACCTGAAAACATTCGAGGACAAAATGGCTGAAGATAAATTACCCACCCGTGCAGAAGACTTTGCAGAATGGTACAACAAACTCGTCCTGAAAGCGGACCTGGCAGATTACGCCCCCGTGCGCGGCTGCATGGTCGTCAAACCCTATGGCTGGACGCTGTGGGAAAACATGCAGGCGGGGCTGGACAGGCGCTTCAAGGAGACGGGACACGTCAACGCGGCGTTTCCCACGCTCATCCCCATGTCGTTCTTCGAAAAGGAAAAGGAACACGTGGAAGGCTTTGCGCCCGAACTGGCGGTGGTGACTCATGGCGGCGGCGAAAAACTGGAAGAGCCGCTGGTGGTGCGCCCCACCTCCGAGACCATCATCGGCTACATGTATTCCAAATGGATCAAATCCTGGCGCGACCTGCCCGTGCTGATCAACCAGTGGGGCTCCGTCCTGCGCTGGGAACTGCGCACCAAACTCTTCCTGCGCACTGCCGAGTTCTACTGGCAGGAAGGTCACACCGCGCACGCCTCTGCCGAGGAAGCCAAAGAGGAAACTTTCCGCATGCTCGATGTGTACGCCGACTTCGCCATCAACGACTGCGCCATTCCGGTCATCAAAGGCATCAAAACCGAAACCGAAAAATTCGCCGGCGCGGTGATGTCCACCACCATCGAAGCGATGATGCAGGACAAGCGCGCGCTCCAGTCTGGCACTTCTCACTATTTTGGTCAGAACTTTGCGAAAGCATTCGAGATCCAATTCCTCAACAAGGAAAACACCCTCGAATACTGCTACACTACCTCGTGGGGTCTGTCCACGCGCATGATCGGCGCCATCATCATGACGCACGGCGACGATCAGGGGCTTATCCTGCCGCCCAAAGTCGCCCCCTTCCAGGCGGTCATCGTCCCCATCTACAAAACCGACGCTGAGAAGAGCAAGGTCATGGAAGCGGCGGACAGGGTCTTTGCCGAGCTCAAAGCCGCCGGCATCCGCGTCAAAATGGACGACCGCGAAGGCGTCACGCCGGGCTTCAAATTCAACGACTGGGAAATGCGCGGCGTCCCCGTGCGAATCGAGATCGGACCCAAAGATGTGGAAAAAGGCACCGTCGCGCTGGCAAGACGGGACGTGGCAGGACGCGAGGGCAAATCCTTCGTCCCACAGACGGGTCTCGCGTCGACTGTAAGCGGGCTCCTGACGGAGATTCACAATTCCCTCCTCAAGCGCGCCACCGAGTTCCGCGACGCCAACATCCGCGACCCCAAAACCTACGACGAACTCAAACAAGTCGTCGCCGACGGCTGGGCGTTCTCCTATTGGTGCGAGAACAGGGACTGCGAAGCCAAAATCAAGGAAGACACCAAAGCCACCGCGCGCTGCATCCCGCTCGAAGGACAGCCCGAAACCAAAGGCAAGTGCATCGTCTGCGGAAACCAAGCTGAGAAGAAGGTGCTGTTCGGGAGAGCGTATTAAAAACAGTAATCAGTGACCAGTAATCAGTGTAACAGTACTGATCACTGGTCACTGCACACTGATTACTGAACTCATGCCCGCCATAGACCTCGCCCGCCTCAAAAAACAAACCGCCAGCCTGGCTGACCTCTTCGACCAGCCAGAGGGCTTTTTGCGTGAACTGCGCGAAGTGCTCGACTACTATGTCAACCGCACCCTGCGCAGTCAGAGCGTGGCGCCGTCGTCCGTCCTGCCCACCTATCGGACGCCGCCCGTCGTCCTGCGGCAGATCGAAACGGAACTGGGTCCGCTGGCAGAGCAACGCCCCATTCAGGCGCTCGAACTCGCCGACGCCCTGTGGGACGAAGGCTGGCTGGAAACCCGCCTGCTCGCCGCCTTTCTGCTGGGGCGCATTCCGCCGCAGGAAGAACGCCTGCTTGCCCGCCTCACGGCGTGGATGCAAGCCGTCCGCGACCCCAGCGTGCGCGCTGCCTTGCTCACCACCAGCCTCACCCGCCTGCGAAACGAAACCCCCGACCTGTTCCTCGTGCTCGTCCGGGAATGGCTGCATCCAGCCCGTCAGCGCATGTGGTCCAATGGCATTCAGGCGCTCGTGCCGCTGGTCAAAGCGCCCGACTTCGACAACCTCCCACCCGTACTGGACATCGTCGAGCCGATTTTCAAAGCCTCGCCTGCTGCATTACAATTCGACCTGCAGGAACTCATCAAGGCGCTCTACCAGGCGTCCCCTGATGAAACTGTCTTCTTTCTTCAAGAAACTGTGACAAAAGCCAAAAACCCGTTGCCGGCAGTCTCGCTGCGGCGCATGTCGCCCAAACTGCCCGAAGAACTGCGAACCAGCCTGCGCGACATTCTGCGCGGCACAAAACAGGAAAGGAAAAAAACATGAATGTCCTTGCAATACAGGGCGCCATGGGAGTGATCATCCTGCTGCTGGGGCGAGACCTGAATTTCCTGTTTTCGGCGGCAATGGCGGCGTTCATCGGAACCCGCCTGACCCATCTCCTGCCGCCTTTTTGGCCCTCCTGGACGGATCTTGCATTTCTGGCGGGGCTTGCCGTCCTCGCCGCAGGGCTGACCCTGATCAGCAAAGAAACAGGCTATTACGTTTGCGGGTTTCTCGTCGGCGGCTTTGCATTCAGCGAGTATTTTGCGCCGGGCGCGTCCACCCTGCCCCTCCTGCCTTTCATCGTCGGAAGCGTTCTCGGGTCGGTTGTCATCGGCTTGCTGGGTGAATGGGCAATGATCGTGGTCGCCTGCCTGATTGGGTCCTATCTCATCTATGGCGTACTGCCGCTGCAAGGCACCGCCCGAACGCTCGCCATTGCCGGCATCTTCGTCATTGGGGCGCTGGTACAGGTCATCTTATTTCAAATGCAAAAACATTCCGAACGCTAAACATGGACACCAGACGCCTCATCTACCTTCACGGGCTCGAAAGCGACAGCAACAGCGGCAAGGCGCGCCTGTTTCGTGAATGGTTTCCCGGCATGCTCACCCCCGACTTCAAAGGCTCTTTTGAAGAACGGATGACCCAACTCGAACCCATCCTCACCCCCCAACAAACCTGGACCATCATCGGCTCATCCTTCGGCGGTTTAATGGGGACGGTCTACACCTGCAGCCACCCCGCCCGGGTGCGGAAACTCATCCTGCTTGCTCCCGCCCTCCTACGCAACTCCTTCGGCTCTTTTCTGGACCTCGAGCCCGTTTCCGTTCCAACCCTCCTCATCCACGGGACGCTGGATACCGTCGTCCCGCTCGAGCCGGTCCGCGAGGCGGCTCAAAAGATCTTCCCCAACCTGACCCTTCACATCGTCGAAGACGATCACCGCCTGCACAAAACCGTTCTCGAAATGGATTGGAAGACCCTCCTCGAATAATCAGACCTGACGGGTTGCAAAATCCCGCCAGGTCTTTTGGGATGAACATGCAGCAATATAACTATTGGCTTACCACCGCCCAAATGCCCGGGGAAGAAAATACCCTCACGCCCCTGCCCCAAAACGTGGACGTTGCCGTCATCGGCGGGGGGTACACGGGGTTGAGCGCAGCGCGGACGCTGGCAAAGCAGGGTGTCCATGTGGCAGTGCTGGAGGCGGAAAGTATCGGCTGGGGAGCGAGTTCGCGCAACGGCGGCATGGTGTTGACCGGGCTCAAACTCGGCATGGAGACGATTGTGAAAAGATACGGGCTGAGTCTTGCCAGGGATTTGTTCCGATGCTCGCTCGATTCGATTGATACGGTCAAACAAATCGTGAAAGAGGAGAACATTGATTGCGGTTTTGCCCTCACGGGTCATTTGCTGGCGGCGAACAAACCCAGCCATTATGAAGCACTCAAGGGTGAAGTCGAATTCATGGCGAAAGAGTTCGACCACAAGGTGAGACTCGTCGCACCGCGCGAGTTGAGCGAGGAGATTGGCTCGGCGGTCTATCACGGCGGGCTGGTGGACGAATTCAGCGGCGGGTTGAACCCGGCGCAATATGTGACGGGTCTCGCGCGGGCGGCGGAAAAAGCCGGGGCGAGGCTCCACGCGCGGGCCCGAGTGAACAGGCTCGAGCGGAGAGGGACGCGGTTCTTCATCGAAACTCAAAGGGGAACCTTGAGCGCAGAGTCCGTTTTGGTGGGGACGTCCGGTTATACGGGAAATGTCACAAAGAAACTGCAAAGGAAAATCATCCCGATTGGGTCGTTCATCATTGCAACCGAGCGTCTTTCGGATGAACTGGTTCGCGAACTCAGCCCAAAGAATCGCATGATTTTCGATTTCAAGCATTACCTGAATTATTTCAGGCTTTGGGATAACCGTATGATCTTCGGCGGGCGGGCGGCGTTTTTTCCGGAGACCAGGAATACCATTCAGCGGAGTGCAGAAATTCTGCGCAATGAAATGGTGCATGTATTTCCGCAGTTGAGGGATGTGAAGGTGGACTATGCCTGGGGCGGCACGCTGGATTTTGCCCTCGACAAGATGCCCCACGCGGGTGAAATGGAAGGCGTGTATTACGCGCTGGGGTATGCCGGTCACGGCGTGGCCATGGGGACATATTTGGGCAAGACGGTCGCCGAGGCGATATTGAAGGGAAACATCAAAGAGCATCCGTTTGCGCAATTCAAGTTCCCCGGCGCGCCGCTGGGATTGTATAACGGCTTCCCGTGGTTCCTGCCGCTGGCAGGCGCGTGGCACAAGTTTTTGGATTGGGTGGAGTGAGTAAGATGTGCCGTCACTGCTTCGAAGTACATACAACCCATCCTCACCTGTCTTATCCACCGTCGAACATTCAAACATCAGCGGCAAATTAAAATTCTCCAGTCTCACCTCTCTCCCCGGCCACGGAATAAAAAACATCCTCCCCCGCTTTTTTCCAAAAACGCTTTCACCGCTTCAGACCTCAAGTCCGGCACTGTCTTTACGGGCCAAAAGACACCCCTTTTCTCAAGCTCCGGATCATTCGCTCTATTCGGCTGATTGAATTTATCCATCACCAAATCATACTGCAAACCGGTCGAATCCAATCGAATAATTCTCCGTTCAGTCCAATACGGCCCCCAGTCGTTTTCAAATTTGGCGATCTGTTCTTGGATCCAGTTGGAATTTAAAACTTCGTTCAACAGCCTCTCATCCTATCCCTCGAAATCTTGGCATCTCCGCAACCGGAGTCTCCATCGTCGCCGTCTCCGTCGGCATCGGGGTTGGCGGAAGATATGGATCATGGTGGGTGCGGGTGACGGCGCTGGCGCAGCGCAAGCCGCAAATACCAGCGGCAGGAACATCATCACTGATATCGTCCGCCAGAAAAGTGAAGAACCACACGTATTCATGCATCTCTCCTTTCGGATGCAGATTCTCGATTATTTTATATGACAACAATCTGCTCGAAGGAGGGTGCGACGCACCCACCGCTCTCAGGTATAATGCCGTCATGGCTCGAAGAAAAATCATTTTCCTGCCTGGCAATTATTATCACATCTACAATCGCGGCGCACACAAGGACAACATCTTTCGCAACAACGCAGATTACGTATTCCTGTTGAAATACGTCAAAAGGGAATTGGGAAAATGTGTCATAACCGCGATTGCCTACTGTCTGATGGAGAATCACTATCAATTTCTTCTGCGCCAGGATGGGGAGATCGAAATTAGCAAATTCATGCAGGCAGTCTTCAATGTTTACACCAAGGCTTTCAACACCAAATACAAACACTCGGGCACATTGTTCGAAGGTCCTTACAAAGCAATTCACGTGGACAAAAACGAATACCTGCTTCATTTATGCAGATACATTCATCGAAATCCACTCGAAGCAGGCTTGGTTGTCAAACCAGAGCAATGGCAGTATTCCAATTACGCGGAATTCATCGGAAAAAGAAACGGAACGTTGGCAGATCGAGAGTTTGTCGAAATGAATTTTGGTTCACCCGCAGCATACGAGGAATTCGTGATGAATTACATTCCTCCGGAAAAGACTCAAAGAGAACTTCGCCGCTACCTGTTTTGGGATTGAGCCGTGCGAGTGCGTCGCACCACAAAGGTTGACTTAATCTGATCAAGGTGGATTCGTTCGCTCGACAGGATTTGTCCTACCGAGTCAGGTGCGACGCACCCCCGTGATAAAATTATGCCATCCCACCAAAGGAGATTCAGAAGAGCATGGACATCAGCACCTTCTATGCAGTTACATCCGCGATCTGTTTCACCCTGGTCGGTCTGTGGTGGTCGGTGGTGAAGGACAAGCCGGAGTGGCTTGTGGACGAGGCGAAAAAACGCACGGCAGGCGGCGTATACGCTTCGTTTTTGCTTCCCGGCGTGATGAGCCTCGCGGCGCAGATTGGCGTAGAGAGTTCCCTGATCTGGCGCGGGGTGTTCTTCTTGGCAAGTGCGGCAGGGATCGTTTTTGCCAGTAAACTGATCAAGTTGACGCGCGAAACGAACCCAAAAGGGGCTTTCAGCCGAAACAGCTGGGTCGTCCCTGTGCTTTATGGGCTGGTCCTGTTCTTTGCCGTTTTTGCGGGGCTGGCACAATTGATCGGCTTGCAAGCGCTCCAATTGGAGGCGCTTCTGCTCTGCGGGTTGATCCTGTGCGCGCACGCCATGGCATGGGAATTCACGACAGCGTGAGCAACCGTCCCGAAGGGTCCGGTGGTCCGCGTTTATTTCCAAAACCCTCGGGATGGCGCATAATATTTTCACCAGAGGAGAGCGATCATGATGGCTAAAAAAGAACTGGAAGGGGAAGTCTATTACCCGTCCGAACAGGTGGTGTCGCAGGCAAATGTCCAGGAGTGGGACGCCCTGGCAGAATTCGCCCGCAAGGACCTGCAGGGGTTCTGGGCAAAGCAAGCCGAAGAACTGGAATGGTTCAAAAAATGGGACAAGGTGCTGGACGACTCGAACAAGCCGTTCTTCAAGTGGTTTGTTGGCGCCAAAGTCAATATCGTCCACAATGCCATTGACCGCCACCTCAAGACCTACCGCAAAAACAAGCTGGCGCTGATTTGGGAAAGCGAAGACGGCAAAGAGCACCGTACCTTCTCATACTTTGCCATGAACCGCGAAGTCAGCCGCATGGCGAACATCATCAAAGCCATGGGCGTGCAAAAAGGCGACCGCGTCACCATCTACATGGGGCGCATCCCGGAAATCGTCTTTGCCATGCTGGCGTGCGCCAAAATCGGCGCGATTCACTCGGTGGTATTCGGCGGCTTCTCAGTGGATGCCCTGCAGGGACGCATCGAAGACAGCCAATCGAAACTGATCATTACCCAGGATCGCAGTTTCAACAACGGCAAGGTGGTGGAACTCAAGAAAACCGTGGACGAAGCGCTCAAACGCTGCCCGTCAGTCGAAAATGTGATCGTCGTCAAGCGCGTGAACGACGACGTGCCTATGGAAGCCGGGCGCGACCACTGGTACCATGACCTGTGCGCCCTGCCCATCGCCAACGGCAAATGCCCCACCGAAGTCATGGACGCCGAAGACCCGCTCTATATCCTCTACACCTCCGGGTCCACCGGCAAACCCAAAGCCATCCTGCACACGCACGGCGGCTACATGGTCGGCACATACACCACCCTCAAATACGTCTTCGACATCAAAGACGACGACCGCTGGTGGTGCGCCGCCGATCCCGGCTGGGTGACCGGGCACTCCTACATCGTCTATGGTCCGCTGCTCAACGGCGCCACCTCCTTCCTCTTTGAAGGCGGACCAACCTACCCCTACCCTAACCGCTGGTGGCAGTGCGTGGAGCGTTACGGCATCACCATTCTATACACCGCCCCCACCGCCATCCGCGGGCTGATGCGTTTCGGCGAAGCCTGGCCCAACAAACACGACCTTTCCTCGCTCCGCCTGCTGGGTTCCGTCGGCGAACCCATCAACCCCGAAGCCTGGAAGTGGTACTACCGTGTCATTGGCAAGGAACGCTGCCCCATCATGGACACCTGGTGGCAGACTGAGACCGGCATGTTCATGATCACCCCCACCCCTGTCGTGCCGCTCAAACCCGGCTCCGGCACGCGTCCCTTCTTTGGACAGGAAGCCGAAGTGGTAGACGAAAACGGCAACCCCGTCCCCGATGGAACCGAGGGATACCTCGTCTTGAAGAATCCCTGGCCCGCCATGCTGCGTACCATCTACGGCGACCCGGATCGCTACGTGACCCAATACTGGTCCAAAAACCCGGGCAAATACACCACCGGCGACTCTGCCAAGCGCGACACAGACGGCTACTTCTGGATCATCGGGCGCGTGGACGATGTGATCAAGGTATCCGGTCACCGCTTGGGAACGGCGGAAATCGAATCGGCGCTGGTCAGCCATCCCGCAGTGGCAGAGGCGGCGGCAATCGGCCTCCCACACGAAGTCAAAGGGCAGGGCATTCACTGCTTTGTGTTGCTGCGCGCCGGCTTTACCCCCTCCCCCGACCTGGCAGAGGAACTGCGTCAGCACGTTGCTACGCACCTGGGCGCCATTGCGCGACCAGAAGAAGTGAAGTTCGTGGATAAACTTCCCAAGACGCGTTCCGGAAAAATCATGCGCCGCGTCCTCAAGGCGCGCGCGCAAGGATTGCCGGAGGGCGACATCAGCACGCTGGAAGAGTAACTTGCGCATTGGTCATTCAGTATAATCATCCCATGACGACCAAAAAAGAGCGCGAATACGAAGAAAAGATTTTGCGGTGGCGTGCAAAAAAATACGACGAACTCGTCCGTGAAAACGGCTGGCTTGCGCTGGCGGGCTTGTTCTGGTTGAACGAAGGGAGGAACCTGGTTGGTTCCAACCCCATGTGTGAGGTCATTCTGCCGGAACACGCCCCCACGTTCATTGGAGTCGTCGAACTCAGGGGAAAGTCCATCCGTTTTACGGCAGCGGAGGGGGTGCGGGTGAAAGTCAACGGGCGGTTGGTCAAGAAAGCAGTTCTCAAGTCCAGCGCAGAAGCGAAGCCCAGTTTCATCACCTGGGGCGAAACGCTGCGGCTGGTCGTCCACGAACACGCCGGCAGGTACGCCATCCGCATATGGGATAACGAACGCAGGGAACGCTTTTCCTTCCCGCCCCTCCAGTGGTTTCCTATCAACCGCGAGTATCGCATCGCTGCCCGTTACACACGCTATAAACAACCGCAGGTGATGGAACACACCGATACCTTCGGCGACGCGGTGGAGGACCGCCTCGACGGATATGTGACCCTCCGCTTCGCCTCCTCGACCTTCAAACTGGATGCCACTGAAAAAGCCGACGGCGCTCTCTTCATCCGCTTCCGCGACCAGACGAGCGGCGTCGAAACCTATCCTCCTACTCGTTATTGCTATACCGAGCCGGTCAAAAACGGCAGAGTGATCCTTGATTTTAATTTCGCTTACAACCCGCCCTGTGCATATACGCCATATGCCACCTGCATTTTTGCTCCGCTGCAAAATACCCTGCCCTTCCGCGTGGAGGCGGGCGAAATGTATCGCAAATGAGGCTGTTGTGCATTTGGGCTTTAGCAAACCCCCGCTACACCTTGCACAAAAGACGCTTCCAGCGTTAGACAGGCAAGACGCACTTCTACTTCACACGAGTCAGCACCTCTACAAAATTGCAAATCGGTTTTTCTAAGGTAACGGTATAATCACGTCATGCCAAACGAAGAATACATAAACAACGTGCTCAAGTGGCGCAAGGAAGTGGATGCGAACCTGCGCCGTGAAAACAGCTGGCTGGCGCTGGCAGGGTTGTTCTGGCTCCGAAAAGGCGAGAACATTATCGGCTCTGACCCCGATTGCGATATTCGCCTTCCGGCACGCGCTCCAAAGCGATTGGGAACTTTCGATTTCGACGGCAACAATGTTACGCTGAACGTGGAGGGGGACATCCCTGTGGAGGTCAACGGCACAGGGACAAAATCCGCTTTGCTGGATGCCGACCAGGAGGATGTTCCCAGTTTCATCACCTTCAATGAAATGCGCATGGTGGTGGTACGCCGCTCCAAAGGAGTGGGCATCCGCTTGTGGGATAACACACGGGAAGAACGCCGTACCTTTCCGCCGCGCGAATGGTACCCGGTGGATGAGGCATGGCGAATCCCCGCCGTGTACACCCGTTACGATGTCCCGCGTATTGTCAAAATGCCCGATATTCTAGGCGCCATTCTGGATGAACGGGTGGAGGGCTATGTCACCTTCGAGGTGAACGGGCAAACGTATGAATTGGTCGCCAGCGAATTATCCGATCACCGCCTGTACATTCAATTCATGGATTTGAGTAATGGGAATACGACCTATCCCTCCGGGCGTTATCACTACACCGATGCCCACGAGAACGGCAAAGTCTTCCTTGATTTCAACAAAGCCTATAACCCTCCCTGCGCCTTCACCGATTATGCCACCTGCACCTTCCCTCCGCAGGAGAACCGCCTGAATATCCGCATCGAGGCGGGAGAGAAATACACCGGGCATCATTAGTAGCCATCTCTCAACAAGAAAAAAGCGACGCTGCCCGCGTCGCTTTTGCTTTAACCGCCTGCCAGTGTGAGCAGAGCGTCAGGAACCCAGAAGTTCCCCAACCCCAGAACTCCCAACATCACTGAAGCAAGGAGAAGGACGACGCCGATTCGAATCAAAATATCATCGCGCCGCCTGCGTTCCAGCACGTCAATCCACGTGCGCGGACCGATGCCAAAGGCGCGCAAATCCATGGCGTCAATAATATCTTCGCTCCCGATGATGGCATGGATAATCACCGGTACAAAAATCGGTCCCATTTTGCGGACTTGCTCCACCAGTCCGCCGCTGAGTTTTTCGAGTTCATAGCCGCGCGCCCGCTGGGCATCCACCGTCAGTTGAAAGTCGCGGGCAAAGGTCGGGATGAAGCGCATGGTCAAATCCATGGCGTAGGCAAATTTGTCGTTCAATCCCAGCCCTTTGAAGGTAATACCATACAGGCGTGGATCGAGAGAATAGGGAATCAAAATGGTCATAATTGCCAGGCTCGAAACTTTCACAAACTGGCTGATGGCGTAGAAAACCCTTTCAACGGTAATATCCAGCGTGGGGACCCAGCCCAAAATGGAAAAGGATGCTTTGAACTGGCGGATTAAATGCTCCTGCTGGTAATGCTCCACCCCGCCGCGCCCGGTCAGGAAGGTGAGAATGGCAAAGAAGAAAACAAACCCTACAATGAATAAGAACGCCCGGCGGATCTCGTGCCACTTCACGCCGGAGGTAAACAAGACAAACAGCGCAACGCCAAAAAACGGAAGCAGGTAACGAACATCCCAAAACGTTACCAGACCGACCAGATAACAGGCATAGAAAATCAGCCAGGCGCGCGGGTCGAAGGACTGAATAAAGGAATTCTCTCGTTTTCGGTACTTCCAGGCAACCAACATGGTTTCACCTTCCCCCACCCCGCGCCCCTCTCCCGCTGGGAGAGGGGTGGGGGTGGGGGAGATATTGATTTATCTGCCCGATTGTCTCTGGACAGAGGCGTATGCAGCAACAAGCAGCGGCACAAGGATGGCGGCAAAAATCAGGTTCGGTCCGGCCGCAGGCAGAAACTCGCCCACAATGGCAACCACCGGGGAATAACCGTTGATCCAAATATCGGAAATGGCGGCAAAGCCGATGCCGAGAATGTTACCGAGCATTCCCCACGTGACGGCTGCGGCAATATCAATATTATTGCCAAAGGCAAAACGGACGACCGCCACCAGCACAAACCCAACCAGCAGAGAGATGCCCGCAAAAAGCGTGATCTGGGCATCGCCAAAGATGTTATTGGCAGGGTCGAAGAACAGCGTATTCGGCTGGTCGGGGTTGAGGAAGTACATCACCGCCCCCAGCACCGCCAGCACGCCGCTGAGCCAAAAAACGGTGTCCAGGCTCTTCTTTTTATCGCCAAACAGCATGGGCAAGCCGGCGATGAAACCCACCAGACCATTCCCCATGCTCCACTGCGGAAACAGCCCAAAACCCGTCAGCGCATCGCCGAAGGTGTTGCCAATGGCTCCCGTAAAGAGACCGACCACCGGACCAAAGGCATAACCGAAGAACATGGGAATGGCAATGGCAGGGCGAAGCGCCACCTGGCTCACCGAAGGAATCACAAATACCGTGCCGTTGAACAACCAGGAAAATACCGCATACAACGCCGCGCCGATCGCCATCCACACCACCTGACGGGTGCCTACTTCCCACGCCGCGTTATCGCGAGTGAAGTAGTAAATCAGAAAGGCAACGAGCAGGCCCAAACCGACAAAGACAAAACGCAACACGGCGTTCTCGCCGGTTTGGAAACGTTCATTGACACTTCCTACTCCGTACACCAACAGGAGCAGGATGACCAAAACGCCCACAAGCGACAGGACAACATTGGTGAGACTTTTGTTCATTTCTACATTCTCCTCTGCAAAAATTCAGATATGCGCCAGCGCCTCGGCCTTCATAAAGCGGCCCGTTGCAGGGAAACGCTCCAGATTGAGAGCCAGCAACGAGGTCGGCACGAGGCGGTTGGCTTTGAGTCGGTCGAAGTCGCGCAGCACCTCCTGCGGCGTTCCGTCGGCAACCAGTCTGCCTTCGTTCACGATCAGCACGCGGTTGGCGTAAATGACCGCCAGGTCTACATCGTGGGTGATGAACAAAATCGCCTCAAAGGTAGGCAATTGCAGGATCGAATCCATGAAATTCATGTAATTCTGATAATCCTGCCCGGCGGTTGGCTCATCCATCACCAGGATGCGCGATTGCATTGCCAGAATCGCCGCGATGCTCACGCGCTTCTGCTGTCCAAAAGACAGCGCCAGCGGCGGGTCTTGCTCTTGAGCGGAAAGGTTCACAATTCTCAGCGCCTCTTTCACCTCCTGTTCAATTTGTTCCTTCGCGTGCTTCAAATTCTTCGGTCCGAACGCCAACTCGTCGTACACCGTCGGCGCAAACAACATGTGGCTCGGGCTTTGAAATACATATCCCAGCGTACTGGCAATTTGCGCCACACTGGCTTCCCTTGTATCGCGCCCGTTCACCAGAACACGCCCCCTCTTCGGCTTGAGCAGACCGATGGCATGTTTGACGAACGTCGTCTTGCCCGCGCCGTTCGGACCCACCACAGCGATCACATCGCCACGCCTGATCTCCAAATTGATTCCGTGCAACACCTCTACATCCGCCTCATACCCAAAAGCGACATCCTCGAACCTGACCAGCGCCTCAGACTCCCCTTTGCCTGCCGCGCCGGGCAGAATCCGAATCTCCGCCGGAGGCGGATCCTGCTTCGCCCGTTCGACAATCTCTTTTGCCGGCAGTTTCACTTCGCGGTAATTCACTACTTTGGATAACCCCGAAAGACTCCCCAGGTAACGAATCTCCCCGCCGCTCATGAACATCACCCGTTCCGGTTTGATCCGCAGAACATCCTCCACCCGATGCTCCACCATCAAGATGGTCATGCCCTGGTCGGCCAGGAAGCGGGCAGTGTCCAGCGCATCCTGCGCCGAGGCGGGATCGAGGCTCGCCAGCGGCTCATCGAGCAATAAAATGGACGGGCGCATCGCCAGCACGCCCGCCAGCGCTACTTTTTGTTTTTCCCCGCCCGAAAGCGTGAATGTCTCGCGCTCCCGCAGGTGGAAAATCTTCAAAAACCTGAGCGCCTCGTCTGCCCGTTCCAAAATCTCTTCGCGCGGCAGCCCCAGATTCTCCAACCCAAAAGCGACCTCATTCAGCACCCGCGTGCCGAGAATCTGTCGTTCGGGGTCTTGCAAAACCGTGCCGATTTTTTGGGAGATTTGCGCCAGTTTCCAGGTGGATGTGTCCTCCCCAAAGACGCGCACAGAGCCGCTTATTTCCCCTTTGTACGAGCGTGGAATCAACCCGTTCAGGCAGCGGATCAGCGTCGTCTTTCCGCAACCGCTGGCGCCGGCAATCAAAAGCACCTCGCCCGGCTTCGCTTCGAAGGAAATATTCCGTATCGCCGTATCGGTACGGTCACGGTAACGGAAGGATAGATTTTCGACTACAAGGGGAGTATCGCTCATCGAAGGGATTATCAATTCATTGACTCGGGCTGTCAAGAAGGATATTGGGTGCCGAGTCTGCATCCTTTCCATGGGTTCCATCGTCCAAAACGACTCATTTCAAGCAGACACAAACGCTACAACACCATCTAGCCTTTCCGGTTTCATCCAGCAGAAAATAAAATCGGGACACCAGGGTGTCCCGATGGATCGGCAGGAAAAATCCTACTCCTCCTCTTCCTTCTTACCTCGTTCCACGGCGATTTCCGGCTCGGTTACAGTGGGAGCCAGTGCACCCTCCGCGCCAGCCACGGTCTCTTCCACCTTCGGCGCGCTGGCAACCGCCACGACCGTATCGGGATTCTCCAACACGCGAATATTATCCGACACCGCCACATCCCGCACCCGGATGATATCGCCTACACGCGCCAGCAGGGAAATATCTACCACAATATGTTCGGGCAGGTCGGTCGGAAGACATTCCACATGGAATTGTTCAAGGTTATGAACAAGCACCGCCGCATAATCTTTTACGGCTGTGGATACGCCGACAAAATGCAGAGAAACGGTGGCGCGGAGTTTTTCCGTGAGCGAAACCGCCAGAAAATCCACATGTAGCAGGCGGTTCTTGATGAAATCGCGCTGTTTCTCGCGGACGAGTGCGGGATATTCCTTGCCGTCCACATCAAGTATCACAATGCTTGAGGAAGTCGCCTTCGCCAATGCCAGTGATGCGCTATGGGCGTCCAACGAAATGTTGATCGGTTCGGTATGCTTGCCGTAGATCACCGCAGGCAGTTTGCCTTCGCGGCGCAACGCCTTCACCTGCTTGCCCGCCACATCGCGTTTGGAGGCTTTAAGTACTACTTTTTCCATCATTTACTCCTCGAGCGCCTCTCACCACGTTTCAGCGTGATTACCTTCGCTCTATGAAATAGAATTTCTGCACGCGGCACGGCGTGCCGCGCTACATTCGAATTACCTGCGCCGGAACAACATGCGTCCCAGCAATAACATCAGCCCGGCAAACAAACCGCCGGTCAGACCCGCCACCAGCGCGCCGCGCACATCGAGCAGCGGTGTAACATCGCCATGCACCTCGCGGGCTAGCAGAACACCCACCCGCGAATCGCGCACATGGACCTCCCGCCCCACTACGACACCTGCCGCCGCATGATGGATTTCTGCGCTGCCCGCCGCGACCGCGCCGGCATACCCGCTCACAGACAATCTCTCCGCCCGAACCGCTCCAAAGGCACTCTGGCTGGCAGTCAGTTCCTGCGTCTCCACCGATGCCAAAGCAGATTGTTGCGAGACGATCGAATCGGCTTTGATACTGCCCGCCGCACTCTGGCGCAATTCCACCTTCCCAGCGCTGACCGTCTCCGCATCAGACTGGTACATCCGTACCGTCTCGGCATGTACCGCGCCGACATGCGACTGGGAAATCCCCGTCGCCTGGGAAGGCTCCGCTTCGGGAAGAGGGTTGGTTTCGAGCATGGCGGGCAGGATTTTACCACACAAACTATCCACATTTTCCCGTTTTTTCGGGACGGGCTGGCGGGGAATTATAATTACTCACGGATGTCACACACCGTCCCGAAGGGTTTAGCGGTTGACAGGATTCTTCCCAGAGAACCCTCGGGACGTTTTGCGTAAAGTGAGTTACTTAATGCGTTTTCAACGTTCTTTGATCCGGCTATTCCTTCTGGCGATTGGCGTCATGTTGATTCATCAGCCTGTCCGGGCGGCGCAACGTGCGGCTCCTGCCAATCAGGTCAGCGCTTATGAATTGATCCTCGCCATGAACACCCTGCGCGTCTCCTATGGATTGCCGCCGCTCATCGAAGACCCGATCGTCAACGCGGTTGCCCAAGCCACTGCAGAGACGATGGCGGTCAACAACATGTCGTGGCATATCGGCAATGTGCGCGGACGTCTAGCCGCCGCCGGTTATGGCGGTGGCGGCACGGTCTGGGCAACCGAAAACTTTGCCGTGAGCGGCGGCGGCATGGGCATTGACGAAATCATGGCGGTTTGGGCAGACCCCGACCACATGCGCCCCGCTGTGGATCCGGCGTACTGTCACGTGGGCGCCGGCGTTGCCACCTACAACGGCAAGACATACTACGTCCTGCAGGCGGCATACGTCGGCGGGCAGGCATGCGGAAGCGGCTCGCCCTCTGTGCCGGCGGGCACTTCTCAGCCGGGGAGTGGAAGCGGCTCGGGGTTTGTGCCGCAGATGATCGTCCCGGTAAAGATCGCCACGCCCGACGCCGACGGCAAGGTCTATCACGTCGTCCAGCAGGGACAGTCACTTTGGGCGATTGCCGTCGCCTATCAAATCACTATTCAAGACATCGAAACCTGGAATAACATCTCGCGCAACACCCCCCTGCAAACCGGGCAAAAGTTGTTCATCCCGAACAAAAATACACAGGGTTACGTCACACCGACCCCGCGCGGCATGGTGGTGCCTGCCCCCCCCGATGCCGACGGCAGAATCGTTCACGAAGTCCAACCGTATCAAACCCTGATTACCATTGCCAGCGCCTACAACGTCACAGTAGAGCGGATTTTGGCGCTGAACGGTCTTCAGGCAGACTGGCCCCTTTCCATCGGGCAAAAACTGTTGATTTCACCGGGTAACGTCACTCCCAGCCCTACTTTGAGCGCCATCCAACGGCTCACCCCCGAAGCCGACGGCAGGTATTATCACACCGTTCACAGCGGCGAAACCCTCTCGTGGATTGCAAACCTGTACAACGTTCCACTTGCCGATTTGATGAGTTGGAACGGACTGACCAACAACTCGGTCATCCACCCGAACCAAAAACTGCTCCTGCTCGTCACCCCGCCCGCCACAGCGACGTTCACACCCGCCCCGCCAACTGCCACACCCTCCCCAACCGCTTCCTACACCCCAGCCCCTCCCACTGCAACTCCACCCCTGCCTGAGACGGACTCTCCCGCACGCCAATTCAACGTGGGGCTTTTCCTTGTCGTCTTGTTGTTCGTCATCGGCGGCGGATTGCTCTGGTGGAAACTCCCGCGCAGAAGTTAATCAGGACTTACGCGCGTTAGAGAACGCGCTCTACGCGAGGCTTTGCGCAACCCCTATTAATTTCACAACGTTCCGAAGGCTTGAGAAACCTTCGGAACGTTTCGCAGACGGTATAATCCCCGCTCATAATGAAACGCTACCTTCTCTTCACTGTCTTCGTCTCCGGCATGACCACCCTCGCCGCGGAACTCGCCGCCGGGCGATTGATCGGCAACGTGTTCGGCACGAGCAACATCGTCTGGGCGAGCATTATCGGATTGATCCTCATCTACCTGACGTTCGGCTACTTCCTCGGCGGCAAATGGGCGGACGCCAACCCGACTCCCGTTGCGATGTACCGCGTCCTGGCGTGGGGCGCGTTCACGCTGGGACTCGTCCCCTATGCCGCCGGCCCCGTCCTCAGGTCCGCGGCAAATGCGTTCGACACGCTGAACATCGGCATTCTGGGCGCGTCGTTCATCGCCGTGCTGATCCTGTTCATCGTACCCATCACCCTGCTTGGCACCATTTCCCCCTTCGCCATCCGCCTCAGTGTTGACGATCCCTCGCGCGCCGGGCAAATCTCCGGGCAAATCTACGCCATCTCCACGCTCGGCTCGTTCATCGGCACATTCCTGCCCACGTTGGTCTTCATCCCCGCCATCGGCACCACGCGCACCTTTTTACTCTTCAGCCTGCTCCTGCTGTTCGTTGCGCTGGCAGGGCTGGGAAAATTCGCAGGGCGCAAAGAGACGTTCAAATACCTTTGGATGCCGCTGCTGCTCGCCACCATCGCCCTCGTTGCCGCAAATCAATCTGTCAAAAAGAATGTCGGGCAAATCTACGAAACCGAGTCGGCATACAACTACATTCAGGTCAAGCAACAGGGCGAGTTTACGCTCCTGCGCCTGAACGAAGGGCAGGGCGTGCATTCCATTTACAGCCCGAACACCCTGCAATACGATGGTCCCTGGGATCAGGTGCTTGCCGGTCCGTATTTTTACGCGGACAAAAAGCCGACGGATATTCAGCGCGTCGCCATCGTGGGACTTGCCGCCGGCACCACCGCCCGCCAGTTGACCGCCGTCTATGGAAACATTCCCATTGACGGCTACGAACTCGACCCCGAAATCGTCCGTGTGGGACAGGAATACTTCGGCATGACGATGCCCAACCTGAACGTTGTCATCGGTGATGGGCGCCTCAACCTCGAACGGAGCGAACACAAATACGACATCATCTCTGTAGACGCCTACCGCCCGCCGTACATCCCTCCACACATGACGACTCAGGAATTCTTCCGCATCGTCGCTTCACACCTGACCGACGATGGGGTCCTGACCATCAACTCTGCCTCCGTCCCCGGCGACCGCCGCCTCGTCAATGGACTCGCGACCACGATGGGGACTGTCTTCCCTTCAATCTACATGGTGGATATACCTGGCTCATTGAACACGATCATCTTCGCCACAAAACAAGAAACACAAGCAGAAAATTTTGCCGCAAACCTGGTTGCATTGTCCAATGACCCGAATGCCAACCCGTTGCTCATCCATACCATGCAGGTGACCTTCTCCGGTCTCCGCACAGACTACGAAACGACGACCGTCTTCACCGACGACCATGCCCCCATCGAGTGGATCGTCAACGACATGGTTTTGCGATTCATCCTCGGCGGCGGAACGGAGTATTTGCAGTAGGCGGGTCACGGCACACGCAGGGTGGACAACACCTTCTCTGCCAGATTCTTGCACGCGTCCCATTCACTGACGTTCGCCTGAATTCCCAAAATAGGCAATCCTCGCAGATAGTCATACTCACTCAACGACTGATCCTCAATGTACCAGGCAGATAAGATGGATTTTGACGTTTCACCCCAGAAAACGAAAGAGTAGCGAATATCACCTAACTGCACAGGGACGAATTTGATCTGGGGATCGTTAAAATCCGTTGGACCCTGCACTCCAATGACACATGTGCTCAACCGACGTGACTGCAAAAAATTCATCATATTTTTATCGGTATAACGCGATTCGTCCTTCCATTCGGAGGGGTCATACTTCATGATCAGGGGAGGGTAAAATACCAAGGCAAAAACACCCGGTGGAACAGGTGTGGGGGTAAACAGCGATTGTCCCAAAAACGTTGTTTCTTTTGTGGAAAAATCATAAATCCAGTAGTTGCCTTCACCATCTTGCAAGGTGATCTGCCCGGGTACATTCCAATTCACCCCCCCAAAGCCCGGCGGTGGATACTTAATCAGCAGGATTTGTGAGAGTGTGGCAAAATCGAGACGAACAACATACGTCGTCCCATAATCAGCGGCGCAATCGAACTCCGTTTGCAAATACAACAGCGATTGAGAATCAGGCGACCAGGCAATCTCTCCGGCAAAAAAATCAGGCGCCAGACTGCGCACCCGCCCGATTTCTCCCCTGTCGAGATCCCAAATGACAATGTCATCGCCTTGCCACATGGCAAGTTTCGTTCCATCGGGCGCAAGATGTCCGCCCCCAAGGGGAAAACGCTCTTGGGTAACGGTATCCAGTCTGTAAATAGGACGGACAAGATAGTTG
This sequence comes from Chloroflexota bacterium, assembly GCA_013388685.1. GTDB lineage: Bacteria > Chloroflexota > Anaerolineae > Anaerolineales > Villigracilaceae > Defluviilinea. Next base: position 7,837 of record JACAET010000061.1, on the reverse strand, counting down.
CCGCACGTTTCCGGATACCCCACCCGCCAGGGGGTGTAGTAAAAATAACGGTTGTTCGGAGACCAATACAATCCCTCGAAGCCATACGCTCCTATGCCTCCGCAGTTTTGCAGTTCGTCTTCAATGATTTTTACACTTCCATCAGTCAGATTGACGAGCGCAAGTTGTTCATACGCAATCGCATCAACCATGCCGGAAAAGGTACTGCATTCATAGCGAATTACGTCAACGCGCCACTTTTCATCTGAAGATGGATATTGAGCAAGGACGAAGGGCCGAACAGTCGAAAGTATTGCATCCACCTGGGCTGTTCCGATGACTTGTAAAGTAGCATCAAAATCTGGAGCGGAGGTCTCAGTAGCAGGCAGTGAAGGAGTGCGAGAGAGAGGCACATTCAAGGTCGGTGAGTTTGCCGGAGTTTGCATCACTGGCAATGCAGAAGGAGTTGACATCCCGCCGCAATTTTGAAGCAGAAGGATAGCCAACATCAAAGGCAACACGCTTTTGAGTTGAATTTTCGAGGTCATTGCAGCCTCCTTTTCTCTACTTTGAACCGATAATCCAAATCGCTTACAATAAGACAACAATGACAAACATAAAGTTCCAACTCCTCTCCTGGCTTGTTGCCCTCCTCGTCCCGCTCGCCCTCATCGGGCTGGGACTGCGCGTCCTGCTCACGCCGCTCTTCCTTCAAATGGAATATCACATGCCCTACTTCCCGCCTGATGAGTACGGCTTCACCAAAGAAGACCGCTTGAAGTGGGCGCCCTACGCGTTGGACTACCTCGTCAACAGCGCGGACATTTCGTATCTCGGCGATCTGAAGTTCGATGACGGAAGTCCGCTTTACAATGAACGCGAGTTGAGTCACATGGAGGATGTCAAGCGCGTGACGCAGGGCGCGTTGAATGCGTGGTACATCTCGCTGGCGTCCCTGGTAATGCTCGGGGTGTGGTCATGGCGTGAGGGATGGATGCAGGCGTATCGTCAAGGGTTGAGGCGGGGCGGATGGTTGATGGTCGGCTTGGCGGGGGCAATCGGTCTGATCGTCGTGGTTGGCATCGCGATCAATCCCAACGTTTTCTGGAACTTCTTTGCCGGCTTCCACGCCCTGTTCTTCGAGGGCGACTCGTGGCTGTTCCTGTATTCGGATACGCTCATCCGACTGTTCCCCCTGCGCTTCTGGCAGGATGCGTTCCTGTGGACGGCGGTCATTGCGCTGGCAGGGGCGTTGGCGCTCGCGCTGGGTTTGAAACGGGTGGCATAATACGCAGTATCGAATGATGTATAATCGCGGTTGAGGAGCATTGGATATGCCGGAGACTTTATCGCTGGAAAACAAAGTGGCGGTCGTGACAGGCGGTTCGCGCGGGATCGGGCGGGCTGTGTCGCTGGAACTCGCGGCGCGCGGCGCGGCGGTGGTGGTGAATTACAACAAATCGCCCGAAGCCGCCGAAGAGGTGGTGAAGAAAATTCAGGAGGCAGGCGGAAAAGCCGCCGCCTTTCAGGCAGACGTGTCCGATTTCAAACAGGCGGAAGCACTCATCAAGTTTGCCGTCGAAACCTTTGGCGACCTGAGCATTCTTGTCAATAACGCCGGCATCACCAAGGACACACTCATCATGATGATGTCCGAAGCGGATTGGGATGCGGTCATCAACACCAATCTCAAGTCCACGTTCAACTGTTCGAAAGCCGCCGTCAAGCACATGATGCGCAAACGCTACGGGCGCATCGTCAACATGGCGTCGGTGGCGGGGCAGATGGGTAACGCCGGGCAGACGAACTACTCCGCCTCCAAGGGCGGGCAGATTGCCTTCACCAAAGCGTTGGCGCGCGAAGTGGCGTCGCGCAACATCACGGTCAATGCCATTGCTCCGGGTTTTGTGGACACGGAAATCCTGGATGCCATGTCGCCTGAAATATTGGAAGCCGCGCTCAAAATGGTTCCGCTGGGGCGCAAGGCAAAACCGGAAGAAGTGGCGTACGCCGTTGCCTTCCTCGCCTCCGACCAGGCAGCCTTCATCACCGGTCAAGTGCTGGCGGTGGACGGCGGCATGGCGATGATGTAAACCACATATCCAAATAAGGAAAATGCCATGATACTTGCAATCGAAATTGTTTTTCTGATCGCCGGTCTTTACGCCTTGTTCACTGCCAAAATGCCCTCCTGGATCATCGGGAAGGGATACAAAGCGGAAGGCGGGGCGGTTCGCCTGCTTGGCGCGTTGATGGCGGCGCTCCTGCCGGGTGTTACATGCATGGGCTTCACAGCCGGTTTTGCAGGCGCCTTCATGAATTTCGACCCAACCGTCTGGGTAACCGTGCTGGAGATTTTCATTGTCATTGTAGTCGCCGTCATCGTGACCGTCTCCCTGCGAAACATCCGCGTCCAGGATGTTCCTCCGCAACCGCCAACCTACACCAATATCGAGCCCAAGTAAGTGTTCAATCGTATGTTTTTAGAAATGCATGGGCACAATCGGCGCTCTCGTACGCCGACAGGGACGTTACACTCGACCTGGCGGGCAAGCGACAGGAGAGAATGTCCCCTGCGCGTCGAATGATGCTCGACCGACTACATAACACACAGGAGTCCGCATGACCGAAGAACGCGAAACAGGAAAAACCACCGTTGCTCCCGATGTGCTGATTGCCATTGCAAAGATGGCAGCGCTGGGCGTGCCGGGCGTCAGCCGCATGGCAAATGTCAGCGGAGGCGTGAATCGTCTGCTCAAACGCGGCATCCACGACGGCGTGCGGATCGACGTCGAAGACAACATCGTCACCGCCCGTCTGTATCTCGTCCTCAAACAGGATGTCAACATCCGCGAAGTGAGCCGCGACGTGCAGGCGCAGGTTGCGCGCGCCATCCGCGAAATGATCGGCATGGATGTGGATCGAATAGACATTCACATCGAAGATATTGACTATGAGGAAGAGGCAACCACCGCATGAAACCCCGCACCAGGGCGCGCGCACTCGCCCTGCAGGTACTTTACGAAGTGGATATAGCCAACCATTCTCCCGGTGAGGTCTTCAAGGCCCGCCTGGAAGAAACGCCGCTTTCCCCCGAACTTGCCGAATTTGCCCGTCAAATCGTCTTCGGCGTCCTCCCTCTCGTCGAACTCCTCGACGCTTCCATCTCCCAATACGCGCCCGAATGGCCCTTCGACCAAATCGCCGCCATAGACCGCAACATCCTGCGTATGGCGTGCTGGGAATTTGCCGTCTTTCACGACACGCCCGTCAAAGTCGCCATCAACGAGGCAGTGGAACTCGCCAAACTCTTCGGCTCCGACTCCGCCCCGCGATTCGTCAACGGCGTGCTGGGCAGCCTGGCAGAACACCAACACGAACTCAAACAAGCCCTCCAGAAAGTTTAAGCCCTCATGGAAATCCTCGGTATCGGTCCATCCGAACTCATCTTCATCATCATCATTGCCCTCATCGTCATGGGACCCAAAGACATGCAAAAGGCGGGCAAAACCATCGGGCGCTGGCTCAACAACCTCGTACGCTCCGAGGGCTGGAAAGCCTTCCAGCAAACCTCGCACGAAATCCGTACCCTGCCCAACAAACTGATGAAAGAAGCCAACATGGAATTGGCGGAAAAGGACAAGCAAATCCGCAAGGCGACCGGAAAAACGTCCCCCCGCCCCGCCTCCCTTCCGACCCCAAACCTGATTCGCCCCCAACCAGCCAACACCCCTCCCCCGCCCGCCCCTGCCAACCCCACCGAAACCGGCTCCGAACCCAATGAAAAAGATTCTTAGATTCCTCTGGCGGGTCATCACCTTCCCGTTTGTCCTCATCTTTAACCTCCTCGCTCTGCCTTTTCGGTTCATCCGTCGCGCGCACGAATTCCTCAACCGCGAACTCGACGGAGACCGCCCAGTGATGGACGCCATCGCCACCATCGCCGCCGAAGAACAGGCGCGCGCTAGCCTGTGGGACCACGTCGAAACGCTCCGCATGCATCTGCTGCGCATCGTGATCGCGCTGGCAATCGGCGTGGGCATTTCGTTCTACTTCACCGTCCCGCTCATGGGATACCTCGCCGCTCCGGTGGGCGGGCTGGAAAAACTGCAAGCCATCGAAGTGACCGAGGAAGTGGGCGTCTTCATGCGCGTGGCGCTGATGAGCGGCATTGCCATGATGCTCCCCTACATCGCCTTCGAGTTGTGGCTGTTCGCCGCGCCAGGGCTTCGTCCGCGCGAACGCAAAATGGGGCTGGCGGGCATCCCGCTGGCGACCCTGCTCTTTCTGGGCGGCATGACGTTCACCTTTTACGCCCTTTTGCCTGCCGCCCTGCCGTTTTTGGGGAACTTTACCGCCATCTCGCAATTCTGGACGGCGCGCGAGTACTTCAAATTCGTCACCGGGCTGATGTTGTGGATCGGTCTGTTCTTCGAGTTCCCGCTGGTCATCTACATTCTCACGTCCATCGGGCTGGTCAAACCGCGCCTCCTGCTCAATCAGTGGCGGCTGGCGGTGATCATCATTGCCGTCATCGCCGCCGCCATCACCCCCACCGTGGACCCGGTCAACATGGGGCTGGTCATGATTCCCATGACTCTGCTCTATTTCATCAGCATCGGTTTGAGTTTCATCGCCTATGCTGGCCGACGCCGCAGAGAAGAGAAAGCCACAGAAGAGGCGCAGGCTGTTTAGCCGGAGACCGCCTCAAGTCTGGCGGGAAGCGTTGGAGGAGTTATGAATTTTCGTTTGAAGTTTTTACGTCCCATTTTGTTTTTCATCCTCGTTCTTTCATTGACGAGTCAGGCGTGCGCAGTTTCCCTGCTGGATTTGCCCATCCCCGGTATCGGCAATCCCACCCAGCCGCCGTCTGCAGGTGTGGCGCCCACACCCATGCCGCGCGCAGAGGTGAAGATTTCGGTGCAAGTGCCTGAACCGCTTCAGCCGGGCGAGATCCTGGCGCTCAGCGTTTTGGATGAAGTCACCGGCCTGGCGTTGAATAACCTCGATTACCAAATGGACCCCGTAGATTCGATCACGTACACCGCCACGTTCCCGATCCCCGACCAGGCGGTCATCAAGTATCGTTACGTCCGGCGCGGCGGCTCGCGCATTGTGGAGGATACCAACACCGATACAAACATCCGCTACCGCCTGTTCTACGTCAACGGAAACACCCAAATCACGGATACGGTCAGTTCGTGGGCGAACAAACCCGTGAACACCCTGTCCGGTTCGATCTCCGGTACGGTGCTCGATGCCGACACCGGCGCGCCGCTGGCGGAGATCATGGTCACCGCGGGAGGCGTACAAACCCTGACCGATTCCGCCGGGCGATTCTTGCTCACCGGTCTGCGCGGCGGAGCGCACAACCTGGTTGCCTACTCGCTCGACGGCAGCTACCGAACGTTTCAGCAGGGCGCGCTGGTGGAGGGGAACAAAGGCACGCCCGTCGAGATACGGATGAAGTCCGCGCCGCTGGTGAATGTGATCTTTATCGTATCGGTCCCGCCCAATACCCAGCAGGGTGTTCCCCTCCGCATGGCGGGCAACCTGCTCCAGTTCGGCAATACCTTTGCAGACCTGCGCGGCGGGTTCAGCACAGTGGCAGACCGCATGCCCGTCATGACGCCGCTGGATAACCGACAATATTCCGTTTCGCTCTTTCTTCCTGCAGGCGCGCACCTTGCCTACAAGTACACCCTTGGCGACGGCTTTTGGAATTCCGAGTTCAACACCGCCGGGCAGTATGTGATCCGTAATTTGATTGTGCCCGCGCAAAACACAACCATCAATGACACGGTGCAGTCCTGGCAGGCGGGTCCGAACGCGCCCATTGTGTTCGAAGTGGAGGTGCCGACCACGACCCCCATCGGAGACGCGGTGTACATCCAGTTCAATCCATTCTCCTGGACCGAGCCGCTCCCCATGTGGAGGGTTGGAAACAACCGCTGGGCATACAAACTCTACGGTCCGCTCAACATCCTCGGTTCGTTTACCTACCGCTACTGCCGAAACGCCCAATGCGATTCGGCAGACGACGCCTCCTCTGCCGGGACCAGCGCGCACGGAAAAAACGTCACCCCCACACTCACCGCGCAGGATATTCTGGACACCGTCAGGCAATGGATGTGGACGAATCCTCAGCCTGCCACGCTGGTGCAAACATCCATTCCCGCGCGCGGCGCCGGGTTCGTGGCGGGAGTCGAACTGCAACGATATTACGATCCCGCCATGCACGTCTTCACGCCGCATGCCCTGCAAAACATCCAAGCCCTGGGCAGTAATTGGGTCTTCATGACACCCTCATGGACATATGCCCAAAACAACCCCCTCACGTTCAACCAACAGCCCGGCAAGGATCCGTTCATCAAAGATACGCTCGATGCCGCCGCCTACGCACGCTCCCTCAACCTGAACGTGGCGTTCTTTCCGCAACCCCGCTTCCCCCAAAACGCGGACGACTTCTGGAAGACCGCTCCGCGCGACTCAACCTGGTGGGCCTCCTGGTTCAATCACTACCGCGCATTTGCCGTCCACTTTGCAGATTTGGCGACCCGATCCGACGCGCAGGCGCTCATCCTCGGCGGAGACTGGATTACCCCGGCTCTCCCCAACGGGAAACTTTCCGACGACACCCCCAGCGGAGTCCCCGCAGATGCCGAAGCCCGCTGGCTGACCATTCTCGCCGAAGTCCGCCAGCACTACGCCGGGCGAGTGTTGTTTGCCCTCCCCTACACCAACACCGACCTCCAGCCGCCTCTCAACCTGCTAAAATCCACCGATGGCATCTACCTGCTCTGGTTCGCCAGACTCAGCACCTCTCCCACTCCCGACAAAGGGGCAATGACCACGGAAGCCGGACGCCTGCTCGACGAAAACATCTTCCCCGTGCAGGCGCAGGCAGGCAAACCCGTCATCATCGGGCTTTCGTACCCCTCTTCCTCCTACTCCGCCACCGGCTGTCTCCCCAACCCCGCCGGAGGCTGTTTGGACTGGACGGCGCTCGATCGTCCCAATCCCGACATTCCCTCGCTCAACCTTGACCTTCAGCAGCAGTTCGACATCTATGACACCCTCCTCAACGCCATCAACGGGCGGACGTGGGTGAGTGGCTTGGTCAGCCGCGGGTACTTCCCCCCGGTGGCGCTTCAGGACAAATCCGCCTCGGTTCACGGTAAACCCGCCGCCGACTTGCTCTGGTATTGGTTCCCGCGTCTGTTGGGAAACGTCAAATAGGGTGAAGCAGATTTCGGTCAAGCGAAGAGGCGTGGAAAGTTCACGTCTCTTTTCTGTTGAACGTGTGTTGTAAGTCCAGAATTCGATTCGCTGGAGGAGAAATGTCAAAAACAAAAATCTATTTGAAACGGACGGGAATTGGCTTGCTTGCCATCTTCATCCTGCTGGGAGGAAGCGGGGGATATTATTTCAAGAGTTACCTGCCGAACACGGTCGCGCCCAGATCCTTCCCGCAGATTGACGGGGAGGTTCAAATTGCGGGCCTCGACGGTCCTGTAGACATCTACCGCGACTCGATGGGCATTCCGCACATCTACGCCAGCACGGCGCATGACCTGTTCTTCGCGCAAGGCTACGTCCACGCGCAAGACCGCTTCTGGCAGATGGATTTCTGGCGGCACGTCGGCTCCGGCACGCTTTCGGAGATGTTCGGCGCGGGACAAGTAGAGACCGACTCGTTCCTGCGCACGCTCGGCTGGCGCGCCATCGCCGAGAAGGAATACGAAATGCTCAGCCCCGCAGCCAAAGCCATCGCCGACGCCTACGCCGAGGGGGTGAACGCCTACATCCAGGAACGTGACCCCATCGAACTCAGCCTGGAATACAGCATTTTGACCGG
>JACAET010000030.1 GCA_013388685.1 Chloroflexota bacterium | reverse complement strand
GGCTACGACACGATCGTGGGCGAGCGCGGCTACCGCCTGAGCGGCGGCGAAAAGCAGCGTATCGCCCTCGCCCGCGTGATTCTCAAAGACCCGCGCATTCTGGTTTTGGACGAAGCCACGAGTCATCTCGACAGCGAATCCGAAGCGCTGATTCAAGAGGCCTTGAAGCGCGTCATGGCGGGACGCACAAGCATCGTGATCGCGCATCGCCTGAGCACGATCTTGGCTGCTGATTTGATTTTGGTGATGGATCGGGGAAGGATCGTTGAGAGAGGCACGCACGAAGAGTTGCTCGCGCTCAATGGGTTGTATGCCCAGTTGTATGAGACGCAGTTCAAGAGGGAAAAAGTATGAATCGAAACGGCATCGTCCCATAAGTTTGCAGGGAACGCAGTGAGGCGCCTCCTTGAAACAGGGATTTGCACTTGCCGAATTCACCAGATTTCCGCGCCGACTTTCTTGTCCACTTCCCTGCGCCCAACTTTGCAAAGATGAACGGATTGGCGGATTGAATCGAAACGAGCGTCTGCAGGTGAAATTCCTTCAAAAATACGGGAGAACAAATGTCCGACCGGCAAAGACAAATCTACCAAACCGACGGCGACCGCTACGAAGCGCTGATTGCAAGAGAAGACCATCAGGGTAACCTGCTCAAGGCGCTGGAGGAGATTGTCAACCCCGACGGGTTGGACATTCTCGACCTGGGTGCAGGGACGGGGCGTCTGAGCGTGATGCTTGCGCCGCGCGCCGGGTCTGTGCGCGCGTTCGACCTTTCGGAAGAGATGTTGCGGGTGTGCCGTCAGCGACTTGAAGCCAGCGGTTTGACGAATTGGAAAGTGGAGACCGCCGACCACCGACAGTTACCGATCCCTGATCACTCCGCCGATCTTGCCGTCTCCGGCTGGAGTGTAAGTTATCTGACAGTGTGGAATCCCGCCTCGTGGCGCGAGGAGTTGGAAAAGTGGATGACCGAAATGAAACGCGTTTTGAGGCAGGGCAGTTTCATCGTCCTGTTCGAATCGCTTGGCACGGGCAGCGAGGCGCCGATTCGGTTGGAGCATCTCCGCGAGTTTTATCTCTGGCTCGACGAGTCCGGTTTTCAACACAGATGGATTCGCACAGATTACAAATTTGAATCCCTCGAGGAAGCCGAGGAATTATCCCGCTTTTTCTTTGGCGATGAATTGGGGAATAAGGTAAGGGCAAACGGCTGGGTGATTCTGCCCGAATGCACAGGAGTGTGGTGGCTGAAAATCTGATTACCATTACAGCGCAAGGTTGGGCAGACGTTACACTTGTCCTGGCAGGCAAGTGCCAGGGGAGAACGTCCGCCTACGCCACAGCGTAAGAGACGCTCTCTAGCGTCGAACTGTGCGCTGTAATTACCGCACGAACGCTTCTTTTTGATTCGCCAGCGTATCGAGAATGCGTTCCTTGTGACGTCCAAACATCTCCAACCCTTCCAGTTCTTCCAGCGTGAAATACCCGAAGTCAGAAGTCTCGTCGCTTAAACCTAATTTTCCACCGATGACTTCCGTCTCGAAGTGTAAAACAACAAAATGGACTTTGTTCCCATCGGGGTAAACGGCAATCTGGTCTGGATGACTGTACACGCCAACCAGCCGCTTCACACGAACGCTCAAGCCTGTTTCCTCCAAAACTTCTCTTTCACACGCCTCAGCCGCCGACTCGCCCGCCTCTACGCCGCCGCCCGGCAGGCACCATTGACCGTTGTCTCGCCGTTTGGTGAGCAGGATGCGTCGCTGTTCGTCAAATATAGCGGCGGAACAGCCCAGGCGGAGTTTACCTTGTCTGGCAATGCGCTCGCCGTAGAGGATTTGGGTCATGGGTTAATCACTCACCTTAGGCAAAACGTCCCGAAGGTTCTTTGAAATCAAGGCGTTTTCCAACCCCAACCTTCGGGACGGGGCATAACATCAGTTAAATCAGCCCTCCAAGATTTTGAAAATCCCGGAGGCGATTTCCTCATTCCTTGATAAACGTCCCGTTGCGGAGTTCTTTCAAAGTCTGCTGGATTTCTTCGATGGTATTCATCACGAACGGACCGTAGGGGACGATGGGCTCTTTGAACGGTGCGCCAGCCATGAGCATGAAGCGGACAGGGCGGTTCTCGGTCTTGACTGTGATGTGATCGCCGTCGTTGTATTTGACCATTTTGATCGCAGCAATGGTTTCACCAGAAAAAACTCCCTCACCCTCGAAGACATAGGTGATGAGGGTGTGTCGTTCGGGGATAGGGAAATGCCATTCGATGCCGGGAGTCAGTTCAACGTCCATGTAGAGAGGCGAGGCGGCAATGTCGGTGACGGGACCGGTCACGCCGTCCACCGTCCCTGCCACGACGCGAATTCTGACGCCGTTCTTTTCGTAGGCGGGGATGGTGGAGGCGGTCACTTCCTGGTAGCGCGGCGCGGACATCTTGAGGTGTGAAGGCAAATTGACCCACAGTTGAAAACCGTAGATGCTGCCGCTTTCGCCGCGGCGGGGCATTTCCTCGTGCAGGATGCCGCGTCCCGCGCTCATCCATTGCACGTCGCCGGGACCGATAAGACCAGCGTTGCCGAGGCTGTCGCGGTGGGCGGTGGCGCCTTCGAGCATGTAGGTAACGGTCTCGATACCGCGGTGGGGGTGCATGGGAAAGCCGCGAATGGGTCCTTCGAGCGGATCGTTGAAGGCGAAGTGATCGAACAGGAGGAACGGGTCGAACAGGTTGCTGACGCGCGGAGCGATGGAGCGCAGCAGGCGCACGCCCGCGCCCTCGATGGCGGTTTGCGGTTCGATGAGTTGGGTGACAGTTCTAAGGTTGCTCATGTGTTTATGGATGCCGTGAGAGGCGGGGGTATTACCCGCAAAATACGCTCGCAACGTCCAAAGGCGCTCTGGCGATATGTTCCGGTCTGGAAAGAAGCCCATCGGCAAACAGGGGCGAAGAACCCGGCGCGAAAAAAAACGACGGGCATCTGCCGATCGTGAGTCCGATTACGGTTTCGGTTTCTTTACCATGCGCCGGCTCTTCTCGAGAAGGGAGGAGATTTCCTGCGCCGCTTCCGCCAGCGTGACGTTTTCCACAAACGCCCATTCCTCGCATAGCACGTTCTGCGTTTGCCGGAAGAATCCCGCCATGGTGCCGTACAGCGACTTGTGTTCGCCGAAGGCATACAAATCACGTACCACCTCGCACTGCACGCGGATGGGACCCCGCCGAAGACGTTCCATCAGGCTGGCTTGCCGCGTACGAACATCGTCGGCAAGAGGTGCGGGCGGGGACACCAGCACCTTGCGGCAATTGTTGATCTCGCTCCGCGTCGCCGGTCGCCGTAATCCGACGGCAGGCGCATCCACCGGGACCCACAAAATGCTTCCCGAATTGGGAATGGCAACCTCATAATAACGCCGCCTTTCCCCGGACTCGAATTCACGTTCCCCCACGTTGATCACCATGCCCACGCCGTGCTGGGGGTGAACGACCCGGTCGCCAATATCGAATATCATCGGGTTGTTAATAACGCCGCTTCCCGCCGCCGCGATTTTGGCGATGCCCGCCGCGCTGCGGGCGGAAACCGCCTCGTTCTTCGCGCGGACGGGCAACATTCACGGTCAACTGGCGTTCATTCAGCACATAGCCGTTGAACATACCGACTGCCTTTTGCGCCTCGCTCTGGGAACCCATTTCAACAAACCCAAAGCCCTTCGACCGATTCGTACCCGGCTCCTTGATCACCGCCACAGAAATCACATTACCCGCCTGCATGAACAGTTCGCGCAAACCCTGCTCGGTGGTATCGTAAGACAAATTCCCAACGTACAACTTCGACTCCATATAGGCTCCTTTTTGATCGGTCGGCGAGTTATGAAAAACCGTCAACCCACCTCGGGTTGACGGCGGCATAGGCACGCTGGACCTTGTATCACTGATGTCATGCAGGACATTCGTACCGCAACACTTCCTCCTCGAATGGAGGTTCAGGCTTGCAATGCAAGATACAGTAGAGCACGAAAACCGCGCGGGGCAACATCAGTTTTGTAAGATGAATTTATTGTATCACACGCGGGGGTCGGGCGTATTTGTTCTAGAGTCTATCCGAATACTACTCCTGCGCCATCCAGCCCGGCTATTCAGTCCGCTCGAGCGGACTTCGTACGAATCGCCCGGAGATTGATCGCCGGGCGGAGCCGGCAGGGCGCAAATTTTCGGATAGGTTCTTAGAAGAAAGGAAAGACAACCGCGTCGTACGTACATCCCGAATACTTTGTCGAAACCGACCCGATCGCACAGCGCCTCAGCGGCTTCACAGGCATTCCGGCTCATTATGAAGCATGTCGCCGCGACCATACTCGAACGGAAAATTTAAGCCAGCCGCCTCTTGTCAAAAATGTAACATGATGTAAAATATAGACGGTTGAGCCCGACCTGCCCCCCTCAGGCCGGGCTCAACCATTTAACCAGGATTTGAGTACAATCAAAGCCATGAACACCGCAAAGCGTCTTGTTCTCCTTGCGCTGCTTTCGACTTCCGCCTGCAATCTGGCGGTCATGACAAGCGTATCCCCCGCATCGGACCCGCCGGAACCTCTCTCCACACCATCCAGCCTTCCCTCCGCCGAAACCTTTACCGCCCCTCTGGCAACCCTTACTCCACCTTCCACCTTGACGCCCACCTTCACCCCCTTTCCCACCGAAACCCAGGTCCCAACCCCGACACCGCTCCCGACTGTCGAAAGTTTGAAAGCCAGGGTCGTCGTGGACAAACTCAGTTGTCGTTACGGTCCCGGGGCGTTGTATCTATATCTTTTCGCCCTGAATGGAGGCGCCAACATCAAACTCATCGGCCGCACCGACGGGAACAACTGGGTATTGGTGGAGAATTCGCCTTATCAATGCTGGGTCAACGCCAAGTTTCTCGAGATCCAGGGCGACCCCAAAAGCCTGCCTGCCGTGTACCCGGGATTCAAACTGATTGTGTCACCTTATTATCCCGGTCCGAGTTGGGCAAACGCCACTCGAAACGGAAACAGCGTCGAAATCTGGTGGGAACCGGTCCCCATCAGCCCGGGCAAATTTGCCGACGAGAACATGCAGCAATATCTCGTCGAAGTCTGGCGGTGTGAAAACGGGGAGATTATCTTCGAAACACTCGGGACGAATTACCCCGCCATAAAAGTCGAGAACGACGAGCCGGGATGCAGCCGCCCTTCACACGGAAGAGTGTATCTTCAGGAAAAACACGGCTACGGCGGACCGGTCGAAATCCCCTGGCCCCCGCACGATTGAGACCGAATTCTGAACGAAGTCTCATGATTATCCCGCCCCAAAGCGGGATTTTTTATTGAAATTCTTCAGGTTGACATTAATATTCTAAACAGGAGTATTGACAATAACAAATAAAAGTTGTAATATATGGAAAAATAAGCGTTGAAAAAGTAAATATATTTAATATTGATTTCTATTTCTTAAGATCTGCTTTAAAAGGAGCATTTCCATGTCCCAATTTGCTGTGGAAGCCCACCAACTTGTCAAGAAGTTCCCTGCCCGCCCAGGGACCGGGGATAAGAACCCCTCCCCCCCATCCCCTCTCCCTGAGGGAGAGGGGCGCAGGGGTGAGGGGAAAAAGAAGCGCTGGCAATTTTGGAAGAAAGAACCCAAAGCCACGTTCACCGCCGTCAGCGGCGTTGACATCCAGATCCAGCGCGGCGAGATCTTCGGCCTACTGGGTCCGAACGGCGCGGGCAAGTCCACCACCATCCGCATGTTGTGCACCCTGCTCGAACCAACGAGCGGCACAGCGCATGTCAACGGCTACGACATTGTCAGGCAGGCGAACGACGTGCGGCGCAGCCTCGGCACGGTGCTGGCGGGCGAACGCTCCATATACTGGAAACTGACCGGGCGCGAGAATCTCGAATACTTCGCGGCGCTGTACCACATCCCGCCCGCGGTGGCAAAGAAGCGCGTAGACGAACTGATCGAGCGCATGGAACTCAAGGACCGCGCCAACGAACTCGTCGAAAAATATTCGACGGGGATGCGCCAGCGCGTCGCCATCGCGAAGGCTTTGCTTGCCCGTCCGCCCATCCTTTTGCTGGACGAACCCACGCTCGGGCTGGACCCTCAGGCTGCCCGCAACCTACGGGAGCTGATCGCCACCCTGAAGCAGGAGGGACACACCATCCTGTTGACGACCCACTACATGGAGGAAGCGGATCAACTCTCTGACCGCATCGGCATCATTGACACGGGCAGGATCATCGCCCTCGACACCCCCGAGGGTCTCAAACGCCGCATCGAACAGAAGGAGATCATCCGTCTGGAGGTCAGCGGTTGGCAGGCATACATCGGCGAAAAATTGCTTGCGCTTCAAGAGGTGGAGAATCTCGTCGCACACCGCCAGGCGGAAGCGGACATGTGGGAAGTGAGTATGCAGGCGACGGACAGCCGCACCGTGTTACCCAAACTCATGGAAAGCATCAGCCAGAACGGGACGCGGCTCGTCAACATGAACATCGTCAAGCCGTCGCTCGAAGATGTGTTCATTCACCTGACGGGCAAGGCATTGCGCGACTAGGAGATGATATGGAAACTTCTCTCATTCCCCGCTCGCTTGGTCAACCGGGCTTGCTATCAGACATACGCGCGTTTCTCGCCGTCGTGCGCCGCGAATGGACGATCTTCACGCGCTACCCGAGCTGGATCATCGCCCTGTTCATCTGGCCCCTGATCTTCCCGATGATGTACATCCTTACGGCGCGCGCGCTGTCAGGTCCAGACGAAAGCGGACTGGCTGTCTTCATCGCTACCACCGGCGCGACCGATTACATAGGCTACATCATTGTTGGCACCACGGTCTGGATGTGGCAAAACATTGTGTTGTGGGATGTAGGCTTTGCCCTTCGTAATGAACAGATGCGCGGCACACTTGAATCGAACTGGCTCTCCCCCACCTGGAGATTTTCTTATTTACTTGGGCAAACCGGTCCGCAGATCGTTTCGATGGCGATGTTTATTGGCGTCACGGCGTTGGAGTTCGGCATCCTCTTCGGCGTCCGCTTGAACGGCAATCCGTGGATGATCGGGCTGATGATGCTGGCGGCAATCCCTGCCATTTACGGATTGGGATTCGCATTCGCAAGCCTGGTCATCACGGTGAAGGAGGCGAATACTTTTGTCTTCCTCATCCGCGGCATGGTGATGATCTTCTGCGGCATCACCTTCCCGGTTGCCATCCTGCCTGCCTGGATGCAGTCCTTCGCAAAATGGCTCCCGCAGACCTATCTCATCCACGGGATGCGCGCCGCGGCGTTCTCGAACGCGGGCGTCAATGAGTTACTGCCGGACCTGATCCCTTTGCTTTCGTTCGGCGGATTCTGGCTTATCGTTGGTTACTTTACATTTCTCTGGATGGAACGCCGCGCCCGCAAGACCGGCGCGATCGGACAGTATTGATGGTCTCGATACGGCGGAGATCGAGTAGCCCAACAGGGCGTACCGAGACCCCGCCGCCTACTCGACCATCGAAGGAATTTGAGTCATGGAACTCACCACCCTCTCCCAACCCAGCCTCAGAACCCAGTTACGGGCTTTATTCGTCATCGCCCGCAAGGACTGGAAGGTCTTCTGGCGTTATCCGTTGAACGCGGTTTCCAACGTGTTCCAGCCCATCATCTGGATCACGCCGGTCTACTTCATGGGTAAAGCCTTCAGCACAGACGGGCAAGCCCTGGGCTTCGCGGCATACACCGGAAGCGGCGATTACATGTCCTATATTCTGATCGGCACGGTGCTGACCAACTTCATCATGACCGTGTTCTGGGGCATGGGCTATGCCCTCAAGAACGACATGGACTCGGGCGTGCTCGAATCCAATTGGCTGGCGCCCGTCTCGCGCTTGCTTATCCTCATCGGGCGCACGCTGACCAGCATGTTGACCACCACGATCACATCCATTGTCATGCTGGTCATCGCCGGCGCATTGTTTGGCTTCAAACCGACAGGAAGCACCTTCGCCGCCATCCTGACCGCCATCCCGATGCTGGTCGGTCTGTATGGGTTCGGTTTTGCCTTCGCCGGCATCGTCCTGTTGATGCGGGAGGCAAACACGATGGTGGACGTGGGAAGTTTCCTCGTGCAGGGATTCTCCGGGACGAACTTCCCGGTCAGGTCGCTGCCGTATTGGTTGATTCCTATCTCGCTCATGCTCCCGCTGACGTATGGTCTCGACGCCGTGCGCGGTCTTCTCCTGAAAACCAATACGCTTCTTCCCATCCCTGTGGAAGTTGTCATCCTCATCGCCTTTATGTTCGTGATGTTGTGGATCGGCGCGCAGATCTTTTACCGGATCGAGCGGAGGGTGAGGACGCTGGGAACACTGGGGCAGCATTAGGATCCAGGGTGAAGCGGTTATAATCCGCCGTCCCGAAGAGCGCGTCCTGAGGCACAGCCGAAGGATCATGCCCTTCGGGACGATTTGCGCGAAGCGAAAAATAACCCAAAACCAGAACATCTGTGCTATAATCCACATCCCCGCATGAAAGGACATGAATGTTCACCCGTCTCAACAAAATTTATCATGAGTTTCCGCGTCTATTTTGGGTGGTGGTCGGCGTCAGTTTTATAGACCGCATCGGCGGCACCCTCCTCTTCCCGTTCTTTGCGCTTTATATTACGCAGAAGTTCAACGTCGGCATGACGCAGGCGGGCATCCTGCTCGGGATGTCGTCGCTGTTCGGGTTGATCGGATCAACCGTCGGCGGCGCGTTGACCGACAAGTTCGGGCGCAAACAACTCATCCTGTTCGGGCTGGTCTTCAGCGCCATCAGCACGTTGACGTTCGGATTGGTCAACAACCTCAACGCCCTGTATCCGTTGATGGTCGTCGTAGGTCTGCTCTCGAGCGTGGCGCATCCCGCCCACGACGCCATGATTGCAGACATTCTGCCCGAACATCAGCGCCAGGAAGGATTCGGCATCCTGCGCGTGGTTGGCAACCTCTCCTGGATGATCGGACCCACCATCGGCGGCATCGTGGCGAACATCAATTTCTTCTACCTGTTCGTGATAGATGCCGTCATCAGTTGCGTAGTCGCCGCTATCATCTTCCGCGCCATTCCGGAGACGAAACCCGAGCCGCACGCCCATGCCGCAAGCGAATCGCTCTGGCAAACCGTGATGGGCTACCGCCTCGTCTTGAAAGACATGGCCTTCATGGCGTTCATGACGGCAGGCATACTCATGATGGTTGTTTATCAGCAAATGTACAGCACGCTCTCCGTCTACCTGCGCGACAACCACGGCACATCCGCCAGCGGCTACGGCTTTTTGATGACCACCAGCGCCATCACGGTGGTGCTCTTCCAGTTTTGGGTCTCGCGCCTCATCAAGCGCCGCCCGCCGTTCCTCATGATGGCGTTCGGCACGCTCTTCTACATGATGGGCTTCACGCTGTTCGGCATCGTCACTGCCTACATCCTTTTTATGCTCAACATCGTCATCATCACCATCGGCGAGATGATCCTCGTACCGACCAGCCAGACAATCGCCACGAACTTCGCCCCCGAAACCATGCGCGGACGATATATGGCAATCTTCGGACTCTCCTGGGCGATTCCCTCCACCGTTGGACCCGGCGCGGCAGGCTACATTCTCGATAACTTCAATCCGAACCTGCTCTGGTTCATCGGCGGGTTCTTGTGCGGACTATCTGCCATAGCCTACTATGCCCTTCACCTACGCCTCAGGTCTCGACCTGAATTTGCCCCCGCCCAAGAAGTCACCCTACCCGCCTGAACCTCATTAACCCAAACAAGAACCCGATCTTTATTCCTCGCAGGACTTACGCAAAACCTTGCGTAGAGCGCGTGCTCGAACGCACGGGGTGCGTA
The DNA here is from genome assembly GCA_013388685.1 of Chloroflexota bacterium. Taxonomy (GTDB): domain Bacteria; phylum Chloroflexota; class Anaerolineae; order Anaerolineales; family Villigracilaceae; genus Defluviilinea. Next base: position 43,623 of record JACAET010000030.1, on the reverse strand, counting down.
AGTCTTGCTTCGAAAAGATTTCCGAAACCTACGCAAAATTCCATTGACATATTCCAGAACGGGGGTACAATCCGCCCAATTCACAAACGAACAACACTCCCATATTCCCCCGTGCAAAACGCTGACTCCCCAGGTCGGCGTTTTATAATACCAACCCATAGAGGAGAGTGAATATGAATAAGGCGTTCAAGTATTTCTTTTCTGCCATCGTCATCCTGACCTTGCTGCTTGGGTCCATGGCAATGGCGCCAGCCGCGCGTTCAGATGCCGCCGTGCATTTGAAGAGCGGCTCTTTTATTCCTGCGCAAGGCAATCCCGCCGCGGGCAGTCAGAAATACTTCATCGTTCAGTTTGCTGGACCCATCCAGCAGGCATGGAAGGATGCAGTTGCCGCCGAAGGAGCAGAGTTCCTGGATTACCTGCCGGACTTTGCCTTCAAGGTGCGGATGAATCCCGCCATCGCCAGCCGCGTGGCGAAGTTGAATTTCGTCAGCGGGGTGACGGCATATCGTCCGGAATTCAAATTCGGGTCCAGCCTGACGCGTGACGGTCAGGTTCGCCTGTATCGCGTCCGCATCGAACGCGGCTCCGATTTCAACGCCGTCCGCGACCTCATCGCCCAGACCGGCGCACAGACCGTCGGCGTTGAAAACATGGCTGAAAGCGACTTTCAAAGCGAGACACTGGTCGTTGCCGCCAACAGCGCCCTGCTGAACGTCATCGCCCAGGTGGACGATGTCGCCTCCATCAGCGACTTCACCATGTACGAGCTCTTCACCGCTCCAGCCGCTCCCAAGTCCAATGATTACGCAGTAACCAACATCATCGGCGCGGCGGCGGCGCATGCGCGCGGCTACAACGGCTCCACCCAGACCGTCGCAGTGGCAGATACCGGTCTCGGCGGCGGCACCCCCACCACCGCCCACCGCGACATCAACGGACGCGTCTCTGCCATTTACAACTGGCCCGGCGTCAACGATAGCTGCTGGAGCATCACCAACGACGGCGCGGTGGATGTGGACTCCGGTCACGGCACGCACACCGCCGGCTCGGTCCTCAGCGCCGGCGCGCCGAACGGCATCGGCAAAGGCTCTGCCCCTGCGGCGCAATTGGTCTTCCAGGCAGTCGAAAACTGGGCGACCATGAAAGGCATTTGCGCCCTGTACTATCCCAACGGCTACTACCTGACCGGCTTACCCAGCGACTTGAATCAGTTGTACCAGCAGGCGTATAACGCCGGCGCCCGCATCCACAGCAACTCATGGGGCTCCGCCGCCGCAGGCGATTACACCGCCGAGTCCGTACAGTCCGACACCTTCATGTGGAACAACCGCGACATGCTCATCACCTTCTCGGCGGGCAACGAAGGCATAGACTCCAACAGCGACGGCGTGATTGACAGCGACTCGATGGGCTCTCCCGCCACCGCCAAAAACGTCCTGACGGTGGGCGCCAGCGAAAACCAGCGCAGTGACGGCTACCCCTGCGACACCAGCCTCTCCTATACCACCTGCGCCTCGCAGGGCGGCGTGAACAGCATCTTCACCTGGGGCGCGGCGTGGCCCTCTGATTACCCCGCCAACCCCATCAAAGACGACGTCTCCGCCAACAACGCCGGGCAAATGGCAGCCTTCTCCAGCCGCGGTCCCACCGACGATAACCGCATCAAACCCGACGTGGTCGCCCCCGGTTCGTGGATCCTTTCCACCTACTCCGACCTGTACCAGCAGGGCTATGACCCCTCGCCCAACCCCAAGAACAACGCCTGGCAGTACGACGGCTACGGCTTCCCCTATGACCAATACTACAAATACCTGAGCGGCACCTCCATGTCCAACCCGCTGACCGCCGGCGGCGCGGCAGTCGTCCGCGATTACTACAACAAGGCATACAGCCTCAACCCCTCCGCCGCCCTCGTCAAAGCCACCATCATCAACTCCGCCGTGGACATGCTCGACGAGAACAACGACGGCTTCAACGACAACGACTTCCCCATCCCCAACGTCCACGAAGGCTGGGGACGCATCAACCTCGACGCCGCCACCGACGGAACGATTCAGTTCGTAGAGGAAGGAACAGGCTTGAGCACCAGCGGAAGCGCCTCCTTCAACGTCACCACCACAGGCGGACCGCTCAAAGTCACCCTCGTGTGGACCGATTACCCCTCCACCGACACCGCCGCCATCAACCTCGTCAACGACCTCGACCTCACCGTCAGTGGACCCAGCGGCACCTTCCGCGGCAACGTCTTCTCCGGCGGCTGGAGCGCCACCGGCGGCTCGGCGGACCGCCGCAACAACGTCGAAAACGTCTACATCCAGAACCCCGCGGCAGGGACCTACACCGTGACCGTCAACGCCTACAACATCCCCAACGGACCGCAGAAATTTGCCCTGGTGGTGGACGGCGGCTCATTCGCCTCCGGACCTACGCCGACGCCTGGTCCCACCAACACACCCACCAACACCCCCGCCCCCACCAATACCCCCGTACCGACCAACACACCGGCTCCCGTCACCAGCACCGGCTACCTCTCGCCCTCTGCCAACGCCCCCGTAACCACCAGTTCGGGTGATAACAACGGCTACCAAGGCACCCCTGCCAACGCCTACGCCAACGACAGCGTCTTCGCCAGCGATGTGAACAGCGGCACCGGCACCAGCACCAGTTACACCAGCACCCAGAAAGACCGCCACATCTTCTACAACTACGGCTTCAACATCCCCTCCGGCGCAACCATCACCGGCATCCAGGTCCGCGTGGACGCCCGCGCCGATCGCGCCTCCGGCACCCGCCAGATCTACGTCCAATTCTCATGGGATGGCGGAACCAGCTGGACCAGCGCCCTGAGCACCGGCAACCTCGGCACCAGCGAAGCCACCTACACCCTCGGCGGCACCACCAACACCTGGGGACGCACCTGGAGCGCCAGCGACTTCAGCAATGCCAACTTCCGCGTGCGCGTCATTGACGTCTCCAGCAACAATGCGCGCGACTTCTACCTCGACTGGATTGCCGTCAACGTGACGTACCAGCCATAGGCGAACCGCAGAAAAACCAATAAAAAGATGGATGCGTTTGAGGCGCATCCATCTTTTTATTTGACATCCAGCCGCCTGGCGGATTTGAATTCTACGCATCCCCCCCGACGTATGGCTTTCCAAGGTGATTTTGAGAACGCCGTCACCCCGGCAGATTGCACTCTTACAGAGACCATTAAAAAAAGATATACTCGCATCATGCCCCGTCAGCAGATCGGCCTCTTCGGCGGAACCTTCGATCCGCCGCATCTCGGTCACCTCATCCTCGCCTCTGAAGCCTTTTCCCAACTCGATCTTGACCGTCTGTTGTGGATTCTCACCCCTCACCCGCCTCACAAACAGGATCGGGTCATTACGCCCGTCGAGCATCGGCTGGCGATGGTGCAACTCGCCATTCGGGATAACCCCGCCTTCGAAATCTCGCGCGTGGAACTGGATCGTCCCGGTCCGCACTACACCCTGGATACGGTCAAACTGATTGCGCATCAATATCCGGATTCCGATATTATCCCCATCCTCGGCGGCGATTCCCTGCGAGACCTGCCGAACTGGAAGCGCCCGCGCGAACTGCTGCAAGCGTGTCACTGGGTGGGGGTCATGCATCGTCCCGGCGAGCAGGAAAATCTCGAAGAGTTGGAAAGCCAATTGCCGGGAATCAGTTCCAAGGTCCATTATGTGGACGCGCCGCTGCTCGAAATTGCCTCTCGCGAGATCAGAAACCGCATTGCGAACGGGAAACCCTTCAGATACTATCTTCCTGCCGCGGTGTACGAATACATTCTCGAACATCATTTGTATTTCCAGCCTGAAATCCAAAATCCCAAACCTGAAACCGTAAAGCTAAAATCGTAAATCCTCATGTCCCTACTCTTCGACTCTCTCTTCTCATCCGTTGCGATGGGTCATTTCATGGTGGACGTTTTCAATGCCAGCCGTCCCGTCCTGCTCACCTACCTGGGTTTGACCGAAACACAGATCGCCCTCTATTCCGCCATCTACGTCTGGGTCTCCGCGCTGACACAGCCCTTCTTTGGCTGGATTTCGGACCGCCTGGGACCGCGCTGGCTGGCGGCAGGCGGCGTCCTGTGGATGACTGTTTTCTACACGGGCGCAATCGTCATCCCCGGAACATGGGGATTGCTCAGCCTGATCATTGCCGCGCTCGGTTCTTCCTCCTTTCACCCTGTTGGCGCCGTCCAAGCCACTCTGCAGGGACGCCATCGCTTGCAGGGACGCGAAACCACCGCCGCGTCGTTGTTCTTCATGGCGGGACAATTGGGGCATTTCATCGGTCCTGTCGTGACAGGGTTGATCCTGTTCCGTCTGGGTTTGCCCGCGTTGATCGTACTGCCCGTCGTTTCGATACCGATTGGTTTTGCGCTCTTGTATCAGTTGCGGCATAATCATCCGCATCCCAAAGCCAGAGACGACGACGGTGGAATACGGTTGCAAGCCGCCTGGGGTTTCATCATTCTGTTAGCCGTCGTGGCAACGCTTCAATCGTGGTCGCAGGCGAACATGATCAACTTCTTCCCCAAGTATCTCAAGGATTTGGGGTTAACCGCCCAAACCTACGGGAACATTGCCGGTTTGTTCATGGGCGGTTCGGCGCTGGGGAATGTCGTCGGCGGGTATTTGGGTGACCGCTTCGCCAAACGTAAGGTTGCTGCCGCGGCGTTGTTCATCGCCGCCATTCCGATTTACATCATGAGCCGCATCGGCTGGTCGCCGTGGCTGTATGTGCTGATTCCTCTGGCAGGCGCGTGCACGGGCTCGGTTCACAGCATCATGGTGGTGCTGGCGCAACGCATCATCTCCGGCGGGATGGCGCTGGCTTCGGGGTTGATTTTGGGATTCATCTTTTCGTCCGGCGTGCTCGGCATGTTGTTGACCGGTCCCCTGGCGGAGAATTACGGCTTTCCCGCCGTACTGGCAATGACCACGGGGCTCGTCCTGTTCGCTTCTCCGCTGGCATGGATGTTGAGGGAAAGGGAATTCCGGCGCTGAGCGCGTCTGTAAGCGGGGGGAGATCGAAACACAAACACAATCTGCAATCTAACGGCGCTTTGGCGTGCGCGCTCCAAAAGCCGAGCGAAAACCGCCCATAACCTTGCGACGGATGACTGAGGATGGCAAGGCGTGTATTTCTCGCGCCCAATCCTCGTGAGCAGCTGCATCTCCATCCACATAATTTCCACACAGCCTCATCACAACCTCATGACACAGCCCGGATAAGATATAAACAAGACTGGATACGGTTCCAGTAAATATTAACAAGAAGGAGATCAGTATGAAAAACAAAATGCTTATAGTGATCGGCGGGTTGCTCGCGGCGTTGCTGGTGGTCGGCATTGTGGGCGCCACTTCTGCCTACGCTCAGGCGGCAGACAATCCGGGGTTTGGCCTGATGGATTACGGACGCGGTCCCGGAGGCGGGCGCGGCTGGCGCTTCAGCGACGCTGAAGTGGAAGCCGCCGCCAAGGCGCTCGGCATGACCGTTGACGAATTCAAGTCGGCGTTGAAAAGCGGGAAGACGCTTCAAGACCTCGCCGCCGAAAAGGGTGTGGACATTGCGGATGTGCATGAGGCGATACGGACGGTTCGCATTGCCGAAATGCGCGAACACATTGCCCAGGCTGTGGAAGACGGTACGATGTCAAAGGAAAAAGCCGACTGGTTGCTCGAGGGACTCGATAAGGGCTTTATCGGAGACGGGTTCGGCATTCCACACGGGGGCCGCGGGCCGGGAACATGCCCGATGGGGCAAACCCAGACATCCCCGTAGTTCGAGAGGCGAAATAAAACAGGCGAGCCGACTGCTTCGACTCGCCTGTTTTATTTTCGATGTACATCAAGGCAATAGTTCGATTGCGTCAATTTCCAGTTGACCGTCGGCGTCGCCGGCGGGAGCGATGATACGCAGATAGGGATACGTCCCCATTGAGACCATCGGGTCAATGTCAATGGTGATGCCGGGTCCATTGTAAAAATAGACGGCTGTGGCAAGCATTCTGTTGTCCTCTTCCGGCGGCGTGTTGGGAGGCAGGATATTGATATTCATGTTCGAATTCGTATCCGCCAGATCATCGCCCCAGTAAAAGACCGTATACCAATTACTGCCGTCGCCGACCTGAATGATCATCCAATCCATGAAGACCATGCCGGCATTATCGAATTCATAGATCACAATGTCGGGAATGCCCAGATCGCCGTCCGCTGTAACAGCGAGATCGAGCGTCAACGTTCCGCCTGCGGGTAAGATGTAGATGGTGTTGTCTGGTGCGGTGCCTACCTGGGGAGGTGGCGGGTCGGGCACGATCAGGGTGTCGGAATCGACGGCGGAGTTGTTGAGAGGGTTCGGGTCGTTTACTCCGAGCGGCGCGGTCACCGTGGCAGTATTGACCAAAGATAGCGACGGATTGGGAACGACAACGGCGAGGGCAGTATATGTGACGGACGAACCGCTGGGAAGATCGACCGTAGTATTGATGTCGCCAATCCCGTTTGCAGGCGCACAAGAACCTCCATTGCTGGAGGAACAACTCCATATGACCGAAGGAAAGATATTGGCGTTTGTCGAAAAGACATCGGTCACAGACGCGCCGGTAACATCCGAAGGACCGGAATTGTAGACTGTAATCTCATAGGTTTTCAATGCATTGGCGACGTAGTCCGTGCTGTTGTCCGTTTTTGTGATCTGAAGATCGGCGAGCGCAGAGACCAGATTGGTATCGGTGGCTGTGTTATCGGCGGGATTGGGATCATGGATGCCCGAAGGTGCGCCGATGGACGCCGTGTTCGAGACGCTGCCGCTCGTTGCAGTGACGCTGGTCGTCACGGTGATCTCATAGAATTGCCCGCCGTTGAGCGCGGGAAGGGCGAATGTGCCGCTTTCGAGCTGGGCGATGGTCGGCGCGGTGACGCATTCCCCCGGCGTCGGCGAGCAAGCCACGGCGGTCTTGGATAAACCGGCAACGGGCGGATCGCTGAGAATTGCGCCGAGCACCCCGGCTGGACCGTTATTCGTCACCCGTACTGTGTAAACGACCACTTCGCCAGTGTTGACGACGGTCAACCCGTCGGCTTTGGTGATGAGCAGGTCTGCAGACGGCACCGGGCTGGTGGCAGTGGCAGGCGGAATTGGAGTCTTGGTGGGCGTAAAGGAAGGGGAAAAAGAAAATGTGTTGGTAGCGGTGGGAATGACCGCCAAGGGTGTGTTCGTGGGGTTGGGTGCGGTGGGGGTTGCGGAAAGTGTCGGGAGAGGGGTGTTCGTGCTGCCGGGGGTATTGGTCAGGGCGGTGAGCGCCGCGGGAGGCTTGGTTTCAAACACCGCTCCCGGCGTCAGGAAGACATTGATCCAGACCGGCTGGGTGAGGATGGACGGATCGAGCGGTTCAAAGAAACCGACGGGTCTGTCGGTGAGAAATCTGCTGTCCGGGTCGAGGTTGGACCGCATGTTTGCATCCAGCCTCCAGGTGGGGGAGAAGCGTACCGCCCATTCCCCGGCAAGCAAGACGCACAGGAAACCGAAAAGAAGGATGACCAGCACGATCATCCAGTCGCGGCGTTCGCGCTCCGATTCCTTGCCCGTTGAGATCATCTTACCTGCTTCCGTCAACCGCCAGCCGTATGAAGACGGTCGTTCCCGGGTATGTCTCTTCGTTGTATCCCGGGCTTTTCAACCAGATCCTGCCGTGATGCGCGTCCATGATGCCGCGTGCAATCGCCAGACCAAGACCGGGTCCGCCGCCCTTGAATTTCGTCTTACCTGAGGAATGCAAAAGCACATCGCCGGTCTGATAGAACTTCTCGAAGACCAGTTCATGATATTGCGGGTCTATCCCAATGCCCGTATCCTTGATTTGGATTTCCACCTCGGGGAGTTGTTTGACTTCCTTGATCACGCGTCCGCAGACATGGATCGAGCCGCCGTTTGGCGTATATTTGATGGCATTTCCTATCACGTGATAAAAGACCTTGTACAACAAATCACGGTCGGCTTTTACAACCGGCAGGTCGTCGAGCCCTTCTGTGGTGAAACTCAAACCTCTTTCCTCGAACGACGGCTTGAAATTCTTTTCCGCCTTTTCGATCAATTCCCTGATCTCCACATCCACAGGCATGATCTCGAGCAGATTACTATCAATGCGCGAAACGTCGAGCAGATTGTCAATGATATCCACCATACGGGCGGCGCCATCCATGATTCCCCTGGCATATTTCTCGAAATCCTTGTTGTCTTTTGCCTTCATCTGGACCATTTGGGCGTATCCCTGCACCAGCGTCAGCGGCGTGCGCAATTCGTGCGCCGAGACTTGAATGAAACGTATCTTGGTGCGGTCCATTTGCTCGAGAATCTTGTTGGTCTTTTCGAGTTCGATCGTTCTTTGCTGCAGGTTTTCGGTCATCAAATCGAAGGTGCTTGCCAGCACGCCGATCTCGTCGTTGGTCCGCACGCCAGTGCGTTTGGTCAGATCGCCGTCCGCGATGGCGCGCGAGGTACGCACCAGCAAAGAAAGCGGATTGATGATCATACGCGCAATCAGGTAACCGACCAGGATCACAGCCAGCATCGCCGCCGAATACAGGATCACGTAATTGTTCCTGTTGACGGAACTCGACTCGACGACGAACTGCATCGGCAGCACAACAGCGAAGACACCCAGTCGGTCGTTGCCGATCCAGAGCGGGCTGAAGCCGCTTCGGTACAGGCGTCCACCCGCTTCGAAGTTCTTCCCCTCTACAACCTCATCCTGACCGAAGATACGCTGATAAAAATCCCGGTCAATCGAAATGGTCTGCAGAAAGAGAGGGTCCATGGCGCTGCCTCCCAGGGTGGAAGCGAGCGCCTGCCCGCTGCTGTCATAAAACAGGACATCCGCCGACGCAGTCGTTTTCAACAAAGGCAGAAGGGTATCCAATGAAGTGCCGACCACCACCACCCCTGCAACGCGGTTATCGGCGGCGGCAATAGCAGTGAAATAATAATAACGACCGTCCACAGTATCCCGTGCCAACACGCGTTTCGGCAGACTATCCGGGTTGTTTTCGGTAAGCAATTCCTCCACAATAGACAGGGTGGTCAGAGTTCCCGATTGGGTCACATCCTGCACATTCCCATCGCTTTGTTTGAGAGTGTGCAAACGTTCGCGTCCCTGGCTGTCAAAAACCATCAGATTTTCGGCATTCAGCCCGCCCGCAACCGGTTTTGCCAGGGCAACGATCTGGTTTTCATCTCCATCCCTGAGCGCGTCGCTCATCCCGCGCGTGAACGCCACAAGGCGCGCTTCCCGGAAGTGATCGAACTCCTTACGCGCCATCGTATCGGAAACCATCCGTCCCGCTTCGAGCAGTTGATTGGACAAGCGCTCCTCCAGCGATTTCGAGACCAGACGCGTGACCACATAGGCTCCCGTAACGGCAACCAGGAGGGTCAAAATTAGATAGGGAAGGATAACCTTGAAACGGATGCTCACTTGACGCCTTTACCCCCCATTTAGAATGGGGTTGGTTACATTATAAGGAATTTTGATAAAAATATCACAATTCCCCTCATACTGAAAGATTTTTACAATGCGCTTATCCGATGTGTAAAGTTGGAGACCAAAAAACAAACACGAACGTAAGAAAATCGGTCGTATGGCGAATTGTGTGCAAAAAGGCAGCGCGATATTCATGTTGCAGTACTTTAGAAAGTGTCTGAAAAGTCGTCAACACAAACTTTCCAATGCGCAGGATGCGCTCTCTTGCGCATCCGCAGAGACGCTACCCCTGCCCTCCCGCTTCGCTTCGCTTCGGGGATGCTTCGCAATGGCGGGCAAGCGCCGGGGGAGAACGTCCTCTACACGCCAACGATTGGGGTTTCAGACACTCTCTTACATACAGTTTTTGACATGCTGCCGGAAAATCCGCCCCCAACAGATTGACGAAAGCCGAAAAAACAGATAACTTTGAGACATGACAAAAAATCGCCATCATTTCATCGTCATCGGCGCCGGTCACAACGGACTGGTCGCCGCCGCTTACCTTGCCAAAAAGGGCAGAAAAGTCCTCGTTCTCGAACGGCGCGGACTCCTCGGCGGGCAGGCCGCAACCGAGTCATTTGGGGAAAATTTCACGGCGGATTCCATCCACCCGGGCGGAACCCTCCGCCCGGACATCCTCAAAGACCTCAAACTCGCCTCCTTCGGACTTCGAGCCGCCCCCGCCAAAAAACCTTTGATCTCCCTCCTGCCGGATTCCAGCCACCTCATTCTTGATCCGGATCCCGTCAAAGCGGCAGAGTCCATCAAACGCTTCTCCACAAAGGACGCGGCGCGTTGGGGGGAATTCGTACGCTTTATGGACAAATCGGCAAGACTCCTTGATTTTGCTTACGCCACCCTCATGCCGCGCCTGCCCAGGAACGCGAACCTGATGGAAGGATACGGTTTGCTCGAACTGGGTCTGGAACTCCGCCTTGCCGGCCGCAAGGACATGCTCGATTTCATTCGCGCCCTGCCAATGACCGCGCAGGAACTGGTCGAGGAATATTTCGAATCTGAATTCCTCAAAGCCGCCGTTGCGTCCCTGGGCATTCATGGCATCACACAGGGACCCATGTCCGCCGGAACGGGTTACACGTTAATTCACAACTGGATGAATCGCGGAGGCATGGCACACCTCCCCGTGGAAGGCGGCGTCGGCAGGATCAGTGAAGCGCTTGCAAACGCAGTCCAATCCTTCGGTGGAGAGATACGCACCGAAGCCGAAGTCGAACAAATCCTGGTGGATGCCTACGCGTGCAAGGGCGTTCGCCTGAAAAGCGGAGAAGAGATCCACGCCGAAAATGTCCTCTCCGCTCTCGATCCAAAGCGGACCTTCCTGAATCTCGTCGGCGCGCCGAACCTGCCGCCTGAGTTTGTCTGGCGCGTGCAATCCATCAAAATGCGCGGTTCGGTCGCCAAACTCCACTTGCTCACGAACGGCGTTCATGGCATCCCGGAAGGGACGTGTGTTGTTGCGCCATCCGTCAAATACCTCGAACGCGCCTGCGACGCGGCGAAGTATCGTCAGATCTCGGAAAAGCCGTATCTCGAAGTGACGACATCGGGTAATGTCGTTTCGATCCATTTCCAATTTGCGCCCTATGCCCTGCAGAGCGGCGGGTGGGAAGTGGAAGGCGAAAGGATCGAGAGCCTGGCAATGGATACGTTGGCGGAATACTTCCCCAACCTGAGATCGTCAATCGTCAACCGTAAAGTGATTACGCCTCTTGATCTCGAGCGAACGTACGGACTCACCGAAGGCGACCTGAACCACGGTCAACTCATGCTCGATCAATTCCTGTTCATGCGCCCCCTGCCCGGCTGGTCGAATCACAAGACACCGATAGACAATCTCTATCTCTGCGGAAGCGGCGTCCATGGCGGAGGGGGAATCAGCGGCGCGGCGGGCAGAAATGCGGCAATGGCGGTCTCATGAATGGACCGGGTTGCGTCACGAGCGTGATTCGTTCTTTTCATTAGACCTCTTGCAAACGTGCGCCAGAGGGCGCATAGTACGCCTTCGCGTACGAGACGTTCTCTCACGTCGGCTGACGAATGCAAGAGACCTATTCGACGATTCCGCTCAGCGAGATGAACGCCAACCGCACCCAAAAGCGGGAAACGGCACAAACCGCTGTATCAGCAAGTCGCGGCGGGTGAAGTGGATACCTGGATGCCGCAGCCTGAACTAACGAAATTGACAGGTGGTAGTACTCCAGTACTGTCTATGCTATACTATCCGCAACGGAGGACTCATGCTTGACGCTGTTCAAATTCCCATCCTGCTGAAAGCCATAGATTTCGTTTTTGACGAAGGACGCCGAATACTGGAAGAGCGGCGGGAGCGAAGGAAAGCGGAAGCCAGCGCGCCACAGACACAAACCGCCCCGCCCGAAGAAGCAGAAGCCCTGCCCCTCCCGCCCGAGCAGGCGGAAGCGGTCAAAAAATATCTGACCGCCGCAAAGATTGATGAACTGCTGTGGAAAAACCACGAAGCAGAGATCAAACACCTGGTTGCTCTGTTGGAAACCTACTCCCGCAACTATCATCTCTCGAAAGAACAATACGCCAAATGGGGGAGCGCACTTGTTCCCCCCATCATCATCCACAACCTGACCGAAGCCGAACATGCCATGCTGAATACACTCAAGCAGTTGGAAACGGTATTGTCCAAAGTTTACAAAAAAGACATTCAATCCGTTTCCTAGCGCGGCTTCCAGCCGCAACCAAAACTCACCACGGAGATACAGAGACACTGGGATAAAAACAAGAAAAGACTCTGTATCTCAGTGGTTGGGCTTGATCAAGAATTTTCACGGGTGTGATAAATTCTCAAAAGTAATACGATAGAGGAACAGTGCGTGAGCCATGGACAAGGAAGAAATCACCCACCTCGAGCGCATGATCGAACTCCACAAAAAGAATCTCTATACGCTGGAGGAGATGCTGGCGAAATACGGCACGGATCAGCCTCTTCATCTCATCAACAGTGTGACGATGGAGAAGGAGGCAATTGCCCGGTACACCAAGCAAATCGAGCATCTGACCTCAACGGGAAAAGAACGTGAGAAAAGCGCCCTGCTGGCAAGCCTGCCGCGCCGCCCCTACTTTGTGGGCAGGGAGGAGGAAATCAAAACCATCCTGCAATCCCTCCAGCCCGATAACCGCACATTCATCGTCGGCATCGAGGGCATCGGCGGCGTGGGGAAATCGGCGCTCGCCATCGAAGTCAGCCATCGCTGTGTGGAGGAGGAACTCTTCGAATCGGTCATCTGGATTTCGGCGAAGGAATCCGTGCTCACCCTGCACGGCGTCGAACCGATCATTCCGGAAGCCAAGTCGCTGACCGACATCCTCATTACCATCGGCACGGCTCTTGGGAATCCGACCATCGGCAACCTCTCTTTGCAGGAACAAATCCGCCGCGCCTACAACCTGCTTGCCCGCCGCACCACGCTTCTCGTTCTGGACAATTTCGAGTCGCTCTCCCGCAAGGAACAACACGACATCCTTGAGTTTTTACGCCGCTCACCCATCACTCTCAAAGTGATTGTCACCTCGCGCGAGCGCGTGGCAGAGGGGCAAATCATCCGCCTGCAGGGATTGAATGAGGAGGAAAGCGCCGCCCTGCTGAAATGGGACGCCCAGCAGAAAAACATCCACCTGACCGAGGCGCAAAACAAACAGTTGATTGACCTGACCGGCGGGCTTCCCCTGGCGCTTTTATGGGTGCAGGGACAAATTGCCGTGCTGGGGTATTCGGTCACACAGGTGCTGGATAAGCTCAGCCTCGATTCGAACATCCCCATCCTGCAATACTGCTTCAACCACAGTTGGAATCTGCTCAAAGACGGCAACGAAAAAAAACTGCTGCTCATTTTGGCGCTTCACCCCGAGGCGGTCTCACGGGAGGCGCTCAAGGAGATTTCCGGCATCGAAGACGAAGAGGAGTTCGAACGCGCCCTCAGCGACCTGCTGCAACTCACCCTCACCGAGCACGAATCGGACCGCGACTACTTCAGCATCCTTCCGCTCACACGCCGATTCATCCGCACCCAGTTTGCAAACAACCGCCGATTTGTCCAACAGGCGGAGTGGCGAACCGCCCAGTATTACAGCCGGCTGGTGGCGCAGATGAGTAACTTCAAAGAGTGGCGCGGCTATGAAAAACTCCTGCTCGACCGCAACAACATCCTGAGCGCCGCCCAATGGTGTTACAAAGCCATCCAAAAGAAATTCCATTCGAGCGCTCTGACCAAACGCACACGCGACATCGCCGCCACCCTCGTTCAGATCGGACTTCAGTTCGGTAGTGTGCTGTGGCAGCGCGCCTATTGGTATGACCGCCTGACGCTCGCCCATGCTGCTCTCAAAGCCGCCAACCTGCTCGCAGATTGGAAGTCCGTCAGCACCTTTGCCCGCAATATCAGTTGGATTTACTTCTATCAGGGCGATTATCTGCGCGCCCTGCGCTGGGCGGAAGAGGCGCTCTCCGCGACGACCCTGACCGAGGACAAATTATTGATCGCCGCCGCCAAACGCTCCCTCGGGACTGTGGAACTGCGCCTCGGCAACTTCGACCGTTCCCGCGCCCTGCTCCTAGAAGTCCTTCAGACCAGCGAGGAATTCCCCAAAGATGACTACGGTATTTACAGCAGGGGCTTTGCCCAATACGGTCTCGGCGATCTGGAATACGAATTGGGAAATCTGGAAAAAGCCCGGGAGTGGTATCAAAAAGCCTTGGAGACGTGGCAGGATCCGACGCGGAAAGACCCGATCCGTCACGTCAGTTACGCGCTCAACGGGTTGGGATTCGTCGCATTAAAGCAAAAGAAGTACCCTGAAGCGGAACACTACTTCCGCGAGGGCATTCGTTCTGCCGAAGAGTTCGGGCGGGTGGATGAACTGGCACGCGGACAATTCGGTCTGGCTTCGGCCTATCTTGAAATGAACGCCGACCTGGATAACGCGCTGATGTTTGTCAACGATGCCCTGGATAGTTTCCAGCGCCAGGGCATGCAGCACGAGATTCGGCAAAGCCAGGAACTGCACGAAAAAATCCTGGAAACCCTGTCGAAACGGCGGCAGATGCAAAGCGATCATGGATAACGAACTGAAGGTTTTTCTGCAAGCCTTCAAGGAACTGGAAAATCTCTTTCAGGCGTTGCCCATCAGCGAAAGCCAGATTCAGGAATTGAAGCGCCTGGTCTCTGTGGCGTTGAAAAATGCCAAGAGCCTGGCGCTTTACGATACGATTACCCATGCCCTGAACACCCGTGCCGAGAAATGGCTGATTCCTCCCGATCAGGTGCGAGGGATGGCAAAAGTGGATATTTACGACCTGCGCCAGGCGAACAAAGTCTATGGGGCGCTGGTGGTGGATGCAGAACTGCGCAAACTAGCGTTCCAGTTCATGTCCGTTTTCAGCCTCGATACGGGCGATTTCGTACGCCGCTCGCCGGGCAGCGACGAGTTTCGCATCATTTCAACGACCAAGACCCCCAGGGAAATGAATACCCTGCTCGCCCGCCTGTATCACAGGCAGGAGTTTGACTCGCTTCTCACCTGGGATTACGGCGTGGGGATCACCGAAACCGAAGCCGAAAACGAACTTCAGAAACGGAGGAAGAAGTACCGCCCGGTGGTCTTGCGGCAGACCATCATCGAGAGTCATTCCGAAATCCCAAGACGCATAGAGGAAAACAATGGGCATCAAAGTTGGAATGAGTTTAACATGCCCTATGCGATCCTTGTGGATAAAATTCAATCACTGAACCTACCTGCAGCACTGCGGCAACAAGCCATCAACCAGGTGCAAATCACCCAAAACATTGCCGAAAGCGTAGTCACCAAGGAGTATTTGACCGGCACCCTCAACGGCCTGGGAGCCAAATGGTATTTGGAAAACAAGACCATTCAAGGTGTGGCGCTGACGGATATGCTCAACATGCACGAAGGGAACATCCGCTATGGCAGCGCCGCCATCGATCAGGACCTCAAACGCTTTTCGAACCTGTTGGTCACGCGTTTCCCCAAAAAGGAAGGCTTTTTCGTCTTCCGCTCGGAACGCGCCGGCGATGAATTCAAAATCGTCTCGCTGAACAGCAGCCTGGCGGAATTACAAGAGATGATCCGCGTCGTTTGGCAAAGCGACCAGCACCGCGGTCTGCTGGCATGGAATTACGGCATTGGAAGAAACGACGTCGAGGCGCACATTGACCTGTACAAGAACAGACTCAAGGAAATCGAACGCATGCAAACATCCAGCACAAACGGCAAAGCCACATTCATCATCATCCGTCCCGAAAGCGAGGCGTATTCCTGCCTGTTCAAACTTTCGGAAGAGACCGCCAAAGTCACCGATGGAACGCCCATTATTGACCTGCACCTGACGGTACAGGCAATCCGCAATGTGGCAGACTTCGACGCACTGAAAAAACGCCTCGCAGAATACGCCCGCCAGATGAAACCGTTTGAAATTACCGTGAAAAACATTGCCCGCATGAACGTCAATAACCAACAGGGTAGATTGTGGCTCCTGGCAGAACGAAACGCCGCGCTGGAAAAAATGTACAACGACCTCGGCAAAATCGCCACCGCAATGGGCTATGAAAGTTACCCCTATCAGTCGCAAAACTGGCTCCCCCACATCAAAATCGTCGAACTCCCCGAAGACCGTTCCACGCGTATCAAAGACCCCACCTTTGGCGCCAGAGAACCCATCACCTTTACCGTCAACCGCTTCGAATGGACCGTACAAACAGCAGAAGAACGCTGGGAAATGCTAAATCAATTCCCCTTTGGCGAATAACCCAGAATTTGCATAAACAAATTCCTGATAAAATCGAAAGGGGGGAGAGAGCCTGCCCGAATCGGCGGCAGAATTATGCTATGATTTTTCACATCCCATACCTACACGCTCCTCTCAGAGAAGGAAAACAAGCGGAATGGCAACGATTCTCGTCGTAGACACCAACACAATAGACCGCAACATTTACGTTGCCCTGTTGGGGAACTTTGGTCACCACATTCTTGAAGCCACCAACGGCGCCGAAGCGCTCGAAATCGCCCGCGCCCAACTCCCCGACCTGGTCATCACCGACATTTTCATGCCCAACATGGACGGCTTCACCCTGGCACGCCGCCTGCGAGCCGACCCTCTGCTCGCCACCGTACCGGTCGTCTTCCACACCGCCAATTACGATGACAGCGAAATCCACCGTCTGGCGCGGGCAAGCGGCATCCACCATATCCTCCGTAAACCCAGCGAACCGCACGAAATCCTGCGCGTCGTCAACGACACCCTCAAACGCCCCGCAACGCCCACCCGCCTGCCGCAAACCGGTCAACTCCAGCGTGAACACCTCCAGGTGCTTGCCAACAAACTCTACGAAAAAGTGACCGAACTGGAAGAAGCCAACGAACGCCTGCGCAGCCTCTCCCTCACCGACAACCTGACCGGACTCAACAACCGCCGCGGTTTCATGGTCCTTGCCACCGGGCTGATGAAATTCGCCCGCCGCGTCGGCTACTCCCTCTGCCTGCTCTACATCGACCTCGACAGCCTCAAACACCTCAACGACACCCTGGGCCACGCGGCTGGCGATGCCCTCATCCTGCGCTTTTCCCGCATCCTCACCGAAACCTTTCGCGAATCCGACATCATCGGGCGGCTGGGCGGCGACGAATTCGTCGTCCTCATGGCAGATGCCGCCGAAAGTGACGTGGAAGCCATGCGCCAGCACCTGCAAGAAAACGTGGGCGCCTACAACCGTCAGGCGGGGCAGGCAACCATCACCTTCAGCCTGGGCGTTATTCGCGTCCCGTCCGATTCCACCATCACGATGGAAGAACTGCTGGCGCAGGCAGACAAAGCGATGTACAAACACAAACAACACCGCCGCCAAACGGCGTGACAGATGTGGTCCTCCCGCCCCGACATGAATGTCCGGGCGGTCTCATCCAAAGCCGTCTGAGGACGGCTACCCCCCGGCTATTCAGTCCGCTTGAACGGATTTCGTACGAATAGCCCGGAGATTGATCTCCGGACGACGCTTCTACAATTACACCCGCCGCCAGCCCCCGATTATCATGAGCGTGTCGATTTCCCATCCAGCCTTTACACCGTCTCCACCGGGAATGCGGTTCCCATCGCCATTGCACTCCGATGCGTGTTATTTCCCCTCCAGCAGAGGAAAAGTCGGATGACGATATGTCATTTCTCACTTGACCCTTCTACTCTCCCGTCCTACAATTCGCATTAGTTTCATCGTCTCATGGTCGGATAGTCCTATAGTCTGTTGATCACTATCCGACTATTTGACTATATGACTCTCAACTACCCGACTACCGACTAGGAGACTAAAAATGTCTGACTACCTTTTCCGCGGCAAACTGGCCGAACTCGACCCCGATGTATTCGATCTGACTCAACTCGAGGCGGAAAGGCAAGCCCGCAAGTTGATTCTCATCCCCAGCGAATCCACCGCGCCGATGGCGGTGCGCAAGGCGCTGGCTTCTGCCTTCCAAAACATCTACGCCGAAGGCTACCCCGATGAAGAGATGCGCTGGATGTCCGAAGAAGAGATTCTCGACTATCCGGCGCGTTTGACTCATTACCGCCGTCACGGCGACCCGCGCTACTACAAGGGCGTGGAATATGCCGACCTTGTCGAAGCGCTGGCGCGGCGGCGCGCGGCAGAGGTGTTTGCCGCCAACGGCTACACCGCCGACCAGATTTACGTCAACGTGCAGGCGCTTTCGGGCGCACCCGCCAATAATGCGGTCTATCAGGCGTTGATTCCCCTGGGCGAAACCATCATGGGACTCAACCTCCTGCACGGCGGTCACCTCTCGCACGGTTCGTCGGTGAATCGCAGCGGCAAATGGTTCAAGGCGGTGCATTACACCGTGGATGCGGACGAACGGCTGAACTACGACGCCATCCGCGCACTGGCGCTGGAGCACAAACCGAAACTGATCATCGCCGGCTACTCCTCGTACTCGTGGGTGCCCGATTGGAAGAAGTTCCGCGAGATTGCAGACGAAGTCGGCGCGTACTTCCTGGCGGATATTTCGCACATCGGCGGGCTGGTGGCGGCGGGAGTCGTCCCCTCGCCGATTGGCATTGCCGACGTGGTCATGTCCACCACGCACAAGTCGCTCGACGGTCCGCGCGGGGCGGTGCTGTTGACCACCCAAGCCGACATCGCCAGAAAACTCGACAAAGCCGTCTTCCCCGGCGAACAGGGCGGACCGCACGTCAACGTGTTTGCGGCTCTTGCGCTGACTTTCAAACTGGCTCGCACCAAACAGTTCAAGAAACTGCAAGCGCAGACCATTGCCAACGCGCAAGCCATGGCAGACCAGTTCCAGAAGCGCGGACTGCGAATCCCCTTCGGCGGCACGGACTGTCACATGCTGAACGTGGATTGCACCACCGTCAAAGGCGAGGACGGCACATCCCTCAGCGGCGATCAGGCGGCGCGGATTCTCGACATTGTGGGAATTGTGGTCAATCGCAACACCATCCCCGGCGATAAGAATTCCGCCGACCCAAGCGGCATCCGCCTCGGCACACCGTGGATCACCCAGCGCGGCTTCGACGAGAAAAAGAGCCGCCAGCTGGCAAATATCATCGCGGATGTTCTGCTGGCGTGCGCGCCTCATTCGGTGGATACGCCGCGTCATGGGCGGATGAGGAGAGCAAAACTGGATTTCAATCTATTGAACGCCGCACGTGTAAAGGTTAGAAAGCTGGCAGAGACGGCAGGAATTGACTTTAAGTATAAAAAGAGCGGCTACCCTCACTTTTATTTCATTGACGACAAGTCAACGAGCGGCGTCTTCGAGTTGACAGGTCATCGCGTGCGGCAGATGCTCGATTACGCTGTGTCGTCCGACTTGAGCGCGTTGAAGGCAGGCGAGTCACAAGCGACAACCATCGCGACTCCGAAGGGAACCATTAAGGGCATGCTCACCTGCGTGGATATGGGCGATTATTACCTGCAGGTCCCCGCGGCGAAGGCGGGCATCGTGGGAACGTGGCTGCGCGACCTTTCGGACGGGTACGTGTCGTTCAACCTGAACCAGGAAAAAGATTTCAGCGCCAAGAGGATGCCGGGTCCGTTCGTGGTGGCGGATGTGAAAAAGAAGAAGGCGATCGCATCCTCACCCCAGCCCTCTTCCCAAAGGGGAGGGAGTCAAGGGGAAGAGAAACCCTGGTTTATCGGCGAGCCAAGTCGAAACGTCCAGAAAGAGCCGCTGCCGCCCTTCGAGTGGGTGGAGCCGGCTGAAGGCGAGTTAAAACGGACTCGTTTGAATCAGGTTCATCGAGACCTCGGCGGCAGGATGGTCCCGTTTGCAGGCTGGGAAATGCCGGTGGTGTACACGTCCATTTTTGAGGAGCATCTGGCGACGCGGCAGGCGGCGGGGCTGTTCGACGTGAGTCACATGGGTGTGTATGATGTGCGCGGGGCGGACGCGGCGTCGTTTCTGGATGCAGTGTGCGGCAACGATTGCGGCGGGCTGTATCCCGGCGAAAGCCTTTATACGCACTTTCTAACTCCCGAGGCGGATGTGGTGGACGATACGCTGGTGTACCGCCGCGATTGGGACAATTACCTCGTGGTGGTGAACGCCTCGAACGACGACAAGGATCGTACGTGGCTGGAAAGCGTGCGCGATGGCAAGGTGCGGATTGACCATGCGCGTCCGTTCGCGCGGACATATGGCTACAACGCCGAAATCCGCAACCTGCGCGACCCGAAGGCGGGAGAGGATATGCGGGTGGATATTGCCTTGCAGGGTCCGCGCAGCCGCGATATTTTGCTGGCAATGGGGGTGGATGAGGAGACGCGGGCGCGCATTATGAAGTTGAAGCGGACGGAGTTGTGCGACGCGGTGGTGGGCGGATTCGATTTGATTATCTCGCGCACAGGCTACACGGGCGAGAAGATGGCGTTCGAGTTGTTCGTTCATCCCGACCGCGCGGTGGAGTTCTGGAACGCGGTGTTGAAGGCAGGCGAGCCGTTTGGCGTCAAACCGATTGGGCTGGGGGCGCGCGATTCGCTGCGGACGGAGGCGGGGCTGCCGCTCTACGGTCATGAGATGGGATTGGGCTCGGGCAAGTTCGGCGAGCGCGATCTGGGGGTGGCGGAAGGTGGATTCGGTTCGTATGTGAAGGTCTATAAGCCGTGGTTCATCGGGCGCGAAGCCTATGTGGCGCGGGAAAAGGAACGCAAGGGCGTGGTGGTGCGCTTCACGTTCGATGAGCAGCGCACGCGCATGGCGCACAACGGCGATCCGGTGGTCAATACCAGCGGCGAGCGCATCGGCTGGGTCACTTCGTGTGCGATTGACAACGCGCGCTTCATCACGGGGCAGGCGTATGTGGCATTGCAGTACGCGAAAGAAGGCACGTCCATCTTGATCCATCAGGGCGGCGCGATGGATCGTCCGCCCAGCGCGGCGAAGGTGGTGAGTCGGTTTGCGAAACTGTAGTGGGTGGTAAGTGGTACTTGATAAAAGGGACGGCTTGAGGGGAAGGCCGTCCCTGGAATTTTAGCAGGTGGTGGAATTCAAGAGGGTATAATTCCAAATATGCAAACTGGTTCGATTGTATCTGCGCCGATAAGCCTTTCCGTAAAACCAGCCAAACCGTGCGATATTGAATGAGATAGGGCAAGTTGGACCAGTGGGGAAAACAACGCTGAAATCAAATTTGCAGGGATCAAAGAGGAGATTGAATGACCCAAAAACAACAGGAAGAAATGGAACAGCGCAAGCAAAAACGACAGGAACTGGAAGAGGAGCAGGAAAAGCAACGGGTACAGCGCCAACAGGAACGCCTGAAACTCGAGAAAGAACAGGAACAGAAGCAAATTTTGCGCCGGCAGGAACGCTTGAAACTCGAACAGGAGCAGGAACAAAAACAAATCCTGCGCCGGCAGGAGCAACGGAAACTCGAACAGGAACAGGCTGAGAAACAGAAATTGCGCAGGCAGGAACAGGACAAGAAAGAGTCGTGACAGCGTGCCCGAAGGGCAAATCGGTGGCTCGAGATGGCAAGCCTGCCGGTCATTCCGCCAGGAACGGGGGAGCCTTAAATCCGAAACCCGTTCACCGTCTTCCACGGACTGTAGGGATCGTGTTCATGTACGATTCCCGGCTTTCGATTGACGGCATTCATTGACAGGCTGGCAAGCGACACGGCAACGAGCGCATCGAACGACGGCTCGGATGTCGGCAACCAGTTGAAATGGGTTTCCACCCATCTTGTGGATACTTTGCCGTTCGAAAAATCGGGATGGGACATCACATCCTGCAGAAAATCAATATTCGTGACAACGCCATGAACCACGAATTCACGCAAGGCGGCTCCCATCTTTTTTATGGCAGTCTCCCGGTTCTCGGCATGGACGATCAACTTCGCCAGCATGGGGTCGTAGAAATGAGTCACGGTATCGCCCGCGCGAAAGCCGGAGTCGACTCGAATGCCGGGTCCGCGCGGTTCGACGAATTGCAGGAGTTTGCCCGTGCTGGGCAGGAATCCGTTGGCGGGGTCTTCGGCGTAGACGCGGCATTCGATGGCATGTCCACGCGGGGAAAGTTGCTCCTGCGCATAAGGGAAAGGCTCCCCCGCCGCGACGCGAATCTGCCATTGGACGAGATCGAGCCCCGTTGTGAGTTCGGTGACGGGGTGTTCCACCTGCAGGCGGGTGTTCATTTCCAGAAAGTAGAACATAGATGAAGAAGGGTCGAAAATAAACTCGATGGTTCCCGCATTGTAATAGCCAACCGCCTTTGCCGCTCTGACGGCGGCGTCGCCCATTTGCTTGCGCAACTCCGGCGTGAGCAGCGGCGACGGCGTCTCTTCGATGATCTTTTGGTGACGACGCTGGACGGAACACTCGCGCTCGAACAGGTGGACAAGATGTCCGTGTTTGTCGCCGAAGACCTGGAACTCGATGTGATGCGCGTCCGGGATGTATTTCTCAATCAGCAAACGTTCATCGCCGAAGGCATGCAGCGCTTCGCGGCGCGCCGCGTCGACCTCTTCGGGCAGGTCGTTCGCGTCCCAGACGATGCGCATCCCCTTGCCGCCGCCGCCCGCCGAGGCTTTGACGAGGATGGGATAGCCGATCTCATCCGCGGCTTTTTCGAATGCGTAGATGGACTCCAAGCCTTCGGCTCCGGGCACCGTCGGGACGCCTGCTTCTTTCATCCGAATCTTGGATTCCGCTTTATCGCCCATGGCGCGGATGGAAGCGGCTGAGGGGCCGATGAAGGTCAATTGCGCTGATTCGACCATCCCGGCGAAGGAGGCGTTCTCCGAGAGGAATCCATAACCCGGGTGGACGGCGTCCGCCCCGGAGGAGAGGGCGGCTTGGAGCAAGGCATCCGCTTTCAAATAGGATTCCTTCGGCGATGCCGCGCCGATGTACACCGCCTCGTCGGCGAGTTGCGCGTGCGCGGCTTCCTTGTCGGCGTCGGAGTACACGGCGACGGTGCGGATGCCCATTTCCCTGCAGGCGCGCAGGATGCGGACGGCGATCTCGCCGCGGTTGGCAATGAGGATCTTTTTGAACATCAATTGCAGGTCCTGCGGTTCCTGAGTTGGAATTCCGTCTCGGTGTTGACGAAGTCGAAACGGTTGCATTTGTTTTGGATCCAGTCGTCGTCAGCCTGGACGCCGCCGTCCGCCAGCCAGGCGGGGTCTGTGGTACGGACGTTGTAGTAGATCTCGGCAATGAACGTCCCGTCGCTGGCGGGGAAGACCTCGGAGGCGACGATCTGGTATTCGATGATGTCCTCACTGGCAACGAAGCTGTCCATGACCTTGATAAAGATGGCTTCATGGATCTTGCCTGCCAGCGGGTTGATCTCGCTTTTGGCGAGGGCGCCGAAGAGGGTGGGGTCGGCGCTGGCGAGGGGTTCGGTTGGAATGGCAGTGGGAATATCCGTGGGCGTTTCGGTCGGCAGCGCGCTGGTTGGGGCGGAAGGCGGAAGGGTGGCGGTCGGGAGAACGGGTTGCGTTTGTCTGGCGCAGGCGGACAATAGAAGGGTGAACACAAAAAGGAATTGTGCTGTGCGTTGGGTTTTCATTCAGGAATATTTCCTTGTTTATTGATTCAGCAGACGCAACAATTCCTGCTCTCTGTCTGATCTTAATCCTGCACGCCATTCGTGATCAGCAGGACGGGCATTCGCCCATGTGAGCGTGTCGCGCACAGTATCCTCCAACGGACGAAACATCAAACCTGCCCTGACGCCCTTGGATACATCCACGCGCGAGAAACCCGCGTTCTCTTCATTATCGGGGACCCACACGGGCATGTCGCTCCATTCCTGGACGTTGTGTTGTTTCAAAAATTCAACCGACGCCCAATGGATGGACGCGTCGCTTCCGCTCACCTGTTTGCATGTTTCGAGCATCGTGCCCAATGTCAATTCGTGGTCGGGTCCCGTTGCATTATAGATTCCCGATGCGTCCGTTTCGATCAGCTTGATGATGAATTCGGACAAATCACGCACGTCGATGATCTGAATTGGCACCTCGGGTTTTTCAGGCGCAAGTACTTTCCCGCCGCGGGCGATGCGCACGGGCCAATAGGTGAAACGGTCCGTTGGGTCGTCGGGACCGACGATGAGACCCGGACGCACGACCAGCCCGCGCTCGCCGTACAGGTCCAATATCGTTTTCTCGCACAGCGCCTTGAGCGGACCGTACGTCTCGCCCGTGATTTCTTCCACAGATTCATCCTTCAATTTACCGACAGGATCCGATTCATTAATGCCGGTCTTTCTGAAAATGGCATCATCATACGCCGAAATGGATGAGATGAAGACATAACGACCAACGCTTCTTTCCAAGCCGACAGCTGATACGCGGACGATGCGCGGCACATACCCGCAAGTGTCTATGACCGCGTCCCATGTGCACCCCGACAACTTTGCAATGTCATGTTCGCGGTCGCCATGGATCGTCTCAAGGTGTGGAAACAGGTCCGGGTTCGACTTGCCGCGGTTGAAAAGCGTGACCGTGTTTCCGCGCGCGATGGCAGAGTCCACGAGGTGACGTCCGAGAAAGCGCGTCCCGCCGATGATGAGCAGGTTCATGGTTTGATCCCTGTAACAGAAAAGACGGTATCGGCTGGTTTGACAGGCTCGAACGTAAACTCGCTGTAGACTTGAATATTCTTGAAGCCCGCCTGCTCAAAGAGTGCGACGGCTTCCGCCTGGGTGTAGGAAAGTGTGGCGGGTGCCTGCTCATGGACTTCGGTTTCGATGACCAACCCGTCCCTGATGACTTCATAGGTATCGCGCGTATCTTCCATGTTCGTTTTGGGGTTGAAACGCCACCAGCTCGTTCGCCGGACCGTCGCGCCATCTTCGGGGCGTGTTGCCTCCCGAACGAAATCTCCCTCGAGCGGATCCCCTTCCCTCCAGAGTGTCATGAACGGTGTTGCGAATATGCCACCCGTTTCGAGATGATCGTAAAAGCGTTTCAGCGCCTGCAAGGGTTGACCGGGCTCGAGCAACAATTGCAATGAACTCGAAGGGACAAGGATGGTCTTGTATTTGCGTGGCAGGTTCAACTCGTTCATGCCTTGGACGTACAGGTTCGGCTTAAGACCTTTTTTCTCCGCATTGAGTCTGCATAATGAGATCATTTCAGGTGAAATGTCCACGCCGTCGATGTCGATGCCTTGCGCGAGATAATCGATCAATAGGCGTCCCGCTGCACAACCGATGTCCAATGCGGGCTGACCGGATTTCCTGATGACGTTGAGGAAGAAGAAACGATCATCCCAGTTGGACGTGTCACCGCGCAACAGGTCCCAGTACCTGACCATCAAGCCGTAGTATTCGTAGTTTGGAGTTGTCATGATTTAACCTCGTTCGTACCTGTCGTCGCGAGGAAGTCCACAGCAATCTCCTGATAACAATCATGCTTCTGTTTGAAGGAGGTTGCTTCGCCTGTGCCCGCAACGACAAGGTTCCCTTATTTTTTCACTCTCGTCAATATCGCTTCCGTCGCTTTGGCCTCGCCGTATTCGGGATGGATGTTGTAGGCGGTGATGGTCAAGTGGTCTTCATCGATCAATTCAACTTCGGTACGCCAGCCCCAGTCCGGTCCGCCAGTGGGATCGGGGTAACTGCCGAGGACGGAGAAGCCGTTGTCGGTGGCTTTCCCCGTGCAGAACATGATGGCGGTGTTGTTGTGGAACGAATCCACCCAGGAGGCTTCGTAGCGTTCCAGTGTGGTGTTGTAGCCGAAAGTGAACATGCCATGCTGCGCCTCGCCTTCGATGGAGGATTGATAAAGAAACAATGCGAACCGCCCGTCCAAGATCAGTTGGATGTTGCCGATGAGAGGCGCTTCATTGGCGAGTTTGCCCGGTTCCAGCCAGAGTTTGGACGATCCTGCCCAGCCGCCGGCGAGTCGGGCGAGAAAATGATGCGGGCTTCCCGATGATTGATCGAATGGCATGTGAAAATCCTTGTTCGAAGAGCGCCGAAGGGAACATGCTCCCGTGCGATTGGGAGATTTTACCCTACTTGGCGCAGGCGGCTCGAACCAGCCCCATAAATCGGAGGAAAGTTATCCACAAAGCGGATGACTTTATTCACTTTTTGTCCCGCCTCGAACCGTTGTTTAATGGAAGCGGTAACGATGCACGAACTGGCTGTCACGCAAAGCATTTTGGATATTTCCCTGCGGCACGCGCAAAAAGCGGATGCGAAACGGATCACCGCTATCAACCTGGTCATCGGTCGGTTCTCTTCGATTGTGGACGATTCGGTGCAGTTCTATTGGGATGCGATTGCAGAGGGGACGATTGCCCAGGGCGCAACGCTTCATTTCCAACGCATCCCCGGCGAGATGACCTGCCGCGCCTGCGGGCACATCTTCCAGCCGGACGATGTCACGTTCGCCTGTCCGGCTTGTTCGAGCCTTTCCGTTCGCATCACGAAAGGCGACGAGTTTCGGGTGGATAGCATTGACGTTGAATGAATCATGTCGCTGCGAGCGGAGGGTCGAGTAGGCGGTGATTGTTCCGCCCAGAGCCATACGACGCTTCACTTCGTTCGCAATGACATCCATTTTGGAGAGCCATGACCACACGAGTTCCTGTCGTAGAAAAAATCCTTTCCGCCAACGACCGCATGGCGGCGCGCAACCGCGAAACGCTGGATCGGGCAGGCTTGTATGCGATCAACATCATGGCTTCGCCCGGCGCAGGCAAGACCAGCTTGATCCTCAAAACACTCGAATCTCTAAACGGACGCCTGCGTTTGGGCGTGGTGGAGGGCGATCTCGCCTCCTCCATCGACGCGGACAGAGCCGCCGCGGCGGGGCTTCCCGCCGTGCAAATCAACACAGGCGGCGATTGTCACCTCGACGCGGCAATGCTTGCCGACGCGTTGATTGCCCTGCCGTTGGCAGAGCTGGACCTGGTGTTGGTCGAGAATGTGGGCAATCTCATCTGCCCGGCGAACTTTCAAATTGGCACACATCTGAACGTGTTGATCGCCTCCATCCCGGAAGGGGACGACAAGCCGTATAAATATCCCGGCATGTACCGCGGCGTGCAGGCGCTCATCGTCAACAAAATAGACCTCCTGCCCCATGTCCCGTTTGATCTGGAGTACTTCAAACGCGGGGTGGAGGTGTTGAATCCGGGTGTGATCACGTTTCTGCTTTCGTGCAAGACGGGCGAGGGAGTGAACGCCTGGGCGGAGTGGCTGGTGCGGCAGGTGAAAGACAAAAAAGAGTAGGCATGCCGATTGCAAAGCACATCCATGTGAACGGCGTTGTACAGGGTGTGGGGTTCCGTCCGTTCGTGTACGGGCTGGCAAACCGCCTTGCGTTGCGCGGTTGGGTGTGCAATACGTCTGCCGGTGTGGAGATACGGGTCGAAGGCGACACGACGAACGTCGAAGAGTTCATCAAGGCGCTGTCCACCGACATGCCGCCTCTTGCGCGCCTGGACCGTATATCGGTGTGGGATGAATCGGTGGAAGGCTTGACGGCTTTCGAAATCCGGCATTCGACGCGTGTCGAAGGCGCCTTCCAACCGGTTTCGCCGGATGTCGCCATCTGCCCGGACTGTGAACGCGAGTTGTTCGATTTCGAGAACCATCGTTATCTCTATCCGTTCATCAACTGCACCAACTGCGGACCGCGCTTTACGATCATCAAAGACCTGCCGTATGACCGTCCCGCCACAACGATGGCGGACTTCCCGATGTGCGACTCCTGCCGGCGGGAGTACGAAGACCCGCTAAACCGGCGCTTCCACGCGCAACCCATCGCCTGTCCCGAATGCGGACCGGTCGTTCAACTGCGCTATGCATTGAATGACGAAGCCACCCTTTCGAATATCGATCTGCGACTCCCTGCGATACTGACCGCGCGCCGACTCCTGCGAGAGGGCAGGATCGTTGCCGTGAAGGGGCTGGGCGGTTTCCATCTCGCCTGTGATGCGCTTAACGCGCAGGCGGTCGAAGAATTGCGTCGCAGAAAGGGCAGGGTCGGCAAACCGTTCGCCTTGATGATGGCGGACCTCTCTGTCGTGTTCCGGTATTGCGAGGTCGGCGAGGCGGAACGCAGTCTGTTGACCGGCAAAGACAAGCCGATTGTGTTATTGACCAAAAAATCGGGAGCGGGCATCCCCGAGGCGGTTGCGCCGGGAATGGATACGCTGGGCGTCATGCTCCCGTACACGCCCCTGCATCACGTACTGCTCAACCCAACCGACCCGGTGCTGGGACGCGAACCCGCCCCGACGGTGCTGGTGATGACGAGCGGCAACTTCAGTGAGGAACCCATTGCCACCGATAATCTGGACGCGCTCGAACGCCTTGCGCCGCTGGCAGACGCGTTCCTCATCCATGACCGGGAGATTCACATTCGCTGCGACGATTCGGTGGTGAGGGTCGATCATGAACCGAAGACCGAAGACCGATTCCATGAGGTCACGGTCAATCGTCCATTGTCCACGGTCTTTCTTCGCCGGAGCCGCGGATACGCCCCGTACCCGGTTCGACTGCCATTCGAGACCGCACCCATTCTTGCCGTGGGCGGCGAACTCAAGAACACCTTCTGCCTGACGCGTGATCGGTACGCCTTTCTCAGTCAGCACATCGGCGATATGGAAAACGCCGAAGTCTACGAATCGTTCGAACAGGGCGTCGCGCATCTCAGCCGCCTGTTTCGCATCGAGCCGCAATGGATCGCGCACGACATGCACCCCGGCTATTTCACGACCCGCTACGCAGAGAAACAGACGGACATTCCGCGCATCGCCGTGCAGCACCACCACGCCCATCTTGCGGCGTGCATGGCGGATAACGGCTCGACCGACCGCAGGGTGATCGGGCTTTCCTTCGACGGCACCGGCTACGGGACCGACGGCAAAATCTGGGGCGGGGAAGTATTGCTCGCCTCCTACGCCGACTTCGAGCGGGTCGCCCACCTCGAATATCTGCCGCTCCCCGGCGGGGATGCCGCCACGCGCAACCCCTGGCGGATCGCAGTCGGGTATGCCGAGGCGCTGGGGGTGAAGGTGGACGACCTGCCGTTCCTGAAGCAGGTTGATGCGCCATTGATAGATATCGTCCGCAAACAAATTCATAAGAAGATCAACGCGCCGGAGACGTCCAGCATGGGACGCCTGTTCGACGCGGTCGCGGCGTTGGCGGGAATCAGGAATGAAGTCACGTATGAAGCGCAGGCGGCAATGGAACTGGAGGTGTTGTCGAAGTCTGCGCTGGGCGCCGCGAGCCCGTATCCATTCGAAATCGAGGAAGATGTCATCCGCCTTGGCGAATTGCTCCGTCATATCATTGAGGATGTTCGGCGGAACGAATCGGCAAGTTGGATCGGCGCGCGTTTCCACCGCACGGTCTGTAAAATGGCTGTGGAGGTGAGCAAACGTATCCGCGAACAAACCGGCATCAACGAAGTGGCTCTTTCGGGCGGCGTCTGGCAAAACCTGGTCTTGTTGAATTCGACGCGTGCGGCTTTGTTGGACAATGATTTTGTCGTATTCACGCATCGGTTGACCCCTGCCAACGACGGCGGTCTGGCGCTGGGTCAGGCGGTTATCGCAAATGCTGTCATTGCAAGGAGCGAACGTCAGTGAGCGAACAAGCCATCCCCCATTTGACCAGGGGAGTGCTTCGCTCCACACGCAATGACATCGGAGGTACCTATGTGTCTTAGTATTCCCGGAAAAATCACAGAAATCAAACACGAAGGCTCGCTCCTCATGGGCATGGTGGATTTCGGCGGCGTGACGCGCGAAGTGTGCCTCGATTACGTCCCTGAAGCGCAGGTGGGACAGTACGTCCTGATCCACGTGGGCTTCGCCATCAGTCTGATGGACGAGGAGGAAGCGCAGGAAACGTTGAAGTTGATCAGGGAAGTGGCTGATTTCGAAAATGAAATACCTTGACGAATTCCGCGACCCGGCAAAGGTCAAAGCCCTGCTGGCTGAGATCGGCAAAATAACCACGCGCCCGTGGGTGCTGATGGAGATCTGCGGCGGGCAGACACACGCCTTTCTGCATCACGGACTCGACGAGATGCTCCCCGGCGGCATCGAGCTCGTCCACGGACCGGGTTGCCCGGTCTGCGTCACGCCGTTGGAGCAGATCGACAAGGCGCTGGCGATCGCCTCCCGCCCCGATGCGATCTTCGCCTCCTACGGCGACATGCTGCGCGTGCCCGGCTCCAGCGCGGACCTGTTCACGGTGCGCGCCAAAGGCGGCGACGTGCGCGTGGTGTATTCCCCGCTGGAGGCGGTTCGGATTGCCGAGGCAAACCCCGAAAAGCAGGTGGTCTTCTTTGCCATCGGTTTCGAGACGACCGCCCCGCCGAACGCCATGGCGGTTCTTCAGGCACAACAACGCGGGGTCGAAAATTTTTCCGTGCTGGTTTCGCATGTGTGCGTGCCGCCTGCGATGGAAGCCATCCTCGGGTCCAGAACGAACCGGGTGCAGGCGTTCCTTGCCGCGGGTCACGTCTGCGCGGTGATGGGGTATCACGAGTACCCGCCCATCGCGGAAAAGTACAACGTGCCGATCGTGGTCACCGGTTTCGAGCCGGTTGACCTGCTGCGCGGCGTGCTTGCCGCCGTCAAACAGTTGGAGGCGGGCAGGGCAAAGGTGGAGAACGCCTACGAACGCGCCGTCACATTCGAGGGCAACCCACCCGCGCAGAAAGCGATGAATGCCGTCTTCCAGCCTGTGGATCGCAAATGGCGCGGCATCGGCGTCATCCCGCGCAGCGGCTTGGGATTGCGTCCCGAGTTCGAAGCGTTCGATGCGGAAAAACGCTTCCCGGTTGGCGAGATCGTCACACAAGAGTCGCCGTTATGTATCGCGGGCGAGATCCTGCAGGGCATGAAGAAGCCGCCGCAGTGCGCGGCATACGGCAAACAATGCACGCCGCAAAACCCGCTCGGCGCGCCGATGGTTTCCGCCGAAGGCGCCTGCGCGGCGTATTACCGCTATCATCGCGACAACGTCCCGCAGGTTTGAAGGACGATGTCGTCCCGTGGGTGAAACCTGCGGGACGGTTTTACAAGGTGAATGTATGACGGAATTCGATTTCGATGGATGGACGTGCCCGGCGCCGATCCGCCCGACGGATACGGTGATCCTCGGTCACGGTTCGGGCGGGACCTTGAGCCGGGACCTGCTCAACCGGCTTTTCCTCCCCGAATTGGGCAAAGCCGCGCCGCGCGCGTTGGATGACTCCGCAGTGGTCGTGATGGACGGTCAGCGTTACGCCGTCACCACCGATTCGCACGTAGTCTCGCCGTTGTTTTTTCCGGGCGGCGACATTGGGCGGCTGGCGGTGTGCGGCACGGTCAACGACCTGGCGATGGTGGGCGCGGTACCGGTTGCATTGACTTGCGGCTTCGTCCTGGAGGAAGGGTTGTCGTTCGAAATATTACAGCGCATCGTGAAATCCATGCAGGAGTCTGCCAGGGAGGCGGGGGTCTTCATCGCGGCAGGGGATACGAAGGTCGTGCAGAGAGGCGGCGCGGACAAGGTCTTCATCAATACATCCGGCATCGGCAGGATCGCAGACGGGGTCCATATCTCCGGCGCGAACGCCAAAGAAGGGGATGTAATCATCGTCTCGGGGACGATTGGCGATCACGGCATTGCCGTTCTCTCGGCAAGGGACAATTTGGGATTCGAAACGTCTCTGCAAAGCGATGTCGCTCCGCTGAACCATCTGGTGCAGGCGATGATCTCTGCCGGTGAAATCCACGTGTTGCGCGACCCGACACGCGGCGGGCTGGGAACTTCACTGGTGGAGGTTGCCGGGCAATCGAACGTTACGATTGAAATTTTCGAGCCGTCGTTGCCGGTCAAGCCTGCGGTGCATGCCGCCTGCGAGATGCTGGGGTTCGATCCGTTGTATGTGGCGAACGAGGGGAAATTGGTGGCGTTTGTGAAGGAAGGCGATGCCGGAAAAGTGTTGGATGTGATGAAGAGGACGAAACACGGCGCGGAGGCCGCCGTGATTGGGAAGGTGATCGGGACCGGGAAGCCGCAGGTCAGGTTGAAGACGGCCATTGGGGGAACACGCCTGGTGGATATGCTCCCGGGGGAAATGCTGCCGAGGATCTGCTAGGGAAACCCTGTCACTTTTCGAGGGGTTCCGCATCTAACTCAGTGTATTGTCATGCCGAAGACGAACATAAAAAAGCGGAAAAGCCGTCGAAGTGAAGCCGGGTTGCCGAAGCCGCGCACAGTTTCCAGTTCCAAACCCTGCCGCGCTCCGCGTCCCGGGCAGAAATGTCCGGAGTGCGGCGAAGGCAGGTTGGATTACGACGGGCTCCTGCAGTTGGTTTGTCCCGCCTGCGGATATCTGGCTTCGGGCGGCGGCTTTACCTGATAGTTCGTTTCACCGGCGTGACCGGCATTCAAACAAAAAAGGAACCACATGACTGAGAGAACCCCGATCGGCTTGACCGTGCGCCTGAACACGGATTTTGCCACCGCCATCCAGCGAGTTACCAACGCCCTGAAAGCGGAGGGCTTTGGCGTGTTGACCGACATTGACGTGAAGGAAACGATGAAGCAAAAACTCGACGTGGACTTTCGTCCATACAAAATTCTTGGCGCGTGCAACCCGCCGCTTGCCTACCGCGCCCTGACTGCCGCGCCTGAAGTTGGGCTTTTACTTCCCTGCAATGTGACCGTTTCACAGGAGAGGGAAGGGCTTGTAAATGTGTCCATCGTGGACCCCCTTTCGATGCTGAGCATCGTCGAGCATTCCGAACTCGAAGCGGTGGCGCAGGAGGCGCGCGCAAAACTCGAACGCGTTGCCGCATCGTTAGGGAGTGTCTGAAAGGTCTATTTTTGGCGCGTACGCTGCGCCAATGGTTTTCTAAAAACATACAATCGAACACCTAACGGAGAAATTCAAATGAGCAATAAGAGGAAATCGTCTCACAAAAATATCCCCCAGAAAAGCAAAAAACAGACCTTCAACCCGACCCTGATATGGGTTGGATTGGGGATCGTCCTTGTCGTCCTGGCGGGAGCCTTCCTCTACAGGCCCAACACCGCCGCTGAAACATTGCCGCGCGAGGTTTCGGTGACGGAAGCCGCCGCGCTGCGCGATGAAGGGGCGTTCATTCTCGACGTGCGCGAACCGGACGAGTGGGTCGAGAGCCACATCCCCGGCGCGACGCTGATCCCGCTCGGCGAATTGGCTTCCCGCGTGAACGAAGTGCCAAGAGAGCGGGAGATCGTGGTGGTTTGTCGCTCCGGCAACCGCAGTCAGCAGGGACGCGACATTCTGCTCGCGGCGGGGTTCGAGCAGGTGACCAGCATGGCGGGCGGAATCAAGGAATGGACCGCCGCCGGGTTCAAGACGGTCAGCGGACCGTAATCGTTTCAAAATCGACTCTTCCGTGTCTGGCAGGGTGATTGACAGGCACATCATTGCCAGAGAGTACACGGATTTTTACCGATTTCCTTGTCCATCCGTGACATGTGCCCAAAAGGGTGAATCCGCGGTAGGGATTTTTTTGGAGATTCCCATTAAGCGCTGATTTTTTTCGCTCCGCCGATCATCGAGGCACCATTGGGCAGACGGCGAAAGAGGAGGTAATCCAGAACCATCATTCTGTTTCGCAGACGCTGCGCGCGGTTCGTGGGAAGATAGGTGGCTACAAAGGAGAAAAAATGGGAACGGAAACGAAAACGGACATCCGAAAAACCCTTTTGCCTTAAGAGTTGGGCAATTTCGCTGCTCCGCAGCCGCCTCAAGTGGGTGGGGTCTTCCCATATCCATTTTCTATAGCCTTCCCCGGTTTGGACAATCCCTCCGGTCAAAGCGCTGTAAATGTGTTCGATCGAAAACGGATTGGCGCAGGGCGTTGTCCAGACGAAATAGCCGCCCGGTTTGAGAAGCCGTTCGATTTCGCTCAGATAGAAATCCAGATCGTCCACATGTTCCATGACCTCGACGGATACGACCACGTCAAAGGCGTTGTGTTCCCCGGCCGGTTGATTCCCCCGCACAAGATAATATGAATCGGCATGGCGAGGATATTTGTTTTTGAACTTTTCCATCGCCACCTGGCTGATATCGCAGAAGTGCAATTCGGCGCCGGGAAACGTTTTTTCCCACAAACCGACATGCAGCCCGCTCCCCGCCCCGTAATCGAGAACCTTTCGCGCCCAGCCCAGTTTCAATATGCGCGTGATGAAATGTTCGAGCGCCTCCCATCTTGCAATTTCATAACCGGAGAGGCGTTCTCGATAGTCGCCCAGGTAACGCTGATCATAGATGGACGAATTGGACATGATTTTCTCCTGATGCCGCGATACTCGGTTCGGGCGACAGCGCGATGAATGTCGCTGATTTACCCGGGCAACGATTCATATTTTACGGACGGGGAATACTCATGTCAAACGTTATTTCAATGTCCGCCCCATCATCTTCTCCACCGAGCGGTAAACCGGCGACTCGTCGCCCAACTCGACCAGCGGCTTGCCGGAAAACTCGAATTCCGCCAGTTCCTCGTCTGCGGGGATGGTGCCGAGCAGGGGGATGTCCAGTTTCTCGGTGAAGGCTTTGAGTTCGGCAGGCATATCTCCGCGCAGGCGGTTGACAATAAGATACGCGTTCTCGACGTTGATATCGAGTTCCTTGCGCATTTCGGCTATGCGCTGTGCCGCGACCAGTCCGCGTTGAGTGGGGTCGCTGACGATGAACAGATGTTGGACGTCGCGCGTGGTGCGGCGGGAGAGGTGCTCCATGCCCGCCTCATTATCGATGATCACATATGCGTAGTGACGGCTCAGGCTGTCAATCACTTCGCGCAGGTTATGGTTGACGGCGCAATAACAGCCGGGACCTTCGCCCCGCCCCATGGCAATCAGGTCGAAGCGTGAGCCTTCTGCCAGCGAAGAACGGATCTGATACTCGAGATAGTCGCGTTTGTTGACTCCGCCGGGCAGTGTTCCCATTGCCGCGCCGCCCTGCGCCAGGGATGATTTGACCTGCTCCAGCATGTCTTCACGAATGTCGCCGACTGTCCATTCCAGGTCGAGCCCAAGCACCATGTTCAGGTTGGAGGAGGGGTCGGCGTCAATGGCGAGGATGCTGCCCGTCTGGTTCTGGGCGAGGTATTTGATGATCATGGCGGCGACGGTGGTTTTGCCCACGCCGCCTTTGCCGGCAAGTGCAATAGTTGTGGTCATTGGTCTGCTAGTCTTCTAATCCGATGAGCTGATTGCGGATAGAACACGGGGTCATTCGATGATTTCATCGCTGGTTAATTCGTTGAGCGCACCGGCAATTCGTTTTACCGCGAACTTGAGACTTTCCACGTGGTCATACACAGGGATGCCCAGCCGGTCCGCTTCCTGAACTTTCAAATCGGCGGGAAGCCAGCCGATGAGGGGAATATCGGGGGTTTCCTGTTCAAGGAATTGCGCTTCGTCGTCATTTCGGACCTTGTTCCCCACCAGGTACAACCGCTGTAAACCGATGTCATTTGCCAGTTTTTTGATCTGCGCGGCTGTACCGAGACTGCGCCGCGTCGGTTCGACGACGACGAGCATGGCATCCACGAAATCAACTGTCGCCCTTCCTAAATGTTCGACACCGGCGTACATGTCGAGCAGGAGGATGTCGTCCTTGCGGAAGAGCAGATGGGTGAAGAGCGTCTTCAGCATCGCCGATTCGGGACAGATACAGCCCGAGCCGCCGATGTCCACCGAGCCCATTTCCAGCAGGCGCACGCCGCGATGAACGACGCTGAAGCGTTCGGGGATGTCGTCCACGCGGGGGTTGAGGGTAAAGAAGCCGCCAACGGTGCCGGGCTTCGCGCCGGTGCGCTCTTCGATGAGTTCGTCCATTTCGGCGATGGGACGCAGTTGGGCACGCAATTCGGGGGGGAAGCCCAAGGCTCCGGCGAGGCAGGGGCTGGGGTCGGCATCCACAGCCAGAACGTCGCGTGAGGCGTCTGCATAAGTCTGGGCGAGGAGGGCGGTGAGCGTCGTCTTTCCGACTCCGCCTTTGCCGGTGATGGCAAGTTTCATAAATTCATCTTACAACGTACAGGGCAAAATATATCGGGTTATTCATCCTCAAATTGGAGGACAGTTATAACATTCATCCGAGTTTATGATGACAATAGGCACAATTATCAGGCATTGTCTCGATGCTAGAATAAACTTTAGGAAGAGTCTAGACCTTTAGAGGTGTCTTCGCACCGAGTCATCATCCTTTTTCCCGAGGAGGTGTCGTATGCAAACGAAGACCTTCGCAGCGCCTGCGCTCTATGGCGATCATCACGTCATGGAGGTGAGGCGAATATTACTGGGTACGGAGGGGGTTGTGGATGTGTATGCGAGCAGCGCATTCCAGGTTATAGAAGTCACGTTCGACCCCAAGAAGATCAAGGCGGAACAAATCGAGGCGCGGCTGCGCGAGGCGGGCTATCTGGATGAATTGCCGATTCCCGCGGAACCCGCCGGCGCGGTCCGCAAAGTGGACGACGACGGCGCCTTCCGTCACACCGCCGTTTACGAGACGGTGAAGAATACCGTCGCGTTTGCCCAGCGCGTGAACTATCAGGGGCGTCCGCTTTGGCCCTGCCCGGGGATGGGGGTGGTAAAGGCGGAGGAACAATAATGACTAATTACCAATTACCGAAGGTGTGTTGTCAAACTTGGTAATTGGCAATTGGTAATTGGTAATTGCGGAGGATGACATGCCCAAGAAACGCGAAATCAAGGAGTATTCGACCGACCCCGCCGCGCAGGAGATGTTGATCCGCGCGGATGAGTTGGGTATTGGCACAGCGTTCACGCGCGCCGACCATATGGTTCCGTGCAATATCGGCGGCGCGGGGATGTGCTGTAAGCAGTGCGGGATGGGTCCCTGCCGCCTGACGAAGAGCGGCGAGACGGGCGTGTGTGGCGCGACGCTGGATACGATTCAGGCGCGCAACCTGACGCGCGCCATCGCGGCGGGCGGCGCGGCGCACTCCGATCACGGGCGGGATATGGCTTTCCTGCTGAAAGCCGCTGCCAACGGCGAAGCGGAAGGCTATTCCATCCGCGATGTGGCGAAACTGCGGATTGTGGCGTCGAAGTACGGCATCAAGATCGAGGGGCGCGCGCCCGAAGAGATCGCCAACGACCTGGCTGAACTTTACATTTCCCAGTTCGGTCAGCAGCGCGGGGAGGTTGTTCCCGCCATCCGCGCGCCGAAGAAGCGTCAGCAGTTGTGGCGCGAGCAGAAGGTCTGGCCCCGAGGCGTGGACCGCGAAGTTGTCGAGGCGCTGCACCGCACGCACATCGGCGACGACCAGGACCCCGCGCACATTTTGAATCATGCGATACGAACGGCTCTTGCCGACGGCTGGGGCGGCTCGATGATCGCCACCGACGTTTCGGACATTCTCTTCGGCACGCCCGCGCCGATTCTGGGACAAGCCAATCTCGGCGTGATTAAAGAAGACATGGTCAACGTGGTCGTTCACGGTCACGAACCCAGCCTGAGCGAGATGATCGTGGCGGCTTCGCAGGACCCCGAGATTATCGAGTATGCCAGAGCCGCGGGCGCGAACGGCGTCAACCTTTCGGGGATTTGCTGTACCGCCAACGAAATCCTGATGAGGCAGGGCATCCCAGCGGCGGGCAATTTCCTGCATCAGGAACTGGCGATCATGACGGGGGCGGTCGAAGCGATGGTGGTGGATGTGCAGTGCATCATGCAGGCGCTGGTAGGACTGGCGCAAAACTTCCACACGAAAATCATCACCACGTCGCCGAAGGTCAAAATCACGGGGGCGACGCACATCGAGTTCGATGAACACAAGGCGCTGACCATCGCCAAGCAAATTCTGAAGACCGCCATTGACAATTTCAAGAGCCGCGAGACCGCCAAGGTGCGCATCCCGAAAATCAAAGAGGACGTGATCCCTGGCTTCTCGCACGAGTACATCAACTACATGCTGGGAGGTTCGTACCGCGCCTCCTTCCGCCCGCTCAACGACGCCATCATGTCGGGACGCATCCGCGGCGTGGCGGCGATTGTCGGCTGCAACAACCCGCGCTCCTCGCAGGATTATCTGCACAACACCGTCGTCAAAGAACTGCTCAAGCAGGATGTGCTGGTGGTGCAGACGGGCTGCGGGGCGATCGCGGCGGGGAAGTTGGGGCTGATGTTGGGCGAAGCAGGCTTGAGCGAGGTCGGAAGCGGTCTGCGCGAAATCTGCGAGACGGTGGGCATTCCTCCCGTTCTGCACATGGGTTCGTGCGTGGACAATACCCGCATCCTGACCGTGCTGACGCAAATGGTGGAGGACGGCGGTCTGGGCGACGACATTGACCAGATTCCCGCCGTCGGTCTCGCGCCCGAATGGATGAGCGAGAAGGCGCTGGCGATTGCCACGTATTGCGTGGCGTCGGGCGCGTACGTGATTTTCGGCGGCGCGTCGCCCGTGAGCGGCATGCCCGACCGAGTCAACGACAGCGACTTGGTGCTGAAATACATCAGCGAGGGGTGGGAGAAACTCTATGGCGGCAAACTGGAGTTCATCCCCGACCCGCAGAAGATGATCGAAGCCGCGCTGGCGCACATTGACAAGAAGCGCGCCGCGCTCGGTCTGCCCGCCTGGGAGAAGGATAAGTTCGGTCGCAGCGGCGACGCGAGAATGCGCGAACTCGAAGCGCTGCCGCTGGAAGTCAAGCGCGAGGCGATTTACGGTGCCACAGCGGATTAGATTATTTTTGTCATTGCGAGGGTGGTCGAGTAGCCCGTCATTTTCGGGCGTATCGAGACCACCCGAAGCAATCCCCGAGACGCGGAGATTGCTTCGCTCGCTTGGTCTCGGTACGTGCTTCGCACTACTCGACCAGCGCTCGCTCGCAATGACAGGATAAAAGTGGAGACTAACCATGTCAAAATACATTGCCACCCGAGCCATTCGCGGCGCGAACGCGCTGGTCACAGAAGCGGAGATCATGCTCAACAAGGCGCTGAAGGAAAAAGGCGCGGATACGCCCGTCTCGTTCCCGAACACCGCCTACTACCTCCCCACCATCCTCGGCATGACGGGCAAAGCGGTGGAAAAACTCGGCGACCTGCAGCCCGTGTTGAAATACGCGCGCGATTTACTTCACCCGATTCCCGCTTTTGCAAAATGGACTCCCTATCTCGGCGAGACGCTCGACTCGGGCATGGCGACGCTTCTCGCCGCAGAAGCCATCGAAGCCATCCGCTTCGTTTACGGACTTCAACCTGAACCCATGCCTGGATTCAAACTCGCGGGCGGAACTTCGTTTACGAGTCCTGATAATTCCCTCACCCCATCCCCTCTCCCTC
Source organism: Chloroflexota bacterium (assembly GCA_013388685.1). GTDB lineage: Bacteria > Chloroflexota > Anaerolineae > Anaerolineales > Villigracilaceae > Defluviilinea. The sequence goes on along the minus strand of JACAET010000030.1, from coordinate 4,171 downwards.
TGGGAGAGGGGGCAGGGGGTGAGGGACGCCTCAACGGTCCCATTGACGATATTCAACTGCGCTCGTGGGGCATTCAACTCGTGGACGGCCGCATGCCTGGTTTCGCCGCCATCGTCGGCTGCGCGAAATCGAACGAGGTCGCGGTCAAGATCGTGCGCGAGTTGCAGCGGCGAAATATTCTGTGCTTCCTCTCTGGCAACGTCAACGGACGAAGCATCATCCATCAGTTGATGGAAGAGGGCGTGGAACTCGGCTACGACACCTACACCGTCCCGTTTGGAACGGACACCATCTCCGCGATTTACGCGTTGGGATTCGCCACCCGCTCCGCCCTGACCTTCGGCGGGCTCAAACCTGGACAGTCGCGCGAAATCCTGCTCTACAACAAGGAGCGCGTCTTCGCCTTTGTCCTTGCCCTCGGCGAAGTGGACGACCTGAAATACGCCGCCGCGGCGGGCGCCATCAACTTCGGTTTCCCCGTCATCGCGGATACGGTCATTCCAGAGATTCTGCCCACGGGCGTGACGACTTACGAGCATGTCGTCTCCATGCCGTTCAATCAAATCGAAGGCAGGGACGACCTCGAGCGCGCCGAGCGGCTGGTGCAAAAGTGCATCGAGGTGCGCGGCGTCAAGGTCAAGGTCTCGAATGTGGACGTTCCCGTCCCGTATGGTTCCGCCTTCGAGGGCGAAGTCGTCCGCAAGGCGGATCTGCGCGTGGAGTTCGGCGGCAAGCACAGCCGCGCCTTCGAATATCTCTACATGGCAAAACTGGACGAAGTGACCGACGGCAAGATCGAAGTCATCGGTCCCGATTTCTCCGCAGTCGAGCCGCAGGGACACATGGACCTGGGCATCGTCATCAAAGTGGCGGGACGGCAGATGCAGCAGGACTTCGAGCCTGTGCTGGAACGGCAGGTGCATTACTTCGTCAACGGCGCGAGCGGAATCCAGCACGTCGGTCAGCGCGATATCGCCTGGATCCGCATCTCGAACGCCGCCGCCGACAAGGGATTCAATCTCGAACACTTCGGCAAGGTTCTGCACGCCCGCTTCCACGAGGACTTCGGCGCCATCGTGGACAAGGTGGAAGTGACCATTGTCACCGACCCCACGCTGCACGCCGAATGGCTGGAGAAGGCGCGCGCCGCCTACGACTACCGCAACAAACGTCTCGCCGACCTGACCGACGATAAAGTGGACGAGTTCTACTCCTGCACGCTGTGCCAATCCTTTGCGCCGAACCATGTCTGCGTGGTCTCGCCCGAACGGCTCGGTCTGTGCGGCGCGTACAACTGGCTGGACTGCAAAGCCTCGTTCAGCATCAACCCCACGGGTCCCAACCAACCCATCAAACTCGGCAAACAACTCGACGACCGCAAGGGTTACTGGCAAGGGACGAACGATTACGCCAAGATCGGCTCGCACGGCGTGGTGCAGGAAGTTTCCATGTACTCCATCATGGAGAACCCCATGACGGCTTGCGGCTGTTTCGAGTGCATCGTCATGCTCATCCCCGAAGCCAACGGCGTGATGGTCGTCTCGCGCGAAGATACCTCCATGACGCCCGCAGGCATGACCTTCTCGACTCTGGCGGGCATCGCGGGCGGCGGACTCCAAACCCCAGGCGTGATGGGCGTGGGCAAATACTATCTCATCAGCCCCAAGTTCATCTCTGCCGACGGCGGCTTCAAGCGCGTGGTGTGGATGTCCTCGGTGCTGAAGGAGACGATGAAGGATGAATTCAGAGCCGTCTGCGAACGCGAAGGCGACCCCGACCTGCTCGACAAGATCGCAGACGAGAGAAATGTAACCACAGTGGAAGAATTACTCGCCTGGCTGGAGGCGCACAACCATCCCGCGATGGCAATGGAGCCGATGTTCTAAATGGCGTTTGCACGTTGGAAGGTTGTACGTTTGAACGTTCCAACGTGCCAACTTTTCAACGTGTAACGATGAGCGAAGCGAATAGGAGCAAAACATGAAAGGCGACGAAAAACTGATCAAGGTACTGAACGATCTTCTGGCGGATGAATTGACCGCCATCAGCCAGTACCTGGTCCACTCCGAGATGTGCGACAACTGGGGCTACGGAAAACTTCACAAGGACATCGAAAAGAAAGCCATTGACGAGATGCACCATGCCGAATGGCTCATCGGGCGCATCCTGTTCCTCGAGGGAATGCCCGTCGTTTCCAAACTCAACCAGATGAAGATCGGCAAGAACGTGCAGGAAATGGTCAGCAACGACCAGGAAGCCGAACTGGGCGCGATCAAAGCCTACAACGCGGGCATCACGCTTGCCAGCGAAGTTGGCGACGAGTCCACGGGCGACCTGCTGGTGACCATCCTCAAAATGGAAGAGGGTCATCACGACTGGGCGAAGAAACAACGCGTCCAGATCGAGCAGATGGGCTTGGAGAACTACCTGAGCAACCAGGCGGGCGAGGGAGAGTAGGTTACACAAACAACAATGGGACATTCCACTGGGGATGTCCCATTGCATTTTACGCATGAAAGAAAACAAACTCGTCCGCGACCTGATGACTGTCGGCGTACCGACCTGCAAGCACGATACGCCCGTCAAGGACATTGCGCGCTTTCTGCTGGAGCATCACGTCGAAGCGATGTGCGTCCTCGACGCGGAAGGTCACGGCATCGGCGTGATTGGCGAGCAGGAACTGGTCGCGGCGTACGGGCGGGACGACCTGGATACGCTCACCGCTGAAGACATCATGAGCGAAGGCGTGCCAGAGTTGAATCCCGACCTGCCGCTCACCGCCGCGGCGCAGATGATGAAGGACAAAGGCATCCGCATCGCTTACATGCTGCACAACGCGGGCGGCATCATCTATCCTGCGGCATATATTTCGTACCGTCACATTTTGCGTCACATGGCGGCGAGGGATGAAACAGAACTCAAAGATTTAGGCATCAAAGCCGAACGCAAATCGCCCATTGAGCAATTCATTGAAAGAAGAGACGAAGCAAGACGAAAAGCAGGTCTTACCTGAAACCTGAAAACTTGCAACCTGGAACCTGAAACAGGAGACACTATGCCCATCGAAATTCCCAAAGACAAATGGCCTGGCAGCGTCCGCACGGTGGTCATCGGCGCGACAGCCGCAGAGGGGGGGACGCGCGCCAAAACCGTCACCGTCGGCGGTCAAACCACCCTGCCCTACCTGCACTTCGAAGCGCCGACCCCGCATCCGCCCGCGATTGCCATCGAAATCAAATCGCGCAAGCCCGAAGACTGGTCGCCGCTGCTGATGGAAGCCTGGGACGAAGCGATGACGGATCCCGCTCAATGGGCGAAAAAAGCCGAGGAAGCGGGAGCCGACCTCATCGTCCTGGCATTGACCGTTGAAGACAGTCCCGAAGATGCCGTGAAAGCGGTCAAATCCGTTTTGGGCGCGTCGGGATTGCCGCTCATCGTCTGGGGTCCAGGGCAGGCGGAGAAAGACAACGAACTGCTCGTCCCCCTCTCCGAGGCGGCGAAGGGCGAGCGGCTTGTGCTGGGAATTTGCGAAGATAAAAATTATCGCACCATCGTCGCCACCGCCATGGCGAACGGACATCTCGTGCAGGCACGCACGCCGATGGACGTGAACCTGTCGAAGCAGTTGAACATTTTGATCAGCGACATGGGCATGCCCAAAGACCGCATCCTGATGGACCCGACGACGGGCGCGCTCGGCTACGGAATCGAATACGGCTACTCGGTGATGGAACGTCTGCGGCTCGCCGCGCTGCAGGGCGACGCCATGACCCAATCGCCGATGATCGTCACGCCCGGATTCGAAGCGTGGAAGACGAAAGAGGCGAAGGTCGGCGAGGGGGTGCCGCAAGCCTGGGGCGATTGGAAAGCCCGCGCCATCAACTGGGAAACGCTGACCGCCATGACGCTCATCGAATCGGGCGCGGATGTGGTTGTGTTAAGGCATCCCGAATCGGTCAAACGAATTAAGGAAGCGATTGGCGAACTCGTCACCGTTTGAAAGTTTGAAAGTTGGCAAGTTGGAATGTTGACGTTTCAACCTTCAAACTTGTGAACCTGCCAACTTTCCAACACAAAGGAGAATTATCATGGCATTAAGCGGCATTCAAATTTACAAACTCCTCCCGCAGACCAACTGCAAGGAATGCGGTTTTCCCACCTGCCTCGCCTT
>JACAET010000042.1 GCA_013388685.1 Chloroflexota bacterium | reverse complement strand
GCCTGGTTGCCGTACACACCGCTGTTGGCAAGCGCAATCGCCTCGTCAATCGTATTGACGTGCATCAGGCTCAACACGGGACCGAAAATCTCCGTCTTCCAGATTTCGCTGCCAGGCTGCACGTCCGTCAAAATGGTGGGACGCACAAACGAGCCGTTTTCGTATCCGTTGACCTTCGTCCCGCGTCCATCCACGGGGACGCCTGCTCCTTCCTGGACGCCGACTCCAATCAACGACTCGATTCTGCTCTTCGACGCGGCGTTGATGACGGGTCCCATCTGCACGCCCGCATCCAGCCCGTAACCGACGACGCGCGACGAAGCCGCATCGCAGATCATCTCGGTGAAGGTGTTGCGGGCTTCGGCGACGGTCACAGCGAGGGAAACCGCCAGGCAGCGCTGCCCCGCACACCCGAAAGCCGAATCGGCGACGATCTTGGTCGCCATCTCCATATCCGCATCGGGCAGGATGATGACGGGGTTCTTCGCTCCGCCCTGCGCCTGCACACGCTTGCCATGCGCGGCGGCGGTGGCGTAAATATATTTAGCGACATTTGTGGAGCCGACAAATGTTATCGCGCGAATGGATGGATGCTCGAGAATTCCATCCACCGCGTCCTTCGCGCCGTTGACGAGATTGACCACGCCCTTTGGAAAGCCCACCTGCTCGATGAGTTTGAAGATGAACTGCATGGTCATCGGCACTTTTTCGGAAGGCTTGACGATGTAGGTGTTGCCCGCCGCCAGCGCGTAAGGCAAATACCAGAAGGGAATCATGCCGGGGAAGTTGAACGGCGCAATCGTGGCGCATACGCCCACAGGCTGACGAATCATCAACTCGTCAATGCCCGAAGCGATGTCTTCGACAAAATCGCCCTTGCCCAGGTGCGGCATCCCGCAAGCCACTTCCACGTTTTCGATGGCGCGTACCATCTCGGCTTTGGATTCGTCGAAGGTCTTGCCGCATTCGTTCGTGATGAGTTTTGAAATTTCATCTATGTTGGCTTTGAGCAGGTCGCGCAGTTTGAAGAGATACTGCACGCGGTCCTGCACAGGGACGCGCCGCCAGGCAGGGAAGGCTGCGCTCGCCGCCCCCGCCGCCGCGTCCACGTCCGCTTTACCGCACAGGGGCGTTCGGGCAATGACCTGTCCTGTGGCGGGATTGATGACGTCGAAATATTCTCTGGCATCGGGTTTCACCCATTCGCCATTGATGTAGTTGAGGATTTCCATGTTTATTCTCCAAGTCAAATGTCAAACGTCGAATGTCGCGCGACCTTCGACGTTTGACTTTAGACTGTTAGTTTATCCATCAACTCCGCCAGCCCCTCGTCAATCCAATTCAAGCCCTCGTCCAGTTGCTCCTCCGTAATCACCAGCGGCGGGACGACGAACAGGATGTTCTTGAAGTTGAAGACGTACACGCCATTGGCAACGAGGAAATTCTTGAGCGGGGTCAAATCCATCGGCTCTTTGGTCTGACGATTCTTCACCAATTCGAGCGCCGAGAACAAGCCAATGTAGCGCACATCGCCGACCGAGGGGTGTTTTGCCTTCAATTCCTCCAGCCGTTTGCCGAGATGTTTGCCGACCTTTTTGGCGTTCTCGAAAATCTTTTCTTCCTCATACACTTCAATCGTAGCGAGCGCCGCGGCGCACGCCAGTGCGTGACCGTTGTAGGTGAGACCCGCATACAGCACCTTGTCATCGAAGAACTTCGCAATCTTCTCGCGTACAATCACTGCGCCGAGCGGCACATACCCCGACGTAATGCCCTTCGCGGTGGTGATGATGTCTGGCACGACGCCCCAGTTGTCCACCGCGAACCACTCGCCCGTGCGCCCCCAGCCGCTCATCACCTCGTCCGAGATGAGCAAAATGCCGTATTTGTCGCAGATTTCCCTCATGTGCGGCCAGTAGTCGTCGGGCGGAATGATGAGACCGTTCGTCCCGGTCACGCCTTCGAGGATGATGGCGGCGATCTGGTCTGGACCTTCGTGCTGAATCACCTCTTCGACGTGGCGGATACACTCCCGATGACAGGTCTCGCGCGTCCACCCGAAGGGACAGCGGTAGCAGTACGGATCGAGAAAATGAACTACGCCCGAAATGGCAGGCTCGGCGGGCAAGCGGCGGTAATCGCCGGTGAGCGCAATCGCGCCGTGCGTCGCGCCGTGATAAGAGCGGTAGCGCGCCAGAATCTTGTGCCGTCCTGTGTAGAAGCGGGCAATCTTGATGGCATTCTCGTTGGCTTCCGCGCCGCCGAGGGCGAAGAAAGTCTTCTTCAAATCGCCGGGGGTAACCTCCGCCAGTTTCTTGCCGAGCAGCCCGCGCGGTTCGGTGGCAGCGCTGGGCGAGACGAAGGTCAGTTTGGCGGCTTGCTCCTGAATCGCCTTGACAATCTTCGGGTGTTGGTGACCCGCGTTCTGATTCACCAACTGCGAAGCGAAGTCGAGATAGCGCTTCCCGTCCGCGTCCCAGAAGTAGACTCCCTCCGCGCGCACAACCGGGATGGGATTGACCTGCCCCTGATTCGACCAGGAGTAGAAGGTGTATTCCTTGTTCAGGTCAACGATTTCTTTTGCAGTCAATTGGGTCATGGGATCTCCGTGATGCTTGCGCGATTGCAGGTTTTAACGTTGGAACGTTTGAACGTGCAAACGCTTATTTCTTCACTTCCTTCACAATCTCGGCATACACATTCAACGTCTCGTCAATATCCGCATCGGAGTGTTCGTAGCACAGGAACCAGGGTTCGCGGGCGTCGTGGTCGGGCATCACGCCTTTTTCAATGGCTTTCTCGACCAGTTTGAGATACAACCCGTGGTCGCTCTTCGCCCAGTCCCGCTGGCAGGCGACCGCTTCGACGCCCAGCGAAAACGAGAACATGGCAGGGTAGCCCGTAAATACCGCAGGGATATCGTTCTCCTCGAAGATTTCCTTCAAGCCGTCCATCAGGCGCTGTCCGCGTTTTTCGATGGTTTTCAAAATGGGCTTGGATTTCAGCAGGCTCAACGTCGCATACGCGCCCGCCACGCCGGGTTTGTTGTTGGTGTACGTCCCGCCCTGCGCCACCCCATGACCGATGATGGACATAATCTCTTTTTTGCCGCCGAACGCCGCAATCGGGTAGCCGTTGCCCAGGGCTTTGGCATACGTTGTCAGGTCCGGTTTGAGGCGGTAGTATTCCTGCGCGCCGCCGTTCGCAATGCGGAAGCCCGTCTTTACTTCGTCCAGAATAAAAACACAGCCATATTCCTCGGTCTTTTTGCGGATGAGTTCGAGAAATCCGTCCTGCGGGTTGATCGCCGCGCAGTTGCCCTGACACGGTTCGGTGATGACCGCCGCAATCTGCTCGCCGTATGAGCGCATGACGCGCTCGAAGCCGTCGAAGTCGTTGAATGGCAGCGTGATGATGAACTCACGCATCGTCTTCGGGATGCCCGATGAGGCGGGAACAGGGATGGGACTCCGCCGATTCCCGTACGCTTCCACCGGGGCGTAGGTGGACCAGAGCGTGTGATCATGAAAACCGTGATAATTGCCTTCGAATTTCAGGATGATGTCGCGCCCCGTATACGCGCGCGCCACGCGAATGGCGTGCATGGTCGCTTCGGTGCCTGAACATGCCAGACGAACCATTTCGACCGCCGGCGCCATCTCGGTGATCATCTCCGCCACCGCCACTTCGAGTTCGCCGGTCATCGCGAAGAGAATCCCTTTCTGGATTTCTTCGATTACTTTTTGATCAACGTCATCGTAGGAGTGACCCAAAATAATGGGACCAAAAGCCATGCGGTAATCAATATATTTCTTGCCATCCACATCCCAAAGGTACGCTCCCTTCGCCCGTTCGACGTAGGGAGTAATTCCCTCCCCCCAAAATCGAAAATTGGAGTTGACGCCCAGCGGCATCACCCCCATGGCGCGCTTCTGCAGTTCGCGGGTCTTTAATCCAAACATTTGAATTCCTCCTCACCTGGTTTTTGTTATTTCTTCCTTTTCGGACAATTCCGTGACCACACTTTCCGGAACCCTCCACTGATATACGTCTTTGATAATCAATGGCACAATGGAGGTGGTCGTTTTGCGCACGCCAGGGACTTTTCGAACCACCTCCGTGATGAATTGGTAAATCTCCGCTGTATCCTTCGCCACGACCTGAATGCTGACATCCGATTCCCCGATCCCGCAAGCCACATAACTGACATTATCGAACTCCGCCATTTTCCTGGCGACTTCAATAATGCGATCCGATTCCACCTCCAGCCAGACATCGGCAATGGTTGTCAGACCAAATGCCTGGGGCTTCGCCACGGCGCTGATCTGGATAATCCCCACATCCACCATACGGTCAATACGGTATCGGACCGCGCGCTCGGAGATGCCGCCAATACGACGAGCAATTTCCGAGGCAGGCATGCGCCCGTCCTCCAGAAGTATATTGACTATTTTTACGTCTGTTTTGTCGAAATTATACATTATATCCGCCGATTTCTTTCCGAAAATAACATACATAAACAATAATAAGCCTTTTTAAACAAATCGTCAAGCAAGCAATTCCTTCCTGTCTTCACGGGCAGAAACACCATGGTTTAGCCTGTTGCGAGACCCTTCTCGCCTCACCCTCACTTTCTCCTGGCGGAAGATGGACAAGGGGTGAGAGAACAGGCGATATGCCAATATCTTCGGACATCTTTGCAACAGAGACTTTAGAAATCCATGGGAGATGGCATCCCCTGTACCGAAAATTATATATAATTTATAATGTCCTTGTTTCACTGAGGTGACGATGACATTCCAATCCCCTGCCAAGGAAGAAACCGAAACTCAAAAAAGACCTCTCAAAGAGGATATTTTCGATGCCCTGCTGGAGAAGATCATCTCAGGCAGATACCAGCCCGGCGCGTGGCTTCGACAGGAAGACATCGCCTCACAACTCGGCGTGAGCATGACCCCCGTCCGAGAGGCGTTGGACCTGCTCGATGCGGCGGGGCTGGCGGAGCGGGTTCCGTATCGCGGAGTGCGCGTTCCCCAGCCGAGCCATGAGGAGATTGCCGAATCCTATGCGGCGAGGTTGTTGCTGGAAAAAGCCGTCAGCCGCGCCGCCGCTCTCCAGCGGGAGCAGTTTCACGTCGAGGCATTGAAGCGGATCGTCGGACAGGCGAAAAAATTGATTCGCGTGGACGACATGACCGCCTCCCGTAAATTGAGCGTGAGTTTCCATACCACCGTCGCGGAGGCGACCCGCAATTCGACGCTGATCCGAATTTACAAAGTGGCGGCAAATTCCTTTCCCGACTGGATGCTCTACCAGGCGATGGTTGAACATCCCACAGAGTTGGAACAAAGCGTGAGGGAGGAGTACAACGAGCATCTTGCACTTGCGATGGCAATCGAGGCGCGCAATGCCGACCTTGCCGAACAGCGCGCGGTGGAACACATCCGCGATATCGGAACACAGATCGTAACCTACCTGGGTGTGCCGCAGGAATTGCTGGATGCAAAGACCGCCCAGTTGGGTTTATAAAATCTCCCGGAGCGTGAAATGTTCGAAGAACTCTACAAGCAAATGGCGCAAAGCATCATCGAAGGCGAAAAGGAGACTGCCATTGAACTCGCCCAAAAATCCATCGAATTGGGCATCCCGCCGCTGGACGCCATTACGAACGGTTTTGTGGTGGGCGTCAATTACATCGGTGATTTGTTCGGGAAGGGCGAGGCGTTTCTGCCGGAACTGGTGATGGCGGGCGAGGCAATGAAAGCCGCCGTCGCCGTGCTGGAACCCGAACTGCTCAAACTGGGCGAGGCGCGCGAGATGATGGGGCGCGTGGTGCTCGCCACTGTGGAAGGCGACATTCACGAGATCGGCAAGACGCTGGTCGGCACCATGCTTTCGGCTTCTGGTTTCGAGGTCGTTGATCTGGGCGTGGATCAGCCCGCAGAGAAAATCATCGGCAAGGCGCTCGAAATTGATGCGCAGCTCATTGGCTTGAGCGCCCTGCTCACCACCACGATGGTCCGCCAGCGCGAGGTCATAGAAGAATTGGACAAGGAAGGTCTGCGCCCGCGCATCAAGGTGATGGTGGGCGGCGCGCCGATTACCCGCGAATGGGCGGAAAAAATCAAGGCGGACGGCACCTCCGAGGACGCCGTCGGCGCGGTGCAGCTGGCGAAGAAACTGGTTGGCAAGGACTAATGTTACGGCGCCAGAAGGCTCTCAGCATCGGACTTGGCGCTATGAAATAACTTTCGCATCAAAAGCGCAAAGGAGATAAAAAATCTACAACAAGCGGCACAAACGACCAGCAAAGAGAGAGTAGAGACATCAGCCTCGGGAGGGCTCATGTCCAAAAACATCAAATCCATCAGCAATCCAAAGTTGCGGCTCGAAGTGCTGTCAACCGAGGAAGTGCAAAAGATTCACGATGCGACGTTGTGGATCATCGAAAACGTCGGCGTTCGCTTTCCGTCCGAACGCGCGCTGGAAATCTGGGAGGCAAACGGCGCCAGCGTGGATGAGGAACGGAAGATCGTCCGCGCCAAGCCGCAGGTCATAGAAGAGGCGCTGAAGAAATGTCCGCCCGCGTATACGCTTGCAGCGCGCGACCCGGCGCAGGATTGCCCGCTGGATGGCAATCACGTGTTTCTTGGAACGGATGGCTGCGGCGTGGAAGTGATTGACATCGAAACCGGTCAAAAACGGACCTCGAGCCTGCGCGACGTACGCGACATCGCCCGCGTCGCCGACGCCACGGAGGAGGTCGGCTTCCACTGGGTACCTGTCTCCGCGCAGGATAAACCCGCCGAAACGCGCGGCTTGCACGAGATAAAAACCATTTGGGAGAACTCCACCAAACACGTCCAGACTGAGTCGATCTATTCCGTCCATGAAGCCCGCGCCGCAATGGAGATGGCTGGACTGCTCGTCGGCGGCAAGGAGGAACTGCGCAAACATCCCGTTCTCTCACTGATGCAATGCACCGCCTCCCCGCTCGGTCACGACGGCGGCAGCCTGGAGGCGGCATTGATTGCGGCGGAGCACGGAATCCCGACCGGCTTCATGACGATGACATCCTGCCTGACCACGGGTCCCGCAACGATGGCGGGAAACCTGGCGGTTGGCAACGCGGAGGTCATTGCGGCAACGGCGTTACTGCAACTGGCATTCCCGGGCGCTCCGGTCTTCTATGCCGCCGCGCAAACCGCCGCCGACCTTCAAAGCGGCGCCTACACGGGCGGTGGACCGGAGGATTTTCTCTTCGGCGCGGCAACCAACGCTCTGGCGGATTTTTACAACATTCCGCTTTCGATGGGCGCTTTTGCCACCGGCGCCAAGGAGCCCAACTGGCAGGCTGGCGTGGAGGGAGCCTTCTCCAGTTTCATGGCAAGCGTCGTCATGTCCGATATGCTTCTCGGTTGCGGGTTCCTGCACGGCAGCCGCATTTGGTCGTACGCCGAGATGATGCTGGACTGCGAAATCTTCTCGATGGTCCACAAGATGATGCAGGGCATCGAGGTCAACGAGGAAACGCTGGCGTTGGAAACGATTGCCAACGTCGGACCGGGAGGTCACTTCCTTGCGCAAAAGCACACCCGCCGGCACGCCCGCGAACTCTTCCGCCCCCAATTCATGGACCGCCGTCCGTACAGCGAATGGGAAACGAAGAAGGACGATGCGCGCGATTGGGCGCTCGCCAAGGCAAGGCGCATTTTGCAGGAACATCAACCCGATCCGCTCGATCCGAAAATCAGCGAAGAGATGACGAAGATCATCGAGGCAGTCGAGAAAGAGTTGCGCATTGCGGCAGGCTGAAAGTTCAGGCTGATGAAATCTGCAAGCCTTCAACCCCTGCTTCTATCCGTCCTGCTTTGTCAAAGAGAAATCATTGCTCCGTTGCGAAGATGCCCAAAGGTATGGATCATCGCCTTTTCCCTCACCCCCTTGCCTCCTCCCGTTGGGAGAGGGGTTGGGGGTGAGGGAAAAAGGGTTCCGCAACAGTTAAATCATGTGCTTGCAACAGAGCAAGAAATACTATTATTTACCGGAGGTGTCACATGCAACCCAAACTCACTTTACTGTCCGAAGATTTGATCCCGCGCATTCTCGAAGAGGCATATCAACTCATGCTCAAGCCGGGCGTCAAAGTGTTGAACGCGGAGGCGCGCAAACTGCTCGCCGAGGCGGGCGCCCAGGTGGATGAAGAAACGTTCGTCGTCAAAATCCCCGAGCAGATCGTCCACAAGGCGCTGGAAACCATTCCTCGCCAGTTCCATCTTTACGATTACGAAGGCAACCCTAGGGTCCAATACGGAGATGATGCCGTCCATTTCGACCCGGGTTCCTCCGGCGTCACCATCCTCGACCCCGACACCTTCGAACACAAAACCACCGAAACGCATGACCTGATCAAACTCATCAAGGTCGCCGAACAGATCCCGCAATACGACGCGCAATCCACGGCGGTGGTCTGCGACGACGTGCCTAAAGACCTGCACGACCTGTACCGCCTGTATCTGGTCATGCTCTATTCGAAAAAACCCATCGTCACCGGCGCCTTCACCAACACAACCGTACACCACATGATCGAGATGCTCGCCATCTTTGCCGGCGGGCGGGAACAATTGCGGGAAAAACCGCGCGCCATCTTCGATGTCTGCCCCTCCCCGCCGCTGATCTGGTCGAATTTTGGCGCCGGCAACCTGATTGCCCTGGCGCGCGCCGGCGTTCCCGCCGAAATCGTCTCCATGCCGCTGGCGGGCGCGGCGGCGCCGGTCACCCTGCTGGGTGCCGTCACACAACACGCGGCGGAATGCCTCTCAGGGATCACCATCCATCAACTTGCCAAGCCCGGCTCCCCCATCGTGTGGGGCGGCGCGCCCGCCATCTTCGATATGCGCAAAGGCGGCACCCCCATGGGCGCAGTCGAAACCGCCATGATCGACTCCTCTTACGCACAGGTCGGCAAATCACTCGGCTTGCCCACCCATGCCTACCTCGGCACCACCGAATCCAAGGTGCTGGATATGCAGGCCGGGCTCGAAAGCGGCATGGGCGCCCTGATTGGCGCGCTCAGCGGCATCAACATGATCTCCGGCGCGGGCATGCTTGATTCGCTCCTTTGCCAAAGTCCCGAAAAACTCGTCATCGACGCGGAGGGCATCGCCATGGCAAAACGCATGATCGCCGGCATGAAAGTCCACACCGAAACACTCGCCACCGGCTTCTACGACAACAACATCAACTTCAAGGGCGGCGACTTCCTCAAGCAAAAGATCACCATGCAGCTCTTTCGCAAAGAACAGCACATCCCCAGCAGCGTGATCGACCGCGACTCGATTCGCGGCTGGAAGGAAGCCGGCGGATTGGATACCTTCGGACGCGCCAAACTGCGCGTGAAGGAACTGCTCGCCTCCTACACCCCGCCGGTGCTTGATCCTGTCAAAGTGGAGCGACTCCATGCCTTTGTCTTCGACCTCGCTCACAAAGCCGGCATGGACACCCTGCCCGCACATGAACTCGCACCCGCAACCCCATAAAACGAGTGACAGCCGCCGCGCCGACGACTGTCATCCCCTATAACATCCTGCCATGCTCGATCTCGCCACACTCCTTCGCGTCCCACACGTGGACGCTCACTTCGATATTTCCCCAAACGGCTCGAAACTCGCCTTTGCCTGGAACAAAAGCGGCGAATGGCAAATCTATGAAGCGCCCTTCCCGCCTGGCGAGACAGCACCCTCGCCCCTCACCTTCTCGCCCGGCGGGAAGTTCAACCCGCGCTACTCGCCCGATGGCTCCCGCCTTGCCTATGTGATGGATGCCGACGGCAGTGAAAGTTACCATCTCGTCATTTATGATTTCATCACCAAGCGGCACACCGACTTAACCCCCAACGTCGCCTATGCCCTTCAACCCAACTTTTGCTGGTCGCCGGATGGCAGGCAACTGGCAATTCTCAGCAATGAGCAGGGACACTTCAGCGCGTACCTCCTTTCAGCGCAGGGGGGCAAGCCGCAACTCGTGCTGGATACCGGTCACCCCGCCTGGCAGGTGGAATGGTCGCCAGATGGGAGACATTTGGCGGTCTGTTGTGAAATGGAGGGGCAGGACTACGGCATTTTCGTGGTTGATCTGGAAACAAGGGATGCCTTTCAACTTCCGCTGAACGCCGGCGAACCCCACTGGGCGCCGCAGGGAGGAAAACTGGCATTTCAATCGGATGAGCGCGGCTGGTTCGATATTGGGATATATGACCTTTCCACGCGACAAATCGAATGGTTGACGCAAAGCGAGGGAGATTCGCAACTGCCTGCGTTTGCCCCTGATCTCTTGCCCGGCTCCTCATACCCAACCATTGTCTACACGCAGAGCAAAGGGGCGGTAAACTGGCTGGAAATCGTCGGTGCAGAGGGGAGGAGAAAAACGCTCCAGGCGGGAAAAGGCATCCATGGCAGAATCAGGTTTACGTCAGATGCGAAGCGGGTGGTGACGACGTTCAGCAGTCCGCGCCAGCCGGCGGATCTCTGGATGTCCGATCTCGAGTCAGGCGCATCCATCCCATTGACGAATTCGTTGGACGATGAATTGTCGAATGCGGAATTTCCCCTGCCCCAGGAAATCGAGTATCCAGGCAGGGACGGCGCGTCTGTCCCTGCGCTGTTGTATCGCCCGAAACAAACGCCCGCGCCGGCGGTGGTGATGATTCACGGCGGACCGAACTGGCATTATGCCGCAGAGTGGCATCCTGTGATGACGCATTTGGCGAGCCGCGGCTATGTGGTGCTGGCGCCGAACTATCGCGGTTCGACGGGGTATGGGCGGCAATGGCAATATGCGGCGCGTTTTGCGCTGGGCAGTGTGGATGCAGACGATGTGGCGGCAGGCGCGCAATACCTTTTGCGAGAAGGGCTTGCCAGCCGGCTGGCGGTGACGGGAAGAAGTCACGGCGGATATTTGACAATGGCTTGCCTGACCCGTTTTCCCGAATTGTGGTGCGCAGGGTCGGCGGTGGTGCCGTTTACGAATTGGTTCAAGTCGCACGAGGATTCGCGGGAAGACCTTCAACACTGGAACATCGAAAATATGGGCGACCCGCAGGAAAATTACGAGCGCTGGTACAACGCTTCGCCCTATTTCTTTTTGGAGCGCATCAACGCGCCAGTGCAAATGATTTGCGGCGGCAACGACCCGCGCTGCCCTGCCTCCGATTCGCTGGAGACGCGTGATAAACTTGTCGAACTGGGCAAGAGGGTGGACTTCCTTTTGTATGAAGACGAAGGACATTCGTTTTTGAAGAGCGAGAATGTGTTGGACGCCGAATCGAAACGCGTGGAATTTCTGGCGAAGGCGTTGCATGGATAAGCAGGTTTCGGTCCCTCTCGCAAATGGTACAAGGAGACTTATGCCGCCGTTAACATTTTTATCGGATGAAGACGTTCAAGCCATGCACGAAGCCACGCTTGAGATTTTGCAGGAAGCGGGCGTATTCTGGACCCATCAGCCCAGCCTGAAAATCCTGCAGGACGCCGGTTGCACGGTCAAAGAGAACCGCGTGCGCTTCCCCCCGGACCTGGTGATGGAGTCTGTTGCAAAGGCAAACAAACGCCCGGTCATTCGCGGGCGCAATGGGCAGGTCAATGAACTGGGCGGCGGGGAGTTGTACTTTCACAACCTGGGCGGCGCGCGGGATGTGTTCGACGCGAAAACCGGCACCCGCCGGGCGGCGACGATTCAGGATGCGAAAGACGCGGTACGTCTGCTGGATGCGCTCCCCCACTGCCACACCGTCACCCCCTTCTTTACGCCGCCCGACGTTTCGAACGAAATGCTGTCTCTGCATATGTTTCGCAATGCCCTGCCCCACACCACCAAACCCGTGCAGGGACCCGGCATTCAATTTGGTCATGAGGTGCGCTATGCGGTGGAAATGGCGGCGGTGGTCGGCATCCCTGCGCAGGAGTTGACCCTTTCGCTTTCGCCGGTCAGCCCGCTCACCCTGCACGATGTCGCCGCGGAAGCCGTCATGGAAATGGCAAAGTATGGGGTCATTCATGCGAATTTGCCCTGTCCCACCGGAGGCGCCACCTCGCCGATGACCCTTACGGGAAGCATCGTGCAACAGAGCGCCGAGTCGCTTGCGCCGCTGGTGTTGGCGCAAATCATTCGTCCGGGATGCGGCGTGGTGTATTGCGGACGACTGGGGATGCTGGAACCGCGCACGGGATTGATCTGGGGAGGCGTTGAACTCGGTCTTGCCTCCGCCGCCACGGTTCAACTCGGACATTTTTACGGATTCTCCGTCAACGTGTACGGATTTTCCACGAACGCCCACACCCTCGACGTTCAAAACGCTTTCGAACGCGGACTCAATGCCGCCGTCCCTGCCCTGGCAGGCGCGGACGAACTTTCCGGCATTGGCGAGATGGAGGCGGGAGTGATGGGGTCCTTTGCCCAAATGGTGCTGGATAACGAACTGGCGGGAAGCGTTCTGCGGCTGCGCAGGGGACTGTCTGCCGATGCGGAGCATCTGGCGGTGGAGGTCATCAAGGAAGTGATGGGCGGGACGCGCAATTTTCTCGGGCAAAAACATACTCTAAAGCATTTGCGCGGAGGCGAACTGGCGCTCACCAAACTGGCGGAACGCAATTCGTGGGACACGTGGGAAGGTAAACTCGAGCGCAAACAAATGGCGGATTACGCCATCGCGGAAGCGGAGAGGATTTTGCGCGAGCATGTCGTCCCGCCTTTGGATCCGCAACAGGAAAAGGAGTTGGATCGAATCATGACGGCGGCGGAGAGGGAACCGAGAAACAGTCGTCGGTGATCAGTGATCAGAGAGGTAAAGGATGCTCAAACAATCGTATGCGATTTCGGAAGAATTGATCGAATGGCGGCGTGACTTTCACATGCACCCGGAGATCGGTTTTGAACTGCACCGCACGGCGAAAATCGTGGCGGAGGAGTTGGAAAAGATGGGGTACAGAGTCCGGCGCGGGGTGGGGAAGACCGGTGTGGTCGCTGAGATCGGGGAGGGGGGCAAAGTGGTCGCCATCCGCGCGGATATGGACGCGCTGCCCATCCTCGAGGAGAATGAATACGAGTATGCCTCCCAAACGCCCGGCGCCATGCACGCCTGTGGACATGACGCGCATACCGCCATGGCGCTGGGAGCGGCATGGTTGCTGTCGCAGGAAAAACTGCCGGGACGCGTGAGGTTTTTGTTTCAGCCTTGTGAAGAAACCGCGGACGAGGAAGGCAAGAGCGGCGCACAGCGCATGGCGGCGGAAGGCGCCATGGAGGGCGTGGATTTCGTCATCGCACAGCATGTGGACCCGTCCCAACCGGTTGGGACGATCGGAATCAACGGCGGTCCGTGTTCGGGAGGGGTGGATAGCTGGTTTGGCGTGATCACAGGCAAGGGCGGACACGGGGCGCATCCCGACCAGACCGTTGACCCGTTTCATCTGCTGGCGCACGTCATCATCGGGTTGAACGGAATTGTCTCGCGCAGGCTCGATCCGTTCCAACCGGCGGTAGTCAGCATCGGCACAGTTCACGGCGGCTTTACCCAAAATGTAATCCCCGACCGGGTGGAGATCAGCGGGACTACGCGCTTTACGAACCAGGAGGTTCAAATGCAAATCCGCGAGGAAATGGGGCGCGCCTTCAACATCGCGAGGGTGATGGGCGGCGATTACGACCTCAAATTCCAATACGGGGGACCGCCGATGATCAACGACCAGCGGGTTTCGCGGGTGATCGAGGAGACGGGAAGGGAAATGCTCGGCGCCGACAAGGTTCACGAGATCGGAAAAACGCTTGGCGCGGAGGATTTCAGCGTCTTTCTCGAAATGGCGCCGGGGGCAATGTTCACCCTGGGCGTGCAAAAGAGAGGACATGAGGATTTCAAACTTCATCACCCCAAATTCGACCTTGACGAACGCGCCCTGCCCGTTGGAACCGCCATCCTGGCGGAAACGGCAAAGCGATTCCTTGCCGGGGAACAATAAAATCGTGCTGACAAAGTCCCGCGTCCATTGCGGGACTTTGTCAATCGGCGGCTTTTTTGAAATACGAATGATAGGGGATCATCATCAGAAAACCAAGGGCAATCACCACCTGCCCGATCACGACGCCTCCCGATTGCCAAGGACCGAAATACGGCGTCATCGGCAGGAGGTGCGAACCCAGGCCGAACACGTCCGCCATGCCGGTGAAGACTGCCACCACGTAGCCGGTGCCGACCATCCGCATTCCAATATCTGCAACGATGCTGCGCGGTTCCCTGCCCCACAGGGCGATCAAACCGACGTAACCGCCCAGACAAATCAGCGCCAGCCCGATCAGGAACACAGCGATCTGAATGAAACCGACCACAGGGCTTCGGTCCCAGCCGAACCAGTTGGGTTTGGCTCCTACCGTCAATACGAAGGAGCCAAAAAACACCACGAGCAGGCTGAACCGTACGCGCAGGTAAGAAATTCGAATATCGGGTTCGCCGTTCATGCAGGCAGATGCCTCCGTAGGAATCTCAGCCAGTTCCCACCCAGCACGTTTGCCGCATCGGTCTGGCTATAGCCGCGTTCCATCAGTTTCGAGGCGATCAGGGGTAGATCGGCAATCGAGTCCAATTCGGGCGGAATGGACTGCAAGCCAAAGCCACCGTCGAAATCGGAGCCGATGGCGGCATGTTCGGAATTCCCCGCCATCTGACAGATGTGGTCAATATGCGCAATCAACGCATCCAGCGGGACCTCTGCGCGGCGCCCGCCGCTTTTACGCGTCCAACCAGGCTTGAGAAAGGTGTTGAGCGGGATCAGCCCGATGACGCCCGCGCGCTCGATGAGACCGCGAATGACATCGTCCGGCAGGTGGCGATTCGTTTCCGCTCCGCGCAGAAGCGCCGCGCAATTGGCATGGGTTGCCATGACGGGTCCTTCATAACGATCGAGCGATTCGCGCGCCGCGGCTTCATCCATGTGGCTGAGATCGAGGATGAAGTTGAACTCTGCCATGGCAGAGATCAATCGGCGTCCCTCGTCGGTCAAGGGTCCCGGATCGTCGGTTCCGCCGCAGTAGCGCGTGCCAGCCCACGCGAGACCAATCATGCGCAGACCCAGTGCCCACCATTCGGCGAGCTCGTGCGGCGAGCGTATGCCGTCGGCGCCTTCCATCAGGTAAATCAAGCCGACGGGATGTCCGCCAGAGTCAGGTGGGGGTGTAGACCAGTGCGCGATGACGGAATCCAGTTCGGAGGTTGAGGTAATGAGGCGGAATTTGTCCGGGTGGGTGTCCGTCAATGTACGGTAAAGGTCAATTTGCTCCCGATAAAGTCGGTGGGCGGTTGCGGAGTCTTTGTAGACCACAATGTCCCCCGGTTCCATTTTTCTGGCGGGGGTGGCATAAAGCGTGGCGAAAACGACCGCGATGTTTCCCCGCTGATATTCGGGCCAGCCGATGAGGCAATCGCCGTTGCGGGCGGGAATATTCGTTCCTGCTTCGAGGCGGCGCGTTTCCTCGACCGAACGCGTGTAATCCCGCCCGTAGGTGAGCATGTTCCAGGCAAGGTCTTGGTGCGAATCGATGATCAGCATTCGGGGAAAAGAGCGTCCCGCCTGAGGCGGGACGTTCGGTATTTCAGGCTAGGCGTCCGGTTCGGGAACATCCCCGGCGGAGGAGGCGGGCTTGTCTTCGGGCGCCTCATCGTGTTCGAGGGCGCCGAATTCGGCGGTCATCAGTTTGAAGTCTTTATCGGCAAAGGCGGCGGAATCCACTTTGCGGAGGCTCAACCCGATGCGGCGCTGTTCGGGGTCTATGCGGATGACGCGCAAGGTCTTCACGTCGCCCTCTTTGAGAACTTCCTTCGGATGTTCGATGCGATTCTCGGAAATTTCGGAGATGTGGATCAGACCTTCGATGTCGCCTTCGAGCCGGGCGAAGGCGCCGAACTTGGTCAGACGGGTGATGACCCCCTCGACCAGTTGACCCACGCTATATCTTTCGAGGCGCGCCTTCCAGGGATCCTCCAGCAGGGCGCGAATGGAAAGACCGATGCGTTTCTTTTCGCGGTCAATGTTGATGACCTTGACCTTGACTTCCTGCCCCACTTCCAGCGCCTCGCGCGGATGTTCGATGTGATCCCAGGAGATTTCGGAAAGATGAACCAATCCGTCTGCGCCGTTGACATTGATAAAGGCGCCGAAGTTTGCCACGCTCGTGACGCGCCCGGTATACACGCCGCCCACCTGCAATTCCTCGAGCACGCGTTCCTTGATGGACTGGCGCGACTCGGTGCTGGCGGCTTTTTCCGAGAGGATGAGACGGCGGCGCTCGCGATCCACCTCGATCACGCGCACCGAGATGGGCTCCCCGATCATTTTCTGCCAGCGTTGTTCGGGCGTATCGCCCGTGGATTGCATACGGCGCAAGGCGCTGACCTGCGAGGAAGGGATGAAGCCTCGCAATCCCTCCACCAAGGCGATCAACCCGCCCTTGTTGAAACCGATGATCTTGCTTTCGATCACGTTGTTTTCTTCGAGATGCCTGTCCACGTTATCCCACGAGATCTGCTCCTGTGCGCGCTTCAACGACAGCACGACGTTTCCGTTGGAATCCTCGGGGCTGATGACGTACACGTACACTTCCTGCCCCACTTCCAACGCTTCCCGTTCCTTGGCAGACAATTGTTCCAATTCCTTGCCGGATACCAATCCCTCCGACTTTGCGCCAATGCTGACAAGAATCTGTGAGGGGCTGATACTGGCAATGTGGCCCTTGCGGATCTCGCCCGCCTGAGGAAAATCAATACTAAGTTCCTGTTCTTTCAGCAGGGACTCCATGGTTTGGTTGTTGTTGTTGGATTGTTCTCCCTGCAATTTAGGATCGCTCCCCTGAGCGGGCAGGGCATGATTCTGATCTGTCACTTGAATTACTCCGGTTGCAAAATGTAGATGGCATTATACAGGTGAAACAGGTTCTTTGCAACCCTGACGATCCGGACGCGGCGCTGTACGCGCAGAACGGCTATAATGCAGGCATGACCACCCTTTACACCTTTTTGCAATCGCCGGAACACGCTTATCCCGATCACCCCGAACGACCCGGCAGACTCGAACTCCTGATCTCAAAACTGTCCTCCTATTCGGTGGAACGCGTGGAGGCAAAGCCCGCTTCGCCCGAGGACGTGAGCCTGGTGCATCACCCCAAACTTGTTGCCGCGCTGGAAAAGGTCTGCCGCGAAGAAGCGCCCGCCATCATTGACTACGCCCCCACCTACGTCACTCACACCTCGTTCGACGACGCCCTGCTCGCGGCGGGAGGGGTCACCACCTGCTCACGCGCCGTCCTGCACGGGGAAGCGCGCAACGCCTTCGCCCTCGTCCGCCCGCCGGGGCATCATGCCGAACCGGATCGCGCCATGGGCTTCTGCCTGTTCAACAACGTCGCCATTGCGGCAAAGGACGCCCTGACGCACAGGCTGGAGCGCGTCATGGTCATTGACTACGACGCCCACCATGGCAACGGCACACAGGCGGCTTTTCTCCACGATGAACGTGCGGCGTTTCTCTCCGCACATCAATGGGGCATCTACCCCGGCACCGGCTGGATCACCGACGCGCCGGACGCCAGGAAACGGATCGTCAACGTGCCGCTCCCAGCCTATGCCGGAGATCAGGTGTACGAACAGGTTGCAGACCGCATCTTCAAGCCGTTCGTCGAGTCGTTCCAGCCGCAGATGATTTTCGTTTCAGCGGGGTTCGACGCGCACTGGAACGACCCCCTCACCATGCTGGGACTTTCCACACGCGGATATTTGACGTTGGCGCGGAAGGTCGTCGCGTTGGCGGAAGAATTTTGCGGCGGGAAGATCGTCTTCGTCCTCGAAGGCGGCTACGACCCGGTCAACGTGGCAAACGGCGTGGAGGCGTCCTTTTCTGCGCTGACCGGCACAGGGGAGTCGGAGACGCAGGATGTCAATCCGCACCCCGAGCCGGACTGCGAAGCCCGCATCGAGGAAGTACGCCAGCGGCATGGATGGATATGAGACCTCTTTTATAATTGGCGCATCGAGTAAGGAGCCGACATTATGGGAACCAGACGCACCCTGGGATACGTGGAAAATCAATGGACCTGCCCGAACTGCGGCACGCGCAACCGCGGCAGTGTGAAGACGTGTGAAAACTGCGGCGCGCCGCAGCCGGAGAATGTGAAGTTCGAACTGCCGCCGGAGCAGAAATTCATCACAGAGGAGGAAAAGGTTAAAGCCGCGCAGTCCGGCGCGGATATTCACTGCGGCTTCTGCGGCACGCGTAACCCGGCAACCGCAGTCACCTGCTCCCAATGCGGCGCGGATTTGAAGGAGGGCAAGGCGCGCGAGGCGGGACAGGTGATGACCGCGCCACCGCCTCCGCCCAGGATGATCCGATGCGGCAATTGCGGAACCGAGAACCCGGGCAGTCAATCCACCTGCTCGAATTGCGGAGCGGCGCTGCCAAAGGCGCAGGCGGCTGCTCCGTCTGGACCGATGGGTGGAACGCTCAAACCCGCGGCGCCTAAAAAGACCAACTGGCTGTTGATCGGCGGGATTCTGGCGTTCTTCGCCGTGTGCTGTGTGGCTGGCTTGTTCCTGTTCCTGTTCCCGTCTCGATCGGTTCAGGCAACCGTGACCGATGTCTACTGGCAAACCGTGGTGCCGGTGCAGGAGATTCGCCCGATCAATTACACCGACGAGCGCGGCAATCCGCCGTCGGACGCGTACAACGTTTCCTGCTACGACGACAGCCGGGAAGTGTGCGAGCAGAAAACCATTGACAAAGGCAACGGTTATTCGGAGGTGGTCGAGGAATGTCACACGGAGACCGAGCAATACTGCTCCTACACCGTGGACGAATGGACGACAATTCAAACGTATACACTCGAGGGTAATGACCTGCAACCCGTGTATGATTCGCCCAATCTCGCCAGCGACCAGCGACTCGGGGATAAATCCGAAACGTTAACTGTTTACTTCCTTACCGAAGATGGCGCGCAGGAATCGTACACTGCCGGATCTGTTTCCGAATTTCAGCAATTTACCCCCGGCAGTACATGGACGCTGAAGTTGAACACTCTGGGCGGGATCGTGAGCGTCGAGCCATAAACAAGAGCGGACAGTGACGAACTGTCCGCTCTTGTTTTCAAGGGATCAACGCCCGCAGCAACGCGTCCCGCCATTGACGCGCCTGTGGATCATACACCCCAAAACCTGATCCAAATTCCCAATACGCCCACGCGAACCCGTGACGTTCCGCCTGCTCACGGACAAACGCCGTCCAGCGGACGCGCGAGTCCATGTCTGCCCTGGAATACGCGCCGAACTCCCCCAACAACATGCGGATGTTTCCATGCCGCTTCGCCCATTTCGCAACAGAGTCGAAGTGACGGACAACCTCAGATTTCTCCGCATGGCTCCCCCATTCCGTGCCAAGCCATTGATTCGACTTATCCCCGATCCACTCCGCGCCCTGATGCGTGAACTCGAACGGCAGATAGTAATGAAACGTAACGATAAGATGGTTGTCCTGTGGAACGTCGAGGGTGGACAGCCGGTCGTGGGCATTCCAGTTGACAGGACCGATCACCACGTCACGCGCGGGATTTGATTCACGCACAACCGCCAGCGCCTCGACAAGATACTGGTTCCACAATGCGGCATCGAGTTGGCTGTTTGGCTCGTTGAGCAGTTCAAATAAAACCGTGGACGGGTAATCCTTGTAATGCTCGGCGATCTGTTTCCAAATGCCCAGGAATCTGTCCTTGTGTCTCCACGGCTCCGAAGCCATTTCTTCGTAGTGATGGAAGTCTACGATGACGGCAAGGTCCCGTTCCAACGCCCATTCCATAACCTGATCCACGCGGGCAAAGAAGGCATGGTCAATCGTGTAAGGCGCATCCATTTCTGCATGGCTGTTCCAGCGCACCGGCAAACGGACAAAGTCGAAGCCCGCCTCCTGGATGAGGTCGAAATACTCCTCTCGAACGAACAAGCCCCATTCGCCCTCGTTCGGCGCTTCGAGCATGTTGCCGAGGTTGACACCGCGCGCAAGAGGCGTTTGGGCGGCAGGTGGTTTGACGATCACCGGTGCAATTGTATTCGCCGGTGACGGAGGCAGGCTCGGGGGAGTCTGATCCGAGGCAGGCGCACAGGCAGTCAGAATAAATAGGATAAGGAGCAGGATGAGTGTTTTCATCGTCATGTCGAAAAGACCGGGGATGATTGACCGTTGACTTTCCATCGCCCATAGTCTAGGGTCAATTCAAACCTCCCACCACCTTCTCCACCTCCTCCAATATCTCTCCGCGTTTCACCAACTCCTTCATCGCGTTATGATCGGGATATAACGGTCTATCAATATCGAGGTGCTTCACGTATCGTCGGATGACCTCCCGCGCTTTCTGTGTGCCGCGCCCCGGCGTGAACTCGCGAAAATCGAGCGCCTGCGCCGCCGCCATGAATTCGATGCCGATGACCCCATACGCATTATCCAGAATCTGTCCGTTCTTGATAGCAGTGTTCATCCCCATCGAGACGAAGTCCTCCTGGTCTGCCGCCGCAGGGATGGATTGAATACTGGCAGGCGCGGAAAGGATTCGCTGTTCCACGATCAAATGGTCGGCGGTGTACTGGCTGAGCATCATCCCAGAGTAGAAACCGGGCTCATGGGCGAGGAAATCAGGCAGTCCCTGAGAAAGAGCCGGATTGGTCAGACGGTTCATGCGCCGTTCCGAAAGCACGCACACCATCGTAATCGCCGCGCCCGCCATATCCATCGGCAGGGCAACGGGAGTCCCCTGAAAGTTTGCGCCGGTCAGGGTCAATTTCAACTCCGGCACAAAGATCGGGTTATCGCCCACCCCGTTCAGTTCGATCTCGACCTGCGAGCGCGCATACGCAATCGCATCGCGCGCCGCGCCAATGACCTGCGGCGTGGAACGCATCGAGTAGGCGTCTTGCACTTTCGTCTTCATTTTGCCTGTCGTGAGGTCGGAGCCTTCAATGACTTTCATGATATTTTTTGCCGACGTAATTGCCCCCGCGAAGCCGCGCAGTTCATGCAGTTTGGTGTTATAGGGTTTGAGATTGCCAAGCAATGCCTCGATGGACATCGCCGCCGCAATCTCTGCCTGTTTGAGCAGACGTTCCATGTCGTAAATATGCAGCGCAGACATGGCGGTCAGCAGATTCGAACCGTTGATAGCGGCAAGCCCGTCGCGTGCCTGCAAGCCGGGGACCGCAATCCCCGCCCGCCGCATCGCTTCGTGACCTGGAAGCCGCTCGCCGTTGAACCAGGCTTCCCCTTCGCCCATGAGCAGCAGCGCCGCTTGCGCCATCGGAGCCAGGTCGCCGCTCGCGCCTACCGACCCCTTCTGACAAACAACCGGCGTGACGCCTTTGTTCAGCATCTCCACCAGTGTCAGGGTGATTTCAGGTCTGCATCCCGAATTGCCGTGCGCATGGACGTTGATGCGGCTTGCCAGCGCCGCGCGCACATATTCGATGGGCGCCGGTTCGCCGATGCCTGCCGCGTGGTTATAGATCAGATATTTCTGAAACTCTCTTACCTGCTCATCCGAAAGCACATGCTCCGAAAACTCGCCGATGCCGGTATTCGTGCCGTACATGATTTCTTTGGCGGCAAGTTTCTCCTCCAGCATGGCGCGGCAGATTTTGATGCGCTCCAGCGCTTCGGGAGCAAGTTCCACTTTTTCGTTATTTCGCGCAATCGCAACCAGTTTTTCGATGGTGAGAGACGATCCGTCGAGGGTGATAGGCATCTTGAATCTCCTGCAAATGATTTTTCCGCTGTCTTTGCGCAACAACGATCTCACGGCAAATACTTATAACATTGTAATTCATTCCGAATTCAAAAACGGATATACTCGACACACAGAATATCAGTACTTCACGAAAGCGCGTAACAGGCGTTCTCTAACGCCGAAATTGCGCTAGAGAGCGCAATCTACGCCGGGTTTTTCGTGATCTACTGAATATTGCTTATCAGAAGGACCCCCCTCATGTCCCCTCCCGCCCTCCTCATCGGCGAACGCGACCCCTTCATGCGCCGCGCGCTCGAACAAACCCTGCAAGACCAATTCGAACTGCGTTTCGCCGAAGGGGGCGATGACCTGGTGGAACTGGCACGCCAACACCCGCCGGACCTGGTCATCACCGAAGCGATTCTGCCGCGCCGCGACGGTCTGCAAGCCTGCCGTGACCTGAAAAGCGACCCCGCCACCCGCCGCATTCCCATCTTGTGCTTTACCTTCCTGCTTATCGAAGAGCGCGCCCGCTTGGCTGGCGCCGACGCTTTTTTGCTCAAGCCCTTGCGCAAAGAAGTTCTCGTCGAGACCATTCATCAGTTGTTGGAAACTTCTCGCCCTCACCCTGGCCCTCTCCCACAGGGAGAGGGAAGCCCTCACCCCGCCCCCCTCCCAAAGGCAGAGGGGAACTCCCTTCCCCCCACGGGGGAAGGGCAGGGGATGAGGACAAAGAAAGAGTAACCCTATGGAACGCATCCCCACTCACATCCCCGGCCTGGACGAAATCCTGCACGGCGGCTTGCCCGCTCACAGCACCCTACTCATCAGCGGCGGACCCGGCAGCGGCAAGACCGTGCTTGCCAGCCAAATCGTCTACCGCAGCGCCTCGCCGCAGAACAAAGCCATCTTCGTCAGTACCGTCTCCGAGCCGCTGGGGCGCATC
>JACAET010000051.1 GCA_013388685.1 Chloroflexota bacterium | reverse complement strand
CCCGGACAGATCGTCCGCCGAAATTGGCACCTTCTTCACTGATCACTGAAAACTGATTACTGATCACTGACTGGTTGCCGAGGCGTCACAGGGTCGGTCCCTCAGCCTCTCTGGATGAGCAAGTCCGTAAATTGTTTGGCGAGTTATAACATAGCGGAGAACGATTGTCAATTTAATCGAATATGCGCGGCATGTTATAATTTTTCAAATTTCGGAGGGCTTATGCTGAAGATCGAAATTGTATACTGCGCGGTCTGACACTACACCGGTCGAGCCGTGGGCTTGGCAGATGAATTACTCAAGAATTATGAACACGTGATAGAGTCTCTTACACTTGTGCCATCCGATGGCGGCAAGTTCGAGGTGACGGTGAATGGCGAGTTGTTGTTCTCGAAATCGCAGTTGCACCGCCATGCCGAACCCGGAGAGGTACTGGGGTTGGTGAAGAAATTGGTTGGAGAATAACATTCCGTCATGGCGAAGGGCACAGCCCGACGAAGCAATCTATTCGCCGGGCTGGGGATTGTTTCACCGTTCGCTCCTTTCGCTCAACGCAATGACGCAAATTTCGAGGTTATGAATGGCTAAAAAAGGACGTGTATTTTCAGGCGCAAGACCGACGGGAAGACAACATCTGGGGAATTATCTGGGCGCGATCCAAAATTATGTCGCGTTGCAGGACGACTACGACTGCGTGTATTGCATTGTGGATGTCCATGCATTGACCACAGTTGAAACCACGCAGGATCTGCGGAAAAACACCTTCGAAATGGCGCTCGACTGGCTGGCGGCGGGCATTCGCCCCGAGGAGTCGATTCTTTTTATCCAGTCGCATGTTCCTGAAGTGATGGAACTCCATACGTATCTTTCGATGGTCACGGCGCTGGGCAAACTCACCGACCTGCCAACCTTCAAGGAAAAAGTTGCACAACAGCCTGAGAACGTCAATTATGGTTTGCTTGGTTATCCCGTTCTGATGACAGCGGATATTGTTCTCTATAAAACAGACGTTGTTCCCGTCGGCGTGGATCAGGCGCCGCATGTCGAATTTGCGCGCGAGATTGTCCGTTCGTTCAATTACCGCTACAACACCAAGGTCCTGATTGAGCCGCAGGTCAAGCATACGGAAATCCTCAAAGTGCTGGGCATTGACGGCAAAGCCAAAATGAGCAAAAGCCTGAACAACCACATTGAACTTGCCGCCACCCCGCAGGAGACATCTGCCCGCGTCATGGAAATGGTCACTGACCCCGCCCGGATGAAGCGTACCGACCCCGGCAACCCCGAGGTCTGCAATGTTTTCTCGATGCACAAGATCTTCTCCCCGGCCGAAGAAGTGAATATGATCGATGCGGAATGTCGCCGCGCCGGAATCGGCTGTGTGGACTGCAAGAAACGCTTCGCCGCCAACCTGAACCAGCATCTGGAACCCTTCCGCGCCAAGCGTGCCGAACTCGCCTCCCAACCCGACCATGTAGCGGATGTTCTGAACAACGGCGCCGAACGCGCCCGCGTCATCGCGCAGGAGACGATAAAGGAAGTTCGTGAAGCGATGCAGTTGCCGTAACAGGCACGGTCACGCTACACCGCGTTCCAACGAAAATGCGCCTTCTCATCCAACGAGTTTCTCATGCCAGTGTTAAAGTCCAAGGGCAGACCATTGCCAGCATTGGGAAGGGCCTGTTGATTTTGTTGGGTGTCGGTTACGGAGATGGTGAAGAAGAAGCGAAATTCCTGGCTGAGAAGGTCGCCAACCTGCGAATCTTCGAAGATGAACAGGGGAAAACGAACCTGTCTATTCTGGACGTGAAAGGGGAAGCCATTGTTGTTTCTCAATTTACCCTGTACGCCGATACAAGAAAAGGACGCCGCCCCTCCTTTACCGATGCCGCCCTGCCCGATGTTGCCCGGCCGCTGGTAGACCGCTTCGTTGAACTCTTGCGTGGCTACGGGGTCGCCGCGCAGAGCGGTCAATTTGGCGCGCACATGCTGGTTGAGATTCACAACGACGGACCGGTGACGATATGGCTGGAAAAATGAATAAGCCCAATGCCCTTCAAAGACTGATCCACCGAATTGTAATGTGGAAGCCGGTGACCGCCTTTTTTGCAACCCGGCTTCATCGCATCGACAAGTTTATCCTGAAGTTGAGCGGGAACCGCTTTACCGTTTCCCAGCTGGCGGGCTGGACGATCATCCAACTGACCACCATCGGCGCAAAGTCGAAGTTGCCGCGCACCCTGCCATTGATCGGAGTGCTGGATGGCGGAAAAATTGCGTTGATTGCCTCCAGCTTCGGGCGTGAACATAATCCGGGTTGGTATTACAACCTGAAGGCTCATCCTGAATGTGAGATATTGTTGAAGGGCAGGTCAGGGAAGTATATTGCTCGTGAAACCGATGGGGAGGAACGTGAGCGCCTGTGGCGAATGGCGGTTTCGTATTACGCCGGGTACGAAAAATACAAACAACGCGCAGCCCCAAGACGTATCCCCGTTATGTTGTTGGAACCGAAAAAATAGAGGCGGGATTCCACAACGCCGCGTCCACCTGCACCGCCAGCGCGCCCGCCGCAAGCATCGCGTCGGCGTTTTCTGTTGTCCATACCCCGCGCCCGCCGATGAGGGGAAGCCCCAGTTTGGCGGCGTTCTGTACGGTTTCGAGTGTTTGTGGGAAGAGCGATGTACCGTATAGTCTTCCAGTGATCAGGTGATCAGTCATCAGTGCGCCGCGGGGGGATGCAATGCTGATGGCATCTGCGCCTTGTTGAATGAGGCGCGGTCCCAAGTTCAAAACCTGTTCGATCGGCAGGCAAAAGATGAGCGGCAGTTCGCCCAGGCACATTTCGAGCGTCAGCAAAATGATGTCATCTGCCAGCAGGGGGGCAAAACCGAGTTCCACTGCCATCACGTTTTCGATTTCCTCCAGCATCCGCACCATGATCTGAGTCTCTTCGGGGCGGTCTGCCATGAGGTGGACGATGACGGGCAGTTCGGACTTGTTCCATTTTGCCGCGTATTTTCGGAGCCCGGCGCTCAGTCCGGGGTTGGGTAACCCCGTGTGGAGCAGGAATCCGCCGGGGAAGTGGAGCAAGGCTGGTTGGGCAGCCGGCAGGCGCGGGCGCAGGGAGAACGGGTTGGTCACGAACGCGCCAAATCGGTCCAACGAAATCCTCATGCGAAAATCTGGCGCGAAACCCAACGATCCCGCCGCGTTCATGAGCGGTTTGCTGAAGTACAAATCGCGTTTCATTTCGTGCAATGGTACATTGTCAACAGCGGCGTCCACAGTTTTTGGAAGCGGAAGCCGCTCGCTGTCAGGTGTTTTTCCAGCGCCTTCAAACCAAAATCGGTGTTGGGGTGACCCCAGCGGAAGAGGAAGTCGAAGAATTTGATATCCAGCCCGCGCGGTTCTTCTAGAAAGAGACTGCCGCCCGGTTTCAGCACGCGCGCGATCTCGTCAATGACCTTGCGCCACTCGGGGATGTGATGCAGAACGCCGAAGATGACGATCACATCTTTGCTCCCCTCTGTAAACCGGCTCAAATCCGCCGCATCCTGAATGAGAAAATTGTATTGCGGATACCTTCGCCGTGCAATCTCGATCTGCTCTTCCATTACATCCAGACCGATATAACTTTTGGGTCCGAGTTGATTGAGCAAATACGCGCCGTAGCCGTTGCCGCAACCGATTTCAAGCACCTCCTTGTCCCTCGCCTCCAAACCGAGCCGCCGGAACATGGGCATTTCGAAATACTTGTGACCCCACCTGCGCCAGGGTGTGTTCATTGCACGGAATTCGACATTGGAGAGTTTCATGGCAAACATAAACCCCTCTCCCGCCGGGAGAGGGGCAGGGATGATTATGCGGTTTCCATGAAGCCCATGGCTTGCAGCATGTCTTCATTGCTGTCGAACTTGAAGGCTTCGAGCCCGCGCTTTTGGGCTTCTGCCGCCTCCGCCGCCTCCAGTTTGCGGATGTCTTCCTTCATCACCACCGGCTTGCCCAAGCCTCTGATGCGCTCGAACAAGGCATCCATGTTGACCTCGATGGGCTGTTGGGTCTGCAAATATTGCCAGACCGCCTTCGACGCGTTCGTACCGTCCTTGCGGGCATAGCCCACCAGCCCCGAACTGGCTTTACGAGACCAGCCGCCCACGAACACATCCTCGAACGGCGTTTCGAATGAGTTCCCTTCGATGGCGAAGCGGGGATTTTCGCTTTTGACGAATTCATTCCACTCGACCGGCAGACCGAATGACTCATCCACCTTGTCGCCGATGGCGAAGATGACCGTTTCCACCTCAATCCGACGCCTGTTTCCGGTTCCCTTTGCCTTTGTCTCCCCGTCTTTTTCGACGAGGAGGTTGTCTTCGATTTCGACTGCCGTCAGATTCCCCTCGGCGTCTCCAAACATTTGAACAGGCGAGGCAAGAAACTCGAAGCGGAACTTTGTGTCGGAGATTTTGGGCAGGGCTTTGGGGAGGGCTTCCAAAATCGCGGCGCGGGCAGCCGCCGGGTCCTGATGAACCGCCTGCATGATGGGCGTTACGCGCTGAATCTCGGCGTCCAGCGCTTCCACGTCGAGGTTGGCGATGACATATTCCATTTCCTTTTTGTCGAATTTCACCTCCGCCGGACCGCGCCGCACGATGGCAATCACCTCGTCCACCTTCTGCTCGCGGATGAGGTAATGGGCAATGTCAATCATTACATTTCCCGCGCCGATCACGGCACATCGCTTTCCAAAGCGGAAGTGCTTCTGTGCGTAGGGCGGAAGTTGGTTGTAATAGTAGACGACATCCTTGGCGTGGTATACGCCGGTGAGATTTTCGCCGGGCAATCCCAGCCACTTGGTGCCCTGCGCGCCGGCGGTGACGAGGATTGCCTGAAAGCCGAGCGCACGCAGGTCATTGAGGGTGAGATCACCCTGTTCGCCGATGGTGACGTTACCGAAGTATTCCACGTTAGGCAGATCCAGCACCTGGCGGAATTGCTTGCGCAGACCGCTCTTCATGGTGTGTTTGCTGGGATAGATGCCGTATTCTGCCAGACCGCCGGGCTTGATGTCGCGATTGAAGATGACCACGCGCACGCCTTGATTGGCGAGTTCTCGCGCGCCGAATAGTCCTGCAGGTCCTGCGCCGACGACGGCGACGAAGTGTTGATTACTCACAGAGCCTCCTTGAATGTGGCAATAATTTTAGACAAAAACTGTCAGATTATAGTCTCAATGCTAGACCTTCACAAGCGAAAATAGTTACACGGATGGGGCGGGTGGGTGATTTCCAAACCTCCGAGCTAGTCTCCAGTTTCTTATTGTAGAGAAAACACGGTTCGATTTCAAGTGAAAAATGTCACAAAGCCATTTGGTCATCCTGGGAGTCGCCGGTCACAACACAGTCGAGGCAAGAAGCGGCGTCATTACCCCGCTTTGATATGCTCGCGTCAACTCATATCAGCCAAAATGGATACTCTATGCTAATATTAACCATCCGTCAGTAGGAGGTCGCATGTCACAGCCTGAACCGCTTCCAAACGAACCGAGCAAATTGAAAAAACTCCTGAGCGGAGAGGATGAACAGGAATCTCCGCTGGAGAAGTTAAAGCAGTCGGTGGGAAGAAAGGTCCCGCCTCAAAAACCGCCTGCTCAACAGGCAGCCTTCGCCCCACCGGCGGCGGCTTCTCAGCCAAAGACCAGACAGACACCCCTCAAACTACCAGCCATCCAATTCTCCCGCCGCAAACTACAACTCCTGCCGGCATTCTGGACGATTGCCAGTGTGTTTTCTTTTGCCGTTAATCTGGTGCTTCTGATTGTATTGGCTTTGATCCTGCAAAACTTCCACGTCCTGGGGGTGACGCTGACGAAACTGCCCGATCACCTGTTGGGCGGGTTGTACACCAACTTCGTCAAAATGGATCAGGCGCATATCCGTACCGTCATTCCCGTCAGCAAGGAAATCCCGGTGCAGTTCACGTTGAACGTCAGCGGGTCCACCAATGTGACTTTGAGCGAGGATGTGGTCATCACCGGCGCGCTGGTCACCGTCAACACCGGCGGGTTGAACATCAATCGCGCGCGGGCAGATATTATCCTGCCACAGGGGACGGTCCTGCCGATCTTCATCCAGAACCTGGTCGTCCCGGTGGATCAAAAGGTCCTTGCCGAACTCGATGTGGCAGTGGATATTCCCTTGAACCAGACCGAACTCCACGAGCCGTTTGTCGGTCTGCGACGGGTGGTGGAGCCGTTTTATTGTTTGCTCAATCCCTGCCCATGAGCGGAGAAAAACCTCGGATGAAGAAATCTTTAATTGTAGCGACGCTCTCGAATGGATTGAAAATATTTTTGAAGGAAATTCATACCGCGCCCATCATCTCTTCGTGGATTTGGTATCGGGTTGGTTCGCGCGACGAATTGCAGGGATGCACCGGCATCTCGCACTGGGTCGAACACATGCAATTTAAAGGCACGCCGCAATTCCCTGCCAGTATGCTCGACAAAGCCATCTCGCGTGAGGGCGGTACCTGGAATGCCATGACCTACCTCGACTGGACGGCATACTACGAAACCATGCCCGCCGATAAAATTGACCTTGCGCTGCGCCTCGAAGCCGATCGCATGATCAACAGTCAGTTCGATGAAAAGGAAGTCGCCTCTGAACGAACCGTCATCATTTCAGAACGCGAGGGCAACGAAAACGAACCCCTCTTCCAGCTGGGCGAAGCGGTTCAACAGGCGGCGTTCCGCATCCACCCCTATCATCACGAAGTCATCGGCGACATGGCAGACTTGCGCTCCATAACGCGCGACGACCTCTACAACCACTACCGCGCCTTCTATATCCCCAACAACGCCGTCATGGCGGTGGCAGGGGATTTTGAGACCAAGACCATGCTGGCGCGCATCCGTGAACTCTTCGAGACGATTCCTGCCGGACCGCAGCCCGTCCGCGTTGCCCGCCCCGAAGGGGAACAAAGAGGCGAAATCCGCCTCTCGGTGGAAGGACCCGGCTCGACCACTTACCTGCAGGTTTGCTACCACTTCCCAGCCGCCTCTCACCCCGACTTTTTCCCGCTCATCGTGCTGGATAGTCTGCTGGCGGGACCCAGCAATTTCAACCTGTTCAGCGGCGGCATCTCGAACAAGACCTCCCGCCTTTACCGCGCCCTCGTGGACAAAGAGTACGCCGTCGGTGTATATGGCGGCGCTCAGGCAACGGTTGACCCGTTCCTCTACTCCATCGTTCTGACCGTTCACCCCAAACGCAACGCGGAAGAGACTCTTGCCGCCCTGGACGCGGAGATCGAACGTGTGTGCCGTGAAAAGGTGACCAAAGCCGAGATCGTCCGCGCCATCAAACAGGCAAAGGCGCTCTTTGCCTACGGAAGCGAAAGCATCACCAATCAGGCGTGTTGGATGGGTTATTCGGAAATGTTTGCTGATTACGGCTGGTTCGAACACTATCTTAACCGGCTGGCGGCTGTAACCGCCAAAGATGTTCAACGCGTGGCAAATGAGTATTTCAAACCACAAAACCGCGTGGTTGGCACGTATGTGCCAATGGAGAGGGGGAAGGTATAACCATGAAAAAAATCAAATCTGCCTTGCCCGGTCCCAATGATGTTTATCGTGAGGTGCTGCCAAACGGAATTACGGTGCTGACCCGTTCGAACTTCAACAGCCCGTCGGTGGTCATTAGCGGTTATTTCGATGCCGGCTCGCTGTTCGACCCGGATGAGAAACTGGGACTTGCCGATTTCGTCGCTTCGGCGTTGATGCGCGGAACAAAGAAACACAGTTTCGATGAGATATACAATATCCTTGAGTCCGCCGGTGCGAGTTTGGGATTCAGCGCTGGGACGCATAAATCGGGTTTCAACGGACGTTCGCTGGCGGAAGACCTGCCTCTGCTCCTCAACCTTTTAGCCGAGACCCTCACCCAGCCGGTCTTCCCCAAGGTCGAGATGGAGAAATTACGGGCGCAGGTATTGACCGGTCTTGCCATCAGCGCCGAGGATACTTCCGAAATGGCTTCGGAGACTTTCGACAAGATTTTGTACCGTGATCATCCGTACAGCCGCCCGGAAGAGGGAACGCCCGAAACCGTGAAACGAATTACGCGCGACGACCTGATGAGGTTTCACCGCGAGTGTTTTGGTCCGCGCGGGATGGTGATTGTGGTTGTCGGGGCGGTGAAGGCAGAAGAAGCCGTCAGACAGGTCAAACGCGCGTTGGGCGGGTGGCAGGTTCGAGGTCAGAAAGAACCGCCGGCTCTGCCGGAGGTCAAGCCGCTGCGGAGGACCATCACAAAGCATCACCGTATCGCAGGCAAGTCGCAATCCGATCTTGTCATTGGCACGAACGGACCGCGAAGAAGAGACGCGGAGTACATGGCGGCGTCTTTGGGGAATAATGTTTTGGGGCAGTTTGGGATGATGGGGCGTATCGGCGATGTGGTGCGCGAACAGGCGGGGTTGGCGTATTATGCCTATTCGAGCCTGTATGCGGGGATTGGTCCCGGTTCGTGGGAGGTGAGCGCAGGGGTGAACCCGGCGAATGTGACGAGAGCAATCCGCCTGATCGTGGATGAGTTGAAGCGATTCGTTCAGGAGGGGGTGACGGAAGATGAACTTGTAAAC
This sequence comes from Chloroflexota bacterium, assembly GCA_013388685.1. Classification (GTDB taxonomy): domain Bacteria; phylum Chloroflexota; class Anaerolineae; order Anaerolineales; family Villigracilaceae; genus Defluviilinea. Next base: position 2,442 of record JACAET010000051.1, on the reverse strand, counting down.
AGCAAAGCGAATTTCATCGGACGCCTGCCGCTTTCGCTCGAGTCGAATGGGGGAGTGGCTGGGGCGCTGTTGAATATCGAACGGCATGATTTGGGGTTGGATTATTATCAGCGCTATGCCGATTGGGTGAACGAAGTGACTTGCGAGCAGGTATTGGCGGTGGCGCGGAAATTCATTGACCCGGATAAGCTGGCGATTGCGGTGGCGGGGCCGTAGGGTGATGGTTGGTTAATACATTGTCATTGGAGGATGGTCTTGAAACTTGCCACAGGAGTGGATTTGATAGAGATTTCGCGCATCGAGGAGGTGATTGCCCGTCACGGCAAACACTATCTCGAACGCATTTATACACCCGCCGAGTTGGAGCAATGCGGCAGGCGCGTCGAATCGCTGGCGGGACGTTTTGCCGCGAAGGAGGCGGTTGTCAAGGCGTTGGGTTGCGGGATTGGGAATGTGGCTTGGAAGGAAGTCGAGATTCTGGGCGATGAGCAGAATGCGCCCGTTTTGATCTTGTATGGCGCGGCTGAACAAAAAGCAAAGGAATTAGGTGTGACCAATTGGTCGGTGAGTATCAGTCATAGTCAGAGTCATGCAGTCGCGGTTGCAGTCGGGATTGGATAAAAAGAAATCCTCCCGTGAGCCAGTTTCACGGGAGGTGCAAGGGACAGGACTCGACTCATGTCCGGATTGCCGGTGTTATCGGTTGTGTTCCACGCCGATCCAAAGGTGACCAGGCAGGATGGGGCGGTAAGCGCGGACGGTGATTTTGCCGTCTTTTGGCGTTTGGTCCTGCAGCATGGTGGGGTGGACGAGGCACAGGTCGGGGCGGCGTCCAAACTTTTTTTGATAGTAGTCCATTGCCTTTTGGATCTTTATCTCCAAGGCGGTGGGAGAATTGTCGAACCACAACATTCCAGTGTGCATTTCTGTCTCCTTTCAGCCCTGGCGGGGAAGCCAAAACTTTAGCCAGCGATTTCCCTCGCGCAGGGTAAACTCGGAGCAGGCATTCAGTGTGCGCAAACCTGCTCCCTCCGCTCCCAATTTGCGGATATGTTCCGGATTTTGAATACGTCCAAAAATCTGTGTGCGAAATGCGGCGAGCCAGGGATTCATGGCGTCGAGGCGGTGTGAATTCAGTGTGGTGATGGGCCAAACACGGCGGGTCGGTCCGCGCAGCAGAAGCCAGCGCAGGTTTTGAACCGTTTCTGCCTCCATGCTGACGACTGCTTCCAGGTTATCCATCAGGAGCAGGATGGACTGTTTACTGGATTTGTTGCCATGCGCCCAGGATGCCAGCGAGAGGATGAAATCATCTGCAGACCTATGATGAACCGGGAAGACGCCCACGTTGTTGGGAATCTCCTCGAAATCGCTCCATTCATCGGGATGGCTGGTCAATACGCCAAATTGAACCTGTTCTGGCTCATGCATTTTCTCGACGCCATATGCGATGGTTTGCAAGAGGGAGGTCTTCCCTGCGCCGGGCTCCCCGAGAATTAACAGAGGACCAGGCTGAGGATCGTACAGGTTCAATAAAACCGGAAGTTCGTCAGACGCAACGCCTAAAAAGAGAGCCTCCTCCGGCATCGGACCGAATCCGGTCAGAACTTGGTCAAGCAGCGGTGTGTCGGGCGCAGGATTCAGCCTGCGCGCTGCTTCAATTTCCGGTTGAAGATCGGCGTATGCTTCCATCCATAACTCGTAACGGTTATCGTTCTCAGACATGATAGCCTCTTTAGAACATTTGTTCTAACTATACAGCCTAATTGAATCCTTGTCAAGAGGCGTTTAAGAAGTTTGCAAGAAGCCTTGTATTGCTTGACTATCGAGGCAAATCCTGCTAAACTAGCGCCCGCTCCCTTCGCTTGGGAGCAATTTAATTGCCTGTTGCACTTCCCCATTAAGTACGGCTTTGGTATAATCGCCCTGCTTAAATGTCGAAGTGACGCTGCTGTGAAAGGTCTGCCGACGTAGCTCAATCGGCAGAGCACCCGCCTTGTAAGCGGGCGGTTACGAGTTCGATTCTCGTCGTCGGCTCTGTGGTTGCCGAGTGAGTCTGATCGGTGATCCGTAAAATTTAATCCTGGGCAGTTACCCAAGTGGCCAAAGGGGACTGACTGTAAATCAGTTGTCAAATGACTTCGGAGGTTCGAATCCTTCACTGCCCACTATCCCGCGGCGCGCGGGACAGCATGTCAAGCCCTCATAGCTCAGTCGGCAGAGCACACCCTTGGTAAGGGTGAGGTCATGGGTTCAAATCTCATTGAGGGCTCAAATGTTGCAAAGAATTTCTTTTCTATACAATAGATAAGGAGAGCGAAAAATGGCGAAGGAAAAATACGACAGGAGCAAGCCGCATCTGAACGTGGGGACGATGGGGCACATCGACCACGGGAAGACGACCTTGACGGCGGCGATCACGAAAGTGGCGGCGCTGATGGG
>JACAET010000040.1 GCA_013388685.1 Chloroflexota bacterium | reverse complement strand
TCTTTGAATTCAGTCTGGAATTCCTTGACCAGTTCTTTTTTCTTTTCGGGGTCTTTCTCGTTCCAAATGGCATCCACCGCGACTTTCATCTCGTGCGCCACTTCGGGGTCGGTCAGGGCACGGACGGCTCTCAGGCCATCCACGTTGCCTTCGCCGAACAGGTCGCCGCCTTCGACGATTTCTTCGATGGCCTGCTCGAAGGGGATGGTGACCCATTTGCCTTCGCCGCGCTTGGTGCCGGGTTTGCGCTTCAGCACGCTGACAATGCGGTACGGGTCATAGGCGGTCTGGATGCCTGCCTGTCCTTTCGGGCAGAGCGCGCCTTCGACAGTCGCCATGTCCTTGACCGGGGTATCGTAAGCGGGATGGGGCCAGAGTGTCCAGGGACTGTAGGGGTTGCCATCAATCTTGGCGGCGAGTCCGTCCAGCAATTTGACCTTGATTCCACAGCCAGTGTTGCATTGCAGGCAGACGGTGTAGAGTTGATTTTCGGGTTTGGCTTCGAACGAAGTCTCGCCCGATCTCATGGCTTTGGCAATGGCTTTTTGTCCCTGCGGCAGACTGCCGAGGAACGCCGCCGCTGCGCCGGTGACGCCGCCGATTTTGAGAAAGTCGCGGCGGGAAAGTTTCGTTTCAGATGTTTTGGTTTTCATTTCTTCACCTCCGTGGAGCGCGGCATACGGTTAAGCAGGTAGTCCATGCCGATGAGAATGCCGAGGATGGCAAAGCCGAATACAGCAGAGGTCACCGACCATTCCATCAGGCTGGGCGTGTATGCCAGAGTCAGTTTGGGACCGACAAAGGCTTCCGCCTGACCGGGCATCATTTCAGCCACCTGGCCCGGCACCACAATCAGGATGCGGGCGGCGGCGTAGCCGATGAGCAGGAACAAGCCCATCAGACCGGCGATAAATCCGTTCTTCGCCAGTTTGGGCTGCGCCAGCACGATGACCGGGATGAGCAGTCCCAGAACAATCTGCACGCCCCAGAACATGAAGGCATGGGGACCATTCAGCACATAATTGACCGCAATCAGGTTATCGGTCACGCCACCGTAGAGCGATTGGGTGTAATCCGCCACCAGGAAGTAGAGTTTGGCGACGCTGGTGGCAATGGTGACGATGGCAAGCGTCCAGAGCAGGTCGCTGCGCTGTTTTTCTTCCAGGTTGGACATGAACCAGCCCACGATGAGCAGCATGAGTCCCGCGCCCGAAGCGATGGCAAAGACCGGGAACTGCACCGGCAGCAAGCCCACATGCCAGTAGAGGCGTGCCGCGTTGCCGCCCAGCAAAAAGCCCACGCCGCCCGCCACAAGGATGGAGGTCACGAAGCCAATCCACATCACAACTTTCATGGCGGCTTTTTCCGGCGACTTGAAGGCAAAGTAGAGCGAGAGGGCAATCAAAATCAGGAAAATGGTGTAGCCCCAGACCATGAGCGCCAGGAACGAATTGAAGTTCGGCTGGAGGTACACCTTCCAGATGCGGTCAATATGTCCCAAATCCATGCCGATGGAAGCGAGACCCGCAGGCAACGTCACAAGCGCCGCCCACAACATCGTCTTGCCTGTGCCTTTGAACTGCGGCACGTTGAACAGATATTCGAACGCGGCCAGCATGTACGCGCCCGCCGCGAGACCTGCCAGAAACAGGTACATGGCGACCCACAAGCCCCAGCCGATGTAGGAGCCATAATTGGCGCTTTGCTCGCCCTCGAACAGGCGCACATACACGCCCCACAGCCCAAACAGCAGAGCCAGCGCGCCGACAGCGTAAGAGATTTTCTTCAACATCTCAGCCTCCTACACGATGTAATAGACACGCGGTTCGGTGCCGAGTTCTTCCTTCAGCCGAATCACGTTGGGTTTGTTGATGAGTTCGGTCACCAGCGAATCAGGGTCGTTGGCGTCGCCAAAGTAGGTGGCGCGCCCGATGCAGGTGGTGGTGCAGGCGGGCAGGATGCCGTCCTTGATGCGGTGCAGGCAGAAGTGACACTTGCGGACATTGCCAACGGGTGACTCATGCCGACCCTCGCGCTTCCACGCCTCGCCATACTCCTGGCTGGCGTGCTCGTACCCCGCGGCATTTTCCCCGCCGACGATTGCCCCGTCAAAGACAGGCAACTGCTCGGTGTAGGTGTAGCCGAAGTCGAAGGTGCGCGCGCCATAGGGACAAGCCGCCATGCACGCGCGGCAGCCGATGCACTGCTCGTAATCCACCACCACAACGCCTTCTTCGTCGTGATAGGTGGCGGTTACAGGACAGACCTCCGTACAGGGCGACTTTTCGCACTGCATACACGGTCGCGGCAGGAACTTCATCGTCACGTTGGGATACGTGCCGACTTCTTCCGTCATCACCGGGCGATAGACCACGCCCGGCGGGAGTTTGTTTTCCGCCACGCAGGCAACGGTGCAGGCGTGACAACCGATACAACGGCGCAGGTCAATCACCATCACCCAGCGCCGCTCCGAGGCGGGCTTTTCCAAGGCGCGTTTCAGTTCGCGTTCCATGCGCACCAGCACGTCCTCTTTTGCCAGGGCATCTGCGGCGGGCGCGGCGGAGATTCCCAACTCCGCCACCGGCGCCACCAGCCCGGCAAAGACCTCGGAAGCATACTTTTGGAGCAAATTTGCTTCTGTCATCATGCTTCTCCTTCTTCAAAATAGGCTCGGATAAACTCCGAAAATTCCAATCTTTCTTGCCCTCACCCTGCCCATCTCCCAACGGGAGAGGGAACACTCGGTAGGGAAGAATTCCAGCCTTATTGTCGTCCATCCTTTGCTTCGACAAAAGCAGGAAAAACCCGCCAGTTTTTGGCGGGTTGTCAGGAAAAGCCTTACAGGAGGGGTGATGAATGTCAGAAAAAAAAGCGTTACTCCCCCAAAATCCCCTTCTTCAGCGCAAAGCGCACCAGCGCGGCGCGGTTGGGCAGGCCGAGTTTTTCCATGCCGCGGGCGCGGTAGGTTTCCACTGTCTTGTCGCTCAAATGGAGTTGCGCAGCAATCTCCGCCGAGGTATGCCCCAGCGCCACCAGCCGCAGCACCTCGCGCTCGCGCTCGCTGAGCAACTCCCAGGCATCGGGAGCGGCCTCGGCTTTGGGCAGCATCTCCTCCAGCAGGGCGCGCGTCAGCGAGGGGTGAACGTACATCTCGCCGCGCAGCACGGCGCGGATGGCAGAAATCAACTCAGCATCGGCGGCCTTCTTCAACACATAGCCCGCCGCGCCATTTTTGAGCGCCGAGCGCAGGTATTGCGGGTCGTCGTACATCGTCAGCACCAGGATTTTCGCCGCCGGGCAGATTTTGGTCAGCGCCGGCAACGCGTCCAACCCGCCCAATTGCGGCATCGAAAGGTCGAGCAGAATCAAATCGGGCTGCAAATGGTCTGCCAGGTCGAGCGTCTCGAGACCGCTGGAAGCCTCGCCCACCACCTGAAAATCGGGCTGACTCTCCAGCAGCAATTTCAGCCCGGAGCGAAGGACGGCGTGGTCATCGGCCAAGAGAATTTTCGTCATACGCGCTTCTTTGCCACTGTTCACGACTCACTGAACACTGATTACTGGTATCTGAACATGCACACTCGTCCCGCGGCCAGGCGCGCTCTCGACGGTGAGCTTCCCGCCCAGCAATTCGGCGCGCTCACGCATCCCGGCCAGACCGAGATGCCCCTCGCCCAACGAACGGGACGGGTCGAAGCCGTGACCGTCGTCCTCCACCACCGTCACCACGTCGCCGCCGCGCCGCTCCACCAGCACCGAAACCGAACGCGCCTGGGCATAGCGCGCCGCGTTGGTCAGCGATTCCTGAATGATGCGATAGATGGCCGTTTCGACCTCTCCCGGCAGGCGTTCCTGCCCGATGTGGATGACCACATCAACAGGAATCTTGTGACGCGCCTGCCAGTCGTGAACCAGCCGCTCGATGGCGTCCGGCAGTCCGAGGTCATCCAGGACACGCGGGCGCAGGCGGGCGGAGATTTCGTGGACTTCATCCAGCGTTTGGGAAGCCACACCGCGCAGTTCGTCCACAGTGGAACGCAAACGGGGGTTATCGCAGAGGGCTTCGATATTTTTCAGTCCCACCATCAATGAGGTGAGATTTTGGGATGTACTGTCGTGCAGTTCGCGGGCAATGCGGCGGCGCTCGTCTTCCTGAGTGGCAATCACCCGTTCCAGCAATTGACGGCGCAAATGCTCGCGTTCACGGCGCAGTTCATCGGCACGCGCCAGTTCATCGGTCATGGCGTTGAACGCTTCCGCCAGGTCGCCGATTTCATCCTGAGCCCAGCGCGGTACGCGCGGAGAGAAGTCGCCACCTGCCACGCGGCGTGTTGCCTCCACCAGTTTCCCCAGCGGGCGGGTAAGAATGAAGGTCAGCGTCACTGTTCCCAGCACCCCCAGCGCTGAGACCAGGGTCATCATCAACAAAATTTGCGCGCTGACCGCCGCCACCGCCGCCCGCAGTCTGGCATCGGAGACTCCCACCCGCATCACACCGACACGGCCCTCGAGAATTGGCACGGCAGTATCCCACACCAGCCCCTCTTCGGTTTGCAGGGTGACGATATGATGATGTTCCTCAGCGCTGGCAGTATTGGCGTCTAGTAAGGCCCGTGGAAAACCCTGCCCAAAGGTATGCACCAACACCTGACCGTACTTGTCCACCACGAAAGCATAGCGTAAATCGGGGTTGTTCTCCAGCGTTTCAGTCAACAGTTTTTGCAAGCCGACCAGGTCGTTGAGCAGGATGGGGTCGGCGGCGCGGGCGGCCAGGTCGCGCCCGAGGGTGATGCTCTCGGTTTCGGCCTGCGTCTGAAGCGTGCGGGTGAGCGCGGCGCGCACCTGCCACAGGATTCCGCTACCGAGCAGCAACACCAATCCCAGCGCCATGCCCAGAATTTTGACGCGCACGCTGACCGCTGAGACCAGCCACCAGAAACGGGAAACCCAGTCGCGCAATCGCTCTCTCATGGCAAAGCGGGCAACGGCACTTCCTGAATCAGCAAGCGGGCGCTGGCATAAGCGTTGTCGTCAATCGTGACGAAACGCTCGATGCCGATTCCGCTCAACGCAGTCTGACCAGCCGGGTCATTGTCCATTTCCAATAGAAGCGCCTGCAAATCCGCCTTGACCTGCGGGCGCAGGTTCGGGTTCACCACCACTGGCGGGATGCCGAAAGGCGGCGATTGGTGAATCACCTTCACTTTTTGGGACAAAGAGGGATCACGAGAAAGGGCGTATTCGAACACCAAGCTATCCACGCTGGCACCGTCAGCCAAGCCGTTGGCGACGGCGTAAATGGCTTCGTCATGGCTGTAGGTGAAGAATGTGCGACTGAAGAAAGTTTCGGGTGTGGACCCCAGTTGCTGGACGAGCGCCGTCGGGTAGGCACGCCCGGTGAGCGAGATGGGGTCAGTGAAGGCGAAAACTGTACCTTTCAGGTCAGCCATGTCGCTGGCTGGGCTGTTGACCGGCACGATGAGATCGGCATGATAGATCGTTTCGCCCTTCACCTGCGGAGCGGTGAGCAGTTCCATGCCGAAATCGTCATACCCAACGATATACGCGCTGGTGCAAACAAACGCCAGGTCCACCTCGCCGCGCTCGATCAGATCATTCACTTCCAGGTAGGTGCGGCGCTGGACGAGTTCCACCGGCCGATTGAGTTTTTGCCCGAGGTAATCGAGCAGGGGAGCATACGATTCGACCGTCCCTTTGGGCGAAATGACCGCCGCCACCGCCACCCGCAGCGGCACTACCTCCAATGCGGGTGTGGGAAGGGGCTGCAGGTCATTCAGTTTGATGCTCGCGGCAGGCTGAAGCCCAGCCGAGCAGGCGGTTAGCAGGAAAAGAAGAAAAAAAACGATGCGGTTCATGCGCGTGATTGTACTCGAAACATCACCGCCCGGAGATAAATCTTCGGGCTATTCGTACGAAGTCCGCTCAAGCGGACTGAATAGCCAGGTTTTAGGCACGACAGAAAAATAATTTTTCTGTTTCGTGGATCTACGTGTGCGGGATGATGGTGTAATTCCAGTGTGGCAAGATGCGGTGGGGCTTGAGATTGATAACAGTCTTTTGCT
>JACAET010000013.1 GCA_013388685.1 Chloroflexota bacterium | reverse complement strand
TTGTGCTGGTAGAGCAGGATGTGAACGTGGGCGTTGTCGCTGTGCCAGTCGGGATTTTGCCAGCCCTGCACGGCGTGAAAGTCGAGGATGACGTACATGCCGTGTTTGGCGCACCAGTCGAAGGCTTGGTCGAGGCGTTTGAACCCGTCTTCGAGATATTCGAAGGGCTGGTCGTCGCGCTCGAAGTGGCGGTAGTTGAACGGAATACGTATCACGTTCGCGCCGAACTTTGCCATCGCCTTCACATCCTCTTCGGTGAAGAAGTGGTCGAGCAGGCGGTCGAAGAAGAACTGCGCCTTTTCTTTGCCTATGATGCAACTCATGGTGGCGCGCAAGTTATGTTCCGCGCCGACAAAGCCGTTGATGAAATCTTCCATGTTCAGCCAGCCGCCGATGTTCCAGCCGCGCAGGCGGAGGGGGACGTTTTTGGCGGTGACGATTTGGCGGTGGTGGACTTTGAGGAGTTGCATATTGTGTAATGACGGCGGACGGTGTTCTGCGGTCTTCTTTATTAGACCTTTTGCATAGGTCAGCCGACGTTAGAGAACGTCTCTTACGTGAAAGCGTACTGTGCGCCCTCTGGCGCACTTTGGCAAGAGGTCTATCATTCTTTTGAGCCTGTCAACTTGATGCCTTGAATAAATGTCTTCTGAGCAAAGAAGAACGCGATGATGATGGGAACGGTGAAGATGGTCGCCGCCGCCATCATTTGATTCCACAGCATGGTGTGTTGACCTTGAAAGTCCTGCAAGCCGAGCGCCATGGTGAAATTCTTGGGGCTGGTGAGGAAGAGCAGGGGTCCCGTGAAATCGTTCCAGGCGTAGAGGAAGGTGAAGACGGTGATGGTGGCAAGCACCGGCGTGGAAAGCGGCAGGACGATGCGCGTGAAAATCTGCCATTCGGAGGCGCCGTCCACGCGGGCGGCGTCGCACATTTCTTCGGGGATGGTGCGGAAGAACTGGCGCAGGAGGAACACGTCCCAGGCGTTGGCAAAGAAAGCGGGAATGATGAGCGGCAGGAAGGTGTCGCCCCAGCCGAGCGTGTCGTTGAAGAACAGGTAAATGGGAATCATCGTCACCTGGAACGGCAGCATCATGGTGGCAAGCACAAGGATGAAGAGAAAGTCGCGCCCGGGGAATTTGATCCGCGCGAAGGCGTAGGCGACGGGCGTGTTCGAGAGCAACGTCCCGACGATGGTAAAGAAGGCAAGGATGAGGCTGTTCTTGAGATACGTCCAGAAACTTGTGCCGACCGTGGGACGCGAGCCTCGGTTCATCGCGTCGGGATAGTTTTGCCAGCGGAAGGAGACTTCGTAAATCGCTTCGGCGGCGCGTTCCGCGCCTTGTTGCAGTTCGATCGGCATGACCGCTTCGGGGTGGGCGGGGTCCACGAAGTAAGCGACGCCCGCTTCGATTTCGAGCGCGGCGTATTGCTTGATTCCGTCTTCGGTTTTGACATTGTAAAGCGGATACTCCTGTCCGTTGATTTCCACGCGGACGTTATCGTAGGGGAGCCAGCGCGGCGGGGTGCGGAACACGTCCGCGTCGGATTTGAAGGAGGTGAGCAGCATCCACAGGAAGGGGACGAGGAAGAACGCGCCCACAGCGATGATCAAGCCGTGGGAGAGCAGACCAGACGCAAAGTCCCGCAGGAAGCGGGCGCGCAGGCGCTTCTGTTTTTGTTCGTCGGTTTCGTGAACATGATTCATGGCGTCATCCTGCGTAGTAGGTGAAGCGGTCGCTGACTTTGAGCAGCAGCAGCGTGCAGATCAAAATGACGACGAACAGCACCCATGCCATGGCGGAGGCGTAGCCCATTTTGAGGAAGAGGAATCCATTTTGGTAGAGGTAGACGCTGTAGAAGAGCGTCGAGTTGAGCGGGTCGCCGAGTTCGCCGCCGCCGCGAAAGACGTAGGCTTGCGCGAAGTATTGGAACATGCCGATGACGCCCGTGATGAGGTTGAAGAGCGTGATGGGCGAAACCATCGGGATGGTGATGTGCCAGAGCCGCTGGAACCAGTTCGCGCCGTCGAGTTCGGCGGCTTCGATGAGACTTTGCGGAACATCCTGCAAGCCCGAAAGGTAGATCATGATCGTGCCGCCCATGCCCCACAGCCCCAGCAGAATAAGCGACGGCTTCGACCAGTCGGGGTCGGCGCGCCAGTTGGGTCCGTCAATGCCAATGCCTGCGAGCGCGAGATTGACCAAGCCCGTCTGCGGGTTGAGCAGCCACAGCCAGAGGATCGTCCCCGCCACGGTCGGCACGATGGATGGGAGAAAATAGACGACGCGGTAGAAGGCTTGTCCCCTCACTTTGAGGTTGAGCAGGACGGCGCACAGGAACGAAGCGAAGAGGGTCAACGGCACGGCAATGACCACCATGTAGCCCGTGTTGGCGAGCGATTTCCAAAAGAGTTCGTCCTTGAACATGGCGGCGTAATTTTGCAACCCCACGAATTCCAGCGGACGCTTTGAGTGATAGATGGAAAAACTATAGATAAATGAAACCACCATCGGGTAGGCGGTGAAAGCGAGAAACCCGATGAGCCACGGCGCGATGAAGAACATGCCGATTCGAAAATTACGCTTTTCGGACTGTGTCCACTTGCGGAAAGTGGGGCGGATGAATTTGAAGTCGCGGAGCTCGTCCATCTAAACCTCTGCTGAGAGCGGGGCGAAAGCCATGCTCAATTCATGGAAGCCCGCATGGGCATAAACGTCGGTGCGATTTCGACCCAGCGGATTGATAATCGTCGGGCAAGGATTGCGCCGCCGCGTCGTTTCTCAGTTTTGACCGCCGACCGACTCGGAAGCCCACACAGCGGTCAGTTGTCGGCGGTCCAAGCGCGCTTGAGTCCCTGCTGATGCTGAAAAGGTACGAACGGCGTAACATCAGTCGTTAATCTGCATTTCCGACTTTCACGAAATGACAATACCGTCCCGAAGGGTTTGGGCAGCATTTGCAAATTTTCAGGAATCCTTCGGGACGTTTTGCCTCATATCCGTACACCAGGGGAAGGGATGAACCCTGCGCGCCCTTGACGTGTTTTGTGTAACCTACTTGAACTTCGCCTGCACCGCGTCCAGCGTGGATTTGACATCCGCGCCTGTGTGCAGGATTTCTTCGCTGGCGGTGTAGAACGCATCGTAGAGTTCGCTCGTGTTCGCGGTGGTGATGAGCGGGACGATATTCGGGCTGGCGGCAAGGTCCACGAAGACTTTGAAACCAGGGTTAATATTGAAGCATGGATTCTCCGCCGCCTTTTTGCTGGTGGGCAGGTTGGCGTTGCGACAGAATTCTTCCGCCACCACATCGGGTGAGACCATCCACTGGAGCAGTTTCGCGGCTTCCACCTTGTTCGTTCCGCCCGAAGGCATGACGATGACCGTGCCTTGCGCCACCGCCGTCCCTGCGCGTTCGGGGTTCGAAGCGGGCGGCGGGAAGAACGCCACGCCGTAGTTCAACTCGGGTTTGAATGTGGGAATGTAGTTCGGACCCGCGATCCATTCGCCGTCCACCATCATTGCCACCTTGCCCGCAAAGAACGGATGGTCAGGCGAGTTGTATTCGCCGAATCCGCTGGCGAATTCCAGCACCTCTTCATAGCCGTACTTGGAATAGAACTGCTGTTGCCAGGTCAGCGCGTCGATCATCGGCTGGCTGTTGACGGTCACGTTGCCGTTCTCGTCGAACCAGAATCCGCCGAACTGCGCCACATACAAATCGGTGTGATCCCACGACAGGTCGGGGATGAAGCCAATCTGCTGGATCTTGCCGTCTTCGACGATGGTCAACTTGTCCGCCATCTCCGCGAGCTCTTCCATGGTTGCAGGCGGCTTCTCGGGGTCGAGCCCTGCGGCTTCGAATAAGTCCTTGTTCCAATACAGTGCGTACAAGTCAAAGCCCCACGGCAGGCAGTAAAGGTTGTCGCCCTGCTTGCACATGTTGAGCGGACCCTCGTAGAAATCGCTCAGGTCAATATTGCCGTCCTTAACCGCCTGAGTCAGTTCGTCCACCAAGCCTTCCTTGTGATACGATTTGACCAAATCGCCGCCGCTCAATACCAGAATATCAGGCGGGGTCGAACCCGTTAGGGCGGGCAGGATCTTGTCGTCATCAATCGGCGCGGTCACTTCCACTTTCCACCCGCTGATGGCGGTGTACTTGTCGAACAGTTCCTGAACTTGCTGGGGGTTGTCGCCCCACTGGATCCACACACGCAGGACTTTTTCTCCACTGGAAGCGCTTCCGCCGCCGCAGGCGGTCACCAGAATGGACGCCGCCAACAGAACGCTTAGAACGCCGAACAATTTTCTATTCATGTTTCTCCTCCGGGAAATTAGAGATATGGATACGACGACCGAAAAGCGATTCAACGAATAGGCGACGTTCACCTCCTTCAAGAATGATTCGGACATCCGCACGATTCGCGGATGACCAACTCCGTTCGCTTCAACACCAGACTTTGAGCCTGCTCGCCGTTCAAGAGCGCCAATAACTGGCGGACGGCTTCGCGCCCCACCTCTTCAATGGGCGCGCGGACAGTTGTCAGCGGCGGGGAAATGTATCGGGCAAATTCAACGTCGTCGAAACCGACGACCGCCACATCGGCGGGAATGAGGCGGCGGGCTTCCTTCAAGGCGCGGTATACGCCAATGGAGGCGTCGTCATCGCCCGCGAAGACCGCATCGAAATCAACCCCGTCCTGAATGAGTTTTTTGATCGCGTGATAGGCCGTCTCCTGGTCAAACTCACCCGAAGACACCAGCGCCTCATCGAAGGGGATGTTGTGCGCGGCCAGCGCTTCGCGATAGCCGCGTTCGCGCCAGACCGAGTCTTCGTGTCCTTCGGGTCCGCGCAGGAAAACGATGCGGCGCCGTCCATGCTCGATCAAATGATTGACCAACATGGCAGCGCCGTCTTTGTTTTCGACCGTGATGACGGGAATGTTCATCCCTTCTGGCGGGGTCTCGTGCATCAACACCATCGGGAAATTGATTTTATATAAACGAGCAATTTCTTCCTTCTCGAGGCTGGTGGTGAAGACCAGCAATCCATCGGTGTTATGCTCGCCGATGGGCTTGCGCTTAATCGGGCGGTCGCTGTGTGTGGAATAGACCAGCAATTCATATCCCGCCTCATGTAACTGCGCCTCGATACCTTTGAGCAAATGCGGAAAGAACGCGCCGCGAATCTCCGAAAAGACCAGCCCGATGGTGTTGGTTTTACGGCTGGCAAGCGTGCGGGCGGCGGGACGGGGGACAAAATTCAATTCGGCAATCGCCTGCCGAACCCGCTCCGCTTTATCCGCCTGGACGGGAGTCTTGCCATTCAACACGCGGCTGACGGTGGCAATGGAAACCCCCGCATGTTTTGCAACATCTGAAATTGTGGCGGAAGTGAATTTGTGATTCATCTGAAAGCGCTTTCAGAAAGCGTTTTCAGTATACAGATTCGTTTCGTGCCTGTCAAGTAGCAAATTCAAGATTCCCCTACTGCACATCCGCAATCTAATCCGTCGGAGTGTGTACGTTGAGCATGGAAACGCTATGTGTGGATCGTCCGCGCCGCCGCTCGTTTCAAACGGTCGCGAATCGCCAGTCCCAATCCGCTTTCGCCAAAATCCCGGCATAAAATCAGGTCCACGTCCTGCTCATCCAACCAGCGCATACCGGCGTAGATGTGACGGGCGATGCTGGTCAAGCCGGCCCCCAGGCGGTAAACGATTGCGCCCGATTTTTCCAGCGCTTCAGCATCTTCATCTGCAGCCAGCACGCCCACGCGCCGCGCGTGCTTCTCTGTCAAGAAATATTTCGTCAACGCGCTGCCAGCGCCTTCGCCGAGGAAGAGGATCAGCTCGGCGCGGGGGGCGTAGTGCTTTTCGAGCAACCCCGGCGAAGGGAGACCTTTGACAGTTTCCCCTCTTTGCTTCAGCAGTTTGATGGGACCGATGACTGCTTCGAGCATCTCGCGCGTCACGCCGCCCGGGCGCAGGATCCGCGGGGGGTGTGTGGAAACATCCAGAACGGTGGATTCGACCCCAATGGGAGTTGGTCCGCCGTCCAGAATAATGTCAATGCGGCTCTGCAAATCATGCCAGACATGCTGTGCGGTGGTGGGGCTGGTGTGGCCGAAACGGTTGGCGGAGGGCGCGGCAATGGGCAGACCGGCGGCTTGAATCAGCGCCAGCGCCAGTGGATGATCTGGAACGCGCACCGCTACGGTATCCAGACCGGAAGTGACCAAGTCGGGAATTTGCGGCTGTTTGGGCAGGATAAGCGTGAGAGGACCGGGCCAGAAGGCGTGCATGAGGGTGTGTGCCACGTCTGAAATGGAACATGCCACCAGCGAAACCCGTTCCGCCTTATCCAAATGAACAATGAGCGGATCCTCGGCGGGTCTGCCCTTGGCGGCAAAGATGCGGGCGACGGCGTTCGTATCCAGGGCGTTGGCGCCCAGCCCGTAGACGGTCTCGGTGGGGAAGGCAACCAGCCCGCCACTGCGAATCGTTTGGGCGGCAATGGCGACATTCTCGAGTGTGGCGGGAAGCAGTCGAGTCATGGAAGAGGATTGTAGCGTATGTCTTCCGTCTTCGCCACCCGAACACAAAACACGCCGTCCAGAAAGATGATCACCCTCCGGGACGGCGTTCACTCCAGCCCCTCTCCTCGTGGGAGCGGGAGAGGGGCTGGGGGTGAGGGCAAACTACACTTTCTCCACCTTCACCTTGCTGTCATAGAACACCGCCGAACCGCCAGCCACGTCGCTGAGACCGGTGTTGCCCAGCACGGGGTCGAGTTGCATGGCGCCATTCGCCATCAGCGGGACGGCGCGGCGGGCGTCGCCTTTGACGACTGTGCCGTCAATTTCCACATCCTGCGCGCCGCTCGACCAGTGACCAAAACTGAAGGGGAAAGCCACCACGCCGGGGCGAATGCCTTCGGTCACTTTGGCTTTGCCGACCATTGGATGCTTGGTTCCGTTTTGCAGATCGTACTCGCCTTTCGGGTTGCTGGAGGAGGAAACGCGCACCAGGTCGCCGTCTTTGATGCCCAGTTTGGCGGCGTCCTGCGCGCTGATGAGCAGATAGCCTTCGGGCATGACCGCCAGCGCCCAGTAGTTGCTGATGCCGCGCGACTTGGCGATCGGCATGGGCTTGAAGGTGATGAGATGCAGATCGTAACCGTCGTGCAGAATTTCTTCGCCGATAGTGGAGAGCGCGGGCGGAATATATTTGGTGTAGCCCACGAACGGCTTGCCCGTCATCGTGTTGATGCTGGTGGCAGTCTTTTCCTGATACAGGCAGATGAGCCGCCCATAAGGATGCGCCACTTTCTCGCCCTTGTAGCCCTTCTCGAAGGCTTCGTAGCGCCCGCCGCGATTGAGGACGTAAACGACCTTGCGCCACAGGCTCTCATCGTTGCCGACGGCGGCTTTCCACTTTTCGGGGTCGAAGACGCTTGAGGGCAGGTGCCGCCGCGCTTCCAGGAAGATGCGCACTTCTTCGTCGTCCGCTTCGGGGACGGAGTCGGAGCCGTCTTCCTTCTCGCCGAAGGCAATATCCGCCACCTGTTTCAGGTAGAAATCTTCCGGGCGGATGTAGGGGATGCCTTCGCCGAGTCCGTTCGGACCGAAGCCGGGCAGTTCCAGTTTTTCGGCAATGGCAAAGTAGAGCGCTTCAAAGGAGAGCGGAATTTCTTCGCCAAAGACTTTGGTCGTCTGCCAGCCGGGGATGCTGATGACGGGCTGACGCACGTTTTCCACCTTCCACGGGACGGAGGGATGCGAGCCGTGGAATTCCCAGCGCTCCAGGTACGAAAGGTCGGGGAAGATGTAGTCGGCGTACATGCTGGTCTCGCCGATGAGGATGTCGCTGGCGATGAAGAGCGGAATCTTCTTCGTGTCCGCCAGAATCTCGATGACTTTTTGACCGCCGGGCAGGGTGTAGGGCAGACCCGACATGTAGGTCATTAAAATCTTGATGGGGTAGGGGTAGGCGTCGCCGATGGAGGGGATGTCTTCCTGATAGATGTCGCTGGAGAGCGGGAACCACGGGCGGCGGGTGGGGTAGGTCCCATCGAAGAGGGTGGTTTTTTCGTAGGCGGTCTTGGTGCGCAGCATGTCCACGCCGAAGGCAGCCATTTCTTCTTCGCCAAACATTTTTGCGACCGGGAAGGGCTGACCCTTCTTGCCGCCTTTGCGGTCATAGGTGCTGGCTTTGATGGTGCCGCCCGCGTAATCGAAATTGCCGATGAGCAGATTCAGCACATACCAGGCGTTGTTGTTGTAGAAGCCATTGGTGTGCTGGGAAGGACCGCGATGGATGTCGGCAACGGCTTTGCGCCCGTGCGAGGTGAACTCATCCGCGAGGATGAGGATGTCATCTTCCTTGATTCCAGCGATGTCTGCCCATTCGGCAATGGTGTGTTCCTGCGCCGATTCGAGCAGGATTTGCAAGCCGGTCTTGACTTCGAACTCGCCCAGTTTGCCGCTGAAGAGCAGGTCGCCGACGACGGGAGCAGCAGCGGGGTCGAGGACGTTGATGGGGGTCGGGACGCCGCCCACGAGCGCGACGGGGGTATCGCCCGGATATTCCACGCCGTCCGCGCTGACATACACGTCCACATCTTTGCCGTCTTTTTGAACGGTCTGCTTGGTAAGCAGTCCCAGTTCGCTGGCGCGCAGGTGTTTGCCGGGCACGCCGTCTTTGATTTTGACCAGCCAGGAGGCGTTGGTGTAGTTCGGTTCGCCTGCGGCAACTTGCGTGGCGACGTTGGCAAGCGCCAGATAAGCGGCGTTGTGTCTTTCGTTTTCGAGAATCCAGCGAATCATACCGAGCGCCATTGCCGCGTCTCCGCCGGGTTTGATGGGAACCCACTTCCAGGCTTTGGCGGCCAGTTTGCTCAGGCGCGGGTCAACGACGGCGAATTTGCGTCCATTGACGATGGCGTCAGTGGCTTTGGGAACGCGCTGCGGAGGTCCGTAGTTGGCGTCGAACAGGTTGGTGCCAACGTAGATGACGAATTCGCTGTTGCCGGTATCGCCCTGCCAGTAGAATTTGTCGCCGCTGTCGAACGAGCCTTTGGCCGCGTTCCACTTGGCGCTCATCGCCTTGCCGGTGAAATAGAGCGACCCCTGGCAGACGGTAGTGTGTCCGTTCATGTTGACCGAGCCGTACGCTTCCTGCACGAAGCGGT
>JACAET010000009.1 GCA_013388685.1 Chloroflexota bacterium | reverse complement strand
GTGCCGCACGAATACGTGATGCACAAGGCGAGCATCGTCAACGCGGCGGGCGCGGACTTCCGCCTGATGGGACGCAAATATACGCAGGTCAGGGCGAACAAGCCCGTCGTGTCGGTCTGCGCGGTTCGGACGGGATCAGGCAAAAGTCAGACCACGAGGCGGGTTTCCCTCATCCTGCGAGAGATGGGCTACAAAGTCGCGGCGATCCGTCATCCCATGCCGTATGGAAATTTGATTCGACAAGAAGTCCAGCGCTTTGCCGATTACGACGACCTCGACGAGCAGGAATGCACCATCGAAGAGCGCGAGGAATACGAGCCGCACATTGACAACGGCGTGATCGTCTACGCAGGCGTGGACTACGAGAAAATCGTGCGCGCCGCCGAGAAGGAAGTGGACATCGTGCTGTGGGACGGCGGCAACAACGACTTCCCGTTCTACGTTTCGGACTTTCAAATTGTTGTGGCCGACCCGCACCGCCCCGGACACGAGTCAACGTATCACCCCGGCGAGGTCAACGCGCGCACAGCAGATGTGTTCGTCATCAACAAAGTGGATACCGCCAACCCCGACAGCGTGATCGCCCTGCGCGAGTCCCTGCGGAAGTTGAACCCGACTGCGATTCAAATCGAAGCCGCCTCCCCGCTCTTCGTCGAGGACCCCGAGGCGATTCGCGGCAAACGCGTGCTGGTCATCGAGGATGGTCCAACGCTGACGCATGGCGAGATGGCATACGGCGCGGGCTTTGTGGCAGCGCGTCGCTTCGGCGCGAAGGAAATCGTGGACCCGCGTCCGTTCGCGGTCAAGTCCATCGCGGCGACATACGAGAAGTACCCGAAGACGGGTCCCATCCTGCCCGCCATGGGATACGGCGAAAAGCAGATGAAGGACCTCGAAGAAACCATCAACCGCTCCGATGTGGACATGGTCATCGTCGGCACGCCGATTGACTTGAAGCGCATCATCAAAATCAACAAACCCAGTCAGCGTGTGAGATATGAATTGCAGGAGATCGGTCAGCCGACGCTGGCAGATTTGTTGATGAAGAAGTTTGGGAAGAAGTAGAGACGGTGGAAAAGTAATCAGCGATCAGTAATCAGTGATCGCAGTAAGCAGTAAGCAGCCGGTCTGCCGCGAGGCGGACCGGCGCTTTTATCCATACATTCAGGATGCCTTGCCAGTGACGGAATATCTACAGCAAGAAGGGGGCAATAAGTTCTCTTATTTGCGTTTTCCAACGTCAAAGTTGCGTTTAGAAAACACAAAATTCACAAATACGGACTTCATTATAACGATATAATCATCCGTATGTTCACAGATCAGGTCGAAATTTACGTGCGTTCAGGCAAAGGTGGCGATGGCATGGTGCATTTTCGCCGCGAGAAATATGTGCCGCGCGGCGGTCCCGACGGCGGCGATGGCGGCAAGGGCGGAGACGTCATCTTCGAGATCAAGACCACGCTCAACACGCTGGGGTCGTTCCGTCCGAAGCAAAAGTTCAAGGCGGAGGACGGCGCGCGCGGCGGACCCTCGCAGATGACGGGACGCAACGGCAAGGACCTCACGATTCCGGTGCCGCCCGGCACGGTCATCTTCGACGCGGACACGGGCGAACTCATCGGCGACCTGACGGAGGAGGGTCAGCGGCTGGTGGTGTGCAAAGGCGGGCGCGGCGGACGCGGCAACCAGCACTTTGCGACCTCGCGCAATCAGGCGCCGCGCACCGCCGAAAAGGGCGAGCCTTACGAAGAGAAACGCCTCAGACTGGAACTCAAACTAATCGCCGATATTGGGTTGATCGGCGTCCCGAACGCAGGCAAGTCCACGCTGCTTTCGGTTCTTACGAATGCCAGGCCGAAGATTGCGCCGTATCCGTTCACCACGCTGGAGCCGAATTTGGGGGTGGCGGAGATTGACGTCAACGCGACGGTTGTGCTGGCGGATATTCCGGGGTTGATCGAGGGCGCGTCGCATGGAGCGGGGCTGGGTCACGATTTTTTGCGTCACCTCCAGCGGACGCGGGTGCTGATTCACCTGCTGGACGGGCTTTCGGAAGACCCGCTCGCGGATTACAGCCAGATCAACACCGAGTTGTCGCTGTTCGATCCGAATCTGGCGAAAAAACCGCATGTGGTGGCGCTCAACAAGATCGACCAGCCCGAAGTGCAGGAAAAACTCCCCGCCCTGCAAAAACAGTTCAAAAAGAAACAGGTGGAGTTGATGACCATCTCGGCTTTGACGCGCACGAATACGCGCGAGTTGCTCCTCAAGGCGTATCAGCTGCTGCAAAACACGCCAAAGCCCGAGGTAGTGGAAATGCCCATGCCGGTCTATAAGCCGAAGGAAGACCCGCGCGCGTTCGAAATCGTCCGCGAGGGAGAGAACGAGTGGCGGATTACAGGTATTGCCATCGAACGCGCCGCCAAGATGACCTATTGGGAGCACGACGGGTCGTTGCGGAGGTTTCAGAAGGTGCTGGAAACGCTCGGCATCAAGGATGCCCTGCGCAAAGCAGGCGTGCAGGACGGCGACACGGTGTTCATTGACGAGTTCGAACTGGAATGGCAGGAGTGAGCATGTCTCTAAAAACACAGCGTATGGTGGTTTTCGGACTGATTACGGCGGGCGTCCTGCTGGCGGTGTTCTTCGGCATACGCGCCGCGTTTGCCTTCCGTGAATTTCGCAGACACGGGGCGCCTCCCTTCTCCCCTTTGGAAGCCAAAAACCATCAGCCTGCCGAAACCGATGTGGAACTGATCCGCGAATGGATGACCATTCCATACGTTGCCCAAATGTATCAGGTGCCTCCCAAAGTCCTCTTCGAGGCGCTGGGGCTTCCCCCTTCGAAATCCATCGGCGAAAAGAGCCTCAAGCAGTTGAACGACGAGTACTTCCCGCAGGCAGAGGGGTTGGTCGTCACAACGGTCAAAGCCGCCATTTTGGAGTTTCAGGCGCAGACGTTCCCCGCCCCCACACCGCCACCACATCCGACCAACATCCCTGCGCCATAAACGACCACTTGCATGTCTGATTTTTTGCTCACCCAAATCATCAACTACGGCGCGCCCGTTCTGGGGATGCTTGTGTTCATCGGCGCGCTGGGCGCTCCCTTGCCCGGCACGCTGCTCATCGTGGCGGCAGGCGCATTTGCGCGGCAGGGACTGCTCGCCTGGCACACCACCGGGCTGATGGCACTGGCGTTCGTCGTGCTGGGCGACAACTTGAGTTACGGTATGGGACACTTTGCGCGCGAACCGGTCCTGCGGCGGTTTCAAAGTTCGCAGAATTGGACAAAAGCCGAATCCACGTTTGCCCGCTGGGGCGGGATGGCGGTTTTCTGGACGCGCTTCCTGATTACCGGCGTCGCCGTACCGGTCAACCTGATTGCCGGCACAAGCGGATTTGGAATCCGCCGCTTCTTTTTCTACGATTTGGCGGGCGAGGCAATCTGGATCTTCGGCTACGGGGGATTGGGGTATCTGTTTGGCATGCAGTGGGAGGTGGTCAGCGAGTTTTTGGGAAATGTAAGCGGCCTGGCGCTGGGACTTGTACTGTTAGGGCTGGGAGTTTGGCTGGGCATCCGTCAATGGCAGGTTGTGGAGGCGCGCAAAGCAAACGTCCCTGAGGGATGACCCAGGGACGCTGCGTCGGCACAGAGAGTTTGACGCTGGAGAACGTCTACTACTACGCGTGTTTCAAGCCATCAATTTTCTTCGCGGCTCATGGCATCCATCACGGCAACCGAGGCGATTTGCACGATGTCGTTGACATCGTCGCCTGTCTGCAGGACATGCACCGGCGCGCCCACGCCCAACAGAATGGGACCGATGGCTTTCGCCTTGCCAAGCCGCGCCAGCAGTTTGTAGGCAATGTTTGCCGATTCGAGCGAGGGAAAGACCAGCACGTTTGCATCTTTTATCTCGCTGAAGGGGTAACGGTTCTCGATGATGTCAGCAACGACGGCGGTATCCGCCTGCATTTCGCCGTCCACCTTGAGGTCGGTGCGGCGGGCTTTGGTCAGTTCGACGGCTTTCCGCACCTTGTCGGAGAGGGGATGAGGCGTAGAGCCAAAGTTCGAGAAGGAGAGGAAAGCAATCCTCGGGTCCAGTTCGAGGCGTTTGGCAAAGTCCGCCGCGAGGCAGGCAATTTCCGCCAGGTCTTCCGCCGAGGGGTCAATGTTGACCGTCGCGTCGGTGAAGAGATAGACGCGGTCTTCGACGATCATGAGGTAAACGCCGGCGGCGCGCTTGGCGCCTTTGGCGGTGTGATGGATTTGCAGCGAGGGACGAATGACATCGGGGTAGTCGTAGGTCAACCCGGAGACGAAGGCATCGGCATCGCCCAGTTTGACCATCATCGAACCGAAGATGTTCGGGTCGCGCACTTTTTTGAGGGCATCGGCAACGGTTACACCTTTGCGCTGACGCAGTTCGTAATAGGCTTTGGCGTATTTTTCCAAGCCGTCAAACTTGCGGGGGTCAACGACTTCGGGTTTGAACGCCAAGCCCAGCGACTGAATGTGATCTTGAATGATTTCCTCACGCCCAATCAGGACCGGGGTGGCGATGCCATCTTCTTTGACCTGATAAGCGGCGCGGATGATTTTCGTTTCTTCGCCCTCGGCAAACGCCACCCGCTTCCCCCCTCCCGACGTGCGGGCTTTGTTCTGGAAGAAGTAGCGCACCTGTTCGCCCTTTCCCTGACGGAACGCCAACTGCTCGCGGTATTCTTCGATGTCAATCATCTTGCGGGCAACACCGCTTTTCATTGCCGCTTCTGCCACAGCGGGCGCTTCCCACAATAACACGCGCGGATCGAGCGGTTTGGGGATGATGTATTCGCGCCCGAATTTGATCGGCTCGCCGCCATAGGCGCGAATGACTGAATCCGGCACATCTTCCTTTGCGAGCGCGGCAAGCGCCTTGGAAGCGGCGAATTTCATCTCTTCGTTGATTTGTCTCGCCCGCACATCCAGCGCGCCGCGGAAAATGAAGGGGAAGCCCAGCACATTGTTGACCTGGTTGGCATAATCGGAACGCCCCGTGGCAATGATGACATCCTTGCGGGCTTCCTTCGCCAGTTCCGGCTTGATCTCGGGGTCGGGATTTGCCATAGCAAAGATGATCGGGTCGGGCGCCATGCTCTTGACCATCTCCGGCGTCATGACGTTTGCCACCGAGAGCCCGTAGAACACGTCTGCGCCGCGCAGGGCATCGGCTAAGGTACGCGCGTCTGTTTCGACTACAAAACGCTCCTTATACTTATTCATGCCCTCGGTGCGCCCTTTATACACAACGCCTTTGCTGTCACACAACATAATGTTCTCACGTTTGACCCCCCACTTGATCGCCAGTTCGGCGCACGAGATGGCAGAAGCGCCTGCGCCGGAAATGACAATCCGAATATCCTCATGCCGCTTGCCCACCAGTTCCAGGGCGTTTGCCAGCGCCGCCGAAGAAATAATCGCCGTCCCGTGCTGGTCATCGTGGAAAACCGGAATGTCCAGCATCTTCTTCAATTCTTCTTCGATGTAGAAACATTCGGGGGCTTTGATGTCTTCCAGATTAATACCGCCAAAGGTAGGCGCAATTGCCGCCACCACCTTGATAATCTCGTCCGGGTCGTGAGAATTGACCTCAATATCAAACACATCAATATCCGCAAACTTCTTGAACAACACCCCCTTGCCTTCCATCACCGGCTTGCTTGCCAGCGGTCCTCGGTCACCCAGCCCCAAAATCGCCGTGCCATTTGAAACCACCGCCACCAAATTCCCCTTAGACGTATACTCATAGGCGTTGGCAGGGTCTTTTTCGATCTCCAAAACGGGTTCCGCCACCCCCGGCGAGTACGCCAGACTCAAATCGCGTTGAGTATCCATCGGTTTGGTCGGCACAATCGCCACCTTGCCCGGTTTTCCCTTCAAACGATGATATTCAAGTGCGTCTTCACGCGTCAATTTTGCCATGTGGAGCCTCCTGATGGGGTACATTCTGTAACAAACGGTAAAATTATGGCACAATTTACATAAAACGACCTAGTTCCATTTGTCACGACTTTAATATATACCCCACACAACCTCAAATGCTACGAAATTGGAAGGTTAACAAATCTTAAAATTCCATGTATAATCAAACCACTCCGCAAGGAGAAAAACTCGCTTACTTCCACCGCACCCGCGGTCCTGGCTGTACCAAACTCTGGATACAAGAGCAAGAACCTCCCCCGGTTTGGGAGTTAATTTGTGAAGTCGCAACAGGATATTTTGGATAAGAATCGGACTTCCGCCCCCTTAACCTGTGTACAAGGCATGATCGAAACAACGGCCTTGTGACCTGACCTCCCCCCAAAGAACGCTTCACGCGCGACGTTGGGTTTGCTCAACCTACCCCAGATATTTCCCCCGCTGACGCCTCTCCCCACGCGACAGCATCAACAGCCAAAGGTCCGCCGGACGGTCCTTTGGCTGTGTGTGTTTAATGCCCTGACGCAACCTGCGCTCCCGTGCACTGACAACAGGAAACGACGACGCGAAAGACCATGAGAAAAATCACCGCCATCGAAGCGCAAAAAAGACATCCCAACCGGGTCAACATCTACCTGGACGGGGAATTTGCCTTCGGGCTGGAACGCATCACCGCCGCATGGCTGCAAGTCGGGCAGATGCTGGACGAACAGAAAATCCAGCAATTGCAGGCTGAGGATACGCAAGAACGGGCGCTCCAACAGGCTTTACTCTTCTTGAATTACCGCGCCCGCTCCGAATCCGAAATCCGCCGGAATCTCCGCAAACATGAGATTCCCGA
This sequence comes from Chloroflexota bacterium, assembly GCA_013388685.1. Lineage (GTDB taxonomy): Bacteria > Chloroflexota > Anaerolineae > Anaerolineales > Villigracilaceae > Defluviilinea. The sequence goes on along the minus strand of JACAET010000009.1, from coordinate 37,335 downwards.
AGCCATTATTGAGGCAACCATCGAGCGTTTGCGGCGGGATGGGCTGGCAAACGACCGGCAGTTTGCCCAGGCATGGGTCGAAAACCGTAACACCTTCCGCCCGCGCAGCCGGCGCATGCTGGCGCTCGAACTCCGCCAAAAAGGACTCGACGACCAGGCGGCTAAATCTGCGCTGGCAGGCGTGGATGACGAGGCTCTGGCGTATGAAGCCGCTCGAAAACGGGCGACCCGGCTGAAGGGTCTGGAGTGGAGCGAGTTTAAAACAAAACTTTCCGGGTTCCTCGCCCGGCGCGGCTTTTCCTATCCGGTGATCGCCCCCACGGTCACGCGGGTGTGGAACGAAACGCACGCTGAGGAACAACACTACGAAGAAGAGGACGAAACATGAATCCAGTATTGATACTTATAGATTTGATAGTCCTGATTGTGGGCATTACCGCTGGTTATTTGTTTCACCGCTATCAGATAGACCAGAAAATCAAAAGCCAGCAAGACAAGGCAGACCTCATCCTGAAAGGCGCCAACGAACAGGCGCGGCTGATCGAAAGCCAGGCGCGCGAGAACGCCGTCAAGATCATTCAAGCGGCGGAAGCAGAGATCAAGGAACGCCGCATCGAACTGAACCGCGAGTCGGACCGCCTCGACAAGCGCCGCTCTGAACTTGACAGCCGCGCCGACCGCCTCGAACAGCGCGAACAGGCGGTAAACAAGCGGCAGTCACAGATAGACCGCAAAGCCAACGAAATCGAAAAACTGCACGAAGAGCAATTGAAACGACTCGAACAAATCGCCCAGATGTCACAAGAGGAAGCCCGCAAGGAGCTTATGGCGATGGTCGAAAAAGAGGCGCGCAGCGATATGGCGCGCATCATCCGCCAAATCGAGGCGGAAGCGCGGGAGGAAGGTGAGAAGCGCGCCCGCAAGTTGATTGCCGACGCCATTCAGCGCGTCGCATCCGAACACGTTGCCGAAGTCACCCGCGCAGTGGTTGCCATCCCCAGTGAAGAAATGAAGGGGCGCATCGTAGGGCGCAACGGGCGCAACATCAAAGCCTTTGAACAGGCGGCTGGTGTGGACGTGATCGTGGACGATACGCCCGATTCGGTCACCATCTCCTGCTTCGACTCGGTGCGCCGCGAAATCGGGCGCCGCGCCCTCGAAAAACTCATCCTCGACGGGCGTATTCACCCTGCCCACATCGAAAAAGTGGTGCAAGACGAAACCAAAGCCGTCGAAAAAATCATCAACGAAGCGGGCGAACAAGCCGCTTTCGACGCTAACATCTCGGGTCTGCATCCCGAAGTCTTGCGCATGATGGGACGGCTGAAATTCCGCACCTCCTACGGGCAGAATCAACTCGCCCACGCGGTGGAAGTCTCGAAACTGGCGGGCATCCTCGCCGCTGAAATCGGCGCCAACGTGGAACTTTCCAAGCAGAGCGGCTTTCTGCACGATATTGGCAAAGCCATGGACCACAATCAGGAAGGCACACACGCCATGCTGGGCGCGGAATTCTGCAAACGCTACGGCGTACATCCCAGAGTGGTCAATGCCATCGCCGCCCACCACCATGAAGTGGAACAGGAATCCATCGAGGCGATCATCGCTGAAGCCGCAGACGCCATCTCCGGCGCGCGCCCCGGTGCCCGCCGCGAAGACCTGGAGGCGTACATCAAGCGCATCCGCACGCTGGAGGAACTTTCGACCTCCTTCGACGGTGTGGAACAAGCCTTCGCCATTCAAGCCGGGCGCGAGGTGCGCATCATCGTCAAACCCGAAAAGATCGACGACCTGACCTCCGCCCGCCTTGCCCGCGACATCGCCAAGAAAATCGAAGAAACCATGCAATACCCCGGTCAAATCAAGGTGACCGTCATCCGTGAAACGCGCTCTACGGAGTATGCGAAGTAATCTGGCTTCAGGGACTTAATCTGAATTCACGGTTAAACAGTACATCCTGCACAGCCCACCCAGCGGCTGCGCAGGATGTATTATTTCATCTGGCGCTTTTATTAAGTTGAATTCAGGATAAGACGATGATGGGACAAGTCTCCGACTTGTTCGCGCAAGTCAGAGATGTGCGCTACGTGGCGGCGCTTCGTTGAGGGGCGCCCCAACCTATTCGCTGTAATGTTAATCATTCATGTACAAACAGGTTGGCTCTCTTTTCCTCCCCCACTGTCGTTTCGAAACCATGCCCCGAAAACAGATGCGTTTCATCGGGCAGGTTGAAGATTTGCTCGCGGATGCTTTTCACCAGCGCGTCCCAGTTGCCGCCGGGCAGGTCGGTGCGACCGACGGAACCGTTGAAGATCAGGTCGCCGCAAAAACAGACTTTTGCCGAAGCGACATACAGCACGCAATGACCGGGCGTATGCCCCGGCGTGAAGCGCACTTCGAATTCGTTCGAGCCAAGTTTCATCTTCATGCCGTGGACGAAGTCAATGGTCGGTTCGGGACCGGGGTCAATGTCGAAGCCGAAGAGTGCGCCCCCGCCGCCTGCTCGCCACAAGACATGATCGTTGGGATGCAATGCCACCAGCGGCAGGGGGTTCAATGCATCAGCAATAGCGCCCGCCCCGCCGATGTGGTCGAAGTGCGCGTGCGTGTACCATAAATGACCGATCCGCCAGCCGCGTTTTTGTGCCGCCTGCAAAATGAGGTGACCATCCCAGGCGGGGTCAATCACGGCCGCCTCTTTCGTGTCGGGGTCGGCAACGAGGTAGGCATTGGTCTGCGCGGGACCGAGGGCGAAGGAAACAATTTCAAGCATGGAGAAGCCTCCAGGGGACGATCAGGCTGATGACCATGGAGACAGCCAAAAGTCCGAGAGAGAACGGGTAGATGATGGCAGGGTCAATCTTATACAGGTATCCAGCCAGGGGCGGGGTCAGAATGAAAATCACCGCGCTGACGGTCTCCATCACGCCGTAGGTTAATCCCATTTGCGATTCGTGGACAAGTTCACGCGCCTGCGCCATTGCCAGGGGGCGCGCGGCGCGGAAACCGCCCAGCAAGAAGTAGCCAAGCGCCAGCAGCGGCAGGCTTGTGGCGCGCCAGACGAGGAAGGCAAATGCCGCCACCATCACCTGCCCGGCAATATAGCCGAGATAAGGACCCAGGCGGCTGAGTACGAGCGCCAGCAGCGCATTCCCCAGCGCGCCCATGGTGAACATGATGCCCACATTGCTGAGCGAAAACCCGCGCACGTCGTTCACGAAGTTTGGCGTGAGCGGCTGCGCGAGGTACATGGCAAACACGGCAAACGCCACCACGCCCAGATACGCCATGAAACGCGGGTTGTTCCGCAAGGGGGGCGGCGGCGCTTCGGGGTCGTGACCGTCTATGGGCTGGCTTTGAATGAAGAAAATGCACAACGTGGATAGAACGAATATGCCCGAGGCAACGAAGTACACCGTTCGCAAGCCGTAGTTTTCGCCGATCCAGCCGCCGGTGACAGGACCCAAGACCATGCCGGTGTTGAAGGTGGCGGTGGTCAGCGAGAGAGCGGTGCCAACCTGCCATTTACCGCGCGCGGCGGTAACATAACTGCTCAACGGCGAGGCAACGAAGGCGGTCAAGCCGTAGCCCAGCATCCCGGTCACAAAAAGCGGAAGTTCGCGCGCCAGCGCCATCATTATCGTGGAAACCAGCCCCATCAGCCAGGCGGTAATGAGCAGCGGCCGGCGCCCGATACGATCTGCCAGCCTGCCGGCGGGGATGTGCGTCACCGCCATCGCCGCGCCGAACGCGCCCAAAATCAAGCCAATCTGCTGTTCGTTGCTCCCCAGCGACTTGAGGTAAATGGGCTGAAAATTCAAAAACATGCCCTCGCCAAAGCCCCACAGCAGGAGGGCGGCGGCAATGAAGATAAGATTACGATTCAAGGCGGCGCTCCACTCTTTGGATGAATTCCAACGCAGATTCGAATACCTGACGACGAGCCGCATCACGCGTGACAACGTGACCGGATCCTGTTACATAGAGTTTTGTCTTGTCTGACACATTTTTCAAGCCGGCGAAGAGCCGTTCCATGTTTTCGGGCAGGACGTAGGCATCATCCTTCGAGTGGATCAACAAGACAGGCACGTTGACCTTCGGCAGAGCGACGCGCATCTCGCCCACTAATTGGTTCAACTGCCCAATCGAGCGGACAGGGTTCTGCGGGTAGGAAACATGCTCACGGAACGCTTCCTTGTCGAACCACCCCGTACCGGGTTCCTCACTACTTTTCGGCATGTAGGGAGCGAACCTGGCAATCCAGTCAATGTGGCGCAGGCGCGGGTCGTCGGGCAGTTTGTACGGCGTGGACATGGCAACCACACCCTGCACGGTCAGGCGCGTGGACATGAGCAACGAGAGCACCCCGCCCATCGAAAGCCCGATGAGGAAGATTCGGTCGGTGGAGCCTCGGAGGAGGGCGTAGCCGTCTTCGACGGAGGCAGTCCAATCGGTCCAGTTGGAGCGGATCATGTCTTCGGGGTGGGTGGCGTGACCGGCGAGGCGAATGCCCAGGCAGGTGTACCCCTTTTCGTTGAGGTAGTCCCCCATCCAGCGCATTTCTTTGGGTGTGCCGGTGAATCCGTGCAGGAGCAGGCAGGCAGGTTTGGTGCGGTCACCCGGCAGGAAAAAGGGCTCCGCGGTGGCGATGAGTTGTGGCATGGGAGGAATTATATTACGTCAGTTCGGGATGTTTCGCAGGTATATTACTACTGCATCCAGGGCGGGCGAAGCGAGGCAATTTTTTTGTAAACGGGGCAGGTCGTGTCGTGTGCGCCGGGCAGATAGCCAGTGGACATGAGAAATTCATTGACAATTTCTCCGCCGGTGAAGACGAAGGTCTTTTTGAAGAGTTTCGTCCATTCGTCTTGGGTGAGCGGGTGATGGGCATCCAGCCAGCCTTTGAAGGAGCCGAATCCTTTGCGCAGTTCTCGAATCCGCTTTGCGTTTTCGATGGCGGCGTTGACCTTGAGCCGGTTGCGGATGATACCGGCGTCGGCAAGCAGGCGGGCGCGGTCTTTTTCGGTGAACCGTGCCACCCTGTCAATGTCGAAGCCGCGATAGGCTTTACGGAAGTTCTCTGCCTTTTTGAGAATGGTAATCCACGAAAGCCCTGCCTGATTGATTTCCAGGACAAGGCGTTCGAAGAGCAGGTTGTCGTCCTGCAGGGGAAAGCCATATTGCGTATCGTGGTATTCACGGTTGAAGGTGTCTTCAGGGTGGGAGTTGCAGTAGTCGCAATAGGAGGTCATATGGATATTGTAACCTGAGTTCAGGAGAGCGAATTGAGAAGAAAAATCGCCGGCGAGCGGCATGGATAAGGATACGTTGCGGCAAAGGTACAATTGTAGAAAAGAGCAAAAACGGCAACCGCCCGGCGATTTGCAGTAAGCGGGTCTGCCTACTACGGGATCAGGTCGAAAATGGCTTATACGAAACTAAATCGGCGTTTTACACCGTCGGCGCGTGTGGAAGAACTATCGAGCGATACAGCGCATTATCGTTTAATAATCCTGGCGGGAAAAGCGGATGAATATCGTCTTGCACAAATTGATGACTATACGCAAATTCAAAGCAGGCGACTCTTCCCCCACCGCGTCGGGCTGACCCTCAGCCTGTCCGCGCGGACCTCCAGCCCCTGCCTCCCCGGAACGTGGGGATTCGGTCTGTGGAACGATCCGTTCGGGTTGTCCATCGGATTTGGCGGCAAGCCGTTTCGCCTGCCTGCCCTGCCGAACGCGGTCTGGTTTTTTGGCGCATCAAAGCAAAACCATCTTTCGTTCTCGGACAAACCTGCCAACGGCTTTCTCGCCCAGTCCTTCCGCTCGCCGAGATTTCATCCGCTGTTGATTCCGGCAGGGCTGGCGCTTCCCTTCTCATCCCAGTGGACGCGGCGGCTGTTGGGCAAAGTCATTGCGGAGGATGGAACCGCGTTGGATGTGCCGTCAACGCAAGAGCGCGCGGCATACGCGATGATGCGCGGCAGGCATGTGTCAACACAGCACGAAGAAGCCGTCAGCGTGGACCCGACCCAATGGCACAAGTACAGGCTGGAGTGGAGTCTGAACCGGGTGTCTTTCGAGGTGGATGAGGCGCGGGTGCTTGAGTCGTCCGTGAGTCCGAATCCGCCGCTGGGACTGGTCATCTGGATTGATAATCAATATGCGGCGTTTACCCCCAAGGGAAAAATCGGGTTCGGAGTGTTGGCAAACCCCGAACCCGCATGGCTGGAAATCAAGGGGCTGGAAGCAAGTTAGAAGACCCAGAAGTTGGGCAGGTAGATGCGCAGAAGCGCATCCACGATCAGACCAAGCAAGATGTAGCCGCCAAATTGACGGTTGTGCTGAAACGCAAAGCCCGAAAACCAGACGGGCCAGGCGGGCCAGCCTTCGGGGGCTTTTTCGGGTTTGGGGTTGTTCAGCACCATGAAGAACCGCAGGGCATCTTTATAGGCGAGGAAGACGACCAGCATGGCAGGAGTGAAGTAGCGGGTGACGAAAACCAGGTAGAGGATGACGGCGTAGATCATGATGACCGCGAACTGGTCTGTGCGGCGGGCAAAGGCTTCACCCGCGCGCACCGGGAAAGTGCCCACGCCGCGGGCTTTATCGTCTTCGCGCTTGTCAATGTGTTTGGCAACGTTGATGCTGGCAACGCCCAAACCGTAGGGCACGCCCGCCAGGACCGCGCTCCAGACCCTGGAGGGGACGATTTCCTGCCCGCTGACCAGAGCAAGGACGTAATATACGCCGCCGATCATAATGGGTCCCCAGATGAGGAAAATGGACAATTCGCCGATGCCCCAGTATTTGAAGGGGTAGGTGTAAAGAAGCAGGACGATGGCGCCGAAAGCGAACAAGCCGATGACCACGCCATTGAAGCCGGTGGTCAGAAGCGCCCACACGCCTGCCAGAGTGGCAAGCACACCGCTGATAAAGAACCAGCGGAGTTGCTGGGGTTTGGTGAAGAATCCCTGCGCCAGGGGATGAACGCCATACTGGGTGCGGAAGTAGTTGCCGCTATCCAGCCCCCGGCTGTAGTCGGTGTAATCGTTGAGCAGGTTGTTGGTGCCGTGCGCGATGAACAAGCCGAGGGTGAGAATGAGAAATGGAATCCACGAGAAGTAGCCGTCACGCCAGGCGAGAATGCCGGCGATCACGCAGGAATAGACGGTAACCAACGTTACGGCGGACCGGGTGGCGATGAGCCACTTGGAAACGACATCGAGCGCGTCCCACTCTTGTTTGTCGTCCATCTTGATAAGTTGCCAGATGGCAGTACGCCACATAGCGAAGTTGATGTGCATTTGACTCTCTCCTCTTGAATTGATTGACGGTATGCGCCGGTTTTTAAAACTATTGTGCAAAATTATACAACCAATTTCGTTTTTCAAACGGTCGGTTTCGAAAATTTTAAGTGCAAACGGGCAGGGAATTCCTGCCCGTCATGAGCGCTGCGAAACGCCGGTCTCTATTGCCAAAAGTTTTGAGTGAAGGGAAGCAGACGGAGCGCTGCATCGATCAACAAGCCAAGCATGAAAAGCGAGCCGAACTTGCGGTTGTTGTAGAAGGCGTAACCCACAAAGTAGAGGGGCCAGCCGGGCTGTCCCTCGGGTTGGACGGCAGGTTTGGGTGTGAGGAAAACGGGGTAGTATTTCAGAAAGGTAGGAACTGCCAGGAACACAATTAACATGACCGGAGTAAAGAACTTTATGGCGACAAGGTAGAGAGTGATGAAATATGGGGCGATCATCATTGCCAGCACAGTGTATCGGGAGGCTTTTTCGCCAATGACCACCGGCAGGGTGTGAATGCCTTTTTTGGCGTCCATGTCGAGTTTATCAATGTGTTTGCCAAAAATGACCGTGGTCACACCCAACACATAGGGCAGACTGGCGAAGACGACATTCCAACTCCACTGCTGAGTCAGGACGAAATAGCCGCCGCCGATCATCAAGGGTCCCCACACAACAAGCACCGCCACTTCACCGAGCGCCAGTCCCTTGAGGGGCCAGGTGTAAAAAAGGAGGAAAAACGCGCCGAGCCCAAGCAAGATCCACGTAATGGGGTTGAAAGACGTATAGAAGATGAGGTATAAGCCCAGGAGCAGGGCGAGCAGGGCGGTCACAGCAAAGTAGGTCAGGTGCTGGCGTTTGGTCATCAAGCCGCTGGCGACCGGTTGTGCACCGTAGATGTTGCGATAATAGTTGTCCTTATCCACGCCGCGGACATAGTCGGTGTAGTCATTGAAGATGTTGTTGCTGGCGTGGGCAAGGATCAGCCCGAAGGTAAGGGCAAGCCAAGGCACGAAACTGAACGAGTTGTCGCGCCAGGCAAAAAGTCCGGCGAGAGCCGCAGAGATGAAGGTCATAACGAGAACCGCCGCGCGGGTGGAAATCAACCATTTGGAGATCACGTCCAGTTTGTCCCATTCGGCTTTCGAAACATCGGGGATGACTTGCAGGGCTTTGCGCCACATGGCAAAGTTCATGGTTTCACACTCCTTAGTTGAATTTGATGAATTTAAGCAGGCACGTTAGTTTCGGCATCGAGGTTCACAGAGTGCCGTAAAAATTGAATAATTCGATGCAAATTGGTTAATTCTGATGAGGTCTATTATACCGAATCGGGCTTCAAGTTGGCGGCCGGCAGAGTGAAATAAATGGTCGCCCCACTCCCCGCTTCACTCTGGACCCAGATCCGGCCGCCATGAAATTCGACGATCCGCCTGACGAGAGCCAACCCAATGCCCGTGCCTTCCATGATGGGGTCGAGTTTATTGAACAGCCCGAAAATTCGTTCGTGATGTTCGGGAGAGATGCCGATGCCGTTGTCACGAATATACAAGACGGGCATCTCTTTTTCGCAGTCTTCGCATCCGATTTCGATGATCGGCTGAGGGCGAACCGCGGAGAATTTTGCGGCGTTATCCAGGAGATTTTGCACCACTTCGAGAAGCCTGCGGCGGTCGCCATAGACGGTGGGAAGAGGGTCGGTAATTTTGAGCATGGCGCGCGTGGATTCGAGACGCCCCTGCAGTACCTCCACCGCTTCATCGATCAGGTCGCGGAAAGGAACAGGCTGAGGTGGGTTCATGAGACGCCCAATGCGCGAAAGTTCGAGCAATTCATGCAGGAGGCGGTGCATTTTATCTGCCGCTTCGTTGATACGGAGGATGTCCTTTTCGAGGCGCTTGACATTGCCAGAGCGCGCATCTTCGTTCAAAAAACCAAGAAAGCCCTTGAGCGTAATGATGGGCGCTTTCAAGTCATGAGAAACCGTGTAAGTGAATTGTTCGAGTTCGAGGTTTTTCGCCGCAAGGTCTTGAATCAATCGTTCGCGTTCGGCTTCGGCGTTTTTGCGGCTGGTGACGTCCACCACCGTGCCGACCATGCGGACGGGTCTGCCGTCTTCGTTTCGATAAACCTTTCCGCGCCCTTCCAGCCAGCGCACACTGTCGTCGGGTAGGAGAATGCGATGCTCGATCACGTAATCATAGGTTTCGGCGGAAAGCGCCTGTTGAATCGCATGCTGAACATCAGCCCGATCATCCGGATGAATCATGGAGAGATAGGTTTGGTATTTGCCGTCAAATTGTCCCTTTTCCAGCCCAAACATCGCTTCAATGCCTTCGGACCATATGACTGTCCCTGTCGCGATATTCCATTCCCATGTCTCCATTTTGGATGCGTTCAGGGCGAGGTGGAGTTTTTCGCGTTCTTCGCGCAAGATGGTTTCCACGCGTTGTCGCTCCTGCAACTCTGCCATGGCATTTTTCAGCAAACGCCGCAGGGCATTAATGACAAAATAAATTTCGAACGAAGCCACGACGATGAAAATTGTCAGAACAATGGCAGTGTGAATGGGTTCCCGCCGGATGGGATGAAGCCAGCCAAGCGCTTCGAAGATGGCGAGCGCCCAAATTGCCAGGAGCGTCCAGGAGGTCAACAAGGTTACGGTTCGCCAGCCCAGTGCGTAACCAGCCAACAAGAGGAGTATAAAATATCCCAGTACTGCCACATCCCCTGCGCCTTCCATTCTGCTGGCGATCCAGGTTAAACCCGCCCAACTCACCAGCAAGAGAAACATCATGAGAGGGCAGACAATTCCGCGCCGCATGAGCCACTGAACAAAGAGTTGAACCAGCGCAATTCCCGCCAGCACAGCATTGACCGACCGATCCACTGCACCAGCGTTCCTGGTATTGAGATACAGCAGGAAAACCGGTACAACAATCATGATGAGCGATGTGTAATGCACTAACAGCGCCTGATGTGTCTTTTCCGGGTTGTTTTCAAATTGGGGCGGTGAAAGAATTCTCTTCAAAACGTTCAACATTTTTCATCCTTCTCCCAGTTCAGGGAGGGGTGCAGGCGGCGGGCGATTCGCCGTATAACTTTCAACTGCAAAAATCATCAACGCCACCCAAACGATGGCAAAACCGATGAAATGCGCAAAATCAAAAGGTTCCTTATACACCAGCACTCCAATCAGAAATTGAAGCGTCGGTGCAATATACTGCAAAAGTCCGACAACCGTGAGCGGAATTTGCTTTGCCGCGGAAGCGAACATCAAGAGTGGAATGGTGGTCACCAGTCCGGCGCCGATGAGGAACAGGTTCACTTGCAGACCATCGTGCAGGAACGCCCCCGCCCCGCTGAGATCCACAAAAACCAGATATGCCAGCGCCGCCGGAAAAACAATTCCGGTTTCGAGTGTCAGCCCGTATAACGAGCCCAACGGTGAAAGTTTTTTGACAAAGCCGTAAAAGCCAAAGGTAAACGCCAGAGATAACGCAATCCACGGCGGACGCCCATAGACCCATGTAAGGTAGCCCACCCCCGCCGCCGCCAGCCCCACCGGCACCCACTGCCACGGGCGCAGACGTTCCCGCAGAAAGATCACGCCCAACAGAACGCTCAACAGGGGGTTGATGAAATATCCCAGGCTGGTCTCCACGATAAAGCCGGCATTGACCCCCCACACATAGATCAGCCAGTTGAAGGAAAGTAATATCCCCGCTATGGCGTAGATCCCCACCGTCTTGCGGGTGAAGGCAACGGAGCGAAACTCGCGCCATTGCCCGCTCAGTAGAATGTACGTCGCCAGCAGGATGAACGACCAGCCAATGCGATGACCGATCACTTGCAGGGCAGATACGTCACGAAGAAACTTCCAGTAAATGGGGAAGAACCCCCAAAGCACATACGCACCAATGCCATACCAAATACCCTTATTCATTCGTCTCTGTCGCTTTCAGAAATTTTGGATGGGTTGCCGCCCCGCAAACCCTGCTTCCACTTCATGCCCAAAGGCAATCTCTTTCTCTCCGTATTTCTAACACAGGTACACCTCCCGCCCATGATGCAAAGCGGGAAAATCCAGCAAACCGATATTGACATCCTTGATCTGAACGCCCATTTCCAAAATCTGATGGATGAGCACGTTGAACCGACCGAAATCCTGCACCAGCGCGCTCAAAGCCTGATTCCCGCCGTTGCCTGCCGACTTCTCGACAGCGGTCCAGGCTTCGGGCTGGGCGGTAAGGATGTTAGAGCGAATGGACAGCATCTCCTCCACAAGCGGGCGGATGACGCGCAAGGCTTCATTGGCTTACTGAAGGGTGAAATAACGGGGCATGGGAAAAGTATACCAAATGAAACAGGCGGCGCAACCGCCGCCTGTTTACCATGCGGGCAAAACGCCTATACGGGAATCGCCTGATAGCCTTTCTTCTTCACCGCCGCAATGATTTGTTCCTCGGTCAACTGGGTCTCATCATATTCGACGACCATTTCCAGGCGATGGTAACTGGCGTTGATTTCGTTGACGCCTTCGAGGGTGTCTTCGAGGCTCTCCAGTTTCATGGCACAGTTGGAACAGGTCATATCGGGGATTTTGAAGGTTTTTTTGATCATGGCTTTACCCTGCTATTCAAAGATGATGGCTCCTGTGTACATGCCCATCGAACAGGTGAAGAATATCTTCGTCCCTGCAGGCTGGGCGGGGATATTCACCTGGACGGTGCCGGTATCGGGCAGGAGTTGGTAGAAGTTCAGGTGGGGGATGACAAAATCTCGCGAGCAGGAGTAGGTCTTGTTGGTGACGAGAGCCAGCACAACGGGTTGGTTAGCCACAGCAGTGAGGATTTGCGGGAAGTAGCCATCGTTGCGAACCATCAGCGTGAGGTCGGTGCTGGGAGCAGAGGCAGGCGTCCCTGAGTCGGAGGCGGAGGTTGTCAATCCGCGCGTAAGGTTGGTGAAGGAGTAAGGGGAACCCATCAGGTTGAGTCCGCCGTCAAGGGTCGCCAATCCCAGAAGCAGGAGAACAACCGCTACAAAACGCATGAAGAATTTTTCGAGCCGCGCGCCAAGTTCGGTGGTCAGGTAAGCGATGATGAAGAAGACGGGGCTGGTTCCGAGGGTGAAGGCAAACAGGAGTGCCGCGCCCATGAGGGCGCTGCCCGTGCCGAGGGCGGTCACCATCATCGCCTGGGTCACGCCGCAGGGGATGAAAACGGTGAGGAAACCGAGAAACAGGGGCGTGATGGCGTCTGTCCCTTTGGCGGTTTTACGGATGTAGCGCGTGATGAACTTGGGCGGCTCGACGGAAAAGTAGCGGAAGATCGGGTGGACGTTGAACATGCGCAGCGCGTTGCCGATCATGAAGATGCCGATGGCGATCATGAGAACCGCGCGCGTAACCGGGCTGAGGGCGAGGAAGGAGCCGAACCAGCCAAGCAATGCACCGAGTAAAGTGTAGGCGATAAGTTTGGAGAGGAGGAACAGGAAAATCGGAAGCGCGGTATTGGAGCGGGCGACTGCCGTCTGTCCCTTTTTGGAGCGCTTTTTGTTCTGCGCGGACTGTCCGAGATAGTCCTGCTCGATCTGGTGTGCGAGCGAACTGGCAAGCAAACCGCCCTGCACCGCGAGGCAACTGAGTCCGCCAGTGGTGAGTCCTGTGACGAAGGCGACCATGAGTTGAGTCAGCGTTCCAGAATTCGCGGCGATGCCGATGGAGTTGGACTGGGGCTGAAATGCGATCAACGCGAAGGCAACGGCAACAAGCAGAACGCCAAGGGTGACGACGATAACGGGGTCAATGGGTTTGGTTTGATTTTTTGACATGTGGTCTCAATAAAGTATACGAGTACACAGGTACACAGGTGACGTGTTTACGTGTGTACCTGTGTACGTGTTTACATCCTACCGCTTCCCGCCGTCCCAAACAACGAACGGCATGTTGATGACGACACCAGGCTGTTCGATGGTGATCTCGTCGGCGGCGAGGGCGGCCATCACATCTTCGACGGAGGTGAGTTCGCGGGCAATTTCGGGAGCGACCCATGTCACCACGTTCAAGCGGCGGAGCGGAGTGTATCCGTCTGTGCCAGGGGGATTATCGAAGACGTCGGGCTGGAAGCCGAAGGGTCCCGACCCCGCGACGCCGTTGGTGAAGACGTAGACGTTGGCGAGCGACTCAGCGGGTACATTTGCCAGCGAAGGCACAAGGATGACGGGCGATTTCATCATGTTGGTCAAGGTCTCGGCTACGCCTGTGTCGGAGGCCTCGGTATGAACGAAGTAGATTTCCTTGCCATCCGCCCAGGCTTTACCAGCGGGCAGTTCTGCCTTGGCGGGTCCGCTTTGCTGGGAGGCACAGGCGGCGAGGAGAATTGTTACAACAAACAGGAGGGGAATGAGTTTCTTCATGTTAAGGGTTTCCTTTGTGTCCATTTCTCAAATGCGAGTCTTTCTCAAGCGCAGGCTATTGCTCACCACGAACACACTGCTGAACGCCATCGCGCCCGCGGCGAGCATGGGATTGAGATAGCCGAGCGCGGCGGCGGGGATGAGGATGACGTTGTAGAAAAACGCCCAGAACAGATTCTGTTTGATCGTGCCGAGCGTCTTGCGCGAGAGACTGATGGCGCGCGCCACGCCGCGTAAATCACCAGACATCAGCGTCACAGGCGCGGCGGCCATGGCGACATCGGTGCCCGTCCCAATGGCGAGACCCACGTCGGCTTGCGCGAGGGCGGGGGCATCGTTGACTCCGTCGCCGACCATGGCTACTATGTTCACAGGTTTGAAGGTTTGAAGGTTTGAAGGTTGAACTTGTAAACCTTCAAACTTTCCGACTTGCAAACGTTTTATCTCCGCTGATTTACCCTCGGGGAGGACTTCGGCGAGGACGGTGTCAATACCAACGTGTTTTGCAATGGCTTCGGCTGTCTTTTGGTTGTCACCCGTGATCATCGCCACCTTCAAGCCCATCTTGTGCAATTCGGCAATCGCGTCCTTCGAGCCATCCTTGATGGTATCCGCCACCGCAATCACGCCCGCGGCAACGCCATCCACCGCAACGAGCATGGCGGTCTTGGCTTCGGATTGGAGACGCGCCACCTCGGACTCGAGTCCGCCCAATGGGATGCCGCGATTCTCGAACATGCGCTTGTTGCCAACGATGACGCTTCGTCCCTCGACCTCGGCCTGGACTCCGTGCCCCGCTTCGGCCTTGAACCCAGCGGGTTCGGCCAACGACAATCCGCGCGTGGTTGATTCCGCCCAGATCGCCTCACCCAGCGGATGCTCGCTTCCTTTTTCGACGGAAGCGGCCAGTCTCAACAACTCATCTTTACTGATCACTGATGATTGAGCACTGATTACTACATCCGTAACAGCGGGTTGCCCCTTGGTAATCGTGCCTGTTTTGTCCAGCACGACAACCGTGACTTTTCCTGCCCGCTCCAACGCTTCGCTGGTGCGGAAGAGGATTCCCATCTCGGCGCCTTTGCCCGTGCCAACCATGACGGCGGTGGGTGTGGCGAGTCCCATCGCGCAGGGACAGGCGATGACCAGCACCGCCACCATGTAGATGAGGGCGCGGGTGAAGTTGTCTATGTCCGTGTTGACGGCGAGGGGAGGACCGAAGAAGTACCAGCCCACAAAAGTGAGAAGGGCAATCCCGATGACGATGGGGACAAAGATGGCCGAGACTTGATCCGCGAGTTTCTGGATCGGCGCTTTGCTGCCCTGTGCGTCTTCCACCAGTTTGATGATCTGCGCGAGGGCGGTCTCTTTGCCGACTTTGGTCGCCTCGAATTTCAACATACCAAGTTTGTTCAAGGTTGCGCCAATGACCGTATCGCCCTGTTTCTTCTCAACGGGGAGCGACTCGCCCGTGAGCATGGATTCGTCCACGGCGCTGCGCCCTTCGATCACCACCCCGTCCACGGGGATGGTCTCGCCAGGCTTGACGAGGAGGATGTCCCCGACGCGGACATCGTCAATGGCGACCTCAACCGCCTCCCCGTCGCGAATGACGCGAGCAGTTTTGGCGCGGAGTCCCATCAGTTTTTTGATCGCCTCGGAAGTGCGTCCCTTGGCGCGGGCTTCCAAAAATTTCCCAAGTTTGATGAGCGTGATGATGACGGCGGCCGTCTCGTAGTAGACGTGTCCCATCAACAAGCCAAATGTGATTGGCAGGGAGTAGAAAAACGCGGCGGAGGAGCCCATTACAATCAGCACGTCCATGTTGGCGGATTTGTTGCGGAGGGCTTTGAACGCGCCGACGTAATATTGCCAGCCCACGTAAAACTGGACGGGGAGCGCGAGCGCGAGCATGAGCCAGCCAAACCAGGGCCGGGCGTCGCGCATGCCTTCCATTGAATTTTGTGTGTAGAAAAATTCGGGGAGCAGGCCGAAGTCCTTGCCCATCGAGAGCAGGAAAAGCGGCACGGTGAAGATCAGGCCGATGATGAGCAGGCGGCGTTGTTCGTTGATCTCGTGCTCGCGGGCTTTGGCTTCCGCGTCTTCCGCTTCGCCGCCGAGCTCGACGGCTTCAAATCCAGCTGAGGCAACCACGCGGCGAAG
The DNA here is from genome assembly GCA_013388685.1 of Chloroflexota bacterium. Lineage (GTDB taxonomy): Bacteria > Chloroflexota > Anaerolineae > Anaerolineales > Villigracilaceae > Defluviilinea. The sequence continues at coordinate 21,461 of JACAET010000009.1, read as the reverse complement.
TTCCGCTTGTGTGACGATGGTGGGAACGTATCTGACACGAGCCTTTTCAGTTGCATAGGTGACCTGCGCTTCGAGCACGCCCTCCAGCTTGACAAGGGCCTTTTCAAGACGACGCGCGTCGTTATCGTCGGCGAGGCGCTTGATGACGAGGTCGGCTTCGCCGGTGGCAACGCCGTATCCGGCGCGGTGGACGCGGGCGATGAAATCGGTCAACTGGAGTTTGGACGCGTCGAAATCCACCGTGGCGCGCTCGGAGGATAGATTGACAACCGCAGACCGCACGCCGTCGAGTTTCTTGAGGTTGCGCTCCACGGTCGCGACGCAGTTGGCACAGGTCATGCCCGTGATGGGAAGTGTGAGTTGCTTGGTTTCGGTCATATCCGTTTTGCGCGTAATGTGCGTTCTCCAACGCGCAATCAAACCGACGTTAGAGAACGTCGGTTACGCTATAAAGTAATCAACCCGTCAGCGGGATAGTTGATTTCCGCCAACAGCGCCTTGATCTTTTCCTCGCTGGCGGGTACATCGAAGGTGACAGTCACCTTCTTGGTATCGAGTTCCGCCTTGACAGACTGGACACCCTGCAACTCGCCCAGCTCCATTTCGATGGTGTGGGTGCAGTGTCCGCAATGAATGGCGGGAACAGAATATGTAATAGTGGTCATAGGAAACTCCTTTTGATTTTATTGTTTCAAGGTCTGAAGGTTTACAGGTTGGCAAGTTAGAACGTCGAAAGTTCAACCTTCCGACTTGTCAACTTTCCAACTTTCAAACCTTGGTTGACATTTCGAATACTTCAGTGATCTCTTTCAAGACCCGCTCGCGTTCCTTTTTGTCATTGCCTTGAATAGCGGTGATGACGCATGAATTAAGGTGGTCCTCCAAAATGCGTGAACTGACCTTGTTCAACGCGGCTTCGATCGCCTGGATCTGGCGGATGATGTCAATACAGTATTCGTTTTCTTCGACCATGCGAATCACGCCGCGCAAATGACCTTCAACGGTTTTCAGCCTTTTGAGAGTATCTTCGCTGTTCATGGTTTCCTCATTTGTTCAGACACCGCATCCGGTTCTGAACTTACCCCCCCCAGGGGGGATGGGGTATGCCTAGAATATACCTCATCAGGAAACATGTCGTCAACATGACAAACAACACTATTTGGGTCAAAATTTTGCATAACAAAAGGCTCTCCCGTTTTTGACGGGAAGTGCACCCGTAAGCCAATACTTTGCCACGAATTACATATAAGGAAAAATCAGCGAAAATCCGTGTAATCTGTGGCTGAAAATTTTGTCTTTCCCGCTAAAAACGGTAAAACACAAAAAACTTCCCGAAAGTTTTGTGCCTTCGGGAAGTTTTGCTGCTTATTCGTACAATTTCTGATACAGCGTTTGCGCCCAATCGAACAACCTGTCTTCTTCAGCCTTGAGGGGTTTGGCAGAGCCGTTTCCGTACAGGTTCAATGACAATGTCATCCTATCGGAAACGCCCAGCGGGTCTGAGGCTTCAATGCTCACAGAGCCGTATTCTTCCAGCCAACCCTGCAATTGGGCTATTTCTTCATCAGAAAGCAGGCTTGAAAAGGTTCCCATCGTTCCCCCTGTTTGAGACTTGCACGAATTGCCATACACCTCTCCCGAACGGAAGACGGTTAAGCGGTCACAAAAGCCGGCAATTCCGCCGTCCCGCGACCAGGTTAACGCCAGGGTGGCGGGTTGAATCAGCCTGCCGTCGTCGCTGACATGATATTCGTATTGGACGCCATCCGCTTCCAGCACAACAATTCGTCCAGGCACGATGACCTGGGCGCACATCACATCCTGCATGGCAACACCCAGGCAGGCATCCGCAAACTCCACCGCTTCATTGCTGACCACGGAAATGCCCGCCTCCTGCAAGCCAAGGTTTTCAGCCAACTGGCGGATGAGGACGACTTCGATCAACGAGCCTGGCTCCACGCCGCTGGCAATCAAAGCCATGCTACCGGTTTGATTGGTGCGCACTTCATATTGCTTGCCGTCCGCTTCAATGAGAATGCGGTATCCCTCCACCACCGCCTGCGTGCAGATCATGCCGGGGCGTTCCACACCGAGACAGCCATTGGGCCAGGTCACGGCTTCGGTGGAGAGAATGGCAAGTTGGGCGGCAGGCAGGCGCAAGGTCTGAGAAAGAAGCGTAAGTGCCGCCTGCTGGGCGGGCGTCAGGTCGGGAGGGGTATCATCGTTTGGGTAAGAGGGTTTCGGGTAGGAAGGATTCGGATAAGAGTCAGTAGCTGGAATCTCAGGCTGGTCGGTTGCGACAGGCGCGCATGCCGTGAGAAGCAGCACCAAAATCAGAACTTTCAAAAGTGTTTTCATTCGTACTCCTTTGCAAAAGGGACGAAGCCGTTGTCAGATTTGTTCCATTGTATAATCGCCCAATGCGTTTTTGGATTTTCTTGCTCATTTTGATTGTAACAGGCTGCGCGCCCAAACCAGACCCGAATGTGCAGATTCAGGTTGCGGTGCTGCAAACACTGGCGGCAATGCCAACTGCTACAGCCCAGCCGCCGCCCATGCCCCTCCCCACCACTACGCCGCTCGATCTCAACGGATTGTTTTGTGAGTATCGGTTCTGTGTGGGGCATCCGGCAGATATGGCATTTTTCGATGTAAGCGCACAGAAAAATCCTGCTGCTCCCAGCACCTATTCGCAGGGAATCATTGCGGCGTTCAATGCCAATCTGTTCATTCAAATGATTTGGCAGATTGCGCCGGGAACAGCCGATCCGCAGTTTATGCTCGACCTGATTTTGGACGATGTGGACACGCGCGTCGGCACCCTGGACGTGAAACTGGTACGCGGTATGAACGTCATCTACACCCCCATCACTTCGACGGCAACCCTCGTCCTTCCGGTTGGCGCGGCGGGGGCATGGATTTGCGGTGAGCGCGCCTTTGCCTGGAAGGTGTACAGCCCGCAAGCAGACAACACGCAGGCGTTGTTCGAGCAGGCGCTGGAACGGTTTCGATGCAGCCCATGACCGGCAGGCGGGGTTATAAGCCGGCGGTTTTTGCCTCCTGCCACAACGATTCCATCTCATCCAGCGTCAGTTCCGATAAATTTCTTCCCTGATTCTTTGCGCCCTGCTCCACATGGGCAAAGCGCTGCCTGAATTTCAGGTTCGTCTCGCGCAGGGCAGATTCGGCGTCCACTTTCTTCCAGCGCGCCAGGTTGACAAGAGCAAACAGCAAATCGCCCAGTTCGGAGGTCAATTCTGCGCCGCTGGTTGCCTGGCGCACTTCCTCGATCTCCTCCGCAATTTTATCGAGCACGCCTGCGATTTCGGGCCAATCGAAGCCGACCCTTGCGGCGCGTTCCTGATATTCCTGCGCCTGACTTAATGCGGGCAGCGCCAGGGGCACGCCGTCTAAAATCCCTCTGTCATTATTCTTCTTTGCCCTTTCCTTCTCCTTCAGTTTTTCCCAGTTTGCCAGCACACCATCCACGCCATCCAGTTTCAGGTCGCCGAACACGTGCGGGTGACGCTGTATGATTTTCGAATGGATGCCCTGAATCACCTGGTTGATGTTGAACTGCGCTTCTTCGCTGGCAATTTGGGATTGCAAAACCACCTGCAACAGCAGGTCTCCAAATTCTTCGCGCATGGCATTGAAGTCTCCCGAATCAATCGCGGAAATTGCTTCGTATGCCTCTTCGAGCAGGTGTTTGCGGAGCGTTTGGTGCGTCTGCTCCCGGTCCCACGGACAGCCATCCGGCGCGCGCAGGTGGGCAATGATTTCGGTGAACGCCTCGAAGGATGTCCCTTCGCCCAGGGCAGGGACATACAGACAAACCCGGCTGTCAAAGGTTTCACCCGCCAGTTCTGACACGGTTTCCTTTTTTGTCTTTCGGTCACTTACCCACATCACCCCATGTTCTCTGGGATAGGTCGTCAGCAAAACGGACTTGAGGTGTGACGCCAGTTCCGGTGAATCGACACCGACGAACAACGCCGGCGCATCAGGCGGATAGGGCGGCACATGCGCGGAGGCAAGGGTCGGCGCTTCGAGCAGAATCAGCCGCGAGGGCGGGGCGAGGCGCAGCGACTCGAATACCGCAGAGATCAGGGCAAAGTCGATCATGGAAATCTCCATTAAAAGGTAATTGGTAATTCGTACAGTACGAATTACCAATTACGAAACGCGCTGTAACTCCAAAGGGGATTAACGCTTGGTATAGGTGGGCGCCTTGCGTGCCTTCTTGAGACCCGGCTTCTTGCGTTCCTTCTCGCGGGCATCGCGGGTAAGCAAGCCATGCTTGCGGAGCGCAGCGGTCCAATCGGCGTTGAGCGCCTGCAGTGCGCGCGCCAGAGCCAGGCGCACCGCCTCGGTTTGACCGGTCACGCCGCCGCCCTGCACCTTGACGGTCACATCGTACTTACCGGCATCCTCGCCGACTGCGGCGAACGGGCGCAAAATATCCTGCACATCGCCCATGCGAGTAAAGTACGCGTTTCCCGCCTTTTCATTGACGATCAACGTTCCGCTTCCACTCATGACGCGCACGCGCGCGGTACTTTGTTTGCGGCGCCCAACTGCTTCGTGATACTGTGCCATATGACTTCTTCCTCTTTGCCTTATACCAGGGGTTCGGGATTGTTTGTGCCGTGCGGATGATTCGGACCCGCATAGATCTTCAAACGTTTGAGAACGGAACGTCCCATACGGTTGTGAGGCAGCATTCCCCAGACCGCCTCGCGCAAGACGCGGTCAGGGTGTTGCTGCAACTGGTCGCGCAACGAAATGGACTTCAAACCGCCCGGGTAGTTCGAATGCTTGTAGTAGATCTTGGAGGTCAGTTTCGAACTGGTTTTCGTGCCGGTTACGGTCACCTTTTCGCAATTGATGACAACCACAGTATCGCCCATCTCCACGCCGGGAGTAAAGGCCGGCTTGTGCTTGCCCAGCAGAACGTGGGCGATGCGCGACGCCAAGCGACCCAGGTTTTGACCGTTGGCATCCACCAGAATCCACTTGCGTTCGATTTCGCCTGCTTTCGGATAGTACGATTTGTACACTTTCCAATCTCCGTTTCTTGATCTGCCCTGCGCCGCATCGAAAATGCGAACTATGCAAGGCTGATAATTTCTTGATTTGATTTCGACTCTTGCTTTGGATACCCGACCTCGACCAGCGTCAGCCCGCACGCGGGAGCCAAGCCCGAAGGAAGGACGCTTCGCGACCCAGCCGAAGCCTGTTCCGCCAAAGACCAGGCAATCCCCTCCACCGGAAACTTCCCCTGTGTGACCGCCGCCTGCACAAACACCATCCGGCGCACCATGCGATAGAGGAAGGCATCCGCTTGTACTTCGAATTGCCATTCATCGGCGGCGGTTTGCGTCCATGCGGCTTTTGTCACGGTTCGCACGGTGATGCCTTTGGGGGTGGTCGGGGAACCAAAGGCGGAAAAGTCGTGCCGGCCGAGAAATGGCTTTGCGGCTTGCTCCAGAAGCAGGGTGTTTATGGGGATCCCGATCCGCCAGGCAAATCGCTCGCGAATCGGGTCCCGCGTCGGCTGGCAAAACAAGCGATAGCGGTAAGTGCGGGAGATCGCATCGAAACGAGGGTGAAATCCGGCGCCCGCCGCTTCCACTGCCCGCACAGCCACATCGGGAGGCAGGAGGGAATTCAGCGCGCGCAGGAGGTCGTCATCGGTGTGAGACCAGTCCAGGTCAACCGAGGCAACCTGCCCTGCGGCGTGAACGCCGGTATCCGTCCGCCCGGAGAGGAGAATCGAGCGCCCCGTCCAGCCAAGAGTCGTCAGCGCTTTTTCGAGTTCGCCCTGTACTGTGCGCCTGCCCTTCTGGCGTTGGCTTCCATGAAAGTTCGAGCCATCGTAGGCAAGAGTCAATTTGTAACGTGCCATGTTCAGCGATCAGTAAGCGGTTTTCAGTCGCCGGTCACCGACCACTGCGAACTGCTTACCGATGACACTTGCTACTCTTCCACCAGTTCCAACAAAACCATCTCCGCTGAGTCGCCCATGCGGGGACCCAGTTTCAAGACGCGGGTATACCCGCCGTTGCGATTGGCGTAACGCGGCGCGATGTCGTCGAAGAGGCGTTTGATCAACTGGTTATCGCCCAATTTCGAAGCCGCCAGACGGCGCGCATGCACCTTTTCCGCGTCACTTCCCTGCGCGCTGTTGCGAGCCAGCGTAATCAGCCGTTCGGCGTCGCCGCGAATGGCAGCCGCCTTGGCGCGCGTGGTTTTGATGCGTTCGTGAGTAAAAAATTGTTTGATCAGATTGCGGCGCAGGGCGAGTCGGGCGCCCGTACTACGTCCAAGCCTGTAACCGGATATTTGGTGTCGCATGTCTAAGTTACTCCGCAGAATTCGAATCGATCTTCATGTAGCCTTTTTCCTGCATCTTCTGGCGGAGTTCATCGAGACTCTTTTCGCCGAAGTTGCGGATGGACATAACCGCCGTTTCGCCCTTTTCCAAAAGGTCGAGCACGTCACCAACGGTTGTGATGCCTGTGCGCTTGAGAGAATTGAAGACGCGCACCGAAAGGTCGAGCGCCTCGACGGGAGTATCCGCCAGTTCGCTGGCAATTCGACTGCTTCCAACCTCTTTTTCGACAGGTAGCGTCAGGGTTTCTTCGCTGACACCTGCAATGTAGCGCAAATGGTCAATGATGATCTTGGCGGCGGTGCTCAGGGCGCGTTCAGGCGAGATGGTGCCGTCGGTCCAGATCTCCAGAATCAGTTTGTCGTAGTTGGTGCTCTGCCCAACACGGGCTGAGGTCACTTCCCAGTTCACCCGTTTGACCGGGCTGTAGATGGCGTCAATCGGCAGTTCACCAATGGGCATATGCCCGCTGCGCTCGTTTGCCGGGGAATACCCGCGCCCGCGCTCGACAGTAAATTCGATATCGAGTTTGGTCTTTGGGTTGTCCACGGTGAAAAGAAACAATTCCGGGTTGACGATTTCCACTTCGGCGGGTGTGATGATATCCGCCGCGGTGACCGTTCCCTCCCCGCGCACTTCCAGATGCATACGGGTGCTGTCCACGCCGTCGAGTTTAAGACGCAGTTGTTTGACCTGCAACGTCACCTGAATGACGTCTTCCCGCACGCCGGGAATTTCGCTGAATTCATGTAAAACGTCCGCAATGCGGATGGACGTCACCGCCGCGCCTTCCAGCGAGGAAAGCAGAACCCGGCGTAAGGCGTTCCCCAGGGTCACGCCATAACCGCGTTCAAGAGGGCTGATAATAAATTTGCCGTAATTGCGAGCTTCAGCCTCACGCTCGATCTTCGGCATCACCATGTTCGAGATACCCGTCACGGTTCACCTCTCCCAGTCATTTCAATAGAATCCCTGGCGGGCAAGCGGCCATCCAGAGAGTTCATCCAATCGCTATCTTGAATAGTATTCGACAATCAACTGCTCATTCAAGGTGCCGTCGATCTCTGCGCGTTCGGGAAGACGCTGGACGACACCGGTCAGTTGTTTGGTATCGCGCCCCAGCCAGCCTGGCGCCGTGCGGGATTCGGCAAGTTCGCTCAACCCTTTGAAGTATTCGAGTTTGCGCGAACCCTCACGGACAGCCACAACGTCGCCCTCCCGCAACAACATGGAAGGCACATCCGTGCGGCGGTCATTGACCACGAAATGTCCATGAGTCACCATCAGGCGCGCTTGTGCGCGGCTTGAAGCATAACCGAGACGGTAGACGACATTATCCAGACGAGATTCGAGAATCTGCAACAGATTTAAACCTGTCAACCCGCGACGCTGAAGAGCAACCTCATAATACCGGCGGAATTGGCGCTCCAATACGCCATAGACGCGACGGGCGCGTTGTTTGGCGCGTAACTGCCGCAAGTAGTCGGACTCGCGTCCCGTTCGGCTGCCACCGCCGCGACTACCTGTACGTCCATGTTGACCGGGAGCGTAGCTGCGCCGTTCAAAGGCGCACTTGGGGGTGAAACATCGTTCGCCCTTCAAATAGAGCTTTTCGCCTTCACGCCGGCAAAGTTTGCAAACCGGACTAATATTCTTTGACATAAACTACTTTCCTCTATATCGTTGTCAGACTACACGCGCCGCTTCTTGGGAGGGCGACAACCATTGTGCGGGATCGGCGTAATGTCAGAAATGGAACGGACTTTCAATCCCATCGCCTGTACCGCGCGAATCGCGTTTTCGCGACCGGGTCCGGGACCTTTGACAAACAGTTCCACTTCCTGAATTCCCAATTGTTGGGCAGCCTTGATTGCCTGTTCGGCGGCCAAACGCGCGGCAAAGGGAGTGCTCTTCCTCGAACCCTTGAAACCGGCTGAACCGGCGCTGCCCCAAGCAACCGTGTTACCGTCCATATCCGTGACGGTGACGATCGTATTGTTGAAGGAAGCAAAGATATGAACCTGCCCGGCGGACAAGGAACGTTTGCTTTTTTTCGCGCCTGCAGCGCGGCGCGTAGAACGTACACTTTGAGCCATGGTATCTCCAGCTTAATTATTTCTTGGCGCCGCGGCGGCGTCCACGACCGGCAACAGTCTTCTTGACGCCCTTGCGAGTACGCGCATTTGTCTTTGTCCGCTGACCGCGAACCGGAAGATTTCGGCGGTGTCGAAGACCGCGATAGGAACCAATTTCGATCAGGCGCTTGATGCTCAACTGCACTTCACGGCGCAGATCGCCCTCCACCGTGAAATGCTTGCCGATATAATCACGAATCGCGGACACGTCCGCTTCGGAAAGGTCTTTCACGCGGGTATCCGGATTGACCTTTGTATTCGCCAAAATCTCCCGTGCCCGAGCCGGACCAATTCCATATAGATATGTCAAACCAACCTCAACCCGTTTATTACGGGGCAGATCGACGCCTTCAATTCTTGCCATAGTTCACACTATCCCTGTCGCTGTTTATGTTTTGGATTTTCGCAGATGACATACACTCTGCCTTTGCGCCGGACGATCCTGCATTTGGCGCAGCGTTTCCGTATAGACGGTGAAACTTTCATATCAACAATTCTCCTTGCAAGCGACCATTCTTTGAACGAATAGCCAAGGTTTTAATTATATACTTTCATTCGACATTCGTCCAGATTGCACGCAGTTTTGCCCGGGTCACAGGACAGTCAAGAGAAGAGGATCTCCTTCGGTGACGGCAATCGAGTGCTCGAAATGCGCCGTCAATGACCCATCGGCAGATACAACGGTCCACTGATCAGGTAAAACGCGCGTTTCCGCTGTGCCGCCAAGCACCATGGGTTCGATGGCAATGGTCATGCCCGCCTTGAGCGGGATGCCGGTTCCAGCCTTTCCATAATTGGGCACCTGCGGACCCTCGTGCATTTGGCGTCCAACGCCATGACCGGTGTATTCTCGCGTGACAAAAAAACCGCGGCTTTCAACGTATTTCTGTATTGCCGCTGAAACATCGCCGGTACGATACCCAATCCGCATCATCTCGATGCCTGCATTCAACGCGCCTTGCGTGACTTCCAGCAGGTTCCGCGCTTCGCTTGAGATCTCTCCTACGCCAGCCGTAAACGCCGAGTCGGCAACCAACCCATCGAGGACAGTGCCGCAATCGATGGAGACAAGGTCTCCTTCCCTAAGCTTGCGGTACTTGCTCGGTATGCCATGAACAAGTTCCTGATTGATGCTCACTGTGATGGACGCAGGGAACGGAGGGTGTCCGTATCCTTTGAATGGCGATACACATCCGTATTTCCTCAGCACTTCCTCAGCAGCCGCGTTGAGGTCGGCAGTGGAAACACCCGGTTTTAAAAGTTCATTGACTGTTGCCAGTACTTTTGCATTGATGCGGCCGGCTTCGCGCATGATTTCAATCTCCGCCGGGCTTTTGAGATGTATTTGGCGAGACCAATTCATGAGGATTGCATCTTCAACGCCGTCAAAAGGGATTGTGATACCTGCTCAATGCTATGCATGCCGTCAATTTCGATCAACTTGCCTTGATCACGGTAATAGGCGATCAACGGAGAGGTCTGCTCCAGGTATACATGAATGCGGCGCTTTACTGTTTCGGCTTTGTCGTCATCGCGCTGATAAAGTTCGGAACCGTCAAAGTCACAGACACCCGTCTTCTGTGGAGGATTGAACTTCTCGTTGAAGATATGCCCATGTGCACGGCAGGTCCAGCGGCCGCTCAGGCGTTCCACCAACACATCTTCGGCGGCGGTGATGAAGGGGACGGCGTCAACGCAACCCTTGAACTCCTGAAGCATCGCGTCCAACGCGTCGGCCTGCGCCGGGGTGCGGGGAAAACCATCCAGGATGGCACCCACCGCACAATCCGGGCGGCTAAGTCTTTGACGGATCATCGCGATGGTCACATCATCCGGCACCAGCTCGCCCCTGCTCATGTAGGTTTGAGCCATTTTGCCAAGTTCGGTCTGATTCTTAAGGTTCTCGCGAAACAGGTCGCCAGAGGATATATGCGCTAAACCTGTCCGTTCCGAAAGGATCTTTGCCTGCGTTCCTTTGCCTACACCCGGAGGTCCTAGAAGGACAAGGTATCTGGTCATGAGACTCCGTTATTTGATCAGCTTGTAATCCGCGTATTGACGTTCTTTCAATTCTGCCTGAATGTTCAGGAATGTGTCGCGCACGACACCCACAACGATGAGCAAACCCGAAGAAGAGACAAGAAACAATCCTGCATTCGAAGAGGCGGCAGGCAGAACAAGCTGCAGGAGGAAAGGCATGATTGCCACTATGCCCAATAACAACGCGCCGGGCAAGGTGATGCGGGATTGGATGCGACTCAGGTATTTTTGTACATCAGAGGCGCGTAATACGCCCTGTATTTTCGCTCCCGCCCGTGCCAGATAATCTCCATAGTTCTGCTGTTCGAACATCACCGTGGTGTAGAAATAGGTGAAACCGACCACCATGAAGAAATATAAGGTCCAATAGCCCCAGGAATTAACGCCTGTGGCGTTGAAAAACGATTGAACGCTGGTGGCGAAATTCTTCACCCACTCGGTCTGGGATTGCACGAAAAACCCGGCAATGATTGCGGGAAATTGTAAAAGTGCGCTGGCGAAAATCAAGGGAATCATCCCGGCGAGATTGACCAAAAGCTTCAAATCGGACGGCGGGATCGCGCTACGGGTGGTTCTTCCCATTTGCATCATCTTGAGATAGGCGCCGCTTTGCGGATAAAACACCTTCACATGCCGTACGCCCATCTGCACGTAGACAATCGCCAGAATCGTCAATAGGATGACGACGATCATCGCGATAAGCAATGACCACCGGTTGACTTCGTCGCTCCACAATGCAATCATGTTGTTCGGAATTTGCGAAACGATACCTGCAAAAATGACCAACGAGAGTCCCTGACCGCGAATACCGTACTCCGAAATCAATTCACCCAGCCAGATCGCGAACATGGTTCCCGCCGTCATGACCACAAGGGTGGTGGTGGAGGACAGCCACAAGTCCGGGGTGAAGCCGAAGGGAATGATCGTTTGCTGGGCGAGGGCATTAAAACTGTTGATCTGTCCGATGGCAGAAAGCGCCGCCATGGGTACAGCCAGGTAGTAGGTCCATTTTTCCATCCATTTGCGGCCTTCCCGAGGGTCGTCTTTCATCTTCTGTTCCAGGGCGGGGATGATGGGTACCAGCAACTGAAGGATGATCTGTGCGGTAATATAGGGATATACGCCCATTGCCAAAACCGAAAAATTCGAGAGCGTACCACCCGAAAGCAGATTCAGAAAAGCCAAAAAACCGCCGCCGCCCGACCCGGCGAAAAAGGCTTGCAGGGCTTCTCGGTCTACACCGGGTGCGGGGACGTTTGCCGCAATACGGAACAAGATCAAAATACCCAGTGTGATGATCAGTTTTCTGCGAATATCCTGGGAAAACCACAGATACCACCAGGCGGATTGTTTCTTTTCGGGCATGTCTGTTTGTTTCCTTATCGTTCCGAATTATCCAAGCAACTCAACGCTGCCGCCAGCCTTTTCGATCTTGGCTTTTGCGCCGGCAGTGACGCGATGGGCGCGCACCTTCAATGCCACATTGATCTCACCGCGTCCAAGGATGACGACGGGTTTCCTCGGATCGCGAAGCAGGCGGGCAGACTCGAGCGTCTCTGGGTTGACCTCGGCGTCCGTTTCGAACGACTCGGTCAATTGATCCAGATTGATCTCGTTATATTCGATACGGTTCAGGGGAGTAAAGCCCTGACCGCGCATGAAAGGAAGACGGCGGTAGAAAGGAAGATTGCCGCCTTGGCGGTATATTTTGCCGCCTTCACCCGAGCGTGAACCCTGTCCTTTTGTTCCACGTCCGGCCGTCTTACCCTGACCGGCAGAAATGCCGCGCCCGACGCGTTTTTTATTCTTTTTTGAGCCCGGATTGGGCACGAGGTCATGTAATTTCATCGTTCGTATCCTGCTATTCTTCGACCTGAACCATATGCACAATTTTGCGGATCATCCCGCGCAAAGCCGGACTATCCTTGTGTTCGACGGTCTGATGGAGTCGGCGCAGACCAAGCGCCTTCACGGTGTCCTTCTGACTTTTGGTGTAGCCGATGGGGCTGCGGACCAGCGTCACCTTGACGACCTTGCCGTCCGTGTCTGTTTTAGGCATGTTGCTTCCTCCGTTCCCAGAACGGCACCAGCTCGCTTGCGTTCTTTCCGCGGCGGGCGGCTTCCTCCTGGGGTGACTTCAATTGCGAGAGCGCGTCAAATGTGGCTTGAACAACATTCAGCACATTCGCGCTTCCCTGTGATTTTGTCAGAATATCGCGCACGCCAGCCACTTCGAGCACAGCACGCACGCCGCCGCCTGCAATGACCCCGGTTCCGGGCGAAGCAGGTTTCAACATGACGCGCGCACCGCCCACCTTGCCCAGCACTTCGTGGGGGATCGTCGTCCCCGAAAGATTAACCACATGCATTTTCTTGCGGGCACGCTCGGAAGCCTTACGCATCGCATCGGGAACCGCGTTCGCCTTGCCCACACCCATGGAGATGGTTCCCTTTTTGTCGCCTACAACGACGGTCACGCGAAACTGGAAACGCCGCCCGCCTTTGACAACCTTTGCAACGCGCGCAATCTCGATGACGCGTTCTTCAAATTGATCCTGAACCTCGAAATCCTGTTGTTCGTTTCTTCTTTCTGCCATGTTTTTCTCCGCTAAAACCGCAAGCCGCCTTCACGAGCGCCATCTGCAAGCGCCTTGACGCGTCCGACATAACGATACCCACCGCGGTCGAAGACCACCGTCTCGATGCCTTTGCTCCTGGCGCGTTCAGCAACGGTCTGCCCCACCAGTTTCGCCTGCTCGGATTTCTTCATACCCTTGATTTTCTCGCGCAATTCCTTTTCAATCGTGGACGCAGAGACAAGCGTATGACCGGACTGATCGTCTATCACTTGGGCATAGATGCTGTTAAGACTGCGAAACACGTTCAATCGCGGACGTTCCGCTGTTCCCGACAGATTTTTTCTTACGCGTGCATGACGGCGCATCCGCGCCACCGCACGAGACTTATTCGCCATAATTTATTTGGCTCCTTTCCCGGCTTTTCCGGCTTTACGGCGGATCTTTTCACCCGCATACCGAATACCCTTGCCATGATAAGGCTCCGGAGGACGTATGCGGCGAATCTCCGCCGCCGTCTGACCAACCGCTTCGCGATCATAGCCAAGCACCTTGATTTGGCGGGTTTTCTGATCCACTTCGAAGGCAATACCTGCAGGCGGCTCCACCCGCACCGGATGGGAGTATCCGACATACAGGACCAGTGTTTTTCCATCCATCTCCGAGCGATAACCGACCCCCTCCACCTCCAGGGTGACCGTGAAACCCGCGCTCACTCCCTGCACCATGTTCGCGATCAGGGCACGGGTGGTTCCGTGCAACGCACGTTCCTCGGGACTTTCCGATTTGCGCTTTACAACAACCTGCTTGTTTTCCAAAGCAATATCGACCAATGACGAGAACGTCCGTTGCAGTTCGCCCTTGGGTCCCTTGACACGGACATTCGAGCCTTGTACCTCAACTTGTACGCCGGCCGGAACATCCACGGGTAATCTTCCAATACGAGACACTCGTACCTCCTGCCTTTCTACCAGACCTTGCAAATAATCTCGCCGCCCACGCCCAATTGACGCGCGCGGGCGCCTGTCATGACACCTTTGGGGGTCGAAAGAATGGCAACGCCAATTCCGGAAAGCACCCAGGGAATATCCTGTTTCTTCGTATAGATTCGCCTCCCCGGTCTGCTCACACGCTCGATACCAGAGATGACGGGACGACGCGTTCGGCGTTCACCCACATACTTGATCTTCAGGCGCAGAATCTTCTTTGTCTGGTTCTCGCCCTCGACCATTTCGAAACCTTCCAAATAGCCTTCATCCTTCATGATCTTGGCGATTTCCACCTTAATCTTCGAACTGGGCATTGCCACTTGCGTCTGACCAGACATCACGGCATTGCGGATGCGGGTCAGCATATCAGCGATTGGATCATTAATAGCCATGTGTTTCCTCCATGCTACCAGGATGATTTCACAACGCCGGGAATTTGACCCTGCAAGGTCAGTTCACGGAAGCAAATCCGGCACAAACCGAAGCGGCGAATGTACCCGCGCGGACGGCCGCAACGCGTACAACGATTCCGGACACGGGAGGGAAATCGCCGGCGGGCTTCACGATACTGCATACATTTCTTTGCCATGATGATTACGCTTCCTTCTTGCTGAACGGCATGCCAAGCATTTGCAACAAAAGGCGTGCCTGGTCGTCGGTTTTGGCGGTGGTTACAATGGTCACCTCCATGCCGCGCAACTTGTCAATTTTATCGTATTCGATTTCGGGAAAAATCAATTGATCCCGCAGACCTAGCGTGTAATTACCGCGCCCGTCGAAGGCATTGGGGGAAACGCCGCGAAAATCGCGCACACGCGGCAGGGCGGTGTTTACCAGGCGGTCGAGAAAGGACCACATGCGCTCGCCGCGCAGGGTCACTTTGGTGCCAATCAAACGTCCTTCGCGCAATTTGAAATTGGCAATACTCTTTCGCGCCTTATTCATGACCGGTTTCTGACCGGTGATGATGGTCAGGTCAGCCACAGCGGATTCGAGCGCCTTGGGGTTATCCAAAGCCTCACCCATGCCGATGTTGACCACGATCTTTTCGATACGCGGCACCTGCATGATGTTCTTGAAATCGAACGATTTGCGCAGTGCCGGTACAACTTCATTTTTATAGCGTTCGTGCAATATGTTCATCGCTTCATCCACTCCGAGGCTTAATCAATCAGAGCCTGGCAACTCTTGCAAACGCGATGGACGCCTTCCGCATCGCGCTGGACGGCGACGCGGGTGGTTTCCTTGCATTTGGGACACACCAGCATGACATTTGAAATATCAATCGAGCCTTCGAACTGAATTCGGCCCGGGTTCATGTTCCGTCCCACCGCTGTTTGCACCTGTCGCTGGTGCTTGGTGCGGATATTGACACCCTGCACAACCACGCGGCGCTCGTCCAAAAAGACGTTAATCACCTGACCGCGTTTGCCCTTATCCTCAAGACGACCGCTGATTACTTCAACGGTATCGCCTTTGCGAATCTTCACCTTCATGACTTCACACTCCTAAACCTTAGAGCACTTCCGGCGCTAAAGAGACAATCTTCATGAACCCCTTCTCTCGAAGCTCCCTGGCGACCGGTCCGAAAATGCGCGTGCCCTTGGGATTCACGCCATCTGCATCCAGGATGACCGCGGCATTGTCGTCGAAACGGATGTAGGAACCATCCTCCCGGCGCCACTCCTTCGAACATCGCACGATGACTGCGCGAACCTTTTCGCTCTTTTTGACGCCACCTTGGGGAGCCGCCGATTTGACCGTGGCGACCACGACATCGCCGATACCACCATATTTGCGGGTGGAACCACCCAACACATGGATCACCAGCAGTTCACGCGCGCCGGAATTATCCGCAACTTTCAAACGAGACTCGTGCTGAATCATCGCCTATTCCTCCACCTTCAAATCCGCCACGCCGTGATCCTCGGTGCGAACTTCGCGCTTCAATACTTTTTCGACCATCCAGCGCTTGTCGCGCGAAATAGGACGCGACTCCACGATTTGCACCTCGTCGCCGATCTGGCAGCCGATTTCGTCGTGAGCCTTGACGCGTTTGCTGGAATACACCACCTTGCGATACAAGGGATGGCGAAACTTGCGCGTGATCTCCACCACAACAGTCTTTGTCATTTTATTGCTGGCAACGATGCCAACGATGCGACGACGATTATTCATCCTTCACCTTCCACAACTTCAGCACTTGCCTGCTCTCGCAAAATGGTCGTCATTCGGGCGATTTCGCGCCTTAAGATGCGCAAACGGCTGGTGTCGGTCAACTGACCCGAAACCTGTTGAAAGCGCAATTTCATCAATTCCTCGCGCGCATCGGCAAGTTTTCCTTCGATTTCGCCCGGCTTCATATTTCGAATTGCACTGGCTTTTACGGGCTTCATGCCTGCTCTCCTGCATCGGTTTTCGAAACGATCTTGGTCTTGATCGAGAATTTATACTGGGCATTTTTCAACGCCTGCACGGCAGTCGCCGCGTCCAAGCCGCCCACCTCGAACATGATACGGCCCGGCTTGACAACAGCCACGTAATACTCGACGTTTCCCTTGCCCGAACCCATGCGGGTTTCTGGCGGTTTGTGAGTGAACGGTTTGGCAGGAAAAATGCGGATCCAGACCTTGCCGCGGCGCTTCATTTCACGGACAATGGTCCGGCGTGCCGCTTCGATCTGCCGGGCAGTCACCCAACCCGGTTCCAATGCCTGTAAACCGAATTCACCAAAACTGATCTCTGCGCCGCGCAGGGCTTTACCCTTCATACGGCCGCGCATTTGTTTGCGCCACTTAACACGTTTAGGCATTAACATAGTACTTACCTTTCGGAGCATTACCCGGCGTCTATTCGCTCACGTACACGCCTTCGGTCGCCTCCGCCTTTTCTTCGATTTCAGGAGTGGCCTCGCCCTTATATATCCAGACCGTCACTCCGATTTGACCATAGGTCGTGGTCGCCTCGGCCCTGGCATAATCCAGGTTGGCACGCAGTGTCTGCAAGGGCACGCGTCCGTCGCGCAACCAGACGTCGCGGGACATTTCCGCCCCCCCCAGGCGACCTCCCACCAGTATCTTGATTCCCTCTGCGCCCTGTTTCATGGCCTGTTGAATCGCGCGTTTCATGGCACGGCGATAGGCAATCCGGCGTTCCAACTGATCAGCGACGTTCTTAGCCACCAGCATGGCATCGGTGTCAGGAGATGCAATCTCCTTGATGTCCAGTTCGACCTTTCTGCCAACAAGGCTTTCGAGACAGGCGCGAACCTTCTTGACGCCTTCGCCCTTGCGGCCAATCAAGATGCCCGGTTTTGCGGTGTATATGGCAACCCGAACCTTACCCGGAAAACGCTCCACTTCCACTCGGGAGATTCCGGCTTTACCGGACGTGATGGTATCCGGAAGATCCTTGCGCAATTTGCGAACCTCTGCGCTTTTTGCGGCACCGCCTTTGGACGGAATCCCCATCAGCAACGCGCGGATGGCAAAGTCCTGATGCAATTGGTCGCGATATTGCGAACCTTCGGCAAACCAGCGACCCTGCCAACCTTGGTTGATCCCAAGGCGCATGCCAATCGGATGAACTTTACGACCCATAATATCTCCTTCTCTCCCGGTTTACGATCCGCGTTCACGCAAAACGACGGTTACATGCGAACTGCGGCGCAAGATCGGCTTGAAACGCCCGCGCGCACCGAAACGGCGCCACTTGCGGGTGGTGGCTTCGTTGGCAAATATCTTTGCGACATAAAGGTCGTCGCGGCTAACGCCAAAATTCTCTTCGGCGTTCGCCACCGCAGATGCCAGTAATTTTCGTACCGGCAATGCCGCCGCCTTGTTCACAAAACGAAGCATTTCCAATGCTTCATTGGCATCTTTGCCGCGGACAAGGTCCACCACAAGACGCACCTTCTGGGCGGACATAGGGAGAGAACGTAAATGTGCTTGAATATCGTGCATGTCTCAACTCTCCTGTTTATGCGGCTTTTTCGCCAGCCATATGACCGCGGAAAGTACGCGTCGGGGCAAATTCGCCCAAGCGGTGACCTACCATGTTTTCGGTAATGTAAATGGGCACATGCCGGCGTCCGTCGTGCACGGCAATGGTATGCCCAACCATTTGGGGAAAGATGACGCTTGCGCGACTCCATGTACGCAAGACTTTCTTTTCGCCTTTCTGGTTCATCGCTTCGATTTTTTTCAGTAATTTGGGCTCCACAAATGGACCCTTTTTCAATGATCGTGACATATCGTACCTTTACCTTGATTATCGGTTCTTCTTGCTGCGACGGCGAACAATATATTGATCGGTCTTCTTGTTACGGCGGGTCTTGTAACCCAGTGTGGGTTTTCCCCAAGGGCTTTTCGGACCAGGCAAACCGATCGGCTGGCGGCCTTCGCCACCGCCATGTGGATGATCGCGCGGGGTCATGGCCGAACCGCGCACTGTCGGACGAATTCCCAAATGACGCTTGCGTCCAGCCTTGCCCAATTTGACGTTACCGTGATCAAGATTGCCAATCTGCCCGATGGTCGCATAACAGGTTTGACGGATCAGGCGAACTTCACCGGAGGGCATGCGAATTTGGGCAAAATCGCCTTCTTTCGCCAGCAATTGGGCTGACCCACCGGCAGAGCGAACCATCTGCCCGCCGCGCCCTTCCTTGATTTCGATGTTATGGATCATCGTACCGACGGGAATGTTCGAAATTGGAAGCGCATTTCCCGATCGAATTTCAACGTCTGCGCCGGAGATGACAGTATCGCCAACTTTGATATCCAATGGCGCAAGGATATAGCGTTTTTCGCCATCCGCATAATGCAACAAAGCGAGGCGTGCAGTGCGGTTGGGGTCATATTCGATTGCCGCCACCCTTGCCGGAATATGGTGTTTATCGCGTTTGAAATCCACGAGACGAATGTACCGGCGATGCCCGCCTCCGCGATGACGGACGGTAACGCGTCCCTGGGCATTACGCCCGCCGCGCTTCCTCATATCCACGAGCAGGGAACGTTCGGGTTTTGTTTTTGTTATTTCCTCGAGCGTATATCCGGTCATGCCCCGGGTACCGGGGGTAACGGGTTTGTATTTTTTTACTGGCATCATTGCACCCCTTCGAATATGGGTAGGGTTTGACCTTCTGCCAAAGTCACAACCGCCTTCTTGAAAGCAGGCTTGCGAATGGACATGCGACGACTTCGCAGGCGACGACTTCGTTTGGCAGGGACATTGATAATATTCACACGCGTCACTTCCACATCATAGATGGTTTCGATGGCGTCCTTAACCTGTGTGCGCGTGACCGAATCCGCTACGACAAAAGAATATTGATTCAAACCAGATTGACGGCTGGATTTTTCCGTAATCAAAGGCCGACGAAGTATTTCGTAATATGTTGCCATCTCTATCTCCTAGCCAAGGCGCGCGATAAGACGATCCAGAGTCTTGACCGGCAGGATGAGTTTATCGAACCCTAGCAGGTCTCGAATGTTCAAATAGCCGGCAAGCAGCACCTTTGTATCTGTGAGGTTATCCGCCGTACGTACGACAGCCTCATAGGCTTGATCCTTTTCAGGCATGACGATGAGGGCGGTTGAATTGCCGACCAAGCTGGAAATAGTCCTTGCCATGGCGCGCGTCTTTATTTCGTCAAATTTCAATTCGTCGACAAGAACGATGCCGGCGTCTGCCGCCTTGGCAGAAAGCGCAGACCGCAAAGCGGCTTGGCGCATTTTCTTGGGCATACGCTGCGAATAACTACGCGGATGCGGGGTATGAATACGCCCGCCGCCGACCCACTGCGCCGCACGTCTTGACCCTTGGCGGGCGCGCCCTGTGCCTTTTTGTTTCCAAGGTTTTGCGCCGCCACCCGCAACTTCGCCGCGCACCTTGGTATCATGGGTGCCTAGGCGAGCATTTGCCATTTGGCGAAGATATGCCTGGTGCATCAAATCCAAGTTAATCGGGGCTTCGAAGATCGCGGCGGGAAGTTCCGCTTCGCTGACCTTTTTACCTTCCATGTTCAGAACGTCCAATTTCATAGTATCGTGCTCCGTTTCCGTAACGCCTATTGCTTGCGCGCTTCCTTGATCAGGACCAAGCCGCCTTTACCACCAGGCACTGCCCCCCTGACGCCAAGTAGATTCCGTTCAGCATCGATCATGACAATTTTCAGAGCCTGAACCGTCACCCGATCAGTCCCCATGTGACCGGCACCGCGGGATCCCTTGTATACACGCCCTGGAGTGGTACCAGAAGAACGGGAACCCGGCGCGCGATGGCGGTCAGATTGTCCGTGTGTTTTCTTTCCGCCAGCGAAGTGGTAGCGCTTCACCCCGCCAGCGAATCCTTTTCCTTTGCTAGTGCCTACCACATCCACACGTTCGCCCACCGAGAAGACTTCCACTGTTACTTTATCGCCGATATGAGCGGATTCCTTCGAGCGAAACTCTCTCAGGAACTTCATGGGAGCAAGACCATTCGAATTGAGATGACCCAGTTCCCCGGATGTCAAACGTTTGGGGTGGACTTCTCCGAACCCCAGTTGGATCGCGGCATACCCATCCTTCTCAGGGTTGCGCACCTGGGTAACGAAACATGGCCCAGCTTCGATGATCGTCACAGGGTGTGCGACGCCTTGCTCATCGAAGATCTGAGTCATGCCGATCTTCTTTCCAATAAGCCCTTTCAACATACTCTATTTTCTCCTTCAAAAAATTTTGGCGAGACTGTCAGCCTGGGCTTAGGCTGCATCATCTCCGGGCAGCGCAGTTTAACGGTCCGGCGGGATACGTTTTTTGTTCATCCCGTTCGTGTACTGTTCTTACGCTGTCGAAATTCGAGAGTAGAGATTGTACTTGCTCGGTCTCTACTCTCGTTTGATGACCAACTTATATTTTGATCTCGATATCCACACCTGCAGGCAGGTTAAGGCGCATCAGCATATCAATTGTTTTCGAGTCCGGATCAAGCACGTCAATCAAACGATTATGCGTACGAATCTCAAAATGCTCGTGCGAGTCCTTATCTATGAATGTCGAGCGCCGTATTGTAAACCGTTCGGTGCGTGTTGGCAAGGGCACCGGACCCACAACATGGGCGCCGCTACGCTCCGCCGTTTCTACGATCCGTTTGGCAGACTGGTCAAGAACACGATGATCATACGCTTTGAGGCGAATGCGGATTTTCTGTTTGGTCATATCGCACCTACTCGATGATTTTGGTGACGACGCCGGCGCCGACGGTCAAACCGCCTTCGCGAATGGCGAACTTCGAACCCTGCTCCAACGCCACCGGCACGATCAACTCCACCGTCAGGTTCACG
>JACAET010000050.1 GCA_013388685.1 Chloroflexota bacterium | reverse complement strand
CTTTTGGTCTCGTGCCGTTCCGGTGCCAAGTTCTCCATGCCTGGCATGATGAACACGATCCTCAACATCGGCCTCAATGATCAGGTCGTGGCAGGGATGATCGAGCTGACTGGCAATCCCCGTTTCGCCTGGGATTCCTACCGCCGCTTGGTGGAAATGTTCGGCACCACCGTCTTCGGCCTGGACGACGAAGTCTTCGAACATCCTCTGGCCGAATACAAGGCCAGCAAGGGTTACAAGCTCGATACCGAGATGACTGCCGAGGATTGGAAAACTCTGGTGGGCATCTTCAAGGAAGCGTACAAGAAGCACATTGGCGAAGATTTCCCCCAGGACGTTTACAAGCAACTGGAATTGGCGACCAAAGCCGTGTTCGAATCGTGGATGGGCAAGCGTGCCATTGATTACCGCCGCGCCACCGGCATCTCGGACGACCTCGGCACGGCGGTCAATATCGTCACCATGGTCTTTGGCAACATGGGCTTCGACTCAGGCACCGGCGTGGCCTTCACGCGCAACCCCTCCACCGGCGATAAGAAAATGATGGGCGAATATCTGTTGAACGCCCAGGGTGAAGATGTGGTGGCGGGTATCCGCAACACCGAACCGGTGGAGAAGATGGCTGAAACCATGCCTGAAGTGTACCGCCAGTTCATGGACATCGCTGCCAAGCTGGAAAAACACTACAAGGACATGCAGGATGTGGAGTTCACCATCGAGCGCGGCAAACTGTGGATGCTGCAGACGCGTAACGGCAAACGCACCGCTAAGGCGGCTATCAAGATCGCTGTGGATATGGCCCATGAAGGCCTGATTTCCAAGCAAGAAGCCGTGTTGCGCATCACCCCGGCCGATGTGGATATGCTCTTGCATCCCCAATTCGATGACGCCGCTATGAAAAACGCCGAAAAGACAGGCGCTTTCTTTGCCAAAGGGGTCAATGCCTCTCCCGGCGCAGCGGTTGGCCAGGCCTATTTTGATGCCGATACTGCCGAGAAAATGGCTAAGGAGCATAAGCAAAAGGTCATCATGGTGCGCCCCTTCACCAAACCGGACGATGTCCATGGCATGATTGCTTCGCAGGGTGTGCTGACCTCTGAGGGTGGGGCGACCTCCCACGCCGCGGTGGTTGCCCGCCAGTTTGGCATCCCCTGTGTGGTGGGCGCCTCGGCCATTAAGATTGACCTGGAAAAGCGCCAGATGAGTGTGGACGGCAAGACGGTTGCCGAGGGCGAGTGGATTTCGGTGGACGGCACTACCGGCAAAGTCTTCGTCGGCCAAATCCCCACGGTGGAAGTGAAGCTGGAAGAACAAACTGAGCTGCTCACCCTGCTCTCTTGGGCCGATGAAATCTGCGCCACGCCGGATATTCGCACCCTCTCCAACGGTCAGAAAACGCGTGGCTTGCAGGTGTGGGCCAACGCCGATTACCCCAAAGACGCCCGCCGCGCTCGCGCTTACGGCGCTGTGGGCATCGGCCTGTGCCGCACCGAGCACATGTTCTTCGAGCCAGAACGCCTGCCCATCGTGCAGCGTATGATTTTGGCTGGCCCTGGTGAAGAGCGCAACAAAGCGTTGGACGAGTTGTTGCCCTTCCAGCGCAAGGATTTCGACGGCCTGTTCGAGGCTATGGATGGCTACCCTGTCATCATCCGTCTGATTGACCCGCCGCTGCATGAGTTCATGCCCGATGAAGAAAAGCTCTTCGAGGAGATCATCACCATGCGGGTGAAAGGCGAGACGGAGGGCTTAGCCGAGAAGGAGAAACTGTTGGCAGCCATCAAAAGTATGCACGAATCCAACCCGATGATGGGCCTGCGCGGTGTCCGCCTGAGCATCTACATCCCCGAAATCGTTGCCATGCAGGTGCGCGCCATCTTCGAGGCGGCGGCCGACTGCGCCAAGCGCGGCATCGTGGTCAAGCCCGAAGTGATGATCCCGCTGACCGGTACGGTCAAAGAACTGGAATGGATCCAACCCAAGCTGGAGAAGATCGCCGCCGATGTGATGGCCGAAAAGGGCATCGAGTTCGAATACAAATTCGGCACGATGATCGAAATCCCGCGCGCAGCCATCACCGCTGGCGAGATCGCCAAGCTGGCCCAGTTCTTCTCCTTTGGCACCAATGACCTGACGCAGATGACCTTTGGCTACAGCCGCGATGACGCCGAACGTAATTTCCTGGTGCTGTATGTCGAGCAAGGCATCTTGCCCAAAAACCCCTTCCAAACGCTGGATCGCGATGGGGTGGGCCGCTTGATGAAGATGGCTGTGGAAGAAGGACGCGCTGTGCGCCCTGAATTGGAGGTAGGCATTTGCGGCGAGCACGGTGGCGATCCCGAATCCATCGAGTTCTGCCACATCGTTGGCAACAACTATGTGAGTTGTTCGCCTTTCCGCGTACCTATCGCCCGCCTGGCGGCTGCACACAGCGCTCTGAAGCATGCTGGCGCAAAGGTTGTCGAAGATAAGTAAGCCTGTAATTGGCGCGTGAAGCTTCATCAAAAGACCCTGAGGGCCGTGAGCCTTCAGGGTCTTCGTTTACGGTGGTGTTGCTTGGGCAGCCGCTGGCCCAATTTACTTTTACTGCTTCGATGTGCGGCTCTTGTGGTCCAACGTTCGGCTGAGAATATTTTCGAGTTCGCGCCGCGAGCGGTCGGGGCGGCTCTTGCTGGAGGTTTTGGCATTTACGGGGCGGCTTTCGCGGGAACGCTCCATGGCTTCGCGCAGCGCTGCCTCCATGGCCGTGGGGACAGGCTGCTCCACTTCGGGTTCTGCTTCCTTTTCTTTGGCTCCGCCCTTACTCGCTTTGGCAACCGGCTCTGGCCGCATTTCCAGCGCTTTCATGCTCAGCTTGATTTGTTTTTTCTTGCGGTCTACATCCAAAACCTTGACTTCGACTTCGTCGCCTTCTTTGACGACTTCGCTCACTTCCTTGATGTAATCATGGGTCAGCTCGCTGATATGCACCAGCCCGGGGCGTTCGGCCCCAATCTCGACAAAAGCGCCAAATTTTTCCAGGCGGACAACTTTCCCCTTCAAGACCATGTCTTTTTTCAGCTCGCGCCATTCCAAATCGAGCGGTTTGATCATCGTCAATTCGATCCGCCCTTTCTGTGACGGCGCGCGGTGAACCCATACATCCACGACCTGACCTACTTGCAAAACATCATCAACTCGCCGCACAGGGGCTTCTTGTATCCTGGAGATGTGAACCACTCCCGGCACACCCAAGCCAATATCCACAATAGCGCCTGCCAGCGTTGTTTTGACAACCGTGCCGGTGTAGTGCTGTTTGCGTTTGATCTCTGTGCTGTGGGGGACTTCCACAATGTCGGTGTTTTCCATAATACCACTCTCCCAAATCTCCAAATTTCAAGCAAAGGCCGATTATACATTACGGGTTTGGAAAAGTCAAAGCTGGATTCCGTCAGCTCGATGAGAGTTTCATGAATCCATCTGAACCCACTCTCTGGCGCCTTGCAAGAACACCTTGCCCGGCATGGCTTTTTTTCCGGCTGGCTGTACCTCATCCAGCACCAGCAGCCCTTGCGACGTTCCGAAAGCCGGCGTTCCCTCGCACACCACGGTCCTGCCGGGCGCGGCTGTCCCGGCGGCGGCGTGGGCGCGGTGAATTTTCAAAATCTCGCCTTTCCAGAAGGTAAATGCGCCTGGCCACGGGCTGAAAGCGCGCACCCGCCGCGCCAGCACCTCGGCCGGCTGATCGAAATCTAATTGCCCGTCTTCCTTTTTCAGCAGGGGGGCATAGGTTGCCCCGCTTTCTGCTTGGGGGCGGGGCTGCACCTCGCCGTTCAAATAGCCTTGCAAGGTTTCGATGAGCAGTTCGCCGCCTAAGGCGGCCAAGCGCGCACTCAGCGTGCCGGCGGTGTCTGTCTCTTGGATGGGGATGGCGCGCTGGTGGAGGATTGGGCCGGTATCTATGCCGGCATCCATGCGCATGATGGTAATGCCGGTTTGTGCATCGCCAGCCAGGATGGCCGCCTGGATAGGGGCCGCGCCGCGCCAGCGCGGCAGCAGCGAGGCGTGAACGTTGATGCAGCCAAAGCGCGGCAAGTCGAGCACTTCGGGCTTGAGAATTTGCCCGAAGGCGGCCACCACGATCAACTCTGGCGCCCAGGCGCGTAACTGCGCCATGGCTTCCGCCTCGCGCAAACGGCGCGGTTGGATGACGGGGATGCCCAATGCCAGGGCAAGACGCTTGACCGGCGGGGGAGTCAACGCCTGACCGCGCCCGGCAGGCCGATCGGGTTGGGTGACGACGCCGATAACCTGGTAGTGTTGCGCCAGCGCCTGCAAAGCAGGTAAGGCAAAATCAGGGGAACCCATGAAAACAGTGCGTGTGCTCATGAGCTGCATTGTAGCACAAGACACGTCAAACGTCTGCTGACAGTTTGGGTTATAATTCTGTCATACCCCATAGCGCGGCCTCCAGCCGCAACCAAAGAGGTGAGTGTACCGCCGACCTTTGGTCGGCCCTGCAGAGCCAGGCATAGCCTGGCGGTACGATGAGCTAGCTGCAAAATCTTCGCGATCGTGATAGATTCTGGAGGGTAATACTATAGCGCGGCCTCCAGCCGCAAACCAAAGAGGGTGAGCGTATCGCCGACCTGTGGTCGGCCTTGCTGGGCCAGGCATAACCTGGCGTTACGGTTGACCATCGTACAAAATCTTTACGGTCGTGATCGCTTCTCGAGAGCAATACGATAGGGCCTCCAAAAAATTTTAAATTCTGCCCCCGGAAGAGCGATTCAGAGTTTCAAAGTTCAGAGTATCAGAGTTCAGATTTAGATGGGGGAGACAACCACCCGAAAACCCTGATTCCCGCTGAGGACGCCCGGAGCGTACCCGCTGCGGGAGGCACAGCGCGCGTACCTGCGAAAGTTGAAGCACGAACCGCCGCGAACCACACGGTCGCCAGAAGCCGTTTCATCTTCGCGGCCGCCGTCCGCCTTGTACGGATAGGGCTTGTACAGCGAATGACACCATTCCCAGACGTTCCCAATCATGTCAGCGCAGCCGTAGGGGCTGTCGCCGAGCGGGGAAAAGGCTCCCACTGGCGTGGTGCCGCTTTCAACTGGCGTGGTGCCGCTTTCAACTGACCGGCGGCGCAAGCGCGCCCACCAGCCGCGCGGGGCATTCCAGTATTCCTCTGTATTCGCATGAGCAGGCCGCCAGTCATTCCCCCACGGATAGGTGCGTCCATCCGTGCCGCGGGCGGCTTTTTCCCATTCGGCTTCACTCGGCAGGATCATGCCGCGCCAGCGGGCGAAAGCCAGGGAGGCATGCCAGGTCACGTACCTAACAGGATGATTGCCTGCGCCTTCGAGGCTATTGTTATCGGATGTTTTGTATTTGCTTTCCTGCACAAAGAGGCGGTACTCGTCCACGGTGACGGGATATTTGGCAATGTAATAGGTCGGCAGATACAGGGTGTGCTGCGGTTTTTCGTCATCATACGCTTCTTTATCTTCCTCCGAACTGCCCATCAGGAATTCGCCGGCGGGTACTTTCACCAGGCCGAGTTGCTCGAAGCGGCCCAATTCGCACCAGGCCCAGGTGGCGGCCGCTTTGAGCCGTTCATCATCCTGCTGGCGGGCTTGGGTGAGCGCCTGCCATACGGCGGCATCCGGTTCAGCCTGAATCTGCGCCAACGCTATCACTGCCAGGGAGCGCGCCTGAATCTCCAAATGCGCATCGCCGATGAATTGTGTCAGCATAGGAACGAAGCGGCGGCCTTCCTCCGCGCCCAGTTGGGGCAAAAAACCCAAGGCACGGCGGCGTAAGGTCGCATCGCGGCCTGCCAGCACCTCCTGCAACCAGGTGCGCAGGGATTCAGGGCTGGCAGTCTGCAGGGCGTCGGTCAACAGGCGGAAGTCACTGACATCTTCGGTGCGCGCCAGCGCCTGGCACAACTTCTCGGCAGCCTGGGAGCGCAGGGCTTTCTTGTCCACTTGAATATCCTCCCCCAGGCTCCAACCGGCCACCGCCAGGCTGGCCGGATTCTCGCCGCTGGCTTCAAGCAGGGCGCCAATCAGTTCGGCGGCTTTGTCCGGCTTGACCAGCCCAACAGCAATCAGGATGACTTCGCGCCAGGCTTCCTCGGCAGCATGCTCGAGGAGTAAATGCTCCAGCCCGTTTTCGGCAATGTATGCCGCGGCCAGGTAATCGTGCAGGGCGCGGTGCGCAAATTCGAAGACGCCGATGCGCTTCTCGGTCAGCACGCCAGAGCGCTCGTGAATTTGGTCAATCAAATCGCCGGCGGTGATGCGAACTTTGTCATCCTGCAATTTTGGCAGGAGTGGTGTCACCAAGTTTTCCAATTCGCCGCGCTCCATCTGAAGCAGACCATGGCTCAAGAAGTAAAAAGCAATCTCCTGAAGGACAAGCATCTTGCCTTTTGGAGATGGGCTGTTTGGAATGGAGAGACGGTGCACTTCCTTATCCCACTTCTCAAGTAAAACGTCCAGGCAGGCTTTGTAGAGTTCGGCGCGGCCTTCCGGCAGGTCGGTGCTGCGTTTGTACACCAGGGTAATCAAGGAAAGGATGAGAGGGGTGCGCGCAATGTGGAACAAGGTCTCTTTTTTGCGCAGAGCCTGCCACAACCCATCCGCTTCAAGCAGCGCCTGCTCATACGCCTCCCGTTCCAGGCGGGCTTCAATTTCCGGCGTCAGGCGCTACTGGTTGGCGAGTTTCTCCGAGCGCAACACCTCGCGATACCAGACGCCAATGAAACGGCGCACATCGTCAGGGTCAAATTCCCGCACGGTGTACGTTCGGAAATCGCTCAATTGGTTTTCCCAGCCGGCGGAGCGGCAGGTCACGATGAACCAATTGCCATAGCGAGCATATTCATTGACAAACGTTTCGATGAGAGACACCACACGCTCTTGTTCGCCGCGGTCGAGCACTTCATCCAGCCCATCCAGCAAGACAACGCAATTGCCGTTTCGCAAGCGGCGATCAAAATAGCCATTTGGCACACGCTCCAGTTTGATAGTCCGCGGCCACTCGAGAAGACCCAGCAGGGTTTGGGGCGCCTCCGGCAGAGAAAGGTCGCGCAAACGAGCGTACATGGGCAAGGGCGACTTGAGACGAGCGCGCAAGGGATGGGAGACATGCCCGGTAAAAACCAGAACCAGATAATGCAACAGGGTGGTCTTGCCCGCTCCGGGCTGTCCCAGGATGACAACGCGGCGTTCGTGAGAATCGAAGATTTGCTCCCAGGAAATGGGCGGCGCGTCTTCCTTGCTCTCTCCGCCAACAGAAGCATGCATGCGCAGGGAAACGAAAATTTCCTTCAAGCGCGGCGGTTGGACGCCCTTGCTATACGTGCCGATAATTTCCAGGCGGTGATGCTCGCTGTTGAGCGCCTCGTAGTAGCGTTTTTGGAAGCCAAAGCCGAGGGATTGGAGTTGCTTCCAGAGCCATTTGAGCAAACTTCGGAGCGGGTCGGCCAGAATCACGCCGAGTACCAGCATGATGACCCCAACCAGGATGGCATTCCCATTCTCTTGCCAGAAGTTCGCCATAATTTTTATCCTCTCCACAAAAATAGAGTCCCGCCAGGCTTTTCCTGGTCAAATCCCGACCACAGGTCAGGGGGACGGTCCCACCAGGCTCTGCCTGGTAAAAACGCATTTCATAACCAAATCCTTATACAACTCATCAACAAACGTATGCAACCATTCTCGCCAGTCTCTCACCAATCCAGCCTTGACTGGATTATTGACAATATACGCCAAAACACGCACAAATTCCCCTTCATCACGCACCACATGGTCATAACTTTCGCGCGCCCAAAACCTGCCTTCTTTCCCTAAAAGTTTCTGACAAGAATGCCCTGTCCGTCCTTTCAAAAGCCAAAGCGCATGGGTCAAAGCAGTATAACGAACAGCGTTTTTTCGCGGCGGCGGATCAGGAATATCTTGCGTATCTACCAGCAAGTGAACATGATTGGGCATCAGACAATAGGCAAGCAAATGATACTGATCAGGATGGAGAGCATGAATTTCCTTTTTGACCACTTCAGCAATTTCTAGTTCTGCTAACCAGCGCGGACCATGAGCCTTATCCAAAGCAGCCTCATAACGAGCACAGGCTTTTTTGTAAGCCTCATAACGCTCTTGAGAGTGTTTCTCGGGTGGCAAATCGTCAAGAAGACGTTTTGCCTGCTCATATTCTTGTTGAAACAAGTCAATGACCAACTTCGGCAGAGTACCCTCCAGCCGGAAGGTTACAAAGAAAGTCGCATTGGACGGATGCCAATGAGGCAGAAAACGGCGGTAAAAGTCTTGAGTGTTTATAGCAGATACTTCTGGATGGTCCTACAAAACTCTGCCTGGTCAAATCCCGACCACAGGCCGGGGAAACATTGCTCTTACAGGCTTTCCCTACTTCTTCCACCACCGCGCGATGAAATTCAACACGACCGTCAGCACAAGCGAAAGCAGCAGGCTGGTGGCGAGGGGGAAGTAGAAGCGGAAGTTTTCACCCTCGATGCGAATGTCACCGGGCAGGCGCCCAAGAGGCAGGTTGAAGCGGGCGGCAAGGTACATCCCTCCACCCACTAACAACAAGATGATTCCAGCAAATATGAGGTAGCGAGCGATGGTTTCCATATCTTCGAGTCTCAAGGTTTGAAAGTTTACAGATTGGCAGGTTAACTTTCAAAACTTCTAACCTTCAAACAATCCAACTCACAAAAGTCTTGGTTGTCCCTCTTCCGTCCACGGCAGATTGAGATGCTCATACGCGGACTTGGTGGCGACGCGTCCCTGCGGAGTGCGGTCGAGGAAGCCCAGTTGCAGGAGGTAGGGTTCGACCACGTCCATGATGGTGTCCTGCTCTTCGCTGATGGAGGCGGCGATGGTGTTCAAGCCCACCGGTCCGCCGCCGTATTTTTCGATGATGGTGCGCAGAACGCGGCGATCCACGTCGTCGAGACCGAGCGGGTCCACCTGGAGGAGGTCGAGCGCCTCCCGCGCCACCTCCTGAGTGATGACACCGTCCGCGCGGACCTGGGCATAATCGCGGACGCGGCGCAGGAGACGCAGGGCAATGCGCGGCGTGCCGCGCGCCCGCCTCGCCACCTCGCCGATACCTGATTCGTCCGCCTGAACCTTGAGCATCCCCGCCGCCCTTCTCACGATCTGGCGCATGGCTTCGAGATCGTAGTAATCCAGCCGGTAGACTGCGCCAAAGCGCGCCCGCAGCGGAGCGGTGACCAGCGCCAGCCGCGTTGTTGCGCCGACTACGGTGAAGCGCGGCAGTTTGAGGCGGATGGAGCGCGCCGAGGGTCCTTTGCCGATGACGATGTCGAGCGAAAAGTCTTCCATGGCGGGGTAGAGAACTTCTTCCACCGCGCGGCCGAGGCGGTGGATTTCGTCAATGAACAGCACATCGCCCTGGCGCAGGTTGGTGAGGATGGCAGCAAGGTCGCCGGCGCGCTCGATGGCGGGTCCGGCGGTCACTTTGACGTTGACGCCCATCTCGTTGGCAACGACGTGCGCGAGGGTGGTTTTTCCGAGTCCGGGCGGTCCGTAAAACAGAACGTGGTCGAGGGCTTCGCTGCGTTTTTTTGCCGCAGAAATGAGGATGGAGAGGTTTTCCTTGACCTGCTCCTGACCAATGAGGTCGGCGAGTTTTTGCGGGCGCAGGGCGTTATCCGCGCGGTCGTCGGGTTTGGATTCGGGGTCGAGGGGACGAGTGTTTGGCACGGAGGCGCCTCTATTTTTCCGCCTCATACAGGTATCCCGTCCCCCTTACGCTCATGATACTTTTCGAAAGGGCGGGGAAGGATTCCAGTTTGTGACGCAGTCGGCTGACCAGCGGACGTAGAATTTCGGGCGCCTCGCGTTGGGAGGTATCGTAGCCTTGCACCAAGAGGACCAGTTCACGATGGGTATACACCCGCCCGGGATTTTCGATCAAAACCCGAAGCAATCGTCCCTCGGCAGGCGTGAGATGTATCAATTGGTCCTTTTTCCGAATCAAGCGCCGGGAGAGGTCAATGGATGTGCCGTCCTTGAGGGAAAATTCGAGCGGGGTATCCTCCACATCGGCATTGGCGCCGCCGCTTCGAGCCTTGAGGCGGGCACCGCGGCGAGCCAGACCTTTCTTGACGCTGTTGACCACCTGAGAGGGCGCGGCGGGTTTGAGCAGGTAATCATGCACCCGTAATCGCAACGCCTGAATGGCGGATTCGGTCGTGCCAAACGCAGTCAGCAGAATGATCTCGGTCTCCGGCGAGACCTGATTGACCACCTGGATGACCTCCAAGCCATCCATGCCGGGCATACGCAAATCCACCACCATCAGGTCAACCGGATGCGTGCGCACGTATTCCACCGCCGCCTGTCCGTTCGGAACGGAATTGACCGCGTATCCCTCCAGCCGCAGGATCTCCGAAAGCGACTGGCGCGCAACCGGTTCATCGTCAACGACAAGAATGTTGGATTTCATTGTTTCGCTCCCATCGGTAAGAATAATCGGAAACAGGCGCCGTCGCCATTTCCCTTCACAAGGTCGAGCGTGCCTCCATGCGCGGTGACGATATTGTAACTCACTGTCAATCCCAAGCCGGTGCCTCCGTCCTTGGTGCTGAAAAACGGTTCGAAGATGTTGTTGCGCAATTCTTCCGGAATCCCGGGTCCCGAATCCTCGAACTGGATTTCCACGCCGGTGTCCAGTCCCCGGGCGCGTATCCAGAGAGTGCCGCCCGCGGGCATGACATCGAAGGCGTTCAGGATCAGGTTGAAGAAGATTTGCTGGATCTGGCTGTTGACGGCATGGATCAGGGGCAGGGAGTCGGGAAATTGTGTTTTCACTTCGATATGTCGTTGTCCCATTTGCTGGGAGGTCAGACTCAGCACATGCTTCAAAAGTTCCAGCACATCCACCGGTTCGGTTCGGGTCGAGCCGGGGCGGTAGAAATCGAGCATTCTTTGCATGGTCTTCATCAGGCGTTCGAGTTCGGCCCGCGCCAGATCGAAATACTCTTTGCGTTTCTCCGCCGGCACGTCTTCACGCCCGGCAATATGCAGGCAATTCTGCACCGACTGCAACGGGTTGTTGACCTCATGCGCGATGGAGGCGGTCAACCTGCCCGCCGCCGCCATCTTTTCGGAGCGCAGGAGCGCCTGCTGGGATTCCTCCACTTTGCGAACGTAGGCGCGCAGATCGGCGTATAAACGGGCGTTTTCCAACGCCACGAGCGATTGACTGGCAAGGATGTGGAACAACTCGAGGTCCGCGCCGCGAAAGGGCGCCACGCCCGCGTCCCGCGCCGCGAAGAGGATGATGCGCAAATCCGCGCGGGTGATGGGGATGAGGATTGCCGCGCCAAGTTTCAGATCCGCGAGAAGCGATTGCGCGTCCTGCTCCCCGGGTCCTGTCGCGTTGACGATGATCGGATTCCCGTCCGCATCCACACGGCGGAGAAGTTGGGTGGCAAAGCCGGGGGTATTCACAAGCGGCACACTGCCGCGCTTCGCCACAAGTTCGATTCCGGTTGCGGCAACCCGGTAAAATGCCGCATTCGTGCATTGCAGGTGCGCGCAGATCGTATCTACAATCAGGGCGTTCAATTTTTGAGAGTCGGTCTCGGAGAATAATTTGCCTGTGGCGTCGAACAACGGACGAAGCGCCTGCGCCCGCGCCGAATCGCGTTTGCGGCGGTTATCGGTAAGCGCCTGTTCCACCGCCGAGATGAGTTCCTCGCCGCGTTCGAAGGGCTTAAGCAAAAGGCCATCCACACCCTGGCGCAGCGCGCGGATGGCGGTTTCGACCGTGCCAAAGCCGGTCATGACCAGCACGGCAATATCGGGCTGCGCTCGTTTGGCGCGCGAGATAACGTCGAAGCCGTCCACCTCGGGCATGCGGATGTCCACGAGCAACAAATCGAAACGATTACGCCCAAGATGCTCGATTGCCGCGCGGGGATTGGTTTCGGCTTGAGTCTCGTAGCCGGCGCGCTTCAGGATGCGCGTGCAGAGCAGGGCAATGCCGGGTTCGTCGTCTACGACGAGTATGGACGCTGATTCCATGGGGTTTTCCTACGTCCTCGGGAGCCAGACCGTGAACAGGGAACCGACGCCGGGCTGGCTGACCAGTTCGATTTCTCCGTCGTGATCGGAGACGATCCCATAGGTGACCGAAAGACCCAGGCCGGTGCCGCCGCGGTCGGCTTTGGTGGTGAAAAAAGGTTCGAAGACTCTCGTCTGATTTTCGGGAGGAATTCCCACGCCCGTATCGCGCACGGAGACGATTACACCCTCGCGTCCGATCTTTTGGGCGGCGGCGGTCACGATCTCGAGTTGACCGCCTGCCGGCATTGCCTGCAGGGCGTTATGCACAAGATTGAGTAAAACCTGCTTCATTTGATTTTCGTCCATGGAGACCCAGGGTAGATCCTCCTGCAAATGCAACGACAATTCTACACCGTTTGTGTGAATCAAGTGCCGCGTGAGCGCAACCACATCTTCCACCACCTTGTTCAGGGAGGCGCTGGCACGCGCGCTTTCGCCTTGCCGTGCAAAGTCGAGCAGCCTGCGGACAACGTCCCGCGCCCGCCGCGATTCGCGGATGACAAGATCCAAATCGGGGCGCGAGGGCGAGTCTTGGGGTAATTCGTCCATCACCAATTCGGCGAATCCCGTCACGGAGGTGAGCGGGTTGTTCAATTCGTGCGCAATGCCGGCCGCCATCTCGCCCACCGCCGCGAGTTTGGCGGCTTGCACGAGACGATTTTCGGCGAGCCTTTGCGCCTCCATGCGGGCGTTCAATTCCATTTCCGTCTCGCGCAATTGGTAGATCGTTTCTTGAAGACGCTGGTATTGTTCGGCGCTGGTGATGATGGCGGCGAGGATGCCCGCCAGCGACTCCAAAGCCATGTAGTCGTTGTGGGTGAAGGCATTGCGCGAACTGCTCTCCACATCCAGGATGCCCAGTACTCTTGCGCCGTCGTGAATGGGGACGCAGATTTCAGAACCCGCCTGCCAGCCGCGGATGGGCAGGTAACGTTCGTCCTGCAAGACGTCGTTGACCAGTACACCCTGCCCGCTTTCGAACACATGACCGGTAATGCCGCCGCGCAAGGGATATTCGACGGATTTCATGGCTCGCTTCACCACGTTCTGGCTGGCGCCGCCAAAACCTCCGATAGTCAATTTGCCGCTTTCGTCGGCGATGAATACCGCCGCAAGTTCGTAGGAGAAATAACGCGCCAGCAAATCGGCGGTCAATTCCGCCACTTGATGCGGGTCGGTCAGACCAACCACCTGTTGCACCACTTCATGGATGACGCCAAGATTGCGCGCCCTGCCTTCCGCCTCTTCGCGCAGGCGCGTGTAATCCGCCAGGCTCGCCAGGTGACTTGCAATGACGACGATCAGATTTTCATCGTAGGAGGTGAAGGCATTGGCGCGTTTACTCTCCACGCTCAACAGTCCAATCGGCTGACCGCGGAAACGCAGCGGCACATATACCCCCGAAAGCGCCCCGTTATACAGAGGCAGGGCGTAACTCGAATCCAGTTCGTTCAAGCGGCGCTTTGCATCACTGGCGATCAGGCGGGCGATGGGATGTCCCTCGACGCCGCGGAGCATGGACACCAGATTGCCATCGTTCATCCGGTATTCCTGCAGCACCTGGTCTTCGAAGGAAAGCAGGTCAAGCACGATCAGTTCGGTGCCGAAGGCGCGGGAGAGCAAAGCAAACATGCGTCGGGCGATCTGGTCGAGGCTGCGCCCCGTGGAAACCGTAAGGGCAAAGTCGTTGAGCATGGCAAGGCGGCGCAAATGCCCCGCCATTTCGGCAAAGGTAATCAGCGTTTCGAGCGCGGGCGCGATTTGCGTGGCGAGATCAACGAGGCGATTCCACTCCTCGCCTTTGAAGGCGGAATCGCGCCATAAACCCACCGACCCGATGACGCGTTGACCGATGACCAGCGGAACGCAGATCCAGGCTTTGGTGTTTCGCTTCAAGCCCTTATGCGGGATTTGCCGCCACAGCGAATCGCCGCGGTTGACCAGCATGGGTGAGAGAGTGCGGTTCATGCGGCGAAGCAGGGCGTGTGAATCGATGGAGAGGACAAGGTCGGCAACAGCGGGCGCGTCCCATTGGGCGCGGATTTCCAGCAAGTCGCCGCGCCGGATGGCGAACCAGCCTCCCTGTACGGAAACGAGGCGAATGAAGGCGCTGAGAGCGCGGTCGGAGGCGCGCGGCAGGTCATAGGGGCTTTCCGCATCGAGGTCGGGCATCAACAGATCTGCCGCTACAAACGAGGCGGGGGAGTGTTCGACAACTGCCGTCTGGGAATTCATGCCTGCCGTCGCCAGCCGCCAGATGCGTTGGGCAGAGGGGCTGAATTGCGCCGCCCCCACCAAGACTGCGCGAGAGGCGCCCGGCAGCGGGAAGGCATACAAGCGTTCAACCCGCAGGGCGCTGGGCTGCGGCAGGGAAACGGATCGGCTTTGTCCCCCGCTCAAGGCGCCGCACAACCAGGAATCCACTTCCGCTTTGCCGAGGAACCGGACGAGGGCGTTCTGCAGTTTTTTCCCCAATTTGTAATGCGCCGTCACGCGCCACGCGCCCGCCTCGCGCTCGACCAAAGCAGACCAGTCCGCGTCGGTCAACTGGCTGGCTTCCCTGAGTTGAAAAACAAGCGTGGCGGTATTCGTCATTTTGATCGGCGAATGGCGAGGTTACGCGCAGCGCGCTCTTTGACGGCTTACGCGCTGTTGCGGAACGCCGATAATTATACAGCAGGCATATGCAGGATGTCTGACGGACTCGTTCGCAATGGTAGAATCGGCATATGACCGATCTGACTATTATTGGCGGCGGACTGGCGGGAAGTGAAGCCGCCTGGCAAGCCGCACAACGCGGGTTGAAGGTCTGCTTGTACGAAATGCGCCCGACTCTGCAAACCGGAGCGCATCAGACGGGCAATCTGGCGGAACTCGTCTGCTCGAACTCACTCGGCTCGAACCTGCCCGACCGCGCTTCCGGTCTGCTCAAGAACGAGGCGCGCCTGCTCGGTTCGATGTTATTGGAATGTGCAGAGAAAGCCGCATTGCCTGCAGGCGGCGCGCTGGCGGTGGACCGCGAACTCTTTGCCCGCCTGGTGACGGAACGCGTGGAGAATCACCCCCATATCGCAATCGTCCGGGAGGAGGTCAGGGAAATGCCGAACTCCCCGACCATCGTCGCCAGTGGACCGCTGACTTCGCCCGCGCTTGCAAACGCCCTGGCAAAATTCGGCGGCGACGAGCATCTCTTCTTCTTCGATGCCATTGCGCCGGTCATTCATGCCGAGTCCATCAACATGGAGATTGCGTTTCGGGCGTCGCGCTATGACGCTGGCGGGCGGGACGATGGCGATTACGTCAACTGCCCTTTTACAAAGGAGGAATATTACGCGTTCGTGGAGGCACTGCTCCACGCGGAACGCATCGAATTGCGCGCCTTCGAGGAAGCCGTCAAAAGCGGGGTCAAAGCCGGGCACTTCTTCGAGGGCTGCCTGCCGGTGGAGATCATCGCTGAGCGCGGGGTGGATTCGCTGGCGTTCGGTCCCATGCGCCCGGTGGGGTTGCGCGATCCGCGCACGGGCAAGCGCCCCTATGCTGTCGTTCAACTGCGACAGGATAATCTGGCGGGCAGTTTATATAACCTGGTCGGCTTTCAGACCAACCTCAAATTCCCCGAACAAAAACGCGTCTTCCGCATGATCCCGGGTCTCGAGAATGCCGAGTTTCTGCGCTACGGTCAGATGCACCGCAACACCTTCATCGCCTCGCCCAAACTTTTGCGCCCCACCCTCCAGCACGTTGCCCGCGAGGACTTGTTCTTCGCGGGTCAAATCACCGGCGTGGAAGGCTACATGGGCAACATCGCCACAGGCTTACTGGCGGGACTCAACGCGGCGCGTTTGCTGAGCGGCGCGCCGCCTCTTACACTTCCGCGAACCACCATGCTCGGTGCACTCTGTCATTACGTCACTCACGCCGATCTAAAGGATTTCCAGCCGATGAAGGCGAATTTTGGAATCCTGCCCCCGTTGGAAGTGAGGGTTCACAAACGCGAGCGCGGGAAGGCGTATGCCGAACGCGCGCTGGCAGATTTGAGTCTGACGCTGAGCGAATGGACCCCAAGAAGCGAGAGCAAAACGTGAAGAACCGATCCATTGCGGTGTATTTATCCATGGTCGGGCTTTTGCTTTCGATCACAATCGGCTGGTACGTTTTTGCGTTTCAAAACCAGCCGGAACCTGCCGCGACTCGATTTGACGGACAACGCGCTTATGCGGATGTACAGCAACAGGTCGCATTCGGAGCGCGGATACCCGGGTCAGAGGGGCATGCCCAAGTCCGGGAATGGATGCGGGCGGAGTTGGAGGCGGCGGGATGGCAGGTGGAGGTCCAGGAATCGGAGGCGCTGGGACATCCTATCTTGAATATCGTGGCGAAGCGGGGGGACGCAAGTCCGCTGATTGTTTTGGGCGCGCATTACGATTCGCGCATGTACGCGGATCATGACCCCGACCCGGCGAATCATTCCAAGCCTGTGCCGGGCGCGAACGACGGCGCTTCGGGCGTTGCCATATTGCTCGAACTGGCGCGCGTCCTGCCGGAGGATACGGTTCCCGTCTGGCTGGTTTTTTTCGACGCGGAGGACAACGGACGGATCGAGGGCTGGGACTGGATTCTCGGTTCGCGGGAATTCGTGAAGAAGAATCCGCTTTCGCCGCGCGCTGTGGTGATCGTGGATATGATCGGGGATGCCGACCTGAACATCTATAAGGAACGCAACTCGAACAGAGAACTCACCGAGGACATCTGGGGTATTGCCTCTTCGCTCGGCTATGCAGAGACATTCATCCCCGAATACAAATATTCGATGCTCGACGATCATACGCCGTTTTTGGAGGCGGGCATTCCCGCCGTGGACATCATTGATTTCGATTATCCCTACTGGCACACCGCGCAGGACACCCCCGACAAGGTTTCGGCGGAAAGCCTGCAGATCGTGGGCGACACCCTGCAAACATGGCTCATGAGACAAAGCGCCCAACCCTGATACAATACACGCGTGCCCAAAAAAACGATACCGATCCAGAAAATACTCGAGAAGATCCGCCCGACGTGGATCGAACGCGTCGCCAGCGAACTCGTTCAAAACATGGAAATGCGCGCCGACCTCCACGAGCAACTGGGGCGTTTCTTCGACCTGCTCGTTCAATCGGTGACCACCAGCGACACCGCCTGGATGGATCCGATTCTGCTCGATTGGGCGAAATCCTCCACAGAAACAGACCTGCGGGAGGGCTTGTATCAGGTCACATTCATTATCAACCGCATGATGGCGTGGACGATCCAGATCGCCAGTGAAACGCTGACCAAGCAGCAGGCGCTCGACATGCTCAAGGCGGTCATCCCGGTATACACCTACGGGCTGGGCGTGGTGGCGCGCTATGAGATGGAAAGCCGCGTGGCGCACATCACCGGCGAGATGGAAAAAATCCAAAGACAAATGGAGCGCGTTGACCGGAGCAAATCGGCGTTCATTTCGGTGGCTGCGCACGAACTCAAGACCCCGATTACACTGATAGACGGCTACGCCTCCATGATGGAGGACCTGATCCGTGAGGGAGGCGGCGTTCCGCTGGATGGACTATTGAGCGGCATGCAAACCGGCATCAAACGCCTGCGCGCCATCGTGGATGATATGCTGGACGTTTCGATGATAGACAACGATCTGTTGAAGTTGAACTTCCAGCCCATTCAACTGGAAAACATTTTCGAAATCCTGAACCGCGATTTGCAGGAAACGATCCGCAACAGAAGGCAGACGCTCGAGATCAAGCCGTTCGAGGGCAGCGACACGTGGATCTATGTGGACGCGGCGCGCATTCTGCAGGCGCTCCGCAACATTCTCGACAATGCCGTAAAATATACCCCGGATGGCGGCAAGATCACCGTGGACGGGCGCACATTACCGGGTTTGATCGAGGTGACGATCACCGATACCGGCATCGGCATCGCGCAAGAAAATCAGGCGATCATCTTCGAGAAATTCGGCCAACTCGGGCGCGTGGACCTGCACTCCAGCGGCAAGATCAAATTCAAAGGCGGCGGCGCCGGGCTGGGGCTGCCGATTGCGCGGGGCATTCTGGAGGCGCACGGCGGTTCGATCTGGGTGGAATCGCCCGGCTACGATGAAGAGGAACTCCCCGGTTCCACCTTCCATGTGCTAATTCCCATCCGCACCGAATCGCCGGAAACGACGATGGCAAAATTGTTCAACGAACTCGGAAGGAAGGAATGATTCTCGAGGACCCATAATTCTATGGCTAAAAAACACCCCGAACCTACCTCGCTCCCGCGCGAACGCGCCTTTCTGGTGGGCGTGGATCTTTATCAGCAAAAAACGCTTCTTCCGCTCGAAGATTCTCTGACCGAGCTCGCCCTGCTTGCGGATACATCCGGCTTGGAAGTGGTCGGTGAATTGACACAAAAACTGGATCGTCCACATGTCAAGACCTATATCGGTCCCGGCAAAGTGGATGAACTGAAGGCGCTGGTCGAAGAAACGCTATCGCAAGTTGTCATCTTCGACGATGAACTCTCCCCGCGTCACCAACGCGAACTTCAACTGGCAATCGGCAAAAACGTCCGCGTGCTCGATCGCACCGCCCTGATTCTCGATATCTTTGCCCAGCACGCACATACCAGCGAAGGGATGTTACAGGTGGAACTGGCGCAATATGAATACTACCTGCCGCGTCTGACCGGTCAATGGACGCATCTCGAACGTCAGGCGGGCGGCGGCGGCGGGCGGGCGGGCTCCACCGGCGGCGTGGGCTTGCGCGGTCCCGGCGAAACCCAACTGGAAGTGGACAAGCGCGCCATCCGCAAGCGCATCGCGCACCTCAAAAAGGAGTTGGAAAAGGTGCGCCAGCATCGTCAGCGGTATCGAGCGCAACGCAAACGTTCGCGCATCCCGACCGTGGCGCTGGTCGGGTATACCAATGCGGGCAAGTCCACCCTCTTGAACCGGCTCGCCAAATCCGAAGTCTACGCGGCAGACCAACTGTTTGCAACGCTCGACCCCACCACGCGCAAAGTGGAACTTTCCGGCGGGTATCAGGCGTTGTTCACAGACACCGTCGGCTTCATCCAGAAACTGCCGACCACCCTGGTGGAAGCCTTCCATGCCACGCTGGAGGAGATCGCCGAAGCCGATTTGTTGCTGCACGTCGTGGATATCTCGCACCCCAACGCGATGAATCAAGCCGAAGCCGTGCAGGAAACGCTCGACGCGATCGAAGCGCGGCATATTCCGATGATCACCGCCTTGAACAAGATCGACCGATTGCGCGACCCCGAGGCGGCGCGCCAGGCGGCGAGTCGCTTCTCGAAAGCAGTGGCAATCTCCGCCGTGGACGGAACCGGAATCAAAGACTTATTGAAAATGATTCAAGAGGAACTCTACGAGACGTACACGCCGATCCGTGTGAGGCTGCTCTATGAACAGGGCGCGTTGATTTCATTGTTCCATGAAGCGGGTCAGGTGGAATTCGTCGAACACGGGCGCGGCGGCGTCTACATGCAGGGTCGCATCCCGGGGCGGCTGGTGGCGCAATTCGCCAACTGGCAGGTTCCAGCCAATCACAGCCAAGAGAAGGAAGAGGAACTGGAGGAAGAAATATGAAATGGCTTTCCAAACTCGTGGACAACGCGTCGAACTTTTTTGCCCACCGCAAAGGCTTGTTACCGATGCTCGGAATTCTGCTGGTTGTGATCAATTACATCCTGCCGTTCGTTCTCGGACCGTACACCGTCATCACCGGCACCAACCTCTTTTTGCATCTGGGAGTGATTGTCGCTATTTTCGGCTTCATGCTGGCATGGGCTTTATAATGCCGTTGCGAATGAAGCGAAACCATCCCCAACCGGACCCGGATGGCTTCGGTTCCTAACCCTCTAGTGGGACCACAACAGAATCATGACGCCACCCAACTCGTTCCACCTCCCCGCTTTCCCCCAACAATACAGGCAACAGAGATTTCAATGCGTCCGGATCGCCTGACGTATAGAAACGAACATCGCCGCGCACAGACGGATCATTCCTCAACCCTCCCGCCTCCAGCAGACGTTTGACCTGCCGCGCCACTGCGGGAGCCGGGTCTATCACCCGGACATTTTCCCCCGCAATCTCCTGAATGAGCGGTATGACAAACGGATAGTGAGTGCATCCCAGCACAACCGTATCAATATTTTTTTCCAACATGGGGCGAAGCGCGTTTTCGAGAATTCTGCGCGTCTCGGCGCCATGCAAATTTCCCCGCTCGATCTGCTGCACAAGTCCATTACAAGTGCTTTGCAGCAACTCCACGCCGTTCGCGAATCTTTCGACAACCGAAGCATACAACGCGCCCTGAAAGGTCGCCGGTGTCGCCAGGACACCCACCCTGCCCGTTTGTGTCGCCTCCGCGGCAGGCTTCACCGCAGGCTCCATGCCCACGAATTGCACGTGCAGGAATTTCCCGCGCAAATACTTGAGCGCCGCCGCCGACGCCGTATTGCAGGCGACGACGATGATCTTTGCGCCGCGCGCCAGGAGAAAGTTCGTAATCGCTTCCGAAAACTCCCGGA
This sequence comes from Chloroflexota bacterium, assembly GCA_013388685.1. Taxonomy (GTDB): domain Bacteria; phylum Chloroflexota; class Anaerolineae; order Anaerolineales; family Villigracilaceae; genus Defluviilinea. The sequence goes on along the minus strand of JACAET010000050.1, from coordinate 106,967 downwards.
TCTGCTCCATCGGACGCGAACCGTAGGGAATGTGTCCCTGGTCGCCGAAATAGACGACCATCTCTTCGGGCATCTGCGCCCGAATCGCCTTCAGGACGGAGAGCCCGCCCACGCCGGAGTCGAAGATGCCGATGGGAGAAGTGAGTAGCATAGGCATTGGCACACGTCCGAAACCTTCGCGACCTCGGACATGTTTTTCACCTTTTTGCCGCCTCGATAAACTTCCTGAACAGATTCCGCGTGGAGTGCTGATCGGTCAGCCACTCGGGGTGCCATTGCACGGCGATGCCGAAGGGATGGTCGGGCAATTCCACGGCTTCGACGAGTCCATCTGGCGCGTGACCGGCGACACGGAGTGAAGGAGCGACATCTTTGAGTCCCTGGTGATGCAGACTGTTGACCTTGACAATGGGTTCACCGAGAATTTCGGCGATGCGCGTCCCTTCTTCGATCTTCACCTCATGCACCAGCGTCGTACGCAGGTGACCGGGGTAGGCATGGTCGAGCGCGCCGGGCAATTGATCGGGGATGTGGGTGTAAAGGGTGCCTCCCAAACCGACATTGACCAATTGGCACCCGCGGCAGATGCCCAGAAAGGGCTTACCGTCGGAGGCTGAAGCGTGAATCATTTTCAATTCGATGGCATCCCGCTCCGGGTCCACGTCATAGACGCGGGGATGCGGCTCGCCGGAGAAATATTCGATGGCAATATCGCCGCCGCCCGAGAAGAGGACCCCGTCGAGACGGGCATATAAAGATTCCCATCCATCGTGATAAATCATCGAAGGAATAAGAACCGGCACACCGCCCGCCTGCATGATGGCATGAATATAGGATTGCAGGAGGGTGACGGTCGGATGACCGTTTGCATTGACAGATTGATTGGTGGTAATTCCGATGAGTGGTTTCATGCCCCCAATTGTAAAACAAAAAAGACCCCAAAGGCATTGAAAACCTTCGGGGTCTGAGCGGGTTAGTTCTCGAACTTCTGCTTGAGACGGGCGGATTTGCCGGTGCGTTCGCGCATGAAGTAGAGCTGAGCGCGGCGGACAACGCTGTGGCGTTCGACCACAACCTTGTCTATGCGCGGGGAACGCAGCAGGAAGGTACGCTCGACACCGATGCCATTGGATGCTACACGACGGACAGTGATGGATTGTTCGCTGCCGCCTTTACGCATGCGGATGACGGTTCCCTTGAATTCCTGGATGCGCTCGCGGTCGCCTTCCTTGATCTTGAGATGTACGCTGACGTTATCGCCGGATTTGATTGCGGGAATATTTTCGTTCTGTTTGGCTTCGAGAGCCTTGAGGATGTCTGCCATTGTCTTTCTTCCTTACCTGATAGTGATTTCTTTTTTTAGAGAGGTCTGAAAAGTCTATGGGTTGTGCGCACTCTACGCTCTCTAGAGCAGGTGAGGTGAGAGAACGTCACCTGCTCTCCAGTTTTCAGAGCGACGGCGGATTATAGCACGCGTTTTCGAGGTTTACAAGCGGATTTTGCCCGGTCAACAGGGATCATCAATCACCGGGATTCAATTCCCGCAACGTCCAATCATGCCCGCTTGGGTCGTAGCTGCATTTGGCATACCCGGCATCTCCAAACGCAAACCAGATGCCATGACCGTTGATGGGCGGCTGGGCGCCCACAATGCTCCGCAGAACGGCATTCAAGAGGCCGCCATGCGATACCACCAGATACCGCCCCGCGCCGCGCCGGACCAGTTTTTCCACGGCGGAGACGGCCCGGCAGTGAAGTTCCCAATCGCTCTCCCCCACCCCATGAAACGGTTCATACGGACCTCGAAACTGGGGTCGCGGATAACGGACCTTCGCCTCCCCCTTCGGCATTCCCGCGAGTGGACGATTGTCCATTTCCATCCAGACATCATCGGTCTCGACAGGCAAACCGAACAACTCCCCGATAATGTGGGCCGATTCGTTTGCGCGAAGGAGCGTACTGGCAAGAATATAGTCGAACTGCACCCCCCTTTCCTTCCAGAATTCCCCGCGCGCCTTCACCTGCGCTCTCCCAACATCCGTCAACGGGCTGTCGTACCTGCCTTCGTGAACGCCTTCATCGTCCGCCCGGGAACGTCCGTGGCGCATGAAATGAATGAGAAGCGCGTCCGTCATTTATGAATATTTCCGTATCGCCAGCACGGCGTTATGCCCGCCAAACCCAAAGGCGTTACTAATAGCCAGCGTGATCTTCTTCTCTCGCGCCTGGTTAGGGATGTAATCCAGGTCGCATTCGGGGTCGGGCGTTTGGTAATGGATGGTTGGCGGCAGAATGCCCTCCCGCACTGCCTGCACGCAAAAGATGGCTTCGAGGGCGCCGGTTGCGCCCATCATATGCCCGGTCATGGATTTGGTGGACGAGATGGGAATGTGATACGCGCGTTCCCCGAAGGCGGCTTTAATCGCACGCGTCTCCGACTGGTCGTTGAGCGGGGTTCCGGTGCCGTGCGCGTTGATGTAACCCAATTCGTCGTCGTTGGCTTGCGCCGATTCGAGCGCCATGCGCATCGCCGCCGCGCCGCCCGCGCCGGTCTCGTGCGGAGCCGTCACGTGGAAGGCATCCGCGGTCGCGCCGTACCCGGCAAGTTCCGCCAGGATGTTCGCGCCGCGTTTCTTCGCATGCGCTTCGCGTTCGAGTACCAAAATCGCCGCGCCCTCGCCCATCACCAGACCGTCGCGGTTCTTGTCGAACGGCTGGGGCGTCATCGAATAATCATCATTACGCCGCGACATGGCGCCCACGCGGTCGAACGCCGCCACCCCCACCGAGCAGATCGTCATCTCGGTAGCGCCGGTCACCGCCGCGTCGATCATGCCCGCTTTCAACATCAGGAACGCCGCGCCGATCCCATCTGCGCCGGAAGCGCAGGCGGAAGCCACGGAGAAACAGGGTCCCTTGATCTGATTGTCAATGGCAATCATCCCAGCCGCGCCGTTCGGCATCAGCATGGGAATGAGGAACGGGCTGACACGCCGCGGTCCTTCCATGTGATTGGTAATGACGGCGTCGCTCAACGATTTGATGCCGCCGATGGCGGAAGAGACGAGCACACCGATCCTTCCCGCGTTTTCCTCCGTAAGTTCCAGCCCCGAATCTGCCAGAGCATCCTTCGCCGCGGCAACGCCCAATTGCTCGAAGCGATCGCGGCGGCGCGCCTCCTTGGCATCCATGTATTTTTCGGGTTCGAAGTTTTTCACCTCGGCGGCAAAATGAACGTTGAGGGAGGTCGAATCGAACAGCGTAATCGGTCCCACGCCCGAAACGCCGTTGATCGCATTCCTCCAGCTTTCCTCCACGGTCAATCCTAGCGGGTTGACCGTCCCCATGCCGGTGATCACAATTTTTTCCATTCAGACCTCACATTCAAAAACAAACTTGCGCATTAGTAAAACCCTGATGCGCACATCAAGTCACGCCTTAGATGATGAACACCCCGCTTCGCGCGCCGCCCCAACCTGCCCAGCCTCCCCAACTTTTACCCTCGCCTGAATCTCATCAACTCCCGCCAGCCGTAGGCGGCTTCCATCAACCGCGCACCGCCGATTTCGATGGGCTTCTCCCGCAGATATACGCCGCCCAGGTGTTCGTAGAAACCACGCGCGGGATTCTCCTTCAACACCCACACCAGCATGGACGACGAGCCAAGCGCAAGCAATCCCTTCGCCGCTTCGGTGAACAACGCCTTGCCGATCCCGCGTCCCTGTGCAGATTTCAAAAGATAGATCGCATACAACTCCCCGTCGAATTCCTCATCCTCCTCCTGCGGAAAACCATAATTCGCGAAACCCACAATCTGCCCGTTCAATTCCGCCACCCATGCGCGATGATAGACGTTCGATGGATCGGACAGGGAACTTCTCCATTGCGCTGCCCGCCGCGCAACCGACAGATTCTCCAAAAACGCATCGGGCACCATGCCGCGATACGTCTCGCGCCATGAAGTCACATGGACGGCGGCAATCCCATCGGCGTCTTCGATGCCCGCCGCGCGCACGACCGCCTGGTTCATTCCCCCGCCTTCGGGATGTAATCGCCCTCCACCCAGAATTGACCGTCGGGGCTGACTTCCTTCTTCCAGATAGGAACGATCTCTTTCAAGCGGTCAATGCCGTAGCGCGCCGCCTCGAAGACACCCGTATCGCGGTGCGCGGCGGTACAGGCGATCAAAACGGTCGGCGTTTTGGGGTACAGTTTGCCGATCCGCTGGACAATGGCGATGCCTTCGATGCTGGTCCACTTCGCACGGATCTCGTCCGCCACTTGCTTCATTTTTGCTTCCGCCATCGGGATGTACGCCTCGTATTCGAGATACTCCGTTTCGTGCGCCGCGCCGCGTAAAGCCTGCGCTGAGCCTCGTCGAAGCGTCTCGCCGCGCACCATGCCCGTAAAGATCGCCGCCGCGCCGGTGGACGTGAGCGTGATCTGCGCCAGCAGGTCGTTCAGGTCAATTTCGTCTTCGATGATGGAGAAGATCGTTGGAAAGTTGGAAGGTTCCATATCGAGTCAGCCTCCGCTTACCGGCGGGAACATGGCAATCTCCGCGTTCACAGGCACAACCGCTTCATCGAACGCATATTCGCGGTCAATGGTAATCAATACGCTCTTCATGGAATCCCTGAGGTTGGGAAATTCCTCTGCAATCTTTTCCTTCAAGCCCCGAACGGTCAGATCCTCCGGGATGTCCAATTCCATCGAGCGGGTCCCGGCGCGATCGCGCAAGGTGGCGAAAAACAACAATCGGATTTTATTCATTGACAATATCTCCACTCTGCCCGCCGTGTTTTTCGATCAGGCGAATGTTCTGGATGCGCAGGGTCTTTTCCGCGGCTTTTGCCATGTCGTAGACGGTCAGCGCCGCCACAGCGACGGCGGTCAGCGCCTCCATTTCCACGCCGGTCTTGCCGGTCACTTTGGCAGTGGCGGTAATGACCACGCCGGGCAGGGAGTCGTCGAGGGCGAGGTCCACGTCAATTTTCGAGAGTGGGAGAGGATGACATAACGGAATCAGGTCCGAGGTCCGTTTCGACGCGGTGATTCCCGCGATCTGCGCGACGGTCAGCACATCCCCCTTCTTGATCTGTCCCGCGCGGATCAAATCCAGGGTTTCTTTCTTCATGTGGACTTCGCCGCGCGCGACCGCCGTTCGTTCCGTATCCGGTTTGTGACCGACGTCCACCATGCGGGCGCGTCCGTGTTCGTCGAGATGAGTCAGGTTGCTAGGCATGCGCCGATTATATCGAAGATTCGAAGTGTTATAATCCCTGCTCTATGGAAAGCCTGCTGGGACGCCAGTTGAATTACAAGGTGCAGACGCCCGTGTACGAGGGACCGCTCGACCTGCTTCTCAATCTCATCGAGCGCGCCGAGCTGGATATTACGACCGTCTCCCTCGCCTCAGTGACCGATCAATATCTGGCGCACATCCACAGCCTCGAGCGGCTCAACGCCGACGAAATCTCCGCCTTTTTGGTGATCGCCGCAAAACTGATCCAGATCAAATCCGAAGCGCTGCTTCCCCGCCCGCCCGTCCGTGAAGCCGGCGAAGAGGACACCGGGCAGGCGCTCGTGGATCAGTTGAAATTGTACAAACGCTTCAAGGAGATCGGCGGCTGGCTGAGCGTCCGTGAGCAGGCAAATTTGCGCACTTATTTGCGCATCGCCCCGCCTCCCAAGGTGGAGCCGAAACTGGACCTGTCGAACGTCACGCTCGAGAAACTGGTCGCGGCGGCGGAGGAGGTTTTTGCGCGCGAAAAGGCAAAGAAACCTCTTGCCTCGGTGATCGCCGCGCCGCGCGTGACCATCCGCGAAAAAATTGACATGATCACCAAAACGCTGAAGGAGGTGCAGCGCGTCGCTTTCAGCCACCTGATCAAGGACAGCGCATCCCGCCTCGAGATCGTGGTCACTTTTCTCGCCATGCTCGAACTGATCAAGCGCTATCGCGTCGAGGCGCATCAGGAGGGTCTGTTCGCCGACATCGAGATCAAACGCATGGAGGATTGGTCGGAGGAGGAGATCGAAATCGAGTTCGAATAACCGATATAACCGCCAGGGTGGCACGAAACGAACGAGCCGGCATCGCCTCGAACCTGCAGGGGATTTCAACGATCGGGCGCCTCCGCCCGGTCGTTTTCGGGGACGAACAAGCCAGCCAGTAACAACGCCAGCAAAGCTCCGAGATTGTCGAAGACCAGCACGTCCCATATGGAGGGGTTGCGCCCCGCGACAAACGATTGGTGGAATTCATCCGTCCCCGCGTATAACATCGCCAGCGCCCACGCGAACGGGCGTTTTCCCCTCTCGAAACCGAAACCGTTCCAATACGACAACGCCAGCAAGCCGTAGCCAAACATATGTCCGCCCTTTTTGAAGAGCCGGTCAGCCCAGCCGAGATTCGGGAGATTCTCCGACGGCTGGGAGGACAACAAAAATATGACGGACATCACCAGCAGGGCGGGGAACCAACGGGGTAAAATTCGTTCGAGTTTAGGCATGAAACCAATTGAACCACAAATCCATGAAACCGTTCTCCGGCAAGACGGCAAATGGCTGTATTTTTTCCGTCCGCACCGCGTGATTGAAATCCGCGAACCTGAGGAGACAGTCTCAGCCCTGCGCGAAATCGAAGACCTGGTGAATATCAACGGCTGGCATGCGGCGGGATTTGTCGGTTACGAAGCTGCCTCCGCATTCGACCAGTCGCTTCATACCCTCGCCCGCGAAACACAGAACGCCTTTCCCCTCCTCTGGTTTGGACTGTACCCCGCGCCCCGCCTCATTGACTTACCTGAACCTGTCTCGCCCCAACCAGCCCTGACCTGGTCCCCCACCGCCGACCGCGAGACATACAACGCCGCCATCGAGCAAATCAAGAGTTACATCGCGCGTGGACACACCTATCAGGTCAACTACACCCTGCGCCTCCGCGCCGACTTTGACACAAACCCATGGCCTTTTTTCCTTCACCTCGCGCAGACGCAAAACAACCACGCCGCCTACATTGACACGGGTCGCTACGTTATCGCATCCGCATCCCCGGAACTCTTCTTCCAACTCGACGGCGATCTCATCACCTGCCGCCCCATGAAAGGGACGGTCCAACGCGGGCGCACGACTCTCGAAGACAGGGAGCGAGCCGAATGGCTTCGCAACTCCGAAAAGAACCGCGCCGAGAACGTCATGATTGTGGACATGATCCGCAATGACTTGGGGCGCATTGCAACGGTTGGCAGCATCCGCGTTCCTGAATTGTTTACAACGGAGAAATATCCCACCCTCTGGCAAATGACCTCCACGGTAAGGGCAAAGACCTCCTCGTCCATCGCCGGCATCTTCAAAGCGCTCTTTCCCTGCGCGTCCATCACGGGCGCGCCAAAGGTCAGCACGATGAAGATCATTGCCGAACTCGAAACGACCCCGCGCAAAATCTACACAGGCAGCATCGGTCATTTCGAACCCCAACGCAAGGCGACTTTCAACGTCGCCATACGAACCATCCTTCTTGATCGTCAAACAAAAACCGCGGAATACGGCGTCGGCGGCGGCATCGTCTGGGATTCGACCAGCGCGGACGAATATGCCGAAGCCCTGCTCAAAGCCCGCGTTTTGGCAGAGTCGTCTCCGCAATTTTCCCTGCTCGAAACCATGCTCTGGACTCCCGAGGAAGGATTCTTTCTGCGCGAGGAGCACATCGCCCGTCTGCTTGATTCGGCGGAGTATTTTGATTTTCGAACACCGGGCGGCAGCGCCGTTCGTGAACTCCACCCGTCGAAACCGCCCACGTCCAAAGATGCCATTGAAAACTATCTCGATGAAATTTGCTCCCGCTTTACATCCCCGCAACGCGTGAGAGTGCTTCTCGATCGAAACGGGAACTTGAGTCACGAAGCCGGGTCCTTCCAACCCAAAGAGAACGATCCGCCTCTCAAGGTCTGTCTCGCCAAAGAGCCTGTCCATTCACAAGACGCCTTCCTTTTTCACAAAACCACCCACCGCGAAGTATACGAAAACGCCCGCAAGGATTTTCCCGAGTACGATGATGTCCTCCTCTATAACGAACGCGGCGAACTGACCGAATTCACCGCCGGCAACCTCGTCGTCGAATTGGATGGCAGACTCTACACTCCGCCCATCTTTTGCGGACTGCTCGCAGGGACATTTCGCGCCCGTCTGCTGCAAACGGGGCAGGTCGAGGAAAGAATCGTTCATGCGGCTGAAATCGAAACTTGCGCGAAGATCTATCGGGTCAATTCGGTAAGACGCTGGCAAAAAGTGGAATTCAAATGATGACGCTTTGGGTCGAACTTGCCGCGGAGATGTTCCTGCCCGGATCAAAAATTTCGTTACGGTATAATTCAGCGCATGGAAAAACAAATTATTGGTGTACGTTTCACTAAAATAGGCAAAATCTACCATTTCGACTCATCCGCCGTCCCCGATGTGGAAATCGGCGAGCGCGTCATTGTGGATACTTCCCGCGGCAAACATCTCGGCGAGGTGGTGCAGAAACTGCAGGATGCCCCCTCCCCTCCCGACGGCGGCTGGAGGCTTGTCGAGCGGCGCGCCACTCCCCGCGACCTGCTCCTGCTTCAATCCTGGCAAGCCAAACAAACCGAAGCCATGATCAACTGCCGCGCCCGCGCCGCCGAACTCGGGCTCAAGAACATCAAAATTGTCGCCGCCGAATACAACTACGACGGCACGCGCCTCGCCTTTCTCTTCAGCACCGAGAGCGAAGAAAAGGCGGACCTCAAATCGCTCAAAAAGGATATGAGCGACCTCCACCCCAACACTCACATCGAAATGCGGCAGATCGGTCCGCGTGACGTGGCAAAACTGCTCGGCGGCATGGGCGCCTGCGGCATCGAAACCCGCTGCTGTTCCCAATTCCTCACCGAGTTCTCCCCCATCTCCATCAAAATGGCGAAGGAGCAGGGCATCTCGCTCACCCCCGAAGAGATCACCGGCATGTGCGGGCGATTGCGCTGCTGCCTGATCTACGAATACGAACAATACGTCGAAGCCCGCAAGCAGCTGCCCAAGCGCAACAAAAGAGTCATTACGCCCAAAGGCGAGGGCAAGGTCATTGACGTTCTTCCCATGAGCAACCAGGTTATCGTCCAGCTCGAAGACACCGAAGGCAAACGTACTCGCGAGACCTTCTTGCGCGAAGACCTTCAACCCTGGGACGAACTCGAAGCCCTGCGCCGCAAGTCCGAATCCCCCTGCGACCGTCACAACACGGACGGATGCACCTGCGGCAAGAAAAGCCCGCGCGATCGGAACAACCCACTCGCCCATTGACACCCGACATTTGCCCGATGATACTTGACGAATGACCCGCTGGCTCGACCCGCAGCCTGTCGAAATTCCCGCCTTTTTCAAGACGCTTCGCCTCGGCTCAGGGCAACCTCTGCCTCCGCTCGTTGTGCAGACACTGCTCCGGCGCGGAATCAGCCGTCCCGAAGATGTCGAGGCGTTTCTCCATCCCGATACGATTTCCTCCACGCCGTTTCCCCACATCGAAAAGGCGACGGACATCATACGCCTGTCCATCCGCAACGGAGACCGCATCTGCGTCTGGGGCGACTTCGATGTGGACGGACAGACCTCCACCGCTTTGCTCGTGCAAACCCTGCAAGCCATGGGCGCGGATGTCGTTTATTACATCCCCGTCCGCGGCAAAGAGAGTCACGGCGTTCACATCGAGAGTCTCGAACCAATCCTGGATGCAGGCACCAAACTTCTGCTCACCTGCGATACCGGCATCACCGCCCATCCAGCCGTTGAGTATTGCAACTCGCGCGGCGTGGATGTGATCATCACCGATCATCACGACCTCGGCGAAACGCTGCCCAACGCCAAAGCCGTTATCAATCCGAAGATGCTGACCGACGATCATCCGTTGCGCCATTTGGCAGGGGTGGGTGTGGCGTATAAACTGGCGGAAGCGCTTTTGAATTCAGAAGTCAGAAGTCAGATGTCAGATATCAAAAGTACAGACTTGTTGGACCTGGTTGCACTGGGTTTGATTGCGGATGTGGCGCTGCTCAAAGGAGAGACGCGCGCGCTGGCAAAAAAGGGCATTCAGCGGCTGCGAGAGACGGCGCGGCTCGGCTTGCGCGCGATGGCGGACCTCGCCGGCGCATCGCTCGAGACGCTCACCGAAGAGACCATCGGCTTCACATTTGCCCCGCGCCTGAACGCGCTCGGCAGATTAAGCGACGCAAACCCCGCAGTCGAATTACTCATTACCAATAACCCTCCCCGCGCCCGGGTCATTGCCGCGCAAATCGAAGGTCTCAACGCCCAGCGCCGGCTGCTCACCAGTCAGATCCATGAAGCGGCGGAGGCGCAACTGCGCGAGAACCCCGAATGGCTGACCGAACCCGTCATTGTCCTCTCGCGTCCCAACTGGCCCGGCGGTGTGATCGGCATTGTGGCGAACCGCCTCGCAGACCGGTATCACAAACCCGCAGTCCTGCTTGCCGAAGATGAAAGCGGCGTCCTGCGCGGTTCGGCGCGTTCGATCGAGGGACTGCACATCACCGAAGCGATTGCCGCTAATAAAGAATTGCTTCTGAGTTTTGGCGGTCATCCCATGGCGGCAGGACTTTCCCTCCTCAAAGAAAATCTGCCCGCCTTCCGCAGGGGGCTTGGAAAAGCCATCGAAAGACAACTGGGCGAAATCATCCGCGAAGAACCCTCGCTTCAAATTGACGCCTGGCTGGGTCTCGACCAAATCAGCCCTTTCCTCGCCGACAGCCTGGAACTGCTCGCGCCCTTCGGAGCCGGCAACCCGCCGCTGACGCTTGCCACGCGCGGCGTGAAGATCAAGTCGGTTGCGGAGATTGGGAAAGGCAAAGAACACCTGCGCCTGACCGTGGAGGATCGAGACGGGAATGTCCAAAACATCCTGTGGTGGGGCGGCGCAGGCGAAGAATTGCCCGACGGCGGCAGCACCTTCGACATTGCCTACTCGCTGCGCGCCTCTACCTTTCGCGGACAAAAGCAGGTCAATTTGATCTTTGGCGAAATCCGCCTCGCCGCGGAAAAGCCCATCGAGATTCCAAAGCCCAAAATGGAAGTGCGCGATATGCGCCGCCAACCTGTACTGCTCAACCTTCAACCGTCCTCCCTGATCTGGGCGGAAGGACCCGACAGAGCCGCCGGGGTGCCGCGCTTCGAACTGCGCCCGGCAGAGGAATTTTCCATCTACACCACCCCCGCCTCCCCCGCCGACCTGCGCCGCGCGCTTGAAATTGTCAAACCAAAGACGGTGTATGTGTTTGGCGTGTCGCCGGCGGAGGAAAAGCCGGACGAATTTCTCTCGCACCTGGCGGGGTTGTGCAAATACGTGGTCAACCAACGGCGCGGCAAAGTCGTCTTGCAAGAGCTTGCCGCCGCCATGGCAACGCGAGAGAGCGCCGTGCGAATCGGCTTGGAGTGGCTGGCGGCTGGAGGTCACCTGACAGTTTCGGCGGAGGAGGATGCGTTGCTTTTGTCCAGAGGAAATGGCGAGGCGAATCCGTATCTCCAAAAGGAGTTGTACGTCGCCGTGAAGGGCATCCTGGCAGAGACCGCCGCCTACCGCGCCTACTTCGCCACAGCAGACATTCAGCGCCTTATGGAGTGGGAGTAGCGGTGCGAATATCGGGGATGGTAACCGAGTCGATATTGACCGAGCCGCCGCTCAAATGCTCGACGACAAGGTCGTGCGTCCCCAGAATAAGGATAGGGGAAGCCCAATCCACCAGTTGGGTCTGCGGGCTGGCTTGGCTGACCTCGAACTCGATGCCGTCGAGATCAATGCGAATCGTGCCCAAACTAGGTCCTGCCTGATAGGTGAGAATCACCTGTTGTCCCACGAACGTGAACAAGGCGTAATTTTCGATGGTGAAGGAAATATGCAGGGTGTTTTGATAGGCGCCGCTCACGTTGGTCTGGCTGGTCCATTCGCCGTCATAGAGAATGCCGAAATAGGTATCGTCATACTTTGCCAGCACGGCAGGGATGGTGGGGGTGAATGTGGGGGTGAACAGCGAGGAGGCGGGTTTGGTAGCAAAAGACGAATCGGTGGGGAACGGCGGCGGCGTTAGAGAAGGAGAAGTCCGTGTCGGAAAGAACGACGAACCGCCGCCCGTTTGCGGTGTCAATGGCGGCACGGTTGGAGCAAAGGTACCCGCCGGGAGTCGGGTAGGAAACGGCGATGATTCAATGACGATCCGCGTCGGCGTCGGTTCAGGCGTGAGCGTGGAAAGACCGGGCTCCGTCCCGATAAAGATATAGCGAAAAGATGTGGATGTGCCGACCGCCTCGATGGTCGGACGCGGCTGAAAAAACCCGCCCCAGAAAATCAGGGCAATGCCCGCAATAGAGAATATACCCAGCAAAATGGGAGCCAGGAGATCAAAATCAACGAATGGTTTATTTTCCATGAGCGAAATCGTTGTGCAATCAACAAAACACGCGTATCATGTGCGGGAGGATACCACATAACATGTACAATTTGATACCCCACCCCGCTTCCCTCACCGCGTCTTCCGGACATTTCAAACTCACACCCGCAACCAGAGTGATCACATCGCCGAATGACGATGCCGTTCAGTCCGGCATATTCCTGGCAGGCGAAATCCGCACGTTGACCGGTCTCGACCTCGCCGTCCGCGTCGATAGCCCCCGCCGCGCAGACATTGTTCTGATGCTGGCGGACGATCCCCGGCATGGGGACGAAGGATACGAACTCACGATTTTCCCGGACGGTATCGGTCTGCGCGCCGCGCAACCCGCCGGATTATTCTACGCCGCCCAAACCCTGCTTCAACTTCTCGGCACGCTTCACCCCGCGGACCCGAGCCTGCCCGCGCTGTCCATCAGCGACGCTCCCCGATTCGCCTGGCGCGGCGCCATGTTGGATGTGGCGCGTCACTTCTTCGGTGTGGCAGACGTGAAACGCTACATTGACCTGATCTCGCGCTACAAAATGAACCGACTGCACCTGCACCTCACCGACGATCAGGGCTGGCGGATCGAAATCAAGTCGCGACCCAAACTGACCGAGATCGGCGCGCAAACCCAGGTGAACGGCGGAGGCGGCGGGTTCTACACGCAGGAAGAATTCAAAGAGATGATTGACTACGCCCGGCGGCGCTACGTGATGGTCGTCCCCGAAATTGACTCGCCCGGACACACCCATGCGGCGCTGGCTTCATACCCCGAACTGAACCAGTCCGAAGAAGCGCCCTCTTTATACGAAGGCACCCAGGTCGGTTTTAGTACATTAAATATCAATTCAGAAATCACCTACCGGTTTCTCGACGACGTGATCTGCGAGCTTGCCGCCATCTCGCCCGCGCCGTACATTCACATTGGCGGCGATGAAGCGCGCTCCACGCCCGAGGAGGAATACAGGAAATTCATCAAACGCTTCCAACAGATCGTGTTCGCCCACAATAAAATTCCCATCGGCTGGGCGGAGATCGGCGAAGCGGAACTGGATTCCCGCACGATTGCCCAACACTGGTTTGGCGCGGCGTATCAGAGCGCAAAAGCGCAGGGCTGCAAGATCATCCTTTCACCCGCCAACAAAACGTACCTCGACATGAAATACGACCCATCCACGCCACTCGGCTTGGACTGGGTTGGGCACATCAGCGTGAAAGATTCCTACGAATGGGAACCCGGAACCTACATGGAGAAACTGGAGGAACGCGATATTCTCGGTCTCGAAGCGCCTCTCTGGTCGGAAACGCTGGTCACAATGAAAGACATTGAATTCATGGCTTTCCCCCGCCTGCCTGGTCTGGCAGAACTAGCCTGGTCGCCGAAAGGTCGGAATTGGGAAGAATACAAAAACCGGCTGGCAAAACACGGTCGGCACATGGAAACATTGGGAATTAACTTTTTCAAGTCACCCGATATCGAATGGGAAAAATAGGTTTCTCGTTCGGGGTTTCAGACCCCGAACGAGAAAGGAAGATTACTCTACCGCCTTATCCGTGATCTCCAGCGCCCGATCGAGCACGTCGAATCCCTCCTTCAACTGAGCCTCGGTAATGATCAACGGCGGGATGATCAGCACGGTATGCCAGTGCGTGTACAGGAACAAGCCATGATCCAGGCAATACTTCCGCAGGGCGGTCATTTCGGGCGAGGAACCGTTCCACGGCGCCATTGGCTCCTTCGTCTTGCGGTCTTTGACCAGTTCGATGATGCCAAACAACCCAATCGAGCGGACGTCGCCCACAGAAGGATGCGCCTCGCCCAAATCGGACAACATGCGCTTCAACACCGGACCCATGCCTGCCGCGTGCTCGACGACTTGATCCTCCCTCATCGCCTGAATGTTCGCCACTGCCGCCGCCAGCGAGACCGGGTGAGAGGTGTAAGTCAACCCGCTTTCGAAGGGAGTCTCATTGAATGCCGCCGCGATCTCCGGCTTCATCGCCACCGCGCCCAGCGGCGCATACGCGGACGTGAGCCCCTTTGCCATCGTCATGATGTCCGGCACCACGTCCCAGTGCTCGACCGCGAACCACTTGCCCGTACGACCGAATCCGCTCATCACTTCGTCCGCAATCATGACGATGCCGTATTTGTTGCACAGCGCGCGGACTCCCTGCATGTAACCGTCGGGCGGGATGATGATGCCGTTCGTGCCGGTCACAGATTCCATCAGAATCGCCGCGATGGTATCCGGTCCCTCGTAGTGAATGATTTCTTCGAGGTGATTGACGTAATCGCGCGCAAACTCTTCTTCGGAAATATCAGGGATCGTGCGGTGGAAGGTGGAGCGATAGCGATACGGGTCGAGGAAATGAACGACGCCCGTCATCAGGTTTGGTTCCCAAACGACGCGGCGCGGGTCGCCGGTGGCCGCCATGGCGCCCGCCGTCGCGCCGTGATAGGAGCGGTAGCGCGCCAGTATCTTGTGCCGACCGGTGTACCCGCGGGCAAGTTTGATGGCGTTCTCGTTGGCATCCGCCCCGCCGAGGGTGAAGAGGACCTTGGTCAAGGCTCGACGCGGGGTCACCTCCGCCACGGTTTTGCTTGCCAGCGCGCGGATTTTGGTGGTCATGCCCGGCGCGGCGTACGGAAGTTCCGCCGCCTGTTCCTGCATGGCTTTGATGATGCGTTCGTCTCCGTGACCGATGTTGACGCACATGGTCATCGAGTTGAAATCAAGGTAACGCTTGTCGTCCACATCCCAGAAGTACACGCCTTTGGCGCGCTGAACGGCGATGGGATTGACCTTCGCCTGCGCCGACCAGGTGTAAAAAACATGCTCTTTGGAGAGCCGCAGGATTTCATCATTGGGCAGATTAAACATACACTCCTGTTCGGAACTCAGAGGTTTTGAGACCGCGGGGTCGTTTTTCAACGATTATAACCCTCCCCGATTCCGGGAAGTATGATAAACTTACGCCTGCTCGATCAGGTACGTCCTACAACGTGCCTTTCCGCTCCCGGCGGGTCTACGGCTTGAACGGGAGCAATCCCATGGAAAGGAGGAAAAATCCCGCATGCGTAAATATGAATTGATGTGCATTCTCCAGCCCGATCTGGATGAGAACGCTTTTAAGAGCGCTCTCGAACGAATCCAGGGATGGGTGGGCGAAACAGGCGGAAGCGTGGATAAGACCGAGGTCTGGGGTCGCCGAAAACTGGCGTACCCGATCCGCAAGCAGACGGAAGGTCAGTACGTTCTGATGAACATCACGCTCGACCCCAAGTCCACCGGCGAAGTGGAACGGAACATCCGCTTTCTCGAGCCTGTTCTCCGCCACATGTTGACCATCGTGTAACATCGGACCGCCGCGCCAGGGCGCGCGGTTGCTTTATAAGGAGTTTTATCATGAGCCGAGGATTGAACAAAGTCCAGATCATTGGGCACTTGGGCAGGGAACCCGAAATGCGCTATACCCCTTCCGGCAAACCGGTCACCACGTTTACCGTAGCGGTCAGCCGCACCTGGAATTCTGCAGATGGTGAACGCCATAACGAGACGGAATGGTTCAATGTGGTCGCCTGGGGAAACCTTGCCGAGGTTTGCAAGCAATATCTCACCAAGGGGCAGCAGGTCTATGTGGAAGGACGCCTGCAAACCCGCCGCTGGGACGACAAAGAAGGCGTAAAGCACACGAGCGTGGAGGTGGTGGCCAGCGAAATGATGATGCTCGGCGAACGCCGCGATCATACCAATAACCTCGGCGCGGAGGCGGTTTCGCCGGAAGGTCCGACGGAGACGAACGAAGAAGAGTTTCCATTTTGATCATCTATTTGGAGTAGGAAATGTCTGAAGAAAAAAAATCACTTGAGGGGCAACAACAGGGGCAGGGCGGCGCGCGCTTCTTTGCCAAGCCCAAGTTTTGCCAGTTTTGCGCGGATAAAACCCTGACCATAGACTACAAAAAGATCGAATTGCTCAGGAAGTACATCACAGAAGAAGGCACCATTCGCCCGCGCCGCCAAACCGGCGCGTGCGCCAAACACCAGCGCGTCATCGCCTCGGCGATCAAACAAGCCCGGCAGATTGCTCTGCTTCCCTTTACCGGGAAACATGCCGAAGATATGCGCTAACTCACCCCGGCTATGAACGCGCGCGGGGCATGACGCGCCACCCGGCGCAGTCCATGCCCCGCATTTGCGTTTCGGAGCATAGATTATGTCCAACCAAGAAAAAAGACCAAGGATCGCCACAAAAAAACATATCGCCCGGCTCGAGCGGGAACGAAGACAGGTCATGATCGTCCGAACCGTGGCATTCGTCATGATTGCCGCGGTTGTCCTTCTGCTCGGTTACGGTTATCTGGATGTGAATTACTTCCAGCTGCGAAAGCCGATTGCGGAAGTCAACGGCGACAAGATCACCATCGCGCAATGGCAGGAACGGATACAACTGGAACGGTATAACCTGTTCAACCAATATCAAAGGTACCAGTACTTTCAGCAACAGTTTGGCATGGATTTGTCGCAGCAGATCCAGCAGATCGAACTTTCCCTGCAATACCCGCAGCTTTTGGCCTCGCAGGTGTTGGATCAAATGATAGACGAAACCTTGATCCGGCAGGAGGCGGAGAAACTCGGCATCGAAGTGACGGAGGACGAATTGGAAAAAGCCATTCGGGAAAACTATCGCTTCTTCCCCGACGGCACTCCCACCCCCACCGTCACACCGACCCCGTTCAGCATCGAATATCCCACGTTTACTTCACAGCAGTTGACGCTTTATCCGCACACCGCCACGCCCACCGAATTCGTCACACCGTCACCGCCGCCGACCGCCACACTCGATCCCGCCGTCACTCCAACCCAAACATCCACCCCGCCGCCGCCCACACAGACCTTTACGCCGGCGCCTCCCACTCCCACCTTTGTACCGGAGGATGTCACCCCAACGTCCACCCCCTACACCCTGGAGGGATTCAAGGCGGAATACCAGGCAACCGTTGACCGTCTCGCAGGTTTCGGTATCAGCGAGAAAACCCTGCGCGAAGCATATAGAATGAACCTGCTTCGAAAAAAACTGCAGGAAGCCGTGATCGCCGTCTCCGCCACCGAACCCCAGGTGCTTGCCCGTCACATCCTGGTGGACGACATTGCACTCGCCGAGGGACTCAGACAAAAACTGCTCAACGGCGCAGACTTCGCCGAAACCGCCAGGGAATATTCCAAAGATACCGCCTCTGCAGCCGACGGCGGAATCCTGGGCTGGTTTGGCAAGAACGAAATGGTCACGGAATTCGAACAAGCGGCATTCAGCCAGGAAATCGGCGAAATCGGACCGGTCGTCCAAACCAGTTTTGGGTATCACATCATTCAGGTCATCGCCCGGCAGGAACTCCCCGTCACCGAGTCACAGGCGGAACAAAACCGCCAGGTCGCGTTCACGCAATGGCTCGAAACGATCCGGCTGACTGCCGACATCGTCAAATACGAAGACCGCCTCACACTCACGCCGCCCATGCCGGATTTCGCCAATCAGTAAGCCAATCCGGCTACACAATCGCAACGGAAATCGCCCGCCTCGATTGAGCGCGGGCGATTTCCGTTCACGATCATACTCCGGCTGCATCCAGCCAATTCGCCGATCCTTTGCAACTACGCCGTTTCCAAATATCGCTCGATCTCGTAATCGCTCACGCGCAGGCGATACTCGTCCCACTCCTCGGTCTTGGCGCGGACAAAGGCTTCGTAGGCGGATTCTCCCAGCGCATCCACCAGCACCTTGTCCTTGCTCAATTCAACCAGCGCTTCGCCCAGCGAACCGGGCAATTCGCCCACCCCCAGTTTCTTGCGCTCCTTTGCATCGAGATGATACAGGTTGACATTGTTGAGCGGCTTGGGCGGAGTCAATTTGTTGTCAATGCCGTCCAGCGCGGCGGCAAGCATGCCCGCAAACGCCAGATACGGATTGGATGACGGGTCGGGGAAGCGCAGTTCTGCGCGCATGGACTTGTCGCGTCCCTTCGTGTAACGCGGAATGCGGATCAACGCCGAACGGTTGATCTGCGCCCAGCCGATATAGACGGGCGCTTCATATCCCGGAACCAGCCGTTTGTACGAATTAACCGTCGGCGCGACCAGCGCGGCAAGTCCGCGGGCGTGTTTGAGTTGTCCCGCAATGAACGAATAGGCGATGGGCGAAAGATGGTATTCATCGTCCTTGTCGAAGAACAGGTTGTTGCCTTTGTCGTCGAAGAGACTCTGATGACAGTGCATGCCCGAGCCGTTGATACCGTAGACAGGTTTGGGCATGAAAGAAGCGGTCAGCCCATGCAGGGCGGCAATCGCCTTGACCGTGTACTTCAGGGTCAATACATTGTCCGCCGCCCGCACCGCATCCGCAAAGCGGAAGTCAATCTCGTGCTGCCCCAGCGCCACCTCGTGATGACCGACTTCCACCTCGAGACCCATCGTGCGCAGAGCGTCCATCAACTCCGTGCGGACGCGCACTGCCTCGTCTGCCGCCGAAAAATCGAAGTAACCGCCTACATCATGCGGAACGGGATGCACACCGTGACCGTTCGTGCCTTTGAACAGAAAGAACTCAGGTTCGGGACCGATGTTATACGTCCAGCCGCGCTCGGCAATTTTGGCGGTCATGCGCTTCAGCACGCCGCGCGGGTCGCCTTCGAAGGGCTTGCCGTCGGGCGTCTGAATGTCGCAAAAGATGCGGGCACGGCGGCGTTCGGGCAGGCTCCACGGAAGCACCGCATACGTATCGGGGTCGAGCAGCAGCCGCATGTCCGATTCCTGGATGCGGGCGAAGCCCTCCACCGACGACCCGTCGAACCACACGCCGTCCTCCAGCGCGCCCTCCAGCCCGCTGACGGGCATATCCACGCTCTTCACCGAACCCGTCACATCGGTGAACTGCAGGGCGACGAACTTGACATTATCCTCCTTCACACGTTTGAGCAAATCTTTGGCATCCATTTTTTCTTCTCCTTTTTTATGATTTTCACGGTTTGAGAACTACAATCACGGACGCTCCGAGAACATCCTTTGGGTTGATTCGGGAATTACTCGATCTCCAGTGGGACAACCTCTTTCGCCTCCTTCCTGACCGAAACCTGCCGCGCCCAATTGATCAGAATCACCGCCCCGACAATGATCGCCGCCGCAATACCAATGCGCGCGTTCAGCGTCTCGTCCGCCAGCAGCCACCCCAAAAAGACCGCCACCACAGGGTTGACGTAGGCGTACGTGGAAACGAGTGAAATGGGCGCGTTCTGTAACAGCCAGCCATACGCCACGAATCCGACCAGCGAGCCGAACGTGATGAGATAAATCAACCCCCACCACGAACGCATCGTGACCTGCTGGAGGCTGAATCCGCTCAACTCGCCTGTCGCCACACTGACAATGAACAGCGCCGCCGCCCCCGCCAGCATCTGCATTCCTGTGGACATCAGCGTGGATTTGGGCACATCCGCATTCTTCGAGTAGATCGAACCCAGAGACCAGAGAATCGGCGCAATCAACAACATGACAGCCCCGAAGGGGTCAATTTCCTGTTGCGACCCTGTAATTTCGGCGGGACCGATCAGCAGGAACACACCGCCGAATCCCACCACCAACCCTAAAACCGAGAGCCAGTTGGGTTTTACGCCGCCTGCACGAAACGTCTCGAACAACGTCAGCCAGAAGGGCGAGGTGGCAATGACCAGCGCCGCTACCCCCGAAGGGACGGTTTTTTCCGCCAGCGAAACCAGCCCGTTGCCGCCCAGGAGCAAAAACGTGCCGACGATGGCGGCGGCTTTCCAGTTGCTTTTCGTGGGAACCGCATCGCCCGCCGCCCGCCTCCAGGCATACAAAATCGCCCCGGATGCCAGAAATCGAAGCGAAGCGTGCAGGAACGGCGGAATGGTCTCCACTGCAAACCGTATCGCCAGGTAGGTGGAACCCCAGACGATGTACAATGCCAAGAGTGCAATCCAAAGTTTTGTTTTCATTTTTTCCTTTGTGCTTCATGCTTATGATCTAATAATCCCGTGATATTGCGCAAGGGGGCGTTCTCTAGCGCGCTGCTGGCGTTAGACGCCTTCGGCAGCGCCAACTACACGGTGACAGTATTTATTTGTTGATGTTCATCAGCATGAGTTAGCCCGAACTCTCTCGCCAGCAGTGCCTTCTTCCTCACTGAACCATATCGGTAATTTCCAAAATCGCCGACTTTACGAATCACGCGGTGACAGGGGATGAGCACGGCAATCGGGTTGCGCCCCACCGCCGCGCCGACCGCGCGAGCCGCCTTTGGCATCCCCATCCTCTCGGCAAGACCTTCATACGTGGTCACCGCGCCCGATGGGATCTGAAGCAACGCCTCCCAAACCTTCAACTGGAAGTTCGTGCCGCGCAGATACACCTTGAGCGGCTCTCCCCTGCGAATGCCATATTGCAAATCGAAGATCGGTCTGACGAGTGGGGCGGTAGCCTTGTAATCTTCGATCATCTCTGCCTGCTTCCAGGAGTCAGCCAGGGCGTCAATCGTATCGCCTTCGCTGGTCTGGACAAAACTGAGGTGGCAGATGCCTCGTTCGGTTGTGGCGATGAGGCAGTTGCCAAAGGGCGTGGGGTGAATGCCGTAGCGGATGGTCACGCCGGCGCCGCGCGATTTGTATTCGCCCGGCGAAACCGCCTCGGTGGCGATGAAAAGTTCGTGCAGGCGTCCCAGGCTCGAAAGTCCGATTTGATGCGTTGTATCCAGCAGGTTTTCCGAGCGATCGAGCAGTTCCTTCGCGCTTTCCTTCGTCAGAAATTGCAAAAACCGTTTCGGGCTTACCCCCGCCCAGCGGGTGAAAATCCGCTGAAAGTGTGATTCGCTCAATCCGAGGGTTGACGCCAACTCCGCAATGCCTGGCTGATTTTTGAAGTGGCTTTCAAGGTACAGGATTGCCTGCTCGATGCGCAGGTAATCGTTGGACAGTTGTTTGAGTTCGGTGTTCATAGTTCTCCTTTCGTGTTGAGACTATTCTATGAACAGATGTCGCTTCCAGCGACCCGTTTTCCATCATCTTTTCTATCGCCCGATAAAGAAGAGATTCAAAGAAGGGAGACAGGCAACAAAAAAGGCATGCGCGGGCATGCCTTAATAACAGCGAATGCTATTAAATAAAACAGCCCTTCCAACACACACCCGGACAATACGCCCGGTTCACTGCGCTCTCTTGTCCCAAATGTCGCCATTCGGTTTTCGATGCGGGGGACAGCGTTTTTTTAAACCTGTCGCTCCTTGCGCTTTTTCGGAAGGGAGAAAGGAGTTCGTGACAAACTCCAGAGGCATCCGCTGATCTGTCCGATTTTTTTCCGCTCACTGCCCTCTCCCCGCAAGCGTGGAAGAGGGTTGGGGTGAGGGAGTAGCATCCCGTTCGCACGGGAGAACCTCCACCTCGTAATCCCGCCGCAGGCGGGACCCAGCCGCTATCTCTCCTATATTGAATTGTTAATGGCGGCGATTGTATATGCGTTGGCGGGCTTTGTCAAGCGTCAAATAGGTGATTGCCTTTTGTTTTGTTTCTGGATACTATTGGTCAACTTTTATGATGGAGGCAGAGATGAACCCTGAACGATCTATTGCCGAATATATCGAGGTGGTAAAACACGGAATTGCCGCGAAATTTGGAACAGAGAAACCCAAAAAAGTGGTGATCGTGGGAGCGGGTCTTGCGGGACTTGCAGCCGGGTACGAACTCAAGAGGGCGGGTCATACCCCGGTCATTTTGGAGGCGCAGCAACGCGTCGGCGGACGCGTTTACACCCTGCGCGAACCGTTCGCCGAAGGACTCTACGCCGAGGTCGGCGCGATGCGAATCCCGCGCGCCCATTCTCTGACCATGGCATACATCGAAAAATTCGGGTTGAAAACCAACGATTTCACCATGGACAATCCCAATGCCTATTACTACATTGGCGGCAAAAAGATGCGCGCCGCCGAAGCGCACGCCGACCCTTCGTTGATGGGGTTCGATATTGCCCATAACGAGGTGGGAAAAACTTCCAGCCAGATGTACATGGAGGCGCTCAAGCCTTTGCTGGATATGCTCGAAAGGAACGGCGACGCCGCCTGGGATGAGATTGTCGCCAAATATGACGGCTTCTCCACGCGCGAATTCCTGGAATTGAACGGCTGGTCCGAAGGGATGATCGAGATGTTTGGTCTGCTGGCGAATCAGGAATCGGTGATGAACTCCTCCTTTTTGGAACTGTTCCGAGAAGACTCGGGGAACTATTACACCAACATGATCGAGATCCAGGGTGGAACCGACCGTTTACCCTACGCCTTTTTCCCCGAACTCCGGGACAACATCCGCTTTGGCGCGAAGATGATTGCCATGGATCAATTGCCGCATAATGTGACCATCCACTATCAAACCGCAGCGGGGCGCTTCAGCGAGACGGGCGACTACGCCATTATCACCGTCCCGTTCCCCGTTCTGCGCCACGTGGAGGTGCTCAAACCGTTCTCGCGCGCCAAGAACCGCGCCATCCGCCAGTTGCATTATGACGCCTCGGCGAAAATTCTTTTTCAGTGCAAACGCCGCTTTTGGGAGGAGGACGATGGAATCTTTGGCGGAGGCACGATCACCGACCTGCCCATCCGCAACTTGTATTATCCCGATCACGGGCGGGAGACCGGGCGCGGCGTCATCCTTGCCAGTTACACCTGGTCGGAGGACGCTCAGCGCTGGGGATCGCTCAAGCCCGATGACCGTATCGTTCAAGCCCTGGAAGACGTGGCGGAGATTCACCCGCAAATCATCGAAGAGTTTGAAGTAGGGACCTCTTGGATGTGGCACGATGACGAGTTTGCCGGCGGCGCGTTTGCCTTGTTCGACCCCGGTCAGCAAACCCTCCTGCACGATGAAATTATCAGACCGGAAGGGCGCATCCATTTTGCGGGTGAACACGCCTCCCTCTACCACGCCTGGATACAGGGCGCGTTCGAATCGGGTCTGCGTGCCGCAATCGCGGTGCATCAATCGCCATGATACATAACTCACCTTACGCAGAACGTCCCGAAGGCTCTCGTAAAGCGAACGGGTTTGCAGTCCACCCCTTCAGGACGGTGCGTAACAGCAGATACATAAGACCTGACAGGTTTTACAAAGCCTGTCAGGTCTTTTATGTTCGATGCCCCGCAGATGCCGTGTGTTGCGGAGTTTTGAACCTGCTTTCGCAGGTGGGTCCCGACCCAGAAACGCCGCCTTGGCTCAGGCCTATCGCGTTATTTCTTAGGAGTTTGAGACCCTAAAAGTGGGTGTTGGCTCAAAACGGGAAGAGCAACATCACGCGCACCGCAGGGACACCGATTTTTATACCATATTCATTCGTGCAATGGTAGGGGAAAATTAATTACGGATTTACAAACCGGATCAACCACCCATTTCCCTCGCTCACTCTCGAAGACCGAAAATCGCAATTGCATTTACATTCATTATGTGCTAACCTTATTTTTATCAGGATCCATTTCACCACAGAGGAGAGAAAAATGGCTACAGTACCCGGCATTGACGTTTCATACTGGAACTCAGGCATTGACTGGCCCAAGGTTCGCGCAACAGGACAGCGTTTTGTCTTTATCAAGGCAACCGAAGGCGAAAACTATGCAGACCCCACATTTTCCGCGAACTGGTCTGGCGCCAAATCGGCAGGGTTATTGCGAGGGGCGTATCATTTCTTCCGTCCAAACCTTGACGCGAAAAAACAGGCCAAAAAATTTATTGATTACGTCAAGACGACCAAGGATCACGGCGAATTGCCGCACGTTCTCGACATCGAATCGCACAACGGACAAAGGAAGGAAAAAATCATCGCCAGCGCGAAAACCTGGCTCGACGAAGTGGAGAAGGCGTTTGGAAGAAAACCGATCATCTATTCGGGACAATATTTTCTTCAGGATTACTTCTCCGAAACCGGCGGTGGACCTCCCGCCTGGGCAAAGGACTATCCTCTTTGGTTGGCGCAATATCCAAACACATATGTGGAGGGACAGCAGCCGTTTCTTCCACGCGGATGGTTTAAATGGACTTTCTGGCAATACAGTGAAAGCGGCAGGATCAACGGCATTAATGCCAATGTGGATTTGAATGTGTTCAACGGCACCCTGGAGGAACTCTACACCTTCGCCGGGGCAAAGATCGTCACCGAGGCAACTGCAAAAGAAACGAAGCACACCATCAAAGCGGGCGACACATTCGAAGCCATCGCCATCAAATATGGCGTTACCGTGCGCGAGCTGGTCAGCGCAAACCCGCAACTGCTCAAAACGGGCGATTCGCTGACCATTCCCGTCGCCATAGCGATACCCGGTGAAAGCGAATCCGGCGGCAGTTCGGCTGGAAAAACCCATACCGTCAAGTCGGGTGAAACCCTCTACTCCATTGCCATCAAATATGGGACGACCATTGCGGCAATCGCCGCTTACAACAATATCGCCAACCCAAACAAAATCGAGGTTGGACAGGTGTTGAAGATACCCTAGCCCATTCCAAACATGTCCCCGGCGCTTCCCGCGTCGGGGACATTTGATTCCGCTTCGGATTACGGATACACCCTTTTGATCGTCCTCGGGAAGGGAATCGCCTCGCGGATATGTTCGATGCCGCACAGCCAGGCGACCACCCGTTCCACGCCCATGCCAAAGCCGGAGTGCGGGACAGAGCCATACTTGCGCAGATCAAGATACCACTTGAAGGCTTCCTCGGGCAAGCCTTCTTTTTTGATTCTCGCCAACAGGGCGTCGTGATCGGACATGCGTTCGGAGCCGCCGCAGATCTCGCCGTAGCCTTCGGGCGCGAGCAGGTCCACGGACTTGCAGACTTCAGGGCGGCCGGGCCACGGCTCCATGTAAAACGCCTTCACCGCGGAGGGATAACCGTACACGAACAAAGGCTTGTCGTGGAGTTTCGTCAATTCCACTTCGTGCGGCGCGCCGAAGTCCATGCCCCATTCGAATTTCAGCAATTCCCTGCGCTCGGGGTCTGTCTCTTTTTCGTACAGTTCGATCAGGTATTTTGCCGCGTCGTCGTAGGACATGCGCGGGAAGGGCGCGCTGATCTTTTGAAGTTTGGAAACATCACGTTCGAGGAATTTCAACTCTGCCGCGCAGTCGCGTAACACGGTTTGAACAATGTGGGTGATCAAACCCTCTTCGATTGCCATCAACCCGTCAAGGTCGCAGAAGGCAATTTCGGGTTCGAGCATCCAGAATTCGGTCAGGTGGCGGCGCGTCTTGGACTTCTCGGCGCGAAATGTGGGACCGAAGCAGTATACCTTTCCAAACGAGAAAATGTTGGCTTCATTATAGAGTTGCCCCGTCTGGGCGAGGTATGCTTTGCCTTCGTCGAAATATTCGGTTTCAAAGAGAGTCGTCGTCCCTTCGGCGGCGGCGGGGGTGAGGATAGGCGTGTCGAGGTTGAAAAATCCGCTTGAATCGAGATACTCGCGCACCGCAGACATGACGCGCACGCGTACCCTCAAGATCGCCCATTGACTTTGCATCCGAATCCATAAGTGACGGTGGTCGAGGGCAAAATCCACGCCGTGATCCTTGAGCGACATCGGGTAATCGAGCGCCGCCTCCTGCACGATTTCGATCTGCTTCACGCCGATTTCGTAGCCGCCGGGGATGCCGGGCGCACGTTTATCTTCCCGCACCGCGCCGGTAACGATGACCGACGACTCCTGCGGCAAACGCATGACCTTGTCGAAGATTTCGGGTTCGAGGTCACCCTTGAAGGCCACACACTGCACAAACCCCGAACCGTCGCGGACGAGCAAAAAGCACAGCTTGCCCTTGTCGGTGCGGTTGTAGACCCAGCCTTTGACAGTCACATCTTGTCCGACGTATTTTGAAATTTGCGATACGCTGATGTTTTCAGCCATGATGTTTCCTCGCTTACCAGTTTATTTCCTTCGTTCTTCGAGTGATTTTACCAGCAACTCTTTCGCCACGTTTGGGTCGGCTTTGCCTTTTGTTGCTCGCGCCACCTGTCCCATGAACCACTGCAGGAGGGTCTCTTTGCCCGCAAGATATTTTTCCACTTCAGCGGGGTTGTCGTTCAGGATTTTTTCGACAATTGCCTGAATTTCGTTTTCGTCTGAAACCTGCGCCAGGTTTTTTTCTTTGACGATTTGTTCCGGGTCGCCGCCGCTCGCCAGCATTTCATTGAAGACAACTTTTGCTGAGTTGCTGCTGATGACTTTGTCTGTCGTCATATCAATTAACCTGGCGAAGGATGCGGGGGAAAGTGTCATGTCTTCGATGCTCATGCCAGAGTCATTGAGGTAACGCATCAATTCGCCCGCGATCCACGAATGGACGGTCCTGGCGGGGCTTTTTGCCGCGGCGGCGACTTTTTCGAAGTAGTCGGCGAGAGCCCGCTCGGAGATGAGGAAACGCGCTTCGGACGGGGTCAAGCCAAAGTCCGAGATGAAGCGGGCGGTTTTGGCTTCGGGCAGTTCGGGGAGTTGACTCCGAATCGACTCGATCCATGCATCCGAAAATTGAAGCGGAGGCAGGTCGGGTTCGGGGAAGTAGCGGTAGTCGTGCGCTTCTTCCTTCGACCGTTGGCTGGTCGTTACGCCCCGAAGGTCATCCCAGCCGAGAGTTTCTTGAATGACTGTACCGCCCGATTCGTAAATTTGAATCTGACGTTCGATTTCATACGCAATTGCGCGGGTCAAGGCGCGGAAACTGTTGAGGTTTTTGATCTCGGTGCGGGTGCGGAGCTCGTCACTGCCCGCCGGGCGGACGGAAACATTGGCTTCGAAACGCAGCACGCCTTTTTCCATGTCGCCTGTGTTGACGCCGAGATACCGCAGAATGGCGCGGACTTTGGTGGCGTAATCGAGCGCGGCTTCGGCGGAGTGCATGTCTGGCTCGGAGACGATTTCAAGCAAGGGGACGCCTGCGCGGTTGAAGTCCACGAGAGCGTAATTTTTTTCGTGAAAGAGTTTGGCGGTGTCTTCTTCGATGTGGACGCGGCGCACGCGAACACGGGAGGGGTCTCGATACGCGGCGCTTGCAGCGCCACTACTCGACCCGCTATGAACTTCCAGCCAGCCTTTTTCTGCAATGGGCAATTCGTATTGCGAGATTTGATAGCCCTTGGGCAGA
This sequence comes from Chloroflexota bacterium, assembly GCA_013388685.1. GTDB lineage: Bacteria > Chloroflexota > Anaerolineae > Anaerolineales > Villigracilaceae > Defluviilinea. The sequence goes on along the minus strand of JACAET010000050.1, from coordinate 79,324 downwards.
TCGGGGTAGTAGTAGTTTTTGCGGGCAAAGGTGTTGTGTTTGTTGATGGAGCAGTTCAACGCGAGAGCGACCAGCGCGGCAAGTTCGACGGCTTTTTTGTTGGCAACGGGCAGCGCGCCCGGCAGACCCGTGCAGACAGGGCAAATGTTCGTGTTCGGTTCCGGCGCGGAGGCGTAGTCTGCGGAGCAGCCGCAGAACATTTTGGAGGCGGTGATGAGTTCGGCGTGGATTTCAAGTCCGATGACGGGTTCGTATTGGGTCATGAGTAGGCTCGTGTGTGATGAGTGGTAATTGGAGATTGGTAATTGTTGTCTAATCTCCAGTTACTAATCTCTATTAACTAATCTTTGGGTTTCGCTTATGCCAATCGGTCACTTGTTGATACGCATGCGCGACTTGGAATAAAGTTTGTTCGTCCAAGTGTTTGCCGATGAGTTGCATGCCAACAGGCATGTCCTTCGAGAAGCCGCAGGGCAATGCGATGGCGGGAACGCCGGCGGGGTTGGTGGCGACGACGTAAATATCCGAGAGGTACATTTCGAGCGGGTTGCTGGTCTTTTCGCCGAGTTTGAAGGCGGTGGTGGGAGAGGTGGGGGCGAGGAGAATATCCACTTTGGAAAAAGCAGCCTCAAAGTCCCGGCGAAGAAGCGTGCGCACTTTTTGCGCTTTCAAGTAATAGGCGTCGTAATATCCTGCCGAAAGAGCGTATGCGCCAAGCATAATCCTGCGCTTGACCTCGTCGCCGAATCCTTCGCGACGAGTCTGGAGGTAGATGTCAATCACGTCTTTCGCGCCCTCCGAAACGGAGAGACCGAAGCGCGTGCCGTCCATGCGGGCGAGGTTGGCACTGGCTTCGGCAAAGAGCAGAAGATAGTAAACGGGGAGAGCGTATTTGGTGTGGGAGAGCGAGACTTCGTGAATTTCCATGCCGAGTTTTTCGCAGGCGCGGATGGCTTCTTGCAACGCGGTCTCGACACCCGCTTCCATGCCTGCGACGAAATATTCCTTCGGGATGCCGAGCTTCATGCCTTTGATGGGTTTGTTGATGTTTTGAGTGTAATTAGAGATTGGAGATTGGTAGGTGGTGCTGTCGAGAGGGTCGTGACCTGCGATGTGTTCGAGGACGGTGGCGCAGTCACAGGCATCGCGGGTCATAGGACCAATGCAGTCAAACGAAGAAGCAAGCGCAATGAGGCCGTAACGTGAGACGCGTCCGTATGTTGGTTTGATGCCTGTGACGCCGCAAAAGCCGGCAGGCATGCGGACGGATCCGCCTGTGTCTTCGCCGATGGTGAACGCGGCGAGGCTTGCCGACATCGCCGCGGCGGAACCTCCGCTGGAACCGCCAGGTACGTGGTCGAGATTCCACGGGTTGTGCGTGTTGAAAAATGCAGAGTTCTCACAAGAGGAGCCCATGCCGAACTCGTCCATGTTGGTCTTGCCGAGGAGCACAGCGCCTGCCTGTGCAAGTTTGTCTGTGACGGTGGCGTTGTATTGCGGGATGTAGTTTTCAAGAATCTTCGAGGAGCAGGTGGTGCGGACGCCGCGCGTGGAGATGCAATCCTTTATCGAGAAAGGGATGCCCGTCAGCGGGGTCACATTTTCGCCTTTGGCAATGCGCTCATCGGCTTTCCTGGCTTGTTCGAGCGCGAGTTCTTCGGAAACTGTGACGTAGGCTTTGATCTTCGGGTCAATTTCGCGGATGCGCTGAAGAAACGCCTGTGTCAGTTCGACGGAGGAAACCTGCTTGGTAACAAGTAATTGATGGGCTTCTTGAATGGTTAGTGTATGTAGTTGCATGGCGGAAGGGTAATTAGTAATTGGAGATTGAATTTGAAAGATTGGGCTTACAGGTCGGTAATGTAATTAGAGAACGCCTAATTACTATTTACCAATTGTTCTGTTGCGAAGATGCCCAAAGGCAGTGACCCATCGCCTTTTCCCTCACCCCAACCCCTCTCCAGCGGGAGAGGGGCAAGGGGTGAGGGCGAAAAATAGTTTCGCAATAGGTTAAACCATATGTTTGCAACAGAGCATTTACCAATTACCAATCTCTATTCTTCGCCCAACACAGTGGGAACCTTTACATACCCGCGCTCGGATTGGGGGGCATTCTTGAGGAATTCTTCGCGGCTCATGGACGGCTGTACCGCATCTTCGCGCAGCACATTCTCCGCGTTGGCAATGTCCGAAGCAGACGGGACGCCGGTTGTTTCCACTTCGTTGAGCATGTTGAAGTAATCAATGATGGACGAGAATTGCGCGCTGAATTTTTGCGCTTCCTCTTCCGAAATACCCAAGCGGACTAAAAATGCAACATGCTTTACTGTCTTTGTGTCAATGGTAGACATAGTTACCTCATCAAGACAAGGAACGGCTGACCATGGTCAATCAGTAAGCGGCGGTCTCGACTGCTTGCACTCGACCGCCAATCTCCAATCTTCAATCTCTAAATTGAATATGCAACTCTTTCAACTGCCTCGGTTCCACTTCCGAAGGGGCGTCTGCCATGACATCGCGTCCCGCTTGATTCTTTGGGAAGGCGATCACTTCGCGGATGTTGGGTTCGTCCGCCAGCAGCATCACGAGTCGGTCAATGCCGGGCGCCATGCCGCCGTGCGGGGGCGCGCCGTACTCGAATGCCTCCAGCATGTGACCGAATTTCGCCTTGATGGCTTCGTCTGAATGCCCAAGCATCTGAAAAATCTTATTCTGAATGTCGCGCCGATGAATGCGGATCGAACCCGACGCCATCTCGTAGCCGTTGCATACCATGTCGTACGCATCCGAGAGAATCGAGCCTGGGTCGGTGTCGAACTTGTCGAGGTCTGCCAGTTGCGGCATGGTGAACGGATGATGCTCTGCATCCCAGCGCTGCTCCTCTTCGTTCCAGGCGAACATCGGGAAATCCACGATCCACGCGAACGCCAGAACATCCCTCTCGGCGAGATTCAATTGGTCTCGTAAAATCAATCTCAGCCCGCCCAGCACCTTGTTGACGACTGGGCGTTCGTCCGCTGCGAAAAGGATGAGATCGCCGACTCCCGCGCCCGTTCTGGATTTGACCGCTTCGGCCTCTTCCGGGGTGACGAACTTTGCGGCGCTTCCTTTCACGCCTTCGCCTGTCACCGCCAAAGTTGCCAATCCCTTCGCCCCAAGCGACTTCGCAGACTCGGTCAGCGCGTCCACTTCCCTGCGCGACAGGTCCGCGGCTTTCGGCGCGACAATACACTTGACGACGCCGCCCGCCTCCAACGCGGACTTGAAGACTTTGAACTCGCTCTTTGCAAACACATCGCTGACATCAATCAATTCCATGCCGAAGCGCATATCGGGTTTATCTGTCCCGAATCGTTCCATGGCTTCACGGTAGGAAAGTTTGGTCCACGGCACCGACATGATTTTCTTGTGCGGCGCGACGGCTGGGATCATCGCGTTGTACAAGCCCTCGACTAAATCCAGCACATCGTCACGATGGACGAAAGACATTTCCAGGTCAAGTTGCGTGAACTCGGGCTGACGGTCGCCGCGCAGGTCTTCGTCGCGGAAACAGCGCGCGATCTGGAAGTACTTGTCCATGCCCGCCACCATCAGCAGTTGCTTCAACTGTTGAGGTGACTGAGGCAGGGCATAGAACTGACCGGGATAGATGCGCGATGGAACGATATAGTCTCGCGCGCCTTCGGGGGTCGCTTTGAAGAGGATGGGCGTTTCGATCTCGATGAAGCCTTTTTGATCGAGATAATCACGCATGAACTTGATGACCTTGTGTCGCAAAACCATGTTACGAGTCATGCGCTCGCGGCGCAGGTCGAGATAACGGTATTTGAGGCGCATGTTTTCGTCGGGCAGGTCGTTGTCCGTGTTGACCATGAACGGCGGCGTTTTGGACGGGTTGAGAACCGTGATCCGTTTGGCGATGACCTCGATCTCGCCCGTTGCCATTTTGGGATTCTCCATCCCGGCTGGGCGCCTCTGCACCAGACCTTCCACCTGCAACACCCACTCGAAGCGGACATCCGCGACGAGATCCAGCGTCTCTTGAGGGAGATCGGGGTTGATGGTAATTTGAACAATTCCTGAGCGGTCACGCAAATCGAAAAACGCCACCCCGCCGTGGTCGCGGCGGCGGTTGACCCAGCCCGCCAGCGTGACCGTCTGCCCCGCGTGGCTGGTGCGTAATTCTCCGCAAGCATGGGTTCTATACATGGTGTGCCTCCGAATTCTTTTTACCACGAAGGGCACGAAGAAAAACACGGAAAACCTTCACGACGAACACTCGCCCCGTCTTTGTGCTGTTGATGTCCTTTGTGGTTAAGAATGTAGATAAAATAAATCGCCCTTCGCGTAAGCGTTGGGCGATTGGTTTGACTCGTTTATTTGTCAACTAGCAAGGCTTCGCCCAACGATAGGTCATATCGTCATTGTCATTATTATCGTTATTAGCGAGGTAAATATAGTGCTTCATGATGGCGGCATTATAGCACAAACCCGTCTCGACGGGCGAATTTTGGCACCCGACGCCCCATTTCACATTCTCCATCCGTTGGCTGTCGCGTGTGGAGGCAAAATCCCCCCGATCGCAAGAGACGGACGCCAACAGTCGGTCTCCGCGAGCGAAGCGGAGTTATCCCATCGGACAAAGGATGTAAAGTGAATGTAAGGTTTCAACATGCTGACCGCTTCACATTGTTCCGAAGATGATGTATATTGATTCCGATTCCAAATTCAATTCCTGACCCAAAGGAGAGTGTCATGAGCTACAAATTTCTATTTTTCCTGAACGCGCTCGTATGTGTTGTGCTTGGCGCGGCGTTGTTGGTCGTCCCTGTAATGGTTCTTGAACAGGTACAAACTCAAATGAGAGTACCCGAGATTGTACAGGCGCGTTATCTCGGTGCGGCATTTCTCACACTAGGCTTGCTGTTTTGGTTCGTCAAAGACGCGACCGACGCGGGTTTGCTCAGGAACCTGGGCGCCGTTGGGCTGTTAGGATCCGTCCTGGCACTGGTGGTGACGATCCTCGGAATTCTAGCGGGCGTTCTCAGCAAAAACAATTGGGTGCCGATTGTCGTCGAAGTTGTGTTCGGATTGGGCTATGCCTTCATGCTGTTCCTGAAACCCAAAATAAAGGAATAAGATTGCCGCCCGTGACGGAGACTCTATACGCCTTGTGGATTGAAACTGCCCGCGCATCGGCGGGCAGTTTTTTTATTCCAATACCTTGTCGCTCAACGCATCGAGTCTTGCGATTTCCTCTTCGTTCAACCGCCAGCCGAGGGCACCGGCATTTTCCTGCGCCTGCCGCATGTTCTTTGCACCAGGGATGGGGAGCGCACCTTTGCAAATCAGCCAGTTCAACGCCACCTGCGCGTTGGTTTTGCCGCCGTGATCCTGTCCAATGATCGTCATCAGTTTGAGGAGCGGTTCGATTTTTGAAAGCATACCCCCGTAAATGCCGCCGCGTGTTCCCGGCGGGCGGCGGACGGCATCGTACTTGCCGGTCAGCAACCCCTTTTCGAGCGGACTATAGGCGATCAGCCGCACGCCCAATTCCTTGCAACGCGCCAGCAGACCGTTTTTTTCCGCTTTTCGGTTAAGCAGGCTGTAATGCACCTGATTCGATGCCAGCGGGATATCCCGGCGCGCCAGAGCAGAATAGGCGGTCAGCATCTGGGTCTGATCGAAGTTCGACACGCCGACCGTGCGAGTCATGCCGTTTTTTACACACTCCGCCATGCCGTCCATCATTCGGTCCACGCTCATCAACGGAGTGGGCCAATGGACCTGGTACAGGTCCACGCTTTCCACCCCGATGCGTTCCAGGCTGTTCTTCAGCGCCCGCGGGACGGAGACAACGCGAAACCGCCAGGGAAAAGGAAAGTATTTCGTTGCAACCAGCACAGGCTGGTCGGTTTCCCGCATAAACCTTCCCAGCAATCGTTCCGAGAGACCGTTGCCGTATATCTCAGCGGTGTCAATGAAGCGAATGCCTTGCTCCACCGACACCTTGAAGGCATCATGCACCTCCCCCTCACTGTACCCCTGTTCAAATTGCCAGAAAATACGATCGCCCCATTGCCAGGCTCCCAACCCCATCTCGATGGCATGCAGAAAACGCGTTTCATGACCAATCTCAGCCATACCTCCTCCAAGCAAACCGAGAGAGCGGCGGGCATAAAATCCCACCACAGAATTTACAGTGAAATTTCGAGGCTGCGCGCACAATCAGCCGTTTTTCAGTCGGCTGATTGTAACTTAAAACGGCAGTCGTGATACAATTCTGCCCGCTCGCATACCGGAACTGATGGAACGATTCTTCCTCACCTCCTCGTGGGGGATGACCGTTCCCTGAGTTCCCAGGAGATGATATGACGCAAGCGCTTGACTCTCGGGATCTCGAATCCGCATCTGCCCTCAACCGACGGCTGAATCTGCCCTTTTCAAATTTATCCCTGCTGACGCGCGCCCTCACGCATCGTTCGTATGTGAACGAGAATCCCGACGCGCAGGAAGACAATGAACGGCTCGAATTTCTGGGCGACGCCGTGCTGGACTTCATTGTGGGGGCATGGGCGTACAACCGTTTTCCTGAAATGCCCGAGGGCGACCTGACGAAGGTACGATCCGCGATTGTGCGCAACGATCAGTTGGCCAATTTTGCCCGGCGCATCGGGTTGGGAGGAGCGCTTCGGCTGGGACGCGGCGAAAGTTCGTCCGGCGGCCATGACCGGGACACCTTGCTGGGATCCGCGTTCGAGGCGTTGATCGGCGCCTTGTATCTGGAAGCAGGTTTGGGGGCGGTCGAGGCGTTTGTCAATCCCATTCTGGACGATGTGCAGGAATACATCCTTGATGAAATTCAGGATCCCAAAAGCCGTCTGCAGGAGTGGGCGCAGGCGGAGAAAATGGGAACGCCGCAATATGTGACGGTTTCAGCCCGAGGACCCGACCACGCCAAAGAATTCGAAGTGGAGGTGCGCATCCAGGGCGTTTGCTATGGGCGGGGACGCGGCTCGAACAAGGGAACCGCCGCCCGCATCGCCGCTCAAACCGCTCTCGAAGCGCTTGGAATTACGTTCAAGTAACCGGAGAAATTGCCCGTCCAAAATCACAAATCGAAAATCCTCTTATGCCTCTTCGCCTTAAATCACTGGAACTTCAAGGGTACAAAACATTCGCCTCGAAGACCACCTTCGAGTTCGCCAGCGGCATCACCGCCATTGTCGGTCCGAATGGTTCGGGAAAATCGAACATCGCCGACGCCCTGCGCTGGGTGCTCGGCGAACAGTCCTATACGCTTTTACGCGGCAAAAAGACCGAAGACATGATCTTCAACGGTTCGGAGCATCGCGCCCGCGCCAGCATGGCTTCGGCTCACATTCTATTCGACAATACCGACGGCTGGCTACCGGTGGATTTCACCGAAGTCGCCATGACGCGCCGCGCCTATCGCGACGGTCATAACGACTATCTGTTAAACGATCAACAAGTGCGTCTGCGCGACCTGAACGAGCTGCTCTCGGCTTCAGGGCTGGCAGACCGTACCTACACCATCATGGGACAGGGGCTTGTGGATGCCTCGCTGGCGCTCAAAGCCGAGGAACGCCGCAAGTTGTTCGAGGAGGCGGCAGGCGTGGGTTTGTATCGCGCCCGCCGCGAAGAGGCATTGAAACGGCTCGAATCCACCCAGCGTAATCTCGAGCGCGTGCTCGACATCATGTCCGAACTGGAGCCGCGCCTGCGCAGTCTCGAGCGGCAGGCAAAGCGCGCTTCGGAATACGGCCGTGCCCAGGCGGACTTGAAGATCATTTTGCGGGAATGGTATGGCCATCACTGGCATAAGGCTCAGCAGGAACTTGCCGCGGCGCGCGAAGCGGTCAAAGCACAGGAGATACGCCTTCAGGAAGCGCGCGCAGAGCATGTGAAAACGCAGGAGGCGTACAATGCTTTCCGCGAAAGGCTTTCGGAGTTGCGGGCGAAATTAAACGCCTGGCACCGCCGGTCTTCCGAACTGCACAGTCAGCGCGAGGAAACGAGCAAGGAACTGGCGGTTCTCGAGGAACGCCGCCGCGCGCTGCTTGCCGCGCAGACCTCCGCTCTGGCGGATCGGGAACGCGCCTCCGACGAAGAACGCGTGACGCGAGACCGCCTTGCAGAAGCGGAACAGGAAGTCGCTCGATTGCAGGCAGAATATGAAGAAGCAAGGAAACAACTCCAGGAGGGGCAACTCAGGCTGCAAAAACTGCAAGACGAACGCGCCTCTCTGGAGGAGAAGTTACGCTCTGCGCGGGAGCAGATCGAGAGATGGAACGCCCAACGCGCCGAATCGCAGGCGCGGTTCGAGGAGCTGACCTCGCGGCTCGAGTCGCTACGATCCCGTATCGAGGCGGCAGGCGAGGAAGTCAAAGCGGTGGACCACGCGGCGCGGGAGGCGGACGAACACTATGCGGCTGCACGGGCGAGGCGGGAAGACATCGAGCATGAACTGAAACAGGTTGTGGAAAACGAGCGCATGCTCAGGTCGAATTTGGAAGAACTCGAGGAGGAACGCCGAACCAGCACCGAAGAACGCTCCAGCCTGCTCGACGCGCACACGCGCCTCAAAACCCAGCTGGAAGTGCTCGAACAGGCGGAACAATCGCTGGCGGGATATGCGGAAGGCGCGCGTTTCCTTCTCGAAGCCGCGCAACAAATGCGGCTCAAGGGTGCGTATGGCGCGTTGAGCGCGGCGCTCGATGTGCCGGCGGAGTTGGAAACGGCGATCACCGCCGCCCTGGGCGATTCGCTCGATGCGGTCCTACTCAACGCGAACGAGATCGAAACGGCTTTGCAATTGCTCGAGACAAATGAGGCGGGACGGGCGGTCTTGCTGCCCGTCAACCAGCCAACCGAGGTCTTGAAGATCCAGGGAATGAACACGGATGTCATTGGCGTTGCGTCGGAACTTGTTCGCGCGCCGGAGGAATTGCGCGCGGCGGTGAATTTGACGCTCGGGCAAACGGTGATCGTGCAAAATCGGGTGGCGGCTCGAAATCTTGTCAGAAATTTGCCGCCTCACGCACGTGCAGTCACGCTGCGCGGGGAGGTCTTCCGCGGCGACGGTCTGGTGACGGTGGGAAAATCCATTTCCGCGAATGCGTCTGCCTTGAGTCGTCCGCGCCGGAAACGGGAGTTGGCACAATCCCTCGTTACGCTGGACGGGCAAATCGAAGCGTTGAATCGGGAGGTGGAGTCTCTTTCCGCCAGGATCAACGAGGCGGGGCGCGAGTTGACTGAGGCGACCAACAGGACGCACAAAATTCGCGCCAGCCTCGAGGAGGCGGAGGAATACGAGAAGCGCGCCGGTTCGGCGTCCGAGGCGAAGCGCCGGGAGTTGGAGTGGCGCAAAAGTCAGCAAATGCATTTATCGGCGGAAGCGGCAGAAGCGGAAGTCATCCGGCAGAATTTGATCGAAACCCAGGCGGCAAACGCGTCCGATGCGGCAAAGATGCAGGACGAATTGCGGAAGATGTCGGCGCAATTGAAGGAAATGGATTTGGGGGAGGCGCAGGGGCAAACTTCCTATTGGAGCACGCGCATGGCGGTGGCGGAACGGGCTCTGGCGGACGCCGTCGCAAGGATGGAGGAAAGAAGGAGGGATGTCGAACGGTTCGATGCGCGGCGGATGGAGCTTGCGGCGCGCTTGAACGAAGCGGACTCTTTGCTTTCGGGTCTGGATGCCGGTCAAGCCGAATTGCACGAACGCGAAAATTCCCTGCGCGCGCAGATCGAAGCATTGAACGCGGACATGAACCCTGCGGAACTGGAACTGGAATCCGCCGAGGCGGAGGAGGCGCGCTTGCAGGAGGCGGAGGCAAGCGCTCAACGGGCGCTCGCCACGGCCGAGCGCCTGCATGGTCAGGTGCAATTGGAACAGTTTCGTAAACAGGAGGCTCTGGACAATCTGCGCCAAAAGATCATGGACGATTTCGGCCTGGTGATGTTCGAGTATGCGGACGAGGTTTCGGGACCTGTGCCGCTGCCCTTCGAGGGTATGGTGGAGGAATTGCCCGTGGTGACAGAGATTTCGCCGGATTTGGAAACGCAATTGATCCGTCAGCGGGCGCAGGTGCGGCGCATGGGTCCAATCAATCCCGAGGCAAAGCAGGAATACGATAAAGAGTCGGAACGTTATGAATTTATGAAAACGCAGGTGAACGATCTGCGTACAGCCGAGGAAGACCTGCGTAAGGTCATCGCGGAGTTGGACGAGGTGACGCGGCAGGAGTTCGCGAAGACGTTCGACGCGGTGGACAAGCAGTTCCGCGCCATGTTCACCCGTCTATTCGGGGGCGGCTCCGCGCGGCTGGCATTGACCGACCCGGACAACCTGGTGGAGACGGGCATCGAGATCGAGACGCGCCTGCCGGGGAGAAGGGAGCAGTCTCTGGCTCTGCTTTCGGGCGGGGAACGCAGTCTTACGGCGGTCGCGCTGGTCTTCGCATTGCTCAAGGTTTCGCCGACGCCCGTGTGCGTGATGGATGAAGTGGACGCGATGCTGGACGAGGCGAACGTCGGACGTTTCCGCGATTTGTTGGTGGAGCTGAGCCAGGATACGCAATTTATCGTGATCACGCACAACCGCAATACCGTGCAGGCGGCGGACGTCATTTATGGCGTGACCATGGGGCGCGACTCGGCAAGTCAGGTCATCAGCCTGAGACTGGATCAGGTGACGGACGAAATGTTGAAACGAGGATAGTGAGGCAGGGTTGTGGTTTAGTGCTTGATCGTCCCCATTGCCAGTTCCATGATCTCGTCCTTGTTCTCATAGACCCGCACCAGTTTGCCATCCTGCATTTGCAGGACGCGGTCCACGTACTGGCACATGCGCAGGTCGTGCGTGACCATGATGCCTGCGCGGCGGTTCTCGTGGACCAGTTTGGCAAACGTCTCCACGACCTGGAAAGCGCGTTCGGTGTCGAGGGAGGCGGTGGGTTCGTCGGCGAGGACGACGGCGGGGTTGTGGATCAGAGCGCGGGCAATGGCGACGCGTTGCTGCTGTCCGCCGGAGAGTTGGGCTGGGAGGTTGTGCAGGCGGTCACTGAGTCCGAGGCGGGCGAGGATTTCGGCGGAACGGAGTCGTCCCGCTTTATCCGCCCGTCCGTTCAGGCGCAGCATGAATTCCACGTTCTCCTGCGCGGTCAGAAAGGGAATCAGGTTGTTCGATTGGAACGTGAAGCCGATCTTCTCGCGGCGCAGTTTGACGCGTTCCTTGTCGTTCATCTGCGACAGGTCCTGCCCATCAATGAAGACCTGTCCGCTGGTGGGAGAGAGCAGGGCGGCGAGGATGGAGAGCAGGGTGGTCTTGCCCGATCCGCTCGGACCGACCAGCGCGACGAACTCGCCCGATTTCACTTGGAACGAGACGCTGTCCACGGCATTGATGGTCGCGCCGTCGAGCGCGAAGGATTTGACGAGGTTTTTTACTTCGAGTGCTGTTGTCATGTCATTACCCTAACCTGAGCGCTTTCAACGGCTCGATGCGAACCGCATAAAGGATGGAAACCAACCCGCCCAGTGGACCGATGGACAGCAGAAGGATGACCGCCGCGATGGAGCGCACGCCATTGAAGACAAACGGGATGGCAGCCGGAAGAAACAGCGAGAAGAGAAACGTCAACCCGCCTCCCACTGCGACGCCGAAGGCTGTCACCACTACGATCTGAATCACCGCCGACCAGCCGACGACCCCGTTCGAAGAGCCAATGGCTTTCAAGACGCCAATCTGCGGCACTTTTTGCAATATTTGGATCTGGAAGAACCCGCCAATGACCATCACACCGATCAGCAGGGTGAAAAAGCCCTGAGTCTGCACCGTCCCTTGCTGGGCGGAGTAGCCGGGGATGTTGTTGATGGTGGTCGGGATGTCCGCCACTTCGATGCGGGAGACGCCCTCCAGCAGGCGCTGCCTGACGATGTCGATCTGCGCCGGGTCAGTCAGTTTGACGGCGATGATGTTGGGATAGGCAGTATTGCTTGCTAGATCCGCTTCGGATTGCGGGCGAATCTTCTCCCACGTGGAAGCCGGGACAAAGATGGTCGGCTGGAAGAAGTAGGACTGTCCGTCCACCAAGCCGACAACTTCGAGGGTGAAGAACTCATCGTCCACGCCCTGCGTCGAGCGGATGATGATTTCATCGCCGATCTGAATGCCCGAACGCAAAGCCACGTTACGGTCAATGACCGCTTCGCGCGCCTCACCGCCGCGGAAGTTTCTCCCTTCGATGAGGGGAGGCATGCCCGGATGCCCGGGTTCCGCCGCCAGCATCGAGACCTTGAGCGGCTCGTCGAGGGAAACGATCTCCGTGGAGGACGTGTAAATCGGACCGGCATCCGCCACCCCATCGACGCGGCGAACCGAGCGGATGGTGTTGGGGTCCAACCGGCTGGCGGTGATTTGGAAGTCCGATTTTTCGAGAAAAACGATCAAGTCCGCGTCCAGGTTGGCAACGTATTGACGGTTGCCGTTGGCAAGCCCCTCGCCGAGCGCGGCAATGAACAGGACGAGGAGCGTGATCAGCGCAATGACAAGACTGACAAGCAGGAAGCGCCCCTTGTTGCGAAGCACTTCCTTGATGGCAAGATAGAAAGCGAGAACTATGGTTTTCATTTGGGCGCTACAGGTCCGTCGAAAGGTTGTCCCCAGTCCATGCCCATCACGCCGTGCAGGAGCAAGTCTACGGAAGGGTGATCGGCGATGTTGTCGTAGTAATAGGGCAGGCGGATGCGCCCGTCGGGGGCGATGATGAAAGTCCCTGCCATTTGCAGAGCATCCTGCCCTTTGGGAGGCAGGTCGGTTTTCCAGCCGCGCTCACGTTTCAGGCGTCGGTTGGAACGCCATACGTCGAGCGAAAGGAACGACTGCCAGAGGTTGGCGCGTTCGAGTCCGTATGCCCTGTACGCCTTGCGTTCCGGGTCGGCGAGGCAGGTCACGCCGGGGGCGCGTACCGAGCAGAAGGCTTTTGCCGCTTCGGGCGTCCCCTGCGTGATAACGACCAGCGCAAGGTTCCTGTCTTTGAATTCGGGCGAGGCGGTGACAAGATGATCCACCATCTCCTTGCATTGCGGACAGCCGAAATGACGCGTGAACGCCAGAATCAGCGTCCGATCTTTCCAAAAAGAAGAAAGCCGCGCAGGCTTCCCATCGGTGTCCTGCAATTCCAAGTCGGGCGCAGGATCGTTGAATTTGAGGTGTGCGAGTTTGGGCATCGAGCAGATCATCTCCTAATCCCCTATAGTTTAATATATTGCACAATTTTTGTCAATATTTTGCAAATTTACTTTGACTTCACTTCCCCATTGACTACCCTCGTGACCGCTCGCTTCAACCCAACGGGGGTTATCGTGTCGAGAGTGACCTGTTCCGCCTCCACCAACTTCGCAAAGCGGATCAGTCCCTTCGCCAGCGCGTCCGCGAAATCCGCGTCCTTCACGGGCGCGTCGTCTTCATGCCAAAAACCCCTGATCTCCAGCGTCATCGTCGTGCGGTCGAGTTTCGGGTCGAGCCGCGCCACCAGGTCGTCGCCGTACAGGATCGGCAGGACGTAATACCCCCAGCGCCGTTTATGCGCCGGCGTATACACCTCCCACGTGTAGTCGAAATCGAACAGCTTCTTCGCCCGTCCGCGCGCGCTGACAATATCCAGCGGAGCGAGAAACGTGACCTCCTCCAGCGTGGTCGTCTCTTGGGGATTCCAACCTTTGGGAACTTTCCCTGTTTCGAGCGACTCCAACACCTGAACGTCTTCCGCCAGAACGAGATACGCGTCGCGTCCGCCCTCCACTTGAACCTGTCTCAACATCCCCGACTCGATCCACCCCCCAAGCCGATGTGCCATCTGCGCCTTCGAATAATCTTTTCGCAAAAAATACTTCATCTCCCCCTGCATGTGCGACTCGCGCTTCAACCCCATGAACGCGACCGCCTTGCGGGTAAAAAAACGCTCCGCTTCCTTCTCCGAGGCGATGTAATCGAACTCCCTCGGCGCGATATTCTCCCTGAAATCATATACCCGCTCGAATCCTTCGCGGTGATGGATCATCAACTCGCCACACAGCCACATGTCATACAACGCCAGCGAGGTATCCTTGCGTCCGCGGTAATTCCACAAGCCGATCTTGTTCCCGTCCAGATCACGGTTCCCCAGCGGACCGCGCTTCCGCAGTTCGGTGCGCACTTGCTCGAACAATTCCTCGTGGTTCAACACGAACCCCTCGATGCGTTTGTCGTGGATGCGTTTCTCCATGTGATAGCGCCAGTACGGCAGATCAGACATAGGATACATCGCCAGCCAGCCGCCGTAATCGAACGCCTGACGCTCCTCGTAAGCGATCTTGTACAAATGCTCAGGCGTGTACCCCAGCACGCGGCTGTGCAGAACGATATCCTGACTGCGCGCAACGACGTTCAATGGATCGAGTTGCACGGCTTCGCAGGTGCGAATGGTTTGCGCAACGCCTCGCTTCCCCTTCCAGCGGCGACCGGGCCACAGTCCCTGTTTGCCGAGGACAAATCGGCGCGCCGTCTGCCGAGAAATAACAATGGGTTTCATCAGCCTCACACCGCAAACGGGTTGAAGTTCGTGCCGCGGTCGTAATAATCCTCGTTTTCGACCTTCTTCAAAAACCCAACCACCCCATAAGTGACCGGGGTCATCAACGCTTCCACACCGCATTTGAAGAGATAGTTCGTGACGGTCAAAGTCAGGAACAAACTCCACGGAAAGACGCCAATCGCGGAGGCAACCGCCACGAACATGACCGTATCCACAAACTCACCGAGGAGGGTACTGCCGATGGTGCGCGTCCACAACCAGCGTCCGTTGGTCAGAATTTTCATTTTTGCCAGCGTGAAGGAATTGGTAAATTCGCCCGCCCAATATGCTGCAAGGCTTGCCAGCACGATCCCGCCGGTGCTCATCCCGCCGAGGATGGCGTTGTAGGCTTCATCTCCGGCGTAACCTTGCCATGTCGTTTCGCCCGGCAGTGCCCGGATCGCTCCAAAAACGACCGCGCTCAATGCCAGGCATGCAAAACCGGTCCAGATCACCCGGCGCGAACGTTTATAGCCATACACTTCCGTGAGAATATCGCCAAAAATATAACTGACCGGGAAGAGGATCGTCCCGGCGTCGAATGCCATGGGAACATGGAACAGACTGAATCCCAGATCAACGATCTTGGCAGACGAAGCAATGTTGCTCAAGATCAGCACGGTCACAAAGAGAGCCACAATCAGGTCGAAGAATTTGTATTGCTTCATGAATTAACTCACTGTATCGAGTTGCTGTGTTTTTTCCATCAGTCTGCAAAACGAACACAGACCGGGCGCGGAGGTGGGCTGCCTGCACTTCGGGCAGGAATGCAAGTGCGCCTGCGCTTCATTTTGCTCCACAAACAGATCGCCGCGCCGGCGGGCCTCTAGGAATTTCAGATAAAAAATCAGTTTTGCGCCGGGGCGGACGTTTTCCAGCTGGTTGAGCAGTTCTTTGTAGTAAATGGAAGTCGAACCTTCGGCAAACGGACATTCCTCATAGATGTACTCGATCCCCCGTGCCAGACAATAGGCAGTCATCTCGCGCTCGTAAAAGCGGCACAACGGCTTGACCTTGCGCGCCAGGCCCTCGGTCGAGGGGAGAACCGGACCCTGCCGCAGAAGATATTCGCTCGTCCATGTCAGCGTGTTGCCGAATAACACGGCGGCTTCGTCGTCGAGATTATGGCCGGTCGCAAGCACGTCATACCCAAGGTCGCGCGCGATGCGATTCATTTCGTGCCGCTTTGTCAGTCCGCAGACCGAACAGGGCTTCCCTTTTCCGCGATGGGTCATCTCGGACAGCACGGGGATGGATTGTCCGTATTCCTTTTCAATATCCACGATATGAAGTTTGAGGTCGTGTTCGTTCGCAAATTTCTCGGTAAGCCGCTGCGACTCGTGCGAGTACCCAATTCCGCCGTCAATGCCGAGACCGATGTACAGCCCATCGGCCTGATAGCCGAGACGGACGAGGATGTCCCACAGCGAAAGCGAATCCTTGCCGCCCGAAACGGCGACGAGCACCTTTTCATCGCGCGTGAACATCCCGTATTTCTTGATAAAGCGCTCGGTCTGCTCGGGAACCCATTCGAGATAATGTTCCCTGCACAGGGCCAGTTTATGCTGGCGCATGTTGACGTGCGCCTTCGAACCGCATTTTCGACACTTCATAAATCACTCTTTCAAACACCAAGGACACGAATTACACAAAGGTTAAGGTTTCACGAAGAATCCTTCGTGACCGTTGTGTCCTTCGTGTTTAATTTATCCTCCCGAAATCACCGCGATCAATTTCACCACGTCCCCGTCCTTCAAAATCTCGTCGTCGAGAATCATCTCGCCGTCGCGCGTGGCGATCACGGCTTCGGGGACGATATTGCTCTTCTTCAGCGCGTCGAGCAGGGTCATGCCGGCGCGCACCTCGTATTCCTTGCCGCGCAAAATCAATTTGGCAGTCATTTTGCTCCATCGCGCGTCATTCTACCATAAGCAATCGTGGCCGGATTCGACGGTCTTTCCCATGCCCTAACCGCAGAGCCCGCAGAGAACGCAGAGATACCCTTTGTTTTTCTCTGCGAATCCCGCGATCTCGGCGGTAAAACTCGAGCCCAGTGTGTCATCCTCCGATTTCCTTCCAAGCAAACAGTTATAATATCTTCATGCGCATCGGCATGATGGCGGACGCCTACAAACCCCACGTCAGCGGGATCACCAATTACATTGACCTGAACAAGCGTTATCTCGAAAAAGCGGGCCACGATGTATTCGTCTTCACCTTCGGCGATTTGGATTACCGGGACGACGAACCTCGCGTCATGCGCAGTCCCGGCCTGCCGCTGGCGGACACGGGGTTTTATCTATCCCTGCGATACTCGCGTGAGGCGAAGAAACTCCTGCAAACCATGGATGTCGTCCACGTTCATCACCCGTTCCTCAGCGGACGGCTCGCGCTGCGTTACCTGCGCCCGCTCCAAATCCCCATCATCTTCACCAATCACACGCGCTACGACCTCTACGCGCAAACCTACCTGCCCATGATGCCCGAAGAAGTAAGCCAGAGCCTGCTCCAGGCTTACATGCCATCCTTTTGCCAGGCGGTGGACCTCGTCATCGCGCCATCTGCCGGGATGAAAAGGGTGCTTCAAGACCTGGGTGTGACGAGCCACATCGAGGTCGTGCCGAACGGCGTTGACCTCGACCTGTTTTTCAAGGCCGAGCCGCTCGCACGTTCCGAATTTGGGTTCGACAGCGACGACATCCTGCTCGTCTACTCTGGCCGCATTGCCCCCGAGAAGAATCTCCCCTTTCTTTTGCAGTCCTTTGCTGGACTCGCGCAGGCCCTGCCCAATGTGCACCTGCTCATCGTCGGCGGGGGCTTACAGCAATACGAGGATGAAATTCGCTCCCTCGTCGGCGAACTTGGATTGGACCGGCGCGTTCATTTCACGGGCATCATCGGCTACGACGAACTGCCCGCATACCTCGCCATGTGCGACGCCTTCGTCACCGCTTCGGTCACCGAAGTGCATCCCCTTTCCGTAATCGAAGCGATGGGCGCGGGGCTGCCGGTGATGGGCGTTCAATCCGTCGGAGTCGGGGACATCGTACAGGATGGCGTGACTGGTTTTTTATCCTCGCACGAACTGCCGGCATTCACCGCCAAACTCACCCGCCTCTGTCTCGACCGAAACCTGCGAGCCCAAATGGGCGACTCGGCACGAAAGGCGTCCGCTGCGTACTCCATCGAGCGGACGACGCGGATCATGCTCAGGCATTACGAAAAACTGGTATACGACTCGCATCCGCGCAAAGGCAGTTGGGCTGTACGCCTTCGCGGACTTCTGGAAAGATTTATTTCATGACGAAACACAACCGACAGATCGGTGCGTGGGGCGAGCAGGCCGCCGCGGACTGGCTGGCCGGGCGCGGTTACGAGATCAGCGCGCGCAACGTCCGCACCCCTTACGGCGAAATTGACATCGTCGCCAGACAAGGCGACATTACAATCTTCATCGAAGTCAAGACCCTCACCTCAGGCAAGGATTTCCTGCCCGAGGAGAATATCACCCCCGTGAAGCAGCAGCACATGCTCGACGCCGCCGAACACTACGCGGCGGAACACGAGATTGACCACTGGCAGATTGATGTCATCGCGGTGGAGGGCAGGCCGAGCAAAAAGCCGAAGATGACGCATTTTGAAAATGCAATCTAAACTCCCCCTCATCCTCCTCGTCGGGCCGACGGCGGTTGGCAAGACGGAGCTCGCGATCCAACTCGCTGAGAGACTCAACGGCGAGATCGTCTCGGCGGATTCGCGTCTCTTCTACCGCGGCATGGACATCGGCACAGCCAAGCCCACCCGCGAAGAGCGTTCGCGCGTGCCGCATCACCTGATTGACATCGCAGAACCTGATGAAATCTTGGGCCTCGCCGTCTTTCAGCAAAAGGCGCGCGAAGCCATCGCGGATATTCACGCGCGCGGCAAATTGCCGTTTCTGGTCGGGGGGACGGGACAGTACGTCCGCGCGGTGACGGAGGGATGGAAGCCTCCCGAGGTCCTGCCGGATAAAAGGTTGAGGAACGTTTTGGAGGAGATGAAAGAGGAAAGAGGGGTAAAGTGGCTATACGCAGGATTGAATCGCCTTGACCCCGCTGCGGCCGCGAAAATTGACCCGCGCAATTACAGAAGAACCATCCGCGCTTTGGAGGTCATTATGACCACGGGCAGGAAATTTTCCGAACAGCGCCGGCGCGGCGAATCGCCCTATCAACTCATCACCGTCGGGTTGAGGCGTCCGCGCGAGGAGTTGTATCGGCGCGTGGATGAGCGCATCGAGTCGATGTTTGCGAATGGGCTTGTGGAGGAGGTGCGCGGGCTTCTCGCAAAGGGGTACTCCCCCACTCTGCCGGCGATGTCGGCAATCGGGTACCGGGAATGTGTCGGCGTGGTGCAAGGCCTCTTGACGGAGGAGCAGGCAAAGGTCCAGATTCGACGCGCAACGCGGGTGTATGTCCGCAGGCAGGCGAATTGGTTCAAGGAGTCCGATGCAAGCATCCAGTGGTTTAGAGTCGAGGAGGGCGTAGTGGAGGAAATCGAGAAAAACGTCCGCCGGTTGGTTGACTTTTGAGTCAGGCTTGTATATACTGAAATTATTCACCCAAAAGAGGAGGCAGTATGGCTGACAAACCGTGGTTCGCTCACTATGATAAAGGGGTGCCGCATTCGTTCGAGATTCCGCAAGTGCCGCTGCAACATTTTCTGGAGGAGTCTGCCCGCAAATATCCTGACCGCGCCTGTACGATCTTTAAGGGCGCGGTCATTACGTTCAAGGAGATGAATGCGCTTGCAGACAGCATTGCCGCCGCACTGGTGGATATGGGCGTGAAGAAAGGCGATCGCGTGGGCATCTTCATGCCGAATACGCCGCAGTTTGTGATGGTCTATTTTGGGATTCTGAAGGCGGGCGGTGTGGTGGTGGCGACCAACCCGCTCTATACGCCGCCGGAGATCGAGCATCAGGCAAACGATGCGGGCATCGAGTATATGTTCGTGATGACGAACTTCTATGAGACGATCAAGAAAGCCCAGCCGAAGACCAAGATCAAGAAGATGATTGTGACCAACCTGAAGGAAACCCTGCCGCCTGTGCTGCGCGTGTTGTTCACGCTGGCGCGGGAGAAAAAGGGCGGTTTCCGAATCGAGGGCGGATTGAGGGATGGCGACATCTGGCTCAAGGATTTGCTTGCCAAGTATAAGGGCGCTCCAAAACCCAACGTGGATGTCAAACCCGACGATACGGCGTTATTCCAGTATTCCGGCGGGACGACGGGTGTTTCGAAGGGCGCGGTGGCAACCCACTACAACGTCGTTGCCGATACGCTGATGATCAAGAGTTGGATGACGACGCTGGAGGAGGGCAAGGAGATTGTTCTGATGGCAATTCCGCTCTTCCATGTCTATGGCATGGTGGCAGGGATGCACTTTGCCCTGGCGGGCGGCGCCAGTATGGTGATGGTGCCAAACGCGCGCGATATTCCCGATGTGCTGGAGAACATCCACAAGTACAAGCCAACCATCTTCCCCGGTGTGCCGACGCTGTATAACGCCATCAACAACCGTCCGGAGGTGAAGGAGGGCAAGGTCAGCCTGCGCTCGATCAAGGCGTGTATCTCCGGTTCCGCTCCGCTGTTGCGCGAAACCAAGGAGACTTTCGAGAAGTTGAGCGGCGGCAAGGTGTTCGAGGGCTTCGGTCTCTCGGAGGCGCCGACTGCCACGCACTGCAATCCGCTGCTCGGCGAGAACCGCACTGGCTCCATCGGCTTGCCCCTCCCCAACGTGGACGCCAAGATCATCAGCCTCGACGACGGCGAGACCGAAATGATGGTCGGCGAGGTTGGGGAACTGGTCATCAGCGGTCCAATGGTGATGAAGGGCTATCACAACATGCCCACCGAAACCGCCAATACCCTGCGCAAACTCAAGGACGGAAAAACCTGGCTGTTCACCGGCGATATCGCCCGTATGGATGAGGACGGCTACTTCTATATCGTTGACCGCAAGAAGGAACTCATCAAGCCGGGCGGTTTTCAGGTGTGGCCCCGCGAGGTGGAGGAGGTGCTTGCCCAATACCCAAAGATTCTGGAAGCCGGTGTGGCGGGTATTCCCGATCCGTACCGCGGCGAGACGGTCAAGGCGTGGATTGTATTGAAGCCAGGCGAGACCGCCACCGAGGAGGAAATCAAGGCGTTCTGCAAGGAACGATTGGCGGCATACAAGGTGCCGACGCACTACGAGTTCCGCAGCGAACTGCCCAAGACGACGGTCGGAAAAATTCTGCGCCGCGAATTGGTACGCCAGCATAAGGAAGCCAGCGGCGGATAAATTCGCAAACGCAAACAAAAAAGCCCCGCGCACTGCGGGGCTTTTTTGTTGTCGGGAGTCATGCCGGCGTCGAAGCGATTTGCGGCGTTCCGCTTTTCTTGGGAACCGGCGGCGGGAAGATGGCTTCGAATTCTTCGCGGGTGAGTGTTTCCACTTCGAGCAGGCGCTGCGCCACAGCGTCCAGTTGTTTGCGGTATTTGGTGAGCAGTTTCTTCGCCAATTTGTAGGAGTCGTCCACAATCTTGCGAACCTCGGCGTCAATTTTTTCTGCAACGGCTTCGGAGTAGTCGCGCTGTTCGGAGATTTCGCGCCCCAGGAAGATGAGTTCTTCTTTTTGACCGTACAGCATGGGACCCAATTCGCCGCTCATACCCAAGCGGGTGACCATGGTACGCGCCAAACGGGTAACCTGCTCGATGTCGTTCGAGGCGCCGGAGGTGATATCGTCGAAGACGAGCTCCTCGGCAACGCGCCCGCCCAGCATGTAGGCGAGGTTGGCAAGCAGTTTCTTGCGCGAATAGAGCAGACGATCTTCATCGGGGCGGAACCAAGTGAGACCGCCAGCCTGCCCGCGCCCAACAATGGTCACTTTTTGGACCGGGTCGGCTTCGGGGATGGCATTGCCCACGACGGCATGACCCGCCTCATGGTAGGCAATGATGCGCTTCTCTTCGTCCGAGATCAGGCGGGATTTGCGTTCCGGTCCCATCACCACGCGCTCGATCGCCTCTTCCAATTCCGCCTGTCCGATGGATTTTTTATTGCGCCGTGCGGCAAGGATGGCGCTCTCATTGACCAGGTTTTCGAGGTCCGCGCCGACAAAGCCCGGCGTGCCGCGCGCCAGAGAGGCAAGGTCAACGTTCGGTTCGAGAGGTTTTCCTTTGATGTGAACCCGCAGGATGGCCTCGCGCCCTTTCACATCGGGGCGGTCAAGCGTGACGCGGCGGTCAAAACGACCAGGGCGCAAGAGCGCCGGGTCGAGAATATCGGGACGGTTGGTGGCGGCAATGATGATGACGTTGGTGTCGGTGTCGAAACCGTCCATTTCCACAAGCATCTGGTTGAGGGTCTGTTCGCGCTCGTCGTGCGAGCCGCCCAATCCCGCGCCGCGTTGACGCCCAACGGCGTCAATCTCGTCCACGAAGACGATGCAGGGCGAATGTCGTTTCGCCTGATCGAACAGGTCGCGCACCCGGCTGGCGCCCACCCCCACGAACATTTCCACGAACTCAGAGCCGGAGATGGAAAAGAACGGCACTCCCGCCTCACCGGAAACGGCTTTTGCCAGCAGAGTTTTGCCCGTACCGGGAGGACCTACCAGCAGGACGCCCTTGGGAATGCGCGCCCCCAACTGGATGAACTTCTGCGGCTCTTTCAGGAACTCGACCACTTCCGCCAATTCCTGTTTGGATTCATCCGCCCCAGCCACGTCGGCAAACGTCACAGTGGGATGCTCACCGCTGAACATGCGGGCGCGGCTCTTGCCGAACGACATCGCCGCGTTGTTCGACCCCTGCGCCTGGCGGAAGATGAACCAAAAAATGCCCAGCATCAGAAGAAGCGGCAAAAGGTAAACCAAAAACCCTCCCAAGATGCCCGACCAGACGGAGGGAGGTTCCACTTCGATCTTGACGTTCTCCGCGGAAAGTTTTTCCGGGCTCACGCCGAGATCGGTCAATTGCGCCACCAGCGTCGAGCCATCCTCCTTATATGCCGTCACCCCGGTCTTTGTCTCCGCTTCGCTTCCGGCTTTATAGACCACTCGCAGACTTCCATTGTTTTCGATGATGATCCGGGATATTTTCCCCTGCTGCACGTCCTGCGCAAGTTCATTGATCGTGAGCGACTGGCTCGTCGAAGAACGGTTTTGCAATGCCATGACCACCATGGTCGCCAATGCCGCGATCAACAGAAAAGTCATTATAAACGGTTGGTTTCTCGAATTCACTATGCCTCCAAAATGTGAAGGAAATTATACCAACAGGGGGAATACAGGAATAGCCCGCCGGAAAATCTTATATATTTCTCTAATAATGCTCAAATCCGCACATACGGATGCCGCAACCGCCCAGCCTGTTTTGCCTGCAACTGCCCGGGTCTTGCTTTGACGCTCGGCAGACAGCGCACATCCGGATCGAGAGCCCACGCCCACCCTCCCCTTGCGGCGCGTACTCCATTGACAATCCATGTCACTATCTTCATCGTTTTCACTTTATGGTAAACTTCTGACAGATTACCAGCCAGGCAATCCATGAACACAAACACCAAACTCAAATGTATCCTATGCGTCGAAGACGAGCCGGAAATGATCGACCTGATTCGATTAATTCTCGGGCGGCGCGGGTTTGAAGTAAAAGGGGCAAACGGCGGCGTGGAGGGGCTCAGAATGATTCATCAGGAGAAACCGGATCTAATCCTGCTCGACCTGATGATGCCGGACATGGACGGATGGGAAGTATATCAGCAAATCAAGGCGGACGAAAAAACCAGAAACATCCCTGTCATTGTCGTCACCGCCAAGGCACAAAGCATAGACAAGGTGCTTGGTCTGCACATCGCCAAAGTGGACGACTACATCGCCAAGCCGTTCCAGCCCCAGGAACTTCTCGCCAGCATCGAGAAGGTGCTTCAGAAAAAAGCATGAACAACGAGGCGTCCTCTGCGGATCGCCTCGTTTTCAAATAAGCCATGCCCAAACACATCATCGTTGGCAACATCAGCAGGAAAACCGGAAATCCGCCACGCGTCCAATACTGTGACACCTTCCTGACGCAACTGCGCGGTTTGACCTTTCGGTCCCACCTCTCGCGTGACGAGGGACTGCTCCTCGCCGGCAGGCGTGACTCGCGGCTGGACTCGTCCATTCATATGCTGTTCGTGCCGTTTGACCTGGCTGTGTTCTGGATCAATTCGAACATGCGGGTGGTGGATAAAGTTCTTGCAAAATCCTGGCGTCCCGCCTATTTCTCGAGGAAACCTGCCAGATATGTACTTGAAATCCATCCGGCGCGCTGGGAGGAGTATGAGATCGGAGACACGGTTGAATTCAGAGACGCCTAAGCGCATCATCCTGGCGTTGACGATCGTACTAGCGCTTGTTTCCGCGATTCCAGCCTCGGCCCAAACCGGCGGACCGGTGTATATCGTCCAGGCGGGCGATACGCTTTCTTTTATCGCTTCACGCTTCAACGTTCCCCTCGACGATTTGATCGCCGCCAACCCAACCATTGACCCCAATTTTCTCACGCAGGGACAGCGAATCGTCATTCCCGGTCTGGAAGGCATAACCGGCGTATTGGAAACCGAAATCATCGCCTTCGGCGATACACTCCGCAGTTTAAGCCGCCGCACACAGGTTTCCGATGAGCAGTTGATCCAACTCAACCGCCTTGTCAGCCCATCCGAACTGTATGCAGGAATTAGTGTGATCCTGCCGGTACAGGAGGGACAGATCACATACCGCTCTCATACGAGCGCAGCGCCGGGCGAATCCCTGCTCGAACTTGCCGTCAGACAGGGAAGCGACCCATGGACACTTTCCTCGATCAACAAACTTGACGGCACGTGGGATGCGCTGCCAAACGATGTGCTTTACTCTCCCTCCGGAAATGGCGAAGAGGGAACGGGACTGCCTTCCGCGTTTCTCCGCGCGAGCATCGCTCCTCTACCGCTGGTACAAGGAGGGACGGAGGTGATCCGCGTTCAGGTAAAAGAGGGTTATGTCGTTTCCGGCACGCTTGTGGATCGTCCGCTCCGCTTTTTCCCATTCGAGGACGGGCAGGTGGCTCTGCAAGGCATTCACGCCCTGCTCGAGACCGGGGTTTACCCTTTGCGTTTGGAAGCCACCCTGCCGGATGGAACGCGACAGTCATTCGAACAAATGGTACTGGTCACTTCGGGGAATTATTCCAGTGAAGAACTGTACGTAGAGCCCGCCACGATTGACCCGACGGTCACCGAACCAGAAAATCAACAGATTTATTCGATCACCAATCTGGTCACCAGCGCGAAATACTGGAACGGCATATTCTCTTCGCCTGCCGTATATCCCGATCAATACACCTCCCTGTATGGAACGCGCAGAATCTATAAGGGTTTGAATTCGGACCTGACAGCGACAGGGTTTCATACCGGGCTGGATTTTGCGGGCGGCGAGGGTCTGCAAATCTTTGCGCCCGCCCCCGGACAGGTCGTGTTTGCGGGCGCGCTGCCCGTACGCGGAAACGCCACCATTATTGATCACGGCTGGGGAGTGTATAGCGGGTTCTGGCATCAATCGACGAGCTACGTCAACACCGGAGAGTTCGTCGAACAGGGGCAGGTCATCGGTTTGGTGGGCGGGACGGGGCGCGTGACAGGTCCGCACTTGCACTGGGAGGTGTGGGTGAACGGCGTCCAGGTGAACCCGCTTTCGTGGTTGAATCAAGCTTACCCGTAGGAAGCGTTGCGCTTCGACTTCCTTTGTGCTACACTTTTGCCCATATCCTTGGAGGTACCCGTGTCAACCGTCGCCATCGTCAATTTTTTGAAACAGTGCGATATCTTTTATCAATTCACGCCCACCCAGTTGGAGCTTGTGGCGAACATCTGCCAGGAGGCGACATACCAGAAGGACGATCTGATTTTCAAGGAAAACAGCGGGAGTAAGGAATTGTATGTGATCGTCCAGGGCGAAGTTGACATTGTCGTGGACCCCTCCCTGGTGGGCACACTGGAGGATGGGGTCGAAAATCGGGTCATTGCCACCATGCGGCGCGGGCAATCGTTCGGTGAAGTGGCGCTGGTAGATGAGGGATTGCGTTCCGCTTCGGCATGCGCCTCGCAAAAAGACACGCGGTTGCTCATCATTCCGCGCGATAAGTTGATCATGCTTTGTGATACCTATCCTCAACTGGGTTATCGGTTAATGTATAACCTGGCAGCGGATCTTGCCATGAAAATACGAAACACCGATCTAAGGATTCGCGAACAATTGTTGTACAGATCACAGGATCAAAAATAAATATCCGTAAAAAATTGCTCCTTGACCTCAGAGGGGATTTAACTTAAGATTGCCGGTTAATACGCCGTGAGGAAGGTTTGAAAAAGCCGTTGCCGCCACGTACCGAGCCGCGAGGATTTCCAGCCTGTGGAAGGGGATTTTCTCCGGCTCTTTGTGTAATCACGGAAACCATTCCCCTCGGGAAAGGAGGTGACGCTGACTGAGGAGAGCATTGTCAGCCAGATCATTGCATCCGCAACATGCGGAAAAAACGAATCAAACCTGAATCTATTTGGAGGAGGAAGAATGTCTAAACGTTTGAATCTTGTCATCGCCCTGACGATCGCGGTAAGCCTCGTACTTGCAGCGTGCAGCAGTAGCGGCGGCGGCGAAGCCAAGCTCATCAAGATCGCTACCCAGAGCCCGCTTTCGGGAGGTCAGTCCCTGCTCGGTGTGGATATTAAAAACGGCGCCCAGTTGGCGCTAGAACAACTCAGCGGTCCGTTGACCGAAATGGGCTTTACCGTAAAGTTGGAGCCCTACGATGACCAAGCCACTCCCGATGTGGGCGTTGCGAATGCCAAAGCCATTGTGGCGGATCCCGCCATTTTGTGCGGCGTCGGTCACTTGAACTCCGGCGTCATGATTCCATCGTCCGAGGAATACCATGTTGCCGGTCTGGCGTTTGTTTCCCCGGCGAACACCAACCCGGTGGTCACCACCCGCGGCTATGCCGAAGTGAATCGCATCGTCGGTCGTGATGACGTGCAGGCTCCGGTTGCCGAAGCGTATGCGTTCAACGAACTTGGCGCCCGATCTGTCTATATCATTCACGACAAGACCGCCTACGGTCAGGGCGTGGCGGAGTTCTTCCGCGGCGCGGCTGAAAAAGACGGCATGAACGTGATGGGCTTTGAAGGCACCGAGGAAACAGCCAACTTCGACGCGATCATCACCCCCATGCTTGCCGCCAATCCGGATGTGGTATTCTTCAGCGGTATCTACAATCAGGCCGGCGTGTTCTTCAAGCAGGCGCGTGACGCCGGCTACGAAGGCACCTTCATGGGCACCGACGGTATGGATGCCAGCGGGCTGGCTGACCTGGCGGGCGATGCGCTCGTCAAGGGCGGCGGTATGGTGTACACCTCCGTCGCTGGACCCGCGTCCGCCTACCCGAAAGCGGCTAAGTTTGCCGAGGATTTCAAAGCCAAATTCGGCGCGGATCCCCAGCCGTTTGCCGCGCAGGGTTATGACGCTGCCGCAGTCTGCTTAAAGGCGATCGAAAACGCCGCCAAAGCGGCTGGCAACCAGGTTCCCACCCGCGAAGCCGTCCGCGACGCGATCCGCGCGCTGACACTTGAAGGCATCACCGGAACCATCTCCTTCGACAGCATCGGCGACCTGCCGAAAGCCAAGTACTTCATCATCAAGGTCAATGCGACCAGCGGCGCCGAGTGGGGCAAGAACGAGATTGTTGCCGAGCTCGAGTTTGCGTCTCCCGGCATGGGCGAATAAGTTTCAAATCCGCCATCCGGCGGTCATTTACATGATTCTCTCTCCTGGCAACAGGAGAGAGAATCATGAACCGACAGGGAAGCGTCATGAAACAACTCACCTCCAACCCGATCTACAAGTTTGTCTTGTTTCCAATCGGACAGATACTTGCATTCATTTTAGGGGCGGGTATTACACTTTCAGTACTTGTCATTTTGCTTGCCTATATCTTTAGAGGCTCTGTCAGCAACCTGGACCTGGTTGAAAGAACCCTGGCAATTCTTCCCAAAGTTCTGATTGACGGAATCACCATTGGATTCGTGTATGCGACCATTGCGCTGGGATACACCATGGTTTATGGGGTTCTGGAATTCATCAACTTCTCCCACAGCGAAATCTTCATGGTTGGCGGCGTGGTTGGCGTGGAACTGCTCCGCTACTTGGAGACACAGGGTTCACTCGCGGGGATGAATCAATATGTGGTCATTGCCCTTGCCATCCTTTTGGGAATGGTCATCTCAGGCAGTTTGGCGGTGACCGTGGAACGGGTCGCATACAGACCCTTGCGCGGCGCCCCGCGACTCGTCCCTTTGATTTCCGCCATCGGCATGTCGTTTTTCCTGCAGGATGCCGTGCGTCTGATTCTTGGATTAACCACCGGAGAATTCAATGTCATTCTCCCAAAGTTTGGGACTTTCGACGATTTTCAGGTTTTCAATTTTCCGGGTCTTGCGGCTCCGGTGCAGATTCAGAATAAAACCATCCTGCTTGTGGCGGTGACCGTTGTCATGCTCGTCGGTTTGAACTATCTTGTGAACGGCACCAAAGTTGGAAAAGCCATCCGCGCAGTCGCGCAAGACCGTCCGACCGCCAGCCTGATGGGCATCAACGTCAATTTGATCATCTCCATCACATTTCTAATCGGCGGCTCGCTGGGCGGCGCGGCGGGTGTTTTATTTGCCCTGAAGGTCACCCGCCTCGATCCTTTTGTCGGGTTCTTTCCCGGTTTGAAGGCGTTCACAGCCGCTGTGCTCGGCGGCATCGGCAACCTGACCGGCGCCCTACTCGGCGGCATTGTGCTCGGACTGCTCGAGTCTTTCGGCGCGTCCTACCTGGGAATATTCACCCAGGGCGCGTTCGGCGCGGAATACAAGGATATTCTTGCCTTTGCGATCCTGATCGCAATCCTGATCTTCCGCCCATCCGGCCTGCTGGGTCAAACCGTTGGACAAAAGGCGTAGTCGAAGGACAGGAGACCCTCATGCGAAAATTTTTCAGCAACCTCTACACGTCAATCAACAAGGAACCCTGGTCCTACATTGTGACGTTCGGTTTAATGCTCATCGGAAGCGCATTGGTCTATATGGTTCCAAGATCGCTGATGGCGTTCCTGGTGCTCATGCTGGCTCCCGCGGCGCTTTACTTCCTGAAAATGAACAATCGAATCAAGCTGTTCGCAGGGTTGCTCCTGGCGGTGGTGATCCTGCCTGTTCTGGGAGTGCGGAATATCTTTTATCTCGAAGTGATCTTCCAAATCTGCGTCTTTGCCGCACTTGCCCTGGGACTGAATATCGTCATCGGCTTGGCAGGCTTGCTGGATCTGGGTTATGTCGCTTTTTATGCGGTGGGCGCATACACATGGGCGTTCTTCGGGTCGAAACAGATGTCCCTACTATACTCCGTTCCCGGGGCGGCGCCTGCAAACGCTCCCTTCTTTCTCGAAAACCCGGATTGGTTCTGGTTCTTCATTTTTCTGGGGATCGGACTTGCCGCGTTGGCCGGCATTTTACTCGGCCTGCCCGTATTGCGATTACGCGGCGACTACCTCGCCATCGTCACCCTCGGGTTCGGCGAAGTCATTCGCGTGCTGGCGCTGAATCTGGACAAACCGATTAACATTACGAACGGCCCCCAGGGCATCACACCTATTCAAAGACCCAATCTTTCCCCCGATCTCCTCAACGCGATTCGCTTAGTTCTCGAACCCCTGGTGGGACATTCGGTGACCGATGCCCAGTTCTACAATGTATTCTTCTACTTCCTCGCCCTGATCATCATCATCGTCGCCGTTGTGGTGGCTCGCCGCCTGGAAGACTCGCGCATCGGCAGGGCATGGACAGCCATCCGCGAAGATGAGACAGCCGCCATTGCCATGGGCATTCCGCTGGTGAGAATGAAACTCATGGCGTTCGCCGCCGGCGCGTCGTTTGCAGGAGCAATGGGGGTCATTTACGCCGCCAACCGGACATTCGTAAGCCCCGAGACGTTCTCCTTCCTGCAATCCATCGGCGTATTGACCATGGTCATTCTCGGCGGCTTGGGAAGCATTCCCGGCGTCATCGTCGGCGCGGCGGTCGTGGTATTCCTCAACATTCAAGTTTTGCAAACCTTTTCGCTCTACCTGAGCAGTCTGCGCCAGAGCGACGCGGTCATCCCCATCATCAATTTTGCATGGAAAAATCTTTCCACGCAATTAGACCCGGCAAAATATCAGAAACTTATTTTCGGCGTCATCCTGGTGATCATGATGATCTTCAGACCCGAGGGATTGATTCCCGCCGAACGGCGCAAGCGTGAACTGGTCGGCGAAAAAGAAGAATAGCGGAAGTGCCCCATGTCTCTATTGAAAACCACCGACGTCATCAAACGCTTTGGCGGCTTGACCGCTGTCAATAAAATGAATTTTGTGCTGGAAGAAGGACAGATTGCCAGCATCATTGGTCCGAACGGCGCGGGGAAGACCACCTTCTTCAACACCCTCACCGGTATCTACAAACCGGAGGAAGGCGCCATCGAATTCAACGGACACTCCCTCGTCGGTCTGCGCCCCGATCAGGTGGCGGAACGAGGCATCGCCCGCACCTTCCAAAACATCCGCCTGTTCGGGAGCATGACCGTCATCGAGAACATTCTGGTCGGCATGCACACTCAATTGAAACAGCGCGGCACCGATGCTCTTTTCCGCACGAAGGCGTTCCACAAAGAGGAAGCCGAAGCCGAAGCAAAAGCCAGGGAATTGATGGACTACGTCGGCTTGAAGAACGTGGGCAACGAGCTGGCGCGCAACCTCCCCTACGGCGGACAGCGCCGCATCGAAATCGCCCGCGCCCTCGCCGCAAACCCGACCCTCATCCTGCTCGACGAACCCACCGCCGGCATGAACCCGAATGAAACCGAGGAAGCCATCAAACTCTTCCGCCGCATCCGCGACGAGAAGGGCATCACGGTTCTGCTCATCGAACATGATATGCGCGTGGTCATGAACATCTCCGAACGCATCAGCGTAATGGACTACGGCGAAAAAATCGCCGAAGGCACGCCTGCCCAAATTCGCAGCAACCAGCGTGTGATCGAAGCGTACCTGGGACGCGAAGCCGCCGCCGCACAGGCATAGGAGCATCCGCATGGGAAAAATACTCGAAGTCGAAAATGTCCACTCCTATTACGGACACATCCACGCCCTGAAAGGCATCTCCCTGTATGTGGAGGAAGGTGAAATCGTCTCTCTCATCGGTGCAAACGGCGCCGGCAAAAGCACCACCCTGCGCACCATCTCCGGGCTTCTGCATCCCCGTCACGGCACCATCAAACTGGACGGGAAAGACATCACCCACCTCGAGCCGCATCTGGTCGTGGCGGCGGGCGTGGGTCACGTTCCAGAAGGACGCGGCATCTTCCCCAAACTGACCGTGCGCGAGAACCTCGAAATGGGCGCATTCACCATTGACGACCCCGCCAAGAATGCCGCCCGCATGGAACAGGTCTTCGAACTCTTCCCGCGTCTGCGCGAACGCATAGACCAATACGGCGGCACGCTCTCAGGCGGCGAACAGCAAATGCTCGCCATCGGGCGCGGCTTGATGCAGCACCCCCGCATCCTCATGCTCGACGAACCCTCCATGGGTCTTGCGCCCGTCCTCGTCGAACTCATCTTCGACATCATCCAGAAACTCAACAAGGAAGGCGTCACCATCCTCCTCATCGAACAAAACGCCCAAATGGCGCTCTCCATCGCCCACCGCGGCTACGTTCTTCAAACGGGCGCCATTGTCCTGACCGACTCGGCGGAAAAACTCAAAAAGAACGAGATGGTGAAAAAGACCTATCTGGGCATCGAGTAACCACCCGCAACCTCGCCGCGCAGAAACCCGTTTTCCCCCGAAAGCGGGTTTCTTTATAAATATCTGAAACCACATGGACGTTCCCCCTACAGCAGACATTGTCATCATCGGCGGCGGCGTGATGGGCGCCGGCATTGCCTGGCATCTCGCCTCACGCGGGACCCGCAACCTGGTCCTGCTCGAAAAAGAAGCATACTTCGGGACAGGGTCCACCGGACGCTGCGCCGGCGGCGTGCGCTATCAATTCTCTACCGAAATCAACATCAGGCTGTCGCTTGCCAGCCTGCCCATGTTCGAACGCTTCAAGGAGGAAATCGGACAGGACGTAAACTACCGTCAGTGCGGTTACCTGCTGGTGGCAACCACCGAACAGGATGCCGCCGCCTTCCGCCGCAATGTCGAATTGCAAAACCGCCTCGGCGTGCAAACGGAATTGTTGAGCGGCGGCGAAATCCGCGCCCGCCTGCCGCTCATGCGCTTCGATGACGCCCTCGCCGGCACCTTCCACCAGAAGGACGGACTCGTTGACCCCAACAGCGTGGTGATGGGCTACCTCAACGCAGCGCAAAGGCTGGGGGTAAAAGCCATACCCAACGCGGAGGTGACGGGAATACGCATCAGCGGAGGCAAGGTCGAAGGCGTGGAAACAAGCCGGGGCGTCATCCAGACGCGCACCGTCGTCAACGCGGCGGGCGCCTGGGCGGGGCAAATCGGTCAGATGGCGGGCGTCCGCCTCCCCATCCAGCCCATCCGCCGGCAAATGTTCACCACGACGCCGCTTCCCGAAATCCCCGCCGGCTTCCCCTTTGTAATTGACTTCTCCCAGTCGCTCTATTTTCACCGCGAAGGCGAAGGTCTGCTGGTTGGCATGAGCAACCCGCATGAAACGCCCGGCTTCGACCAGCGCGTGGACGAGACATGGGAGTTGACCAACCTCGAAGCCGCCATCGAGCGCATGCCGCTCCTCGAACGCGCCCGCCGCGCCGCGCACTGGGCGGGACTGTACGAAGTGACGCCCGACGCTCACCCCATCTATGGCGCAACGCCTGTGGAAGGCTTTCTCGTCTGCGCGGGGTTTTCAGGGCACGGCTTCATGCACGGACCCGTCTCCGGCAAACTCATCAGCGAATTCATCCTGGACGGCGCATTCTCGACCATAGATGTTTCGATGCTCGACCTCGCCCGCTTCGAACAGGGAAGACCAATAAAAGAGTACAATGTAGTTTGACTTGAATTCGGAATAAGCGAGTGGACGTTAGAGAACGTTCCCTACGCCTGCGTAAACGACGCTCTCTAGCGTCAGACAGCATGCCTTTTTTCCTTATCCCGAACTGACGTTAGTTTAACGTGTTCAAAACAGAAACTTATGCCCTCTGCAGAAATCATCACCATCGGAACCGAAATTCTCCTTGGCGAAATCGTGGATACCAACACGCGCTACATCGCCCGCACCCTGCGCGGTCTTGGCATTGACCTGTACCGCACCATCACCATCGGCGACAACGTCGAACGCATTGCCGATGCCATCCGCAACTCCCTGCGCCGCGCCGACATCGTCATCACCACGGGTGGGCTCGGTCCCACCGTGGACGACCCGACGCGCGAGGCGGTCGCGAAAGCAGTCGGCGTGGAGACCGAATTCCGCGAAGACCTGTGGCGGCAGGTGGTCGAAGTCGTCTCGCGCTACGGGCGCAAGCCCTCCGAAAACCAGAAGCGGCAGGCTTACGTCCCCCAGGGCGCCATCGGCGTGCCAAACCCGGTCGGCACCGCGCCCTGCTTCATCGTCGAGTACCCCTCACCCGGAGCCGGGGTAAAAGCAGTCATCTCCCTGCCCGGCGTCCCCAACGAAATGGAACACATCCTGCACGAATCCATCATCCCCTATCTCCAGCGGCGCTTCGACCTGAACGAAATCATCAAAGTCCGCATTTTGCATTGCGCCGGGCTTGGCGAGGGCATGATTGACGAACAGATCGGCGACCTCGAAACCCTCAGCAACCCCACTGTGGGACTCGCGGCACATACCGGCGTCGTGGATGTCCGCATCGCCGCCAAAGCGCACAGCGAAGCCGAAGCCGACACCATGATCGCCGAAGTGGAAAAACAGGTGCGCCAAAGACTTGGAGACCACATCTTCGGAGCCGACGAAGACCGGCTGGAGGATGCGGCTCTCAATGCAGTGGCAAAACGCGGCTGGACACTGACCGCCATCGAATCCGGGCTGGATGGACTGCTCGCACGAAAAATTCCACACACCGCCTCCCTGTCAGACCTCGAGCCTGCCGCCCTGCTGGACACCTTACGCGCCGCCCGAGCCGACTCCCGCGCAGACATCGCCCTCGGCGTCGCCCTCTACCCGGACGAACGCGCCGCCGAAATGGCGCTCATCACCCCGCACGGCGAGAAGACCCACCGCATCACCTACGGCGGACCGCCGCGCAGTCTGCCGCGCTGGTCGGTCAACCTGGCGCTGAACTGGCTCCGCACCGCCGCCCTGGAGGAACATGCCGCGTAAGAAGCGCGTCTCCCCTTCCTGGGTATATGCCATTTGGGGAACGAACGCGGTCGTGGTTCTTTGCCTGCTCGCCGGCGGCATTTTTTATATCAACGGTCAGCGCGCCTCCGCCGCAAACGCCCTGGCGGAATCTCCGCGCGCAGCGCCAACCCCAAAAATTCCGCCGACAATCTACTTCCTGCCTACACTGACTCCGAATCCCTACTCCACCGTACCGGTCTATGAAACGCCCACCCCGTTCATCCTCAACCACGGACAACCCTCGAACGTCATCGGCCTATCGCACGGCGGGCGTCCCATTGACGTATACACCTTCGGCAGCGGAGAACGCGAGTATCTGATCGTGGCAGGTATTCACGGCGGCTACGAAGGCAACACCATCGGGCTGGCAAACGAACTCATCCGCTACATCATTGACCACCCCGAAATCATACCGGATGACGCGACGCTTTACATCATCCGCAACATGAACCCGGATGCAGAAGCCCGCTCGGACGGCGTGGATGGGCGCGTCAACAACCGCGGCGTAGACCTCAACCGTAATTTCCCTTCCCGTAACTGGACCGCCGACTGGAATCGCGACGGATGCTGGATTTACCGACCCACCACCGGCGGCACCTACGGCGGTTCGGAACCCGAAACCCGCGCCGTGATGAGTTTCATCTCCACGCACGACCTTCAGGCAGTCATCAGTTATCACAGCGCGGCGCTGGGCATCTTCCCCGGCGGCGACCCGTGGGAACCGGATTCCATCCGCCTGGCAAAAGCGCTTGCCAAAGTCACTGGCTATCCCTACCCGCCCGTTGACACCGGCTGCGAATACACCGGCACCCTCGCCGATTGGGCTGTGGAAAACGGTGTCGGCGCGGCGGTGGATATGGAACTCACCAACCACAAAGACACCGATTTCAAGCAAAACCTCGAAGCCCTCAAGATATTCTTGAACTTTGTGCCGTAACAAAAATCGCGTAAAAGGCGCTCTCGTACGCCGACAGACATCTTATCCCTGCCGCTGAGCATTTTTTGGACCGACCTCCACAGGAGAACGCATGACCCAACAAGCCGACACCCTCTTCGTAAACGCCCACATCCTCACCATGGATGAACACCTCACCCAATACAACCCTGGCGCCCTTGCCGTGAAAGGCGACAGCATCCTCGCCGTGGGATCCGAGGACGAAATCAAAAGGGAATACACCGCCGCGGAAACCCTTGACTGCCAGGGCAAAGTGCTCATGCCCGGGCTGGTCAATGCCCACACCCACGTCCCCATGACCCTGCTGCGCGGCATCGCCGACGACCTGCGCCTCGACGTCTGGCTGCAGGGCTACATGTGGCCCGTCGAGCGCGCGTTCGCCACGCGCGAATTCGTTGCGCTCGGCACTTCAATCGCCTGCGCCGAACTCATCCGCAGCGGCGTGACAACCTTCAACGACATGTACTTCTACGAAGAGGAGGTTGCCAAAGCCGCCGCCCAGGCAGGCATGCGCGCCGTCTGCGGGCAGTCCATCCTCAAATTCCCAACCCCCGACGCGAAATCCTACGAAGACGGCATGGAACAGGCACGCGGCTTCATCCAGCGCTGGAAAGACCACCCCCTCATCGTCCCCTCCATTGCGCCGCACGCCCCCTACACCACCACCGCCGAAATCCTGCGCGAAACCGCCGAACTCGCCAAAGAATTCGACGTGCCGCTGCACATCCACCTCTCCGAAACCGCGCTCGAAGTCGAAAACATGCGCCGCGACGAAGGCATGCCGGTCATCCCCTACGTCAAAAAACAGGGACTGCTCGAAGCCAAAGTCATCGCCGCCCACTGCGTTCACATAGACGCGGGCGAAATCCGCACCCTTCATCACGCGGGCGCAGGCGTCTCGCACAACCCCTCCTCCAATCTCAAACTCGCCTCGGGGTTTGCGCCGGTGGTCAAAATGCTCGCCATCGGACTCAACGTCGGCATCGGCACAGACGGTCCCGCCTCGAACAACGACCTCGACATGTTCGAAGAAGTGCGCCTTGCCGCCTTCATCGCCAAAGCCGTGACCAATGACCCCACCTCCCTGCCCGCCTCGCAAGCCCTGCTCATGGGCACGCGGCTCGGCGCACAGGCGCTTCATCTCGGACATTGGACCGGCTCCCTCACCCCCGGCCGCCGCGCCGACCTGATCCTGCTCGACCTCAGCCCGGTCCACAACTCCCCCGCCTTCCGCCGCTCTGCCGAGAACACCTACGCACAAATCGTCTATGCCGGCAAATCCACCGACGTGAGCGACGTGATGATCAACGGCAAATGGGTCATGCGCAACCGCCATCTGCTCACCCTCAACGAAGCGGACCTCCTCACCCAGGCGGCGGACATCGCAAAGAAGATAGACGCCTTCCTCATCGAACGCGAACAATCGGTGCTGTCGAAACTCATCGCCCTCGGCGGCTCGATGGAAGAGGAATCCTTCGAGGTACAAGTAAAAGTCAAAATTGCCGAACCCAGCCTCATCATCCAGGCATTGATGCGGGACGAGATAGACATCCTGTACGAACGGCATTACCGTCAGCACGATACCTACTTCCACTTCGCTGACCCGTCACAAGGCAGGCTGCGCTTCCGCGAGGACGATTTCGTGGACGACAAAGGCAACGTCACCAACGTGCGCGCCCGTCTCACGCTGATTGGCGTCCTGCGCGAAGGCGAATTTGCCAACGACGTGCTTCTCTCCCGCAGCCGCTTCCTGGCGCCCGCCGCCAATTCCCTGCGCTTTTACCGCGAATACTTCAAACCCGCCTCCGAAGTCAACATCGAAAAAGACCGCCTGCGCTGGCTGATTAAATACAAAGACACCGAGTTTTACATCAACCTCGATAACGTAACCGCGCCGCCGCTCGGCTACTTCATCGAAATCAAAAGCCGCACCTGGAGCCGCAAAGACGCCCAGAACAAGGCGCACCTGGTCAGTGAACTGCTCGCCCTGCTCGGCGCCTCGGAGGCTGAAGCGGTGACAAAAGACTACATCGAGATTGCCAGCGCCCAATGAAAACGATTCGAACATTCCTCACCTGGTGTTGCGCCGTCATGCTCGTCCTTTCAGGGGCGGCGGCGCTTCTGCTGTTCAACATCGAACGCCGGGCTTTTTCCGCGGAGACGTTCCAGCAGGCGTTCGAGCGTCAAAATCTGTACACGCGCATCCCCGCAATTCTGGCGGGCGCACTGCACACAGCCATTGCAAAGGACCCGGATACAGATCCCTTCCTGAAAACCCTGTCGCCCGCGGATCTGGAGACGGCGATTGCAGAACTGTTGCCGCCGGACGACTTGAAAATGCTCTCGGAAGATGCCCTGAATTCGATATTCGCCTACCTGAACAACCAAACGGATACCGTATCCGTCTCCCTGCTCCCTATCAAAAACCGCCTGGCAGGACCGGCAGGCGCGGAACTTGCCGTGCGCCTCATCAACGCCCAGCCGGATTGCACGCTGGAGCAACTCCTGCAAATGGGCATGGGCTTTTTCAGCGGGGAGGTCGCCCTGTGCAAGCCGCCCGCGGAAATGATGGGGCTGATCACCCCCATGCTCACTTCACAAGTACAAGTCATGGCAACCGCCATACCCGATCGGGTCGTTCTGCTTTCCGCTGAAAACAGCACCCCGCAAGATGATCCGCGCCTACGCTTGAACAGCGTTCGGCTGGTCATGACACTATCGCCGATCCTACCTGTGCTATTTTTGATTGCACTGACGGCGCTCGCCGTCCGCAACTTCACGGACTGGCTGAAATGGTGGGGCTATCCTTTGCTTGCCATCGGCACAGTCGGCGCAGTGACCGCCCTGATCGGCTCGCCCCTGCTTGGTCTTGTCATTCGGGCGGTGATCCAAAGCCAGGCAGGCTTTCTACCGGAGAGTTTGATTTCCGCCTTGGAGGAAACGGTCGGCGCAATTTCGAAACAGATACTCAACCCTGTGGTCATTCAGGGGGGGATTCTGGGATGTGCCGGTTTCGGCATGGGTATCACCGCCGTATTTCTACGCGGGAAATCGCCATGACAACTCGAACGCCGCAGCGCCTCAAAACGACCTTCATCCTGCTTCTCGGACTTTGGCTGATTCTCATCACGAGCCTGGTCTACGTTGCCGCAGCGGGGAACAAGGTCTTTCGGGCAGTCATCGGCATGGGGCTGGGTTTGATCGTGCTGTGGGTATGGGTCGGCGGCGGGCTGATGTATCTCTTCCGCGAGCGTGTCAAAACCCTTGTTTTGAAAATCCCGCTCCACTGGCAGGTCAAGTTTGTCCTTTTTGCCACCCTGCTGGCAATGACCGAGGAAGCGATCACCACGCTCATGACCAACCTTGCGCCTCTGTTCGGCGTGCAAGTCGGTGAGGCATACATCACCGCTTCCGCCAATTATTTCGATGTCATCCTGCATCACAGCGTCATCGTCTTCGTGCCGTGGTTCATTACCTGGGCATGGCTGTTGAAACGCTACGATTTCAAACCGTTTTGGGTGTTCCTGCTGACCGGGCTGAACGGACTCTTTGCCGAAGCATTCACCTTTGGCTGGGAACACTTGAACGAATTCGCCTTGTGGATCTTCGTTTATGGTCTGATGGTCTATTTACCCGCCTACACCATTCCAACCGAGCGCGGCGCGCAGCCGCCAAAACTCTGGCACGGCGTCCTGGCATGCTTCCTGCCCCTCGCTGTGGGCATCCCCTGGGCGGCTTTGGTTAACCTCGCCTTCCCGAACCACCCGGACATCCACTTCCCGCCCATCCAAACGGAGTAGCCGATGAAACAATGTATCCTGAGCCTGTGCATCATCACGCTCGCCAGCCTGGCGTGCGGAGGCGAATCCCCCACTCCGCCTCCCCCTCCCGAAACCTCCATCTTCGATTCCGGAAGGACCGCCTACGGCTTCTTTCCCGTCCCGCCGGAGCCGAAGGTCGAAAGCGCAATTCAGTTATTCGAAGACATGGGGGAACACGGCGATTTTGTCCTCATCCAGCAAAACACCGCCTGGGAGGAGTTCGTGGACAGAGCGGAGGGCGAATCGCAGACGCGCGCCGACCTCATCAACCAAACCAAACTCGCCCACCAGAACGGTCTTGAATATATCTTCGTCCTCGATCCGCTCAACGGACTCAACCGCCGCGAGTTCATCGGGCTGCCTGTGGGATGGGAGGCGAGTTTCGCGAACCCGGATGTGCGAACCGCTCACAAAAATTACGCGCTGTGGGTCGTGCGCGCCTTTCATCCGCGCTACCTCGGTCTCGCCTCCGAGATCAACACGTACATGGACGCGCATCCCGACGACGCGCCCAATTTCATCAGCCTGTACAACGAGATTTATGCGCTCGTCAAAGCCGAAGCGCCCGAAACGCAGATTTTCGTCACCTTTCAGTGGGACGACCTCAACAACATGTTTCATCAGCCCGAGGAGGGAAACCGCCAAAAGTTCGATACCAACTGGGAACAGGTCGAAGCCTTCGAGCCCAATCTGGATGTATGGGCGATCTCGACCTATCCCTATTTTGTCTTTTCCTCCGCTTCAGACATCCCTGCTGACTATTATTCCCCGCTTCTCACGCGAACCGACAAACCGGTCGCGGTTGCCGAGGGCGGATTCTCATCCCAAGTCGCGGGTCCCATACAAGGCTCGCCCGAAGACCAGGTCGCGTACCTGAACGCAATCCACGATCAATTGGGCGGCTCGCGGTTTGTGTTTTGGGTCAATCTTCTGCTTACCGACTTCAACATCGAAGCCATGACCGAATATATGCTCGCCAACGGACAAAATGCGGAGGAAGCCGGTTTTCTCGGTTACTTCGGTCACACCGGTTTTCAAAACTTCGACCGCTCCCCCAAACCCGCGTTGGAGGTGTGGGAGGCGTTCAGAAGCGGCAAGTAACCTATTGACACCCATTCCTCAGATGTTCTTCGAACGTCTCCGCAAAATTATGATAGCCGGAGCCATCACATTTCGCGCGGAAGAAGTTGTACGACGTCTCGGCAGGATAGGCAACCGCGTTCAAGGCATTCATGCCGGGGTTGGAGATGGGAGCGGGAGGCAGTCCGCCATAGACATAGGTATTGAACGGCGAATCGACTTGCAAGTCGTTCAAAAAGAGCGGGCTTTTCCACCATGAATTTGTATCTGCCTGATAGCCGAGCGCGTATTGGACGGTCGGGTCGGCTTCGAGTTTCATGCCGATGCGCAGGCGGTTGAGATACACCGAAGCAATCAGCGGGGCTTCCTCCGTCCGCACCGCTTCGCGCTCCACAATGGACGCCAGCGTTACGGCTTGATATACGGTAAGCCCCTGGTTTTCAAAAGCCAGTTGTATGTCACGCGAGAGGCGCAGGGCAAAGCGACGGACAAGTTCATTCACCAGCTCGTCAGCGGCGATCTGACGGGAGAAGATGTAAGAGTCGGGGAAGAGGAATCCTTCGGCGGTGTCCGCGTCGGAGAGGAAGTCATATCCGCGCGGCGGGTTGTGTACAGCGTTGAAAAAATCAGCAGGGGCGATGGACAAGCCCGAGGTCGAAAGCGAAGCGGCGATTTCCTCCATCCGCCAGCCGGGCAGGACGACGAACGTCACTTCTTCGGAGGTGGCATCCTGCAACCGATGGGCGATCTCGATCGCCGACATCGCCGCGCTGAGTTTATATTCGCCCGCCTGGATGGAGGTGTCGAGACCCGAGTAAATGAGGTAGGCGCGAAAGGCTTCGGCGTCGCGGATGAAACCCATCGCTTCGAGGTTGTTGGCAATCGAGTTGATCGACTCGCCCGGCTGGATGGTGAAGGACAATTCTGCGCCGTTCGCGTCGCGCGGACGGGTGAGCAAGCCGTCGTACCAGAGCAGTTGCGCGGAATATTGCACGCGCTGGGTGAGCGAAAGCCACGCGGCAGGTTGACCGTAGATGTGCGCGGCTTGCGCTGGAATGGTGACCAGGGTTACGACAAGACAAATACAGATGAATATGAGGATGACGGGGAGGAGGGGGGAAAGTTTGCGCATTACGATTTGCGATGGGCTTCAATATAAGACTTCAAAATCATCACCGCCGCGAGGGAATCGTGGTGACCGGCGCGTTTTTTGCGCGAAAATCCCAGTTCGATGACCGCCGCGCGCGCCTCCTGCGTGGAGAAGGATTCGTCGAACAACTCGACCGGGATGTTTGTCTGCTCTTTCAAGGCTTCGGCGAATTTGGCGGCGCGGCGGCCCGCGAGGTTCGGCTCTCCGTCTTCGTCGAACGATTGACCGACGATGATGAGTTCCGCCTCGTTTTCGGCGGCAAGGTTCGCCACCTGTGCGGCGTCCATCAAACGCGAGACGTGCTTGATGACGGTGAGAGGGCTGGCGAGGGTCCCGGTCGGGTCGCTGAGCGCAAGACCGATGCGTTTTTCGCCGTGGTCAACCGCGAGGATTCTCATAAAACTTTTTCACCGCGTCACCACTTCAATACGAAACGGAACGATCGGCACCCAGGGCCACCAGGAGGGAGTGAGTGCAATCTTCGGGTCACTCTGCAGGGGGAGGTTACCATCCAGCAGGGATTGCGCCTCGGAGGCGCCAAGTCCCATGACCAGGCGGGTCACATGCGCGATATTCATCTGTTGCGCGATCTCCCGTTCGACACGGATTTTCCAGCGGACGGAGCCATCTTCGAGCAGTTTGGGGTCGGTGACGGATTCCACAGTCAACGCGTCGGACGCAGGGAGAAAGCCCGGGGAGAGGGAAGCGTTCAGCGCTAACGCGGCAAGTTCGGTCAAGTCCGAGGCGGATGCGTAGCGGATGGCATACTCCACCTGCATGGTCAGGGTCAATTGGGAGCCGGCGGCTCCGTCAGGAGGGTCATACACTTCCGAAAGCGTCTGCGAAACGGCCAACGTGTCCTCGAATAAAACGTCCCCCGGCTTTAATTCGTTTTGAAACCCCGCAAGCGCAACATTTTGCAAGCGGCTCAACAACAATTCCCTGGCACGGGCGCGGTCGGCATCGGTGGCCTGCCGCGAGACGCGCTCGCGCCCGCCAGTCGTCGGCTCGGGGTTGGTCACCGAAAGCAAAAGCCCCAGCCTGCCTTCCACAATGTTGATTGCACCGGCATCCACATTGCCCGAAACTCCGCCCGCTGCCGCCTCGACCCTGATGGCAGCCGTTTCGCCGACCCCCGGATTCACAACTCCCGGCTCGATTGTCGCAAAACGCGCATCGCCAGCCCAAACGATCGTGCCGAGGGGAATCGTCACCGCATTTTGCGTGAGGTTTCGAAAGACTACGACACCCTTTGCCTTCGATTGCGGCACAACCCCCTCACCTGTGACCTGGATCAACTGGTTTCCTTCGACCACGATCCGTTTTTCGCGCGCGGGAATATTCCCCGTAATCAACACAGAGTCCGCCGACGGGCTTGCGGTTACGGGCAGGGTAACGCTTTGTGTTTTTGTGACCGGTTTCAACCGAATCTCGGCGCGTGGGAGAAAGAGCGCAACCAGCGCCAGCACCGCAAGGACTCCGATCAGGAAAGCCAGCACTCTCGCCGCCGGATGCGCGCGCCACGCCTCCTCCCTGACTTGTACCTGTTCCCGCTTCTCGCGCAGAGTCCTGTCTGGGGCTTTGCGCGGCAACTTCCTTGGTTTCGGCTTCTGCCATTTCGCCCGCTGCGCCTGCCGCGTGGAATCAAAAACCGGAATACCCAACGCTTCCGCCTCTGCCCGCACCCGCCGCCAGCGCGTGACCAGCCCCAATTGCGCCCCCAGCGCGGCGGCATGTCTCTGCAAGACCTTCAAGTCCACCTGCCGCAGGGTCACCTTCTCGAATTTGGGCCACACCAGCAGGATACGCGGCGTCTTTGCCCACGACATACGGTCACGGACGGAGATCAGGTCATCGTGCGATTCGAGGGTGATGATGGCGGTTTTCATGTGAAGAAAATTATACCCCCTGGGCAGGCAGCGCAAATCCACAGAGTTGCACTGCTTCTCACCACTTCCAAACGGGCGGGGCAAGGTCGCGCCCCTTCCAGGAAGATTGTCCCAGCAAAGTATAGACTAGGGAGCGCATTGCAATAAGAACGAATAACGCAAAACTGACGGGGTAGAGCAACACCAGAGGCAACGGAAAGCGAAAACGCCAATAAGCAATACCCCATAAAAGAAGCGCTTCGAGCGTTCCCAGCCATGCCAGCGATAAAGGATAGAATGGGATGGGCACATCGAAATGGTTTGCCCAAACCGCGAAAGGAGGCGCCAAAAAGGCAACAGCCATCCATCCCCATGCCACGACAAAAAGGGATAGGCGGTAATCGAAAAAAGCAAAAATATTTTTGGTAAAGCCATCCACCGCCTGCCAGAAGCCGCGATACATGCGGCAGGAGACGTGCCGCGTGCCGTCCATCAGCCGCCAGGTGTAGCCGTGCTGGATGATGCGTCGTCCAAGCATCACATCGTCCACCAGATGATCGTGCACCGCCTCATAGCCGCCAATGGCTTCGAAGGCGGCGCGGCGGAAGAGCATGAACTGACCGATGGTCACGGTCAGGCTGGGCAGGTTCAGCCAGCGTGCCAGCGCAACGGGCAGGAACGAGAAAATGCCAAAACCGATGACGGGAATGATGAGTTTTTCGCCCCAGGTGACGGCACGCTCCTGCGGAAAGGCAGTGACCAGGTCGGCGCGTTCGGCAAGGAGCGCCGAAACGCTGTCGCGCAGCACGGAAGGGGCATGACGGGTGTCGGCGTCGGTGAAGAGCAACAGATCGCCCGTCGCCGCCTGCGCCAGTTGGTGACAAGCCCAATGCTTGCCGAGCCAGCCATCGGGAAGAGGATGCCCATCGAGAACGCGCAGCCGGTTCGAGGTCCGCGCGAGGCGGGCAAGGAGGAGGCGGGTTTCGTCTTCGGAGTGGTCATCGAGAACAATGACCTCAAAGTCAGGATAGTCCTGTATTAACAGGGAACGAACGCAGGCTTCGATGTTGTCGGCTTCGTTGCGAGCCGGGATGAGGACAGACACGCGCGGAAAGACGGAAGCGCGCGGGTACTGGTCGAAGCGGCGGATGGTCAGGTGGTTGGAAAGAGCGGTCAGCAATCCCAGGGCGAGGAAGACGACGATGACCTGCGGTTGATGATCGAGGTATCCGCTCACGCGCTCCTCCTGACGAAGAAGTGAGTGACCCACTGCCGCCAATGCCAGGGCGCGCCCAGGTCGCGGCGGTGAGTCCAAAAGATGAGGGCGGTGTTGAGCAGGGCAAAGGCGCTCAGCCAGTCTGCGCCGAAGCGCCAGTACACGAAAACGGTCAGTGTAATCATCCCGGCGAGGGAGGCGTAAGCATGGACGGTTTGCAGGGTAAGCACGGTCAGCGCGCCCACGGCAAACACAAAGAATGCCCAAATTCCCGTAAACGCCAGCCACACGCCGCCCGTTGCACCCAGCGCCTTGCCGCCGCGCCCGCCCAGGAAAGGCTGGGTGGCATGCCCGAGGATGGGAGACAGTCCCACCGGCGCCAGCGACCATTCGGTCAGCCCGGCGCGCTGCGCCAGATAGACCGGCACAAAGCCTTTGAGGATTTCAAGCAGGATGGTGGCAAGCCCAATCTTCCAGCCGCCGGCAATCCAGACGTTGGTGCCGCCCGGGTTGCCGTCGCCCACCGTGCGAATG
Source organism: Chloroflexota bacterium (assembly GCA_013388685.1). Classification (GTDB taxonomy): domain Bacteria; phylum Chloroflexota; class Anaerolineae; order Anaerolineales; family Villigracilaceae; genus Defluviilinea. Next base: position 34,605 of record JACAET010000050.1, on the reverse strand, counting down.
TCGCGCCCAATGATGAATTTGCCGATCAGGTAGGCGAATGGGATGCTTCCGCAAAGAAAACCAAACAAGACCCAAAAAAGGATGGCGTTCATCTTGTACTCCTTGTCGAAAATGCCTTCTGCTTGCTCTGTTGCAAACAATGACAAAACCTCACAATGATCAGCGCTCGCCCTCTCCCAACGTTGGGAGAGGGGTAAGGGGTTAGGGCAAAAGCAGGACGAATATCCTTGCAACAGAGAACCTTCTGCTCTCTATAACCAATTTTTCATCGAATCGAAACGAGCAAAAACGTCCCAAGGGCTTTGCCGAAAATCGAACCTTCAGGACGTTTTTGTGGACGAACAAGGTGGATGGTGATGGGGGTTACTTTAACCTGTCCTCGATGACTTTCGGCAATTTTGCCAGCGCCTCTTTTTCCTGACCTTTGGGCAGGCTGCCCTGCGCCAGATTGGGACGCCCACCTCCCTTCCCGCCGACGCCGGCGATGAGGTCGCCCGCTTTCAGCCCGCGCCTGACGAGGTCTTCGGTCACCGCGGCAATGACGGTTGACTCTGCGGCGAGCAGAGCCGCGCCACTTTGGGGATATTTCTCGCGGAACTTATCGGCGAGCAGGCGCAGGGTATCGGCGGTTGCGGCGGGGATTTCCACCGCCAGCACGTGAACGTCCTTCACCGTTTGAAGGTTGGATAGTTGAAGGCTGAAGGTTGACAAAGCCTGTTGGGCGCGCAGGTTGGCGAGCTCCTTTTTGAGGTCTGTCACTTCGTCTTGAAGGAGTTCGATTTTGAGGGGCACTTCGTCTACGGAGGTCTTCAGGGCGTTTGCCGCCTGTTTGAGGGTTTTGAAGCGTTTGGCAATCAGGCCGTGGGCGGCGCGCCCGGTCACCGCTTCGATGCGGCGGACGTTTGCCGCAACCGATCCCTCGCTGACGATGAGGAAGACGCCGATATCGGACGTGCGCTCGAGATGGGTGCCGCCGCACAATTCGTACGAATACTTCTTCTCGGCAGAACTGTCGGCTTCCAAAATGGAGATTGTGCGGACGGTCTCGCTGTATTTTTCGCCGAAGAGCGCCATGGCGCCTTCTTTTTGGGCGTCTTCCAGCGATTTGGTTTGTTTGACGACCGGCATATCGGCGGCAATGGCTTCGTTGACCATGCGCTCGATGCGCTCCAGATGTTCGGTGGTCAGGGCTTCAGGGTGGTTGAAGTCGAAGCGCAGGCGATCTGGCGCGACGAGTGAGCCAGCCTGTTTTGCCTGGTCGCTCAAAACGGCATGGAGCGCCCTGTGCAGCAGGTGGGTGGCGGTGTGGTTGCGCATGATGTCATGCCGGCGGACCATGTCCACTTCGGCGAGACATTTATCGCCAACTTTGGGCTGCCCTGAGATGACTGTGCCAATGTGGACGATGACGCCGGCAGACGGGCGGCGCATGGCGGTCACTTCGATTTGCCAGCCTTGCCCCCCTCCATCTCCCCCCAAATTCTGCGAATTTAGGGGAAGTGATCTAATGTAGCCCGTATCATCCACCTGACCGCCGGCTTCGATGTAGAAGCCGGTTTTGGGGAGGATCACTTCTACCTGGTCGTCGAGCGAGGCAGATTCGACCAGTTGACCGTCTACGACCAGCGCCAGCACTTTGCCTTCGACGCGCGGGCTGTTGTAGGGGTCGTATTCTACGCCGTCGGCGCCGAGTTTGCCTTTGGCTTGCAGGTCGTTGAGGATGCGGGCAAAGAATTCAGCATCTTCGCCGCCGAGTTTGCCCATGGCTTTGCCGCCGCCGGAGGCGAGAGCGTGCTCTTCTTTTGCCTGTTGGAATCCTTTTTCGTCCACGTCCAGCCCCTGTTCGCGGGCGATGTCGCGGGAGATTTCGAAGGGCAAGCCGTAGGTGGCGTAGAGGTCGAAGGCTTGGCGTCCGTCGAGGACGGTCTGGTTGGAGGCGCGCAGGTTCGAGAGTAGATTCTCCAGGTGGGCAGTGCCAGCCTCCACCGTGCGCGCGAAGCGGATTTCTTCACGGGTGAGGTGGTCGAGGATGGCGGGCTGGGCTTTGCGCAGTTCGGGGTAGAAGTCGCCGTATTGTTCAATGACGGCTTGCGCCACTTTTGCAAGGAAGGGTTCGTTCAAGCCGATTTTGGTGCCGAAGCGCGCCGCGCGGCGGATGATCATGCGGGTGACGTAGTTGCGCCCGGCGTTGCCGGGGACAACGCCGTCGGCGATGAGGAAGGCGGCAGCGCGGGCGTGGTCGGCGATGACGCGGTAGGGGGTGAAATCGGCGTACATTTGCTCTTCGCTGTGCCCGGTGAGCGAGCGCAGGACAGCCAGTGACCCGGCGAAGAGGTCGGTTTTGTAGTTGGAGTCCACGCCTTGCAGGACGGAGACGATGCGCTCGAAGCCCATGCCGGTGTCCACGTGTTTGGCGGGCAGGGGTTCAAGGCGCCCGTCTTCGAAGAGGTTGTATTGGATGAAGACGTTGTTCCACAGTTCGAGGAAGCGCGTGCATTCGCCGTTGACGCCGCAGCGATGGGGTTTGCCGCGCAAGTTGTCGCGTTCTTCGCCGAGGTCAATGTGGATTTCGGAGCAGGGACCGCACGGACCGGTCTCTGCCATTTGCCAGAAGTTCTCTTTGCGCCCAAAGAACAGGACGTGCGATGGGTCGAAGCCGGGCTGTGCCTTCCAGGCTTCGGCGGCTTCGTCGTCGCGGGGGATGTTGCCTTTATCGTCTTCGAAGCAGGTGGCGTAGAGTTTGTCTTTGGGCAGGCCCCACACTTCGGTAAGCAGTTCCCAGGACCAGGCAATGGCTTCCTTTTTGTAGTAGTCGCCAAACGACCAGTTGCCGAGCATCTCGAAGAAGGTGTGGTGTGTGTCGTCGCGCCCCACGTCGTCGAGGTCGTTGTGTTTGCCGGCGACGCGCATACACTTTTGCGAATCCACCGCGCGGGTGTAGGGTTTTTTGTCGGTGCCGAGGAACACGTCCTTGAATTGAACCATGCCCGAGTTGGTGAAGAGCAGCGTGGAATCTCCGCCGGGGACGAGGGACATGGAGGGGACGGCAGTGTGTCCGTGCTCGAGGAAGAAATCTATGAAGTTCTGGCGAATCTGGTTGCCTGAAAGTTTTTTGGTCATGCGGTCTCCAAAAGGTTGAGATGACGGGCGAATTATATCTGAAGTCTAACGTTCAACGTCTGAAGTCTACCGTCTCAAAAGAAAAGTCCCGAACCTGCGAAGATTCGGGACTGGGATGGCATCGTTTTTTTTTCTTTGCGCCGTCACGCACTTATAGAACAGTCCCGATATGGGCTGTGCGAGCCGATGCGGCAGCGGCTTGCAGGGATTTCATAAAAATAATTATACCATTCTTCTGCTATACTCCACCTATGAAAGAACGACGGTGGATCACCATTACAGGCAGGCTCAGAAAGGGATACCGGGTCGCGTCGGGACCCTCCAGGGCTTACCCGGAATATGGGAGCATCGAAAAACAGAAGCCCTTTTTCAAGAAGTTGGGCTTGAATCTCGACCGCATGTTCAATGGCACATTGAACATCTCCATCGCGCCGTATGAATTCGAGATGAAAAACCCGGCTTTCAAATTTCAGCGGGTCAAGTGGACGGAACTGACCAACGCTGAGACTTTTTCATTTTCCCCTTGCAAAGTTAAATTCGACGGAAAGGTGTATTCGGGATGGGTGTATTACCCCGATCCCAGGACAAAAAGGGATCACTTTCAATCGCCTTCGACGGTCGAGGTGCTGGCACCATACATTGCGGGGATTAAATATCGAGACAAGGTGGAACTCTCGCTCGACCTCGGAGAAATCGAAATCTTTCATCCAAATTCACGGCGACGGCGACAAGGGCGGGCATTTTTTGATTAAACCTCTTGCAAAAGTGCGCCAGAGCGCGCACAGTACGCCTTTGCGTAGGAGACGTTCTCTACCGTCGGCTGACTTATGCAAGAGGTCTATTAGATTTTCCTTCGATAGACTCGGTGGTTTTTGTATTCGACGCCGTTCAAGTTCTTCAAGTCGGCGCGCATTTGCTCGGTGGTTTCGGCAACTTGCGTCATCTCCACGTGGGTGAATTGTTTGAAGCCGAGCAGGGTGTGTCCCATTTCGGAGTAGAGGATGGCGTTGCCACCGTGACCCTGAAACTCCGGCAGGATGCCCATGCCGTTGACGGAAACCGTGTTGGTGCGGCGGAGTTCGAGGAGGATGTCAACGATTCCAAAGGGGAACAACCGTCCACGGGAGCGCTGAAGCGCCGCCGAAACGTCATGAAAGGCGAAGAGGAAGCCCACCACGTCTTCGCCGTGGGTGATGATTTTGATCAGGCGGTGGTCGGCGATGGTCATGATGTTATCCACAACGAAGTCAATTTCACGCGGGGAGAGAGGGTAATACTCCCAGTTGTGGACGAACGCTTTGTTATAGGCCTGACCGATGCGCGGCGCCCAAGCGATGAGTTCTCGCTTGTTTTTGAAGCGTTTTACCTGCAAACCGCCTCGCTGCATGACGCGCTGTGCAATGCGTTCCACGCGTTCGGGGACCTGGAATTGGTCGGCAGGCAGATAGCAGGAGACGAAGTCCACTTCCTTGTCAAAGCCCAGCGATTCGACGAGTTTCTGATAATACGGATAGTTATAGTTGAGCATCGTCATGGTATTGCGATGCTCGTGTCCGAAGACCAGGATGCCGTATCCATCGAGCGGACCCATCCCCTTGGGACCGACCAGTTCGGTCAAACCGCGCGCGCGCGCCCAATCGGAGACCGTATCGAACAAGGCGGTGGCGGCTTCCTGGTCATCTTCGCAGTCGAAGAAGTAGAAGTTTGCCTTTTGGGTCTTATGATATTCGTTGAAAGGCTTGTTTTCGATGGCGGCAATACGCCCCACCTCGCGCCCATCGCGCACTGCTAAAAAGAATTCCACGTCCGAATGTTCGTGAAAAGGATGCTTTTTGCGGTTAAGATAAGTATAGGCATCCAGATTAATCAGAGGCACCCACTGCGGACAGTTCTGATACAGCCGGTGCGGTAATTCCACGAACCGTTTCACCTGCTTTTTGTTGTCGGTATCTACCTTCTCGATGGTCAGCATGGACGCTCCTTTATGCTGGTATTCCCTACGCCCAATATAACACCGATCCTCCGCCTCGGGTTCATGCTATACTTGAAAAAACCACGCAAAGGGATAAATTCGATGACCCTCACCCACCCGGAACTGCTCAAAAAATACGCCGAAGCCATCGTCAAAATAGGACTGAACCTGCAAAAGGGACAGCGCCTCGTCATCACCAACGCCACCTCACGCGGTGTGCCGCCCGCCGGGCGCGCGCTGGTGCATGCAGTGACCCGCGCCGCCTACGCCGCCGGGGCAAAATATGTGGAGGCGATCTGGGGCGACGAAGAAATGCACCGCATCCGTTTGCAGCATGCGCCCGCCGATTCCTTCGACGAATACCCCAACTTCCTGGTCGGCGGCGTGATGGAGATGATCCAAAACGGCGATGCGTTGCTTTCGATTTACGCCAATGACCCGGATGCCTTCGCCGGGCTGGACACCGAACGCGTCTCCTTCATGCAAAAGATTCACCTTGAAAACTATGCCCCTGTCAGCGCTGCGGTCAGCCGCAATGCCGTGAATTGGTGCGTAGTCGCCTCCGCCTCTCCTGCCTGGGCGGCAAAAGTATTCCCAGACCTGAAACCGCAAGAAGCGGAAGAACGTCTCTGGCAGGCAATTTTCGAAACCACCCGCGCCACCCAGCCCGACCCGATTGCCGCCTGGCAGGCTCACATCCAAAACCTCATCCAACGCGCCAAATACATGCAGGCGAAAAAATACACGGCGCTTCACTACAAAGCCCCCGGCACCGACTTCACCCTCGGCTTGCCGCAGGGGCACCGCTGGATCGCCGCCCGCATGCCCGCCGAAAACGGCATCGAATTCACAGCCAACATGCCCACCGAAGAAATCTTCACCCTGCCCGATCGTCACCGTGCAGACGGCACCGTCTCCGCCACCTTCCCGCTTAGTTACGGCGGAAGTTTGATCGAGGGGTTCAGCATCACGTTCAAGGAAGGACAGATCGTGCAGGTCAACGCCCAAAAGAACGAAGCCATCCTGCAAAAACTCATCGAAACCGACGAAGGCGCGAAGCGGCTCGGCGAGGTGGCGCTCGTCCCTGCCAGTTCGCCTATTGCCCGGCGCGGACATCTCTTCTACAACACCCTGTTCGACGAAAACGCCTCCTGCCACATCGCCATCGGACGCGCCTACCGCTTCACCCTGACCGGCGGCGAGGAACTGACCGACGACGAATTCATCGCCGCCGGCGGCAACCTCAGCCTCAGCCATGTAGATTTCATGATCGGCTCCCCGCAAATGGACATTGACGGTATCACAGCAGACGGCAGACGCGAGCCGGTCATGCGCCGGGGCGAGTGGGCGTTCGACGTTTGAGAAAACAAGGAGCCTCAACGCATGGATGAGCAAACACGGTCAGAACAAAGTCAGCGCGTCGAACTGGACGAACTGCTCGCCGCCGAATTCAACTACATTGCACAAACCGCCACACAGGCTTTCGAGGATCGCGTCCGGGTCTCGTCTTTCTACCTGATTGCGGTGGGCTCTCTGATTGCGGCTTTATTCGGAACTCAATTCATCGAGGCGGAGCGACTGACTCCCACCATCAAGTTGATGTTTGGCGCGGTCTTTCTGTTATTGACTCTGCTCGGGGTTTCGACGGTGATGCAATTGGCGCAATTGCGGTCCGCCTGGTACGAATCGATGAGGGCAATGAACCAGATCAAGGATTTTGCCATGGAACAAAACCCCGAACTCGCCCGGGCATTCCGATGGAAAACCAGCACGCTCCCGCCAAAATATAAAAGAAGCAGTGTTTCCACCTATCAGGCATTGGAGGTCGCCGCGCTGGGCGGTTTGCTGTGCGGGGCGGCGGCGTTTTTCATGCAATCGGCCTTCCTCCCCTCGAACTTTTGGACATGGCTTGTAAGTTTGCTTCTTGGCATTCTTGCCGTCTTCGCTCAAATGACGCTTTACAAGCGCTTGTTGGCCTGATTATGCCGCGTGAGTACACCCACATGCGCCCCACAGCCTTTCAACGCCTGCCTCAATACAAACGGGAGGACAACTGGATTCGCGCCTTCCTCCGCACCGCCCAGGTGGGACACATCGCCTCCTCGCGGGACGGACAGCCATTCCTCACCCCCAGCACGTTCTGGTTCGACGAAGAGAATCGCCAGATCATCTTCCATTCGAATATCACGGGCAGAGTGCGCTCGAATTTGGAGAGCAACCCCAGGGTCTGTTTCGAGGCGAGCGAGATGGGGCGATTGCTCCCGTCGAATGTCGCGCTCGAGTTTTCGCTCCAATATCGAAGCGTGATCGTCTTCGGCAAGGCGCGGCGAATCACAGAACCAGCCGAAGCGCGGCGTGCGCTCTATGGACTCATCCAAAAGTATTTCCCGAAGATGCAGGCTGGCAGGGAATATCGTGAAATCACCGACAAGGAACTGAAACGAACATCGGTCTATGCCATTCGAATCGAGGAGTGGAGCGGCAAGGAAAACTGGAAGGAACGCGCCGACCAAAGCGATGAATGGACGCCGTTGAACGAAACATGGTCTGGAACCTGAAGGCAACTTTTTCCATTGATCATCGTAGATGGAATAGCGATGTCGCCATTTGGAGGATGAAATGCCCGAAGAAAAATTCCGCACCGAGGAATTCCGCGTGGACGGCGAGCAACTGCTCGGCAAAATCAAGAACCTGATCAAAGAGGGGAATATTCGCAGGGTCATCATCCAGGACAAGGAAGGCAAGGTGGTGTTCGAAATTCCGCTGACGTTCGGTGTGGTTGGGGCCTTGATTGCGCCGCAGCTTGCCGCCATCGGCGCGATTGCCGCCCTGCTCTCCGAAGCCACCGTGGTGGTGGAAAAGTCGGAATAGACCAAAGGCATGTTTGCCTTTTCACCGCAATAGTGCTATAAATACTTTAGGGGAACCCAGCGGTACGTTAACAGTCTAACCCAGATAAGGAGGTCGTATGGATCGAAACGTCGGTGTATGGATTGATCATAAACAGGCATATCTCATCTGGTACAAGGAAGGCAGGGTGGACGTGATCTCCTCCAACATCGAGCCGCCGGAGCATTTTTCGGGCGGCACACAGCTGGGAGGAAAACTCAATCAAAAAGGAGATATGGAACTCCGCCATAATGACCGTTACAGGGTGAAATTGACCCAATTTTACCGGCGGGTCATGGATGCCCTCAAGGAGACCGACTCGATCTTCGTCATGGGACCTGGCGAGGCAAAGATCGAATTCGAGAAAATCCTCAAGAGACAGAAAGTCATGCAAAAGCGGCTTCTCAAGGTGGAAACCGCCGACAGGATGACAAAAAATCAAATGATTGCGCGGGTGCGCCAGTTTTATCAAAATCTGCCCGCCGCATAAATCAGACAAGTGAATAGCTCACCCGGTACGAGAACCTTTGGGACGTTCGGCGTAAGGTGAGTGAACAACAAAAAGAGCCAGAGGCAAACGCCTTTGGCTCTTTGCCATCCATTGACCTCTTTTAAAAGTCCAGAACCTCATTACTGAAACACAAAGGACAGAGTTTTTGTAACCTTTTATCCCCAAAGACGACCAAAATTTAATGGTTTTGTGATATAAACCATCAAATTTTATGACCCAAAACCTGACACTCCGCTCCCGCTTTTTTCTGGAATGGCTGGCTTTGAACCCCATCGGCTTTGTTTTAGGCAGTTTGAACGGTGCAACCAGTACCGGTATTGTCCCCATGGTGATTCCCGGAATGGTTGGATTGGTGCTTGGCGATCTTATTTTCGGAGGAGCCGTCGGTTTGGCTCAATATCTTGTTTTCAACCGCACCCGCTTCCTGCCCGCGACCATCGGCTGGATTCTCACCCACAGCCTTGGGTTTACGCTGGGAGCGCGGAGCGGCGCCCTGTTCACCTTCCGCATTACGCAGGACGGGAACATGGCTGGCGTCGTCTTTGGAGTCTTTATGGGGGCAAGCATTGCGGTAGTCACAACGTTCGCTCTTTTTAGAAAATTTTCCCCCGCTCAATTGTTGATTTGGCTGGTAACCTGCATCCTGGCGTGGGTCGCCGGCGAAAGCATCGCCTTTGCATCGAACTTTTCTTCGTTCACGGTACCGCTGGTTGCCCTGGTAATTGCCGCCATCAGCGGGACGGGAATTCTTTTCATGCGGTCATTGGCGGGGGAATTGCAAGTTTGACACCCTCGGTTCGCGTCAACAATCAATCTGGAATAATTCCATTCCCGCATCCTGGAAGACGGGTTTTCCGCACGCGGGCAGGAAGACGGTTTGATAATACTCCAACGCGCGGCGGTGCAGACCCTGCGGATCATGAAGGGCAACAAAGAAGTTGGCGTCGCTGAGACTGAGCATCAGATGAGTGACGCCTTTTTCACGCAGTTCCCGCGCCAGGCTGGCGGGAGGAGGCGAATTGAACGCCAGCCCCACCGCAAGCGCCTGCTCGGTATCGGCGATACAGCGGTTGTCGCAGTAATAGCCTCGTCCGTCCCACAAGAAAAGCGCGCGCTCCGCCGGGGATAACGATGCCCGGATGTATTGCTTTACATGGTAATCATCCACGACCACCCGCAAAAAAGCATCCGACGAGAGACGCCCCCCAATGTACTCAAAAGCGCCGGCATTGCGCAGGGTCAGGGTGTGATAGACCAGACTGACGATCATCAAACCGGAAATCAACGAAAATTTCAGGGCATTACCAGCCCACTTGGGAAATTTTTCCAGGACGGCGCCCGCAAACAATGCCAGAAATCCCGTAATGGGCAGAAGAAAGCGTATGACTTGCGAACCCCAAAACCACCAGGCAAAATAGGTCATCGTATAAATGATCAGAAAGGAATGTTTATCGTATTTTGCACAAAAAGGAAACAGGAACGCCAGCCATAACAAGGGGTGGATCAACTCCTGCGGCATGGTTGAAAACCGATCCTGATGGGCATACACATTGTAGGGAAGCAGAAGCAAATGCAGAGGGGTTTTGCCCATGCCAAAGGTCTGCATGTAGGCGTTGAAAACCTGTCTTTCGAGCGGTTCCCACCCTGCGCCGCCGAACACCAGCGGATAGACCGGATTGCCCGTCAGGATCAGGTTTTTGAGATACCAGCCTCCCCCCGCCAGGGCGGCAGACAGGCTGAAAACGAGTAGAGCGCGCAGGGTTTCGCCGGTGCTTTGTTGCAAGCGGCGGCGCGAGAACCACGCAAGCAATGCCGCCAGGATGAGAAGCGGCGGAACGGAAATGTACTTTATCCCTGCCGCAAACCCCGACATGACACCGGCAAGCATCAACCAGCGACGAGAAGGTTGCCTTTCATCCGTCAGCCACCGGGTGATGGCATATACGCTCCATAGTTCATAGCCTGCCCAGGCAAAATCAATGCTTGCCCAGGTGGACCATAATATAAAGGACGGAACACTGACGAGAATTCCCGCTGCAATCAACGCCGTTTGGCGATTAAAAAAACGTACCCCCATCGCATAAACGCCCAGAATAAACAAAACTGCATAGGTGAGATGAATGAGTTTGGAGAGAACGTCAAGGTGAAACATCATGCCCACGGCAAACAACATTTCCCCCAGGTAGGGGTATGCCGAGCGCATCATTTCCTGATCGAAGTAAATGCCGCCATGAGCAAGGAAACGCCGCGGCGCTTCCAGATGGTAGAGCAGGGCATCGTAATCCCAAACCGGGGTCAGGGCATGAGCCAGCATCACGGGAATGATCAGGGCAACCAGTACAAACAAAGACCGTTCATACAGATCTGTTGGGGAGAAAACACGAGAGGCGCGAAAAACGTTTCGGAGGTTCGCAACAGCCTCCGGTGCGGAAAGAGCGGCAGGCAATCCTGCAAAGGCAAGGATGACAAACACAACAGAGGCGTTCAGCCATCCAAAAAAACCCGCCAGGGCAATTGCAGAAGAGAGGATCCCCAGCCCAAGCAGGTAAGACAGAATGGTTGTTTCCAAAGCCGTCAATGCAAGGTTGAGGCGCCGCATGGCTGACCACCCCAATCCCCATGCCGTGACATGGATGTAACCGTACAGGTTTAACAGCGCCGAAAATCCCCCCTCAGTCGTTCCTCCGGCGGCGAAACTCAACTGCCGGGCTAACCCTCCCAGCCACAGCAGCCAAAGCCCTCCAACAAGAAGGTGGATATGTTTACCGAGCAACCCGCGAAACATACGTGGATGAATAGATTGCGTTTCTTACGACGACCTTGCAAACACCACCCGCTCCGGATTGACCAACATCATCGGTGTTTTCACCACCGGCATCTGCGGCAGGTACGGGTTGGCAATCTCCGCTTCATATACCGACATCCACGAAACGCGCGCCACCTCCAGGCTGGTGGCAAGTTCCGTCTGGGCAGAGATGCGGAGTTTCCCCTTCACCACAAACGTTCCCACCAGCACCTCCACTTCCTGCATCACGCGGTTGGCTTCGTCCGGGTCGTAATCCAGAGGCTCGGCGGTGGGCGGCAGGGTATGGTAGGCAATCAACTGCGAGGTCGGAAAGAAGAGTTCTTCAAACGTCAAAGGGCGCAGCGGCGTCCCGCCGAATACGATCACCTGCGGCTTGAGGATGTGCATATACTTCGGCGCGCCGTCGGTGCGGAGCCAGATGTTCATGCGCGGGACGTTCTGCTTGGCAACCGCTTCCCCCCGCACCACCGCATCATGCGTATACAGCATAACCGGCGTCGTCCTCTCGTCGGGTCTCAAAACATACATACTGCCTCCTTGCAGCAATTATACACTTGCCCCCGGCTTGTAACACCGTTTATACTTGCCCGCACCGACCCCGAAATCATCCCCCGAACGGACACCAACCGAATGCACAACAAACGCTGGATCATACACCCTCCCATCACCCCGCAAGCCGACGAAGCGCTCTCCAAATTCCCCCATATCCTCAAACAAATTCTTTTCAACCGCGGCTACAGCGCCGACACCGAAGCGCGCGCCTTCCTCAAAGCCGAACCGGCTGCCAATACCGATCCCTTTCAAATGATCGGGATGCAAACCGCCGTAGACCGCATGCGCTACGCCATCGAACACGGCGAACCCATCGCCATCTATGGCGACTACGATGTGGACGGAGTCACCGCAACCGCTTTGCTCGTCCAAACCCTTCAGGCATTCGGGGCAGACGTGCGCGGCTACATCCCCAACCGCTTCGACGAAGGCTACGGTCTCAACAAGGACGCGCTGGACTCCCTCAAGGCCGACGGTGTCAAACTCGTCATCACCGTGGATTGCGGCATCCGCTCCCCCGACGAAGCGCTTCATGCGCGCACCATCGGGCTGGACCTCGTCATCTCAGACCACCACCACCCCAACGGCTTGAACCTTCCCCCTGCCCTGGCAGTCATCAATCCCAAACAGCACGGCGATCCCTACCCCGACAAAGACCTGGCAGGCGTTGGCATCGCCTACAAAATCGCCGAAGCGCTCTTTAGCCTTCAGCCTTCTACCTCTGGTCTTGACGATCTCCGCGACCTCGTTGCCCTCGGCACCGTCGCCGACCTCGCCCCCCTCATCGGCGAGAACCGCTTCCTTGTCCGCAAAGGCATCAAACAGATCCGTGAAACGAAGCGCCAGGGATTGTTTTCCCTGGCAGGCGTCGCCCAGATCAAACTCGACAAAATCAAAGCCGGCGACATTGGTTTCATGCTCGGACCGCGCCTCAACGCCTCCGGGCGGCTCGAATCGGCGCTGGCGTCCTTCGAACTGCTCACCACCACCGACTTCATGCGCGCCGGTCAACTCGCCCAACAACTCGACGTGCAAAACCGCCAGAGACAAGCCATCACCAAAACCATGCAGGCACAGGCAGAAGCCATCGCCCTGGGCGAAGACCCCGACGCCTACCTCTTCTTCGCCGCCCACGAAGACTTCAACCCCGGCGTCGTCGGGCTGACCGCCTCCCGATTGACAGAGGTCTATTACCGCCCGGCAATCGTCGCCGCGAAAGGACCCGAAGAAACGCGCGGCTCCTGCCGCTCCATCCCCGAATTCCATATTACCGACGCCCTCGATCAGTGCAAAGATCTGCTCGTCCGCCACGGAGGTCATGCCGCCGCGGCGGGTTTCACCGTGCGCAACGAGAACCTTCCCGAACTCGTCGCCCGCCTGAAAAACCTTGCCAGAGAAAAACTCGAAGGCAGAGACCTGCGCCACACCCTCACCGCAGACGCCGAGGTCGCCCTCGAAGAACTGAACTTCGACGTATTGAAACACCTCGCCTACCTCGAACCTACAGGCTACGGCAACCCCGAAGCGGTCTTCGTCTCGCGCGACGTGAAAATCAAATCATCCCGCACCGTCGGCGCGGAAGGCAAACACCTCAAACTTACCCTCGAAGACTCGCGCGGCGCCGCCTACGACGCCATCGGCTTCCGTCTCGGCAACCTGCAAGCCTCCCTGCCCCCGCGCGTGGACGTCCTGTACACCCTCGAAGCCAACGAATGGAACGGACGCACCACTCTGCAACTCAATCTCAAAGACCTCAAACCCGCAGGGATCCCGGATTAAAGAATCGCAGTCCTTTTTGTGCCGTCGTGAAAAACCATCTGCAACCATTCTCCGACAGGGGCGTATATGGAAGTGACTGCATTCAGGAGAAAATCATGAACACACAAAAACCCACTCTCGTTCAAGCCATTGCCTGGATGACCCTCGCCAGCGGCGTGGTCAACTTGTTTTGGGGATTCGCCGCCTCGGGCACCGCGCTTGCCACCATCATCGGCGTCATCTGCACGCCCATCACCATCCTGCCTGCCGTGCTGGGCGTCTTCGAACTCATCTACGCGGCCAAACTCTTCAGTCAACCGCCGCAAATCCTCCAACCGTCCACCAATATCGCCGTCTTCGAAATCGCCTCCGTGCTCACGGGCAACGTCTTCTCGATGGCGGTTGGCATTCTGGCGCTGGTCTTCTACAACGACCAGGTGGTCAAGGACTACTTTGCCCGCCTGAATGGGCCTCCCGCTCCGCAGCCTGCCCCCGCCTCCTCCCCCGACCTCGAGCCTGCTCCCGCTCCCGAAACCTCCCCCGCCCCCGACACAGAATCACCCACCCCTCCCGCAGAGCAACCTCCCGTCAGGCGCGGTCCCCGCAAAGTGGCTGGGAAATAGACCCTCAAAAAAGACTTCCGAAGTCTGACAGACTTCGGAAGTCTTTTTGAATCAAGGATATTTTTCCTCTTGACTCCCCTTCCCCTCACCCATAAAATGGACTTAAAACTGAACGGGCAACAGGGAAGAGATCCGAAGTGATGGTTGAGTAGTCCTGAGCGAAGACGAAAGACGTATCGAAACCATCACGGAGGACGCCGAAGGTGCAAATCTGGCAAGGCGAAACCAGGTGAAACTCTCAGGCAAAAGGACCCTGCCCCGACCAAACTCTGGAAAACTCCTCCGCAGGATTTCGCTGCGAGGGATACCGACGGTGTAAAGTTAGTCGAATAGTCTGATAGTCAAATAGTTTCTTGGTCAGCCAACGACGAGACTATGTGACTGGCGACTATCAGACTAACCGAATCTCTCAGGTTCCATTACAGAGGCGCGCGATTGACTTCGTGCGCCTTTATCTTTTAACCGCCAAGACGCTATGAACGCCAGGTTTCTTTATGAAGACGCCAGGAAATTTTCCAGCCAGCACAAGACCAGAACCCAGCAAGGAGGTTGATGAACTTGCGCGCAGGGTCATTGGCGCCGCCATCGAAGTTCATCGTGCGCTTGGACCTGGTTACACTGAGAATGTTTATGAGGAGGCTCTCTGTATCGAGATTGATGGCTTAGGAATCCCATTTGAAAGGCAAGTTAAAGTTGTGGTTGAATACAAAGGCAAAAAAGTTGGTGAAGGCCGGCTCGATCTGCTGGTTGACAAAATCCTGCCTGTCGAATTCAAAGCAGTGGAAAGTCTCGCCGCTGTTCATCAAGCCCAGTTAATCTCTTATCTCAAAATGATGCGTTTGCAGTTGGGCTTGCTCATCAACTTCAATGTACCCGTCCTCAAACAAGGAATCAAGCGAGTTATCTACACCCAACCATAATTTCTTGGCGACTTGATCAAAGCCTTGGCGCACTTTGCGTCTTGGCGGTAAACAGTAAAACAAACCAAAAAGGAGACAAAAACCATGAACATCCCCACCAACCTCAAATACACCAAATCCGATGAATGGTTCGACCCCGCGACAGGCGCGATGGGCATTACCGACTACGCTCAATCCCAACTCTCCGACATCGTTTTTGTCGAATTGCTGGTCGAGGAAGGCGACACACTCGAGGCAGGCAAACCGATTGCCTCGGTCGAATCGGTCAAAGCCTCGGCGGAAATCTACGCCCCCGCAGGCGGAAAAGTCGCCGCCGTCAACAAAGGACTCGCCGACAAGCCCGAAGCCATCAACTCCGACCCCTACGGTGAAGCCTGGATGATCCAGCTCGAAGGCGCAGCCGAAGGCGACCTGATGGACTCCGCCGCGTATGAGAAGTATTGTGCGGAAAGGACACACTAAACCAGTGGGCAGTAATCAGTAATCAGTGATCACAGCCACTGTTGACTGATAACTGATTACTTCTTCATTGGTCTTGGAGTAACTATGACCTACATTCCCATCTCTCCCAGGGAACGCGATGCCATGCTGGAGACCATCGGCGTCAAGTCGCTCGATGACTTGTTCGAAGATGTTCCCGCCAAACACCGCTTCCCAAAACTCGACCTGCCCCCCGCCCTCACCGAAATGGAAGTCCTCGATGAACTTTCGGGTCTCGCGCAGGCGAACGAAAACGTCCACAGCGACCTGATCTCCTTCCTCGGCGCGGGCGCATATAACCATTACATCCCTTCGGTTGTGGACCACATGCTGCGGCGCGGCGAGTTCTACACCGCCTACACCCCCTACCAACCCGAAATTTCGCAAGGCACACTGCAAGCCATCTTCGAATATCAATCGCTGATGTGCGCGCTGACAGGCATGGAAGTCTCCAACGCCTCGCACTACGACGGCGCCACCGCCGCCGCCGAAGCCGTCAACCTTGCCTTCGCGCAATTCCGCGGCAAACGCAGGAAAGTCGTCGTCTCGCCCACTGTTCATCCGCAATACCGCGCTGTCATCCGCACCTACACCCAGGGCATGGATCTTGAACTCGCGGGCGACGATCCCAACGCTGATCTCGAATCATCTCCAGAAAATCTCCAATCTCTCGTCTCCGAAGATACCTGCCTTGTCATCGTCCAATACCCCGATTTCTTCGGTCGCATCTACGATTACACTAAACTCATCGAAGCCGCGCACGCCAAAGGCGCGCTCGTCTGCGTCGTAGCCAACCCCACCGCGCTGGCAATGTTCAAAACCCCCGGCGCCATGGGCGCGGACATCGTCGTGGGCGATGGGCAGCCGCTGGGCATCCCGCTTTGGTACGGCGGACCCAGCGTCGGCTTTTTCACGACGCGCAAGCAATACGTCCACAAAATGGCGGGACGCCTCGTCGGCGAAACGATGGACAGCAAGGGTCAGCGTTCCTACGTTCTCACCCTCACCGCGCGCGAACAACACATCAAACGCGAACGCGCCACATCCAACATCTGCACCAATCAAGGACTCATCGCGCTCGGCACAGCAGTCTATCTTTCATTGCTCGGCAAGAAGGGTCTGCGTCAGGTCGCCGAACTTTGCTATCAAAAGGCGCATTACGCCGCCGCCCAACTCAGCAAAATCGAAGGCATGGGGCTGTGCTTCAGCGAGCCGTTCTTCCACGAGTTTGCCCTGTGCCTCAACCGTCCCGTCGAAGAAGTCAACGCCCACCTGCTCGAACACGGCATCCTCGGCGGCTACAACCTCGGTCAGGATTACCCCGCCCTCAAAAATCACATGCTGATCGCCGTGACCGAGATGAACACGAAGGAAGATATTGACGCCCTCGTCGAAGCGTTGTCGGAGGTGAGCCATGATTAATGCGCCTGAACAGACCAAAGTCAAGATTGTCGAACCGACCATCTTCGACCTCTCCTCCCCGGGACGCACGGGCGTGACCATGCCCGCTTCAGACGTCCCCGAAACTGCTCTGCCTCCCGAAGAGTTACTCCGCCCCGACCTTCCCCTGCCCGAACTCGCCGAAGTGGACGTCGTCCGCCACTACATGCATCTCTCCTCCTTCAACTACTCGGTGGACAGCGGCTTCTACCCCCTCGGTTCCTGCACGATGAAGTACAACCCGAAGATCAACGAAGATACCTGCCGCCTGCCCGGGTTTTTATACACCCACCCCTTACAACCCATCGAAACCGTGCAGGGCAACCTGGCGTTGATGTACCAGTTGCAGGAATGGCTGAAGGAAATCAGCGGCTTCGCAGGCGTGACGTTACAGCCCGCCGCGGGCGCGCACGGCGAATTCACGGGCGTGCTCATCATGCGCGCCTACCACAAATCGCGCGGCGACCACAAGCGCGTGAAGATGCTCATCCCCGATTCGGCGCATGGCACCAACCCCGCCTCCTCGGGCATGATGGGCTTGCAGGTTGTCCAAATCCCCTCCGACTCGCGCGGCAACGTGGACCTCAAAGCCCTCGAAGCCGCCTGCGACGACACCGTCGTCGGCATGATGCTCACCAACCCGAACACGCTCGGTCTGTTCGACGAAAACATCGAGAAGGTCATCGAATTAGTTCACAACTGCGGCGGCTTGATGTACGGCGACGGCGCCAACCTCAATGCGCTGCTCGGCATCGTCCGCCCCGGCGACCTCGGCTTCGACGTAATGCACTTCAACCTGCACAAGACCTTCTCCGTCCCGCACGGGGGCGGCGGACCAGGCTCGGGTCCAGTGGGAGTCGCCGCGCATCTGGTGGACTTCCTCCCCGAGCCGCTGGTCGGAATCATCGAAGAGGGCGAAGACGACATGCCTCCGCTGTATGGCTTCGTCAAACCTGCCAAAACCATCGGGCGCATGAAAGCCTTCCACGGTCATTTCGGCGGCGGCATGGTGCGCGCCTTCACCTACATCGCCATGCACGGACCCGACGGACTCAGGGACATTTCGCAGTATGCCGTGTTGAACGCCAACTACTTGCAGGCGCGCCTGCGCGGCACCTATAAGATTCCGTATGACCGCATCTGCATGCACGAATTCGTGGCGGAAGGACGCTTCGAAGGCAGTGACGTTCGCGCGCTGGACATCGCCAAGCGTCTGATGGACTACAACTTCCACCCGCCCACAAACTACTTCCCGCTCATCGTCCACGAAGCGTTGATGATCGAGCCGACCGAGACCGAAAACAAGGACACCCTCGACGCCTTCGCCGACGCCCTCATCAAGATCGCGGAAGAAGCGAAGACAAATCCCGAAGTGGTCAAGTCTGCCCCGCACACTACTAAATTCGGGCGCATGGATGAAGTCAAAGCGGCGAGGGAGTTGGTGTTATGTTGTTGGTTGCCGGAGAATTACAGCGATCAGTAATCGGTGAAATAGAAAAGCCTCGCGGGTGAAAATCCGCGAGGCTTTTGTTTTGAAATTCAAAAGACTACCGAGGAAACAGGTAGTCTAGTAGAATCCTCCATGCAAAAAGCCTTCACGTGAGACTGCCATGAAATCCTACCGCAAGGAACTTTGGTTCAATCTTCCCACCCGGCGCGGCTTCGTAAACATCACCCCTCAAGTAGAGATTTGTCTTCGCGAGAGCGGAATTCGGGATGGCTTGGCGCTGGTTTCGGCGATGCACATTACCGCTTCGGTGTTCATTAATGACGACGAGTCGGGTCTTCACCAGGACTACGAACGCTGGCTGGAAAAACTCGCGCCGCACGAACCGATCAGCCAGTACCGTCACAACGAAACCGGCGAAGATAATGCCGACGCGCACTTGAAACGCCAGATCATGGGGCGCGAAGTGGTTGTCGCCGTGACGAACGGTCAACTTGATTTTGGTCCGTGGGAACAGATTTTCTACGGCGAATTCGACGGACGCAGGAGGAAACGCGTGCTGGTCAAGATTATTGGAGAATAACATGGCTCAGGGAAAAAGCGAGGTGCACGGATGTATTGTCTGCGGAAAACCATATCAGGTATTGGTTGCCTATGATGCCCAAGGGAATTACATTGCCAGCAAGGTGATGAGCGCGGGCGGGGGAGAAGTGAAAGGCGTGAGTCGTCCGCTTGTGGCGTGCGAAAGGCATACCAACGAGGAAATCGAAAGGGCGGTCAACAGGGTATATGGTGAAACTCTCAACGAAGAGGAAGAGGCTTGAAAAGGAGACCAACATGGAACAACGCCGTTTTGGACGTACTGGACACATGAGCACCGTCGCCATTTTCGGCGCGGCGGCATTTTGGGAAATTTCTCAGGAAGACGCCGACAAAGTCATGGAACAGGTCATTGCGGCAGGCGTCAACCACATAGACATCGCTCCCTCCTACGGGCAGGCGGAAATTCGCGTCGGTCCGTGGATGCCGCGCGAGCGTAATCGGTTTTTCCTCGGCGGCAAGACCACGGAGCGTGCAAAGGAAGGCGCATGGAGGGAACTGCGGGAATCGCTGAAACGCCTCCAAACCGAAACCTTCGATCTATACCAGTGTCACGCCGTCACCACCATGGAAGAACTCGATGCCGTTACCGCAAAAGGCGGCGCCCTGGAAGCGTTTGTCGAAGCGCGTGAACGGGGACTGATCAAACACATTGGTATCACGGGGCACGGCGTGAACGCGCCGCAGATCTATCGCGAAGCCTTGAGAAGGTTCGATTTCGACTCCGTCCTGTTTCCGCTCAACTTCGTTCAGATGGGAAACCCAGATTACCGGCTACACGCCGATGCGCTGATCGCCGAATGTAAAGCCAGGGATGTCGGCATCATGGTCATTAAAACCATCACCAGGGCGCCCTGGGGGAATCGACCTCACACCGCCACGACATGGTATGAACCGTTCGAACGCATGGAGGATATTCAGCGCGCGGTGAACTTTGCCCTCTCGTATGAGGTGACAGGGCTTTGCACAGCAGGCGATGTCCGCCTCCTTCCGCTGGTGCTTAACGCCTGCCAGAACTTCACGCCCCTGAACGATGCCGAACAGGAGCAAATGATCCAATCCGGTTCGGCGTTCGAACCCCTGTTTTCATGAGGAGATAATATGACGGACCCGCGCGTGACCAAACTCGCCCAAGTGCTGGTTCATTACTCTGTGGAAATCAAACCCAAACAACAGGTCATGATACGCACCAATCCGCTTGCCGAGGAACTGACCCTTGCCGTGTACGAGGAGGTTGTCAAATCGGGCGCTTACCCACTGGTGCTGAACGAAACACCCGGCACGCAGGAAATCTTTTTCAAATTTGCCGATGAAGATCAACTGGATCATATCTCCCCGGTCGTCAAAATGGTCATGGAAACCTTCGACGCCAGCATCACCCTGTGGAGCGACTACAACACCCGCCGATTCAGCGGCGCAGACAACGCCAAAATGGCTCGTGCTCGCCATGCCTCCGCGCCTATCATGAGAACCGCCATGCGTCGTACCGCAACGGGGGAATTTCGCTGGGTTGTTACGGTGTACCCGACGCACGCCATGGCTCAGGAAGCTGACATGTCGCTCGACGATTATCGCGAATTTGTCTTCAGAGCGGGATTGCTCCATGAAGACGACCCGGTCTCGTTATGGAAAGCCGAGGGGCTCAAACAGCAAAAATTGATCCAATGGCTAAAAAACCGGGATCAGGCGGTGATCAAGGGCTCGAATGCGGACATCGTCCTTTCGATCAAGGATCGTACGTTCATCGAATGTTCGGGCAAAGCCAACTTCCCCGACGGCGAAATCTTCACCGGTCCGGTGGAAGATTCGGTCAACGGCTGGATTCGGTTCAAATATCCCGCTCTCTTTGCCGGACAGGAAATCACCGATATCGAATTATGGTTCGAGAACGGCAGGGTGATCAAAGAAAAAGCCAGTAAAAATCAGGAATTGCTCACCTCCGCCTTGAACACGGATGCCGGTTCACGTTTCCTGGGCGAATGGGGCATCGGCACCCATTACGGCATCCAACGCTTCACGAAGAACATGCTGTTCGACGAAAAAATGGGCGGGACCATTCATTTCGCGGTCGGCGCGGGATATCCCGAATCGGGCAGTAAGAACGAATCCGGTTTGCATTGGGATATGCTGTGCGACATGAGCGATGCCGAAATCACGCTCGACGGAGATTTGTTCTACAAGAACGGCAGGACGGTGATCCAATAAAGCGCTTGAAAGCCGAAACGGCACGCCGCGATTTGCGGATGGGAGTAAGCAGTCCCTGTTTTGGAATCAAAAAGGACGGGTTTGTTGTCCGTCCTTTTTGATTCACGTCAGGTTATGGGCAGTCGAACGTGTACTTGACCAGCGATTCGATGGTCTGGGAACGATCCACAACGTTGCCGTCCTTTGCCAGCCCAATAAACTGAAAATCGAACCAGCCTCCGTCCAGTCGCAGATTGGGTTCCACGTCCTCGCCCTTGAACGTGAGGGCAAAATTGCCGTTACCGTTACGAGTCATTTTACCGAACGCCTTCCAGCCGATGGTTCCCGCAAATTTACGATCCACATCCACCACGCGATAATAAAACAAAACATCCGCGATGGCATTGTTAGAGGTGGTCACATTGAAGGTTACCTCGCGCGGCGTACAGCGCAATGTCAGGTTGGAGCTGGAAATGGTCATGCTCGTGAAGACACCCTTGCCCAGCACAGGGTCCAGCGTGATGGGAGCATTGGGGTCGGCGGTGGGAGCGGAAACCTGCTGCTGCGCGGCGGGAGCCTGCGTAGGCTCAACGACCACCGTCACCACGATCGGCTCGGGAGTGGGAGGAAGCGGCGTCGGAGGCGGAACATCCGTGGGTGCCTGGGTGGGTTCGACCAGCACGGTTTGAACGATCACGACCGGCGTGAGGCTGGGCTCGGGCGGCGCAGCGGCAGGCGGTTCAGTCGGCACGGGACTGGCGCAAGCGCTCAGCGTCAGAACAGAAACCAGCAATAAAAAAACAATTCTTTTCATGAAACTTCTCCTTTTGTTTAAATTGATTCTCTACCGTACATTTTGGATTTTTTACCGCCAGGTGCGCCAAGAAAAATTTGAAATCCTGGCTTACCTGGCATCTTGGCGGTTTGATGTTGTGCGTTTGTACGGCAGCGAATAGATTGATGTGTCTACTGCAAAAAGGTGAAAATCGAACCACTGAGTCACGGAGACATGGAGAATCACTTAATGAAAGGGAAACCCCGTGACTCCGCGTCTTCGTGGTGAGTTTTCAGGGTTTTGCAGTGGAGTCATTGATAAAATTCTATGTCCATTGCCCGCATATCTCCATAGCAAACCGCCTTACAGCTCTGAAAAGCGGACAAATTTCCTACCTCCCAGCGCTCACACAAGGCATCAACGATATTCCGATAATCCTTGTTATAATTCGCTCATGCTTACACCCGAACAAATCGAACAAAAACTCGACCGCATCCTCTTAAAGGTACAAAAGCCCGGTCGTTACGTTGGCGGCGAACTCAACAGCATCCAAAAAGATTGGAACTCCGTCCAAACGCGGGTTGCTCTCGTCTTCCCCGATATTTACGATATCGGCGTCTCCAACGTGGGGCTGAAGATTCTCTACGACCAAATCAACCAAAGGGAGGATGCCCTCGCCGAACGCGCCTATGCCCCCTGGCTGGATATGGAAGCCCTCATGCGCGAGCATGGGATTCCGCTCTACGCGCTCGAATCAAAACGACCCTTAGCCTGTTTCGACCTCATCGGCTTCACCCTCCCCTACGAAACTCTCTACACCAACACCCTGAACGTTCTCGACCTGGCTGGCATCCCCGTCCGCTCAGCAGAACGGGACAACAGCCACCCCATCATCATTGCCGGCGGACACTCCTGCATGAACCCCGAACCCATGCACGCCTTCATAGACGCCTTCGTCATCGGCGAGGGGGAAGAGGTCATCCACGAGATTATCAATACAATACAAACGTTTAAACGTTCGAACGTTGGCAGGTTTGAACGTTCAAACCTTCAAACTTTCAAACGTGAAGATGTGTTGCGTGATCTCGCCAAAATCCCCGGCGTGTATGTTCCACTCTTTTACGAAACCAGTTATCTCGAAGACGGAACTGTCTCGCACATCGAACCCACTGTCCCTGATGTTCCCAAAATCGTCACGAAACGCATCGTTGCCAAACTGCCTCCCCCGCCGACCAAATTCATCGTCCCGAATGTGGACATCGTTCACAACCGCGTCTCGGTGGAGATCATGCGCGGATGTACACGCGGATGTCGATTCTGTCACGCAGGGATGATCACGCGTCCCGTCCGCGAAAGAAGCGTGGATGAAATCCTGTCGGCGGCGGAAGAAGCGCTGCGCAGTACCGGCTTCGAGGAGCTGGCGCTGCTCTCGCTGTCTTCTTCCGATTACAGCCATGTGCTGGAATTGGTCACGAAGGTGGGTGAAAAGTTTGGCGGCACGCATCTCAAAGTCTCGCTGCCCTCGCTGCGCATCGAGTCGGTTTCGATTGACCTGATGGAAAGGCTGAAAGACCGCCGCTCCGGCGGGTTTACCCTCGCTCCCGAAGCCGCCACCGAACGAATGCGCCGCATCATCAACAAATTCATCCCCGATGAAGACATCATCAACACTACCCGCGAAATCTACCGCCGCGGCTGGACGACCATCAAACTGTACTTCATGATCGGCCACCCCAGCGAAACGCTGGAGGATGTGAAAGCCATCGCCGACCTGTGCAAGCGGGTGATCGCCGAGGGACGCAAGGTGATCGGCTGGAAGGCAAAACTGCACGCCGGCGTGAGCACGTTTGTCCCCAAATCACAGACGCCGTTCCAGTGGGTTTCGTGCGATACGCCCGAACAAATCAAAGCCAAACAGGACCTGCTCAAACGCGAACTCTACCGTGACAAGAACATCAAACTCAGCCTGACCCATGCAGAAGATTCCTTCCTGGAAGCCTGGCTTTCGCGCGGCGACCGCCGCATGGCGGAAGTGGTGTACTCTGCCTGGAAGAAAGGCTCCAAGTTCGACGCATGGCAGGAAGGCAAGAAGTACGAAGCCTGGATGGAAGCCTTCGCCGAACACGGGCTCGACCCGCTCTTTTACACACACCGCCAGCGCCGCACCGATGAAGTCTTCCCGTGGGAGCACATTACCGCCGCCGTACGCAAGAACTTCCTGTTCCAGGATTTCCGCATGTCGCTGGAGGGCGAAATCCGCGTGGACTGCCGTCTGAACTGTTTTGCCTGCGGCATCCTGCCGACCTTTGCAGGCTTGCGCCGCGAGACCCCCGGGGAAGGATGGAAATGCCCGGAGGTAAAAAGCCCGGCAATCAAAGTGACCAGTGAGCCAGCGATCACTCACCGCCTGCCGTTGGTGGGGGATTAATGTCCAACGTCCGCCAACGTGAACTCTTTGTCGAGCGCATTCTGCGTGAACGCGACCGGTTCGAGCAACTGCTCAACTATGTGGGTTATCTGCGCCGCATGACGCTCAAAGGCGTTGCCGGGAAATGGTCCGTCAAGGATATGCTTGCTTACCTTTGGGCGCATGAACAATTCATCGCCGACCGGATGCAAGAGATTTTGCACAACCAGCCCTACACTCCCTGCAAGACCCCCTCTGCGCTGGACGCTTTTCTGGATGAATTCGGCTATCCCGATTTTGGCTCTCCCCTGTTGGATGCGGAAACATCCGCAGAATGGCTTGTCGAAAAATACAGGAACGTTGGGCTCGACGAGCTGGCGGCGCAGGAAATCGAAGCGTTCTGCTCGATTGTATCGGCGCTGGAGAGCATGAAGGAAGAAACCATCCTTCGCCACAACCTGTACAACCAAATCACCCAGCACACCTGCAAACAGTACCGCCGACATGCCCATACCATCCGCCGCTGGCTGAAGATCAACGACGTGCAACACAAGTAAATGCGCATTCAAATCACGTTTTCCAAGCAGGGCGCATTGCGCTACACCGGTCACCTCGACCTGCACAAACTATGGGAACGCGCCGCCCGCCGCGCCGAACTTCCGCTGGCCTATTCGCAGGGCTTCCACCCGCAGCCAAAAATCAGCATGGCGGCGGCATTGCCGCTCGGCTTTTCCTCCCGCTGCGAAGTGCTGGATATGAAACTGGAGAAGGATATACCGTTGGAAGGATTACGCGATACACTTCAGGCAACGCTTCCGCCGGGTATTCAGGTGCTTTCGATCGAACAGGCGGATGACCGCGCCCCCGCCCTGCAGACGCGGGTGGTTTCGGCGGAGTACGAGGTCACTGTGGTGGAACCCGTTGACGGGTCCGAACTGAAGCGGAGAATTGATTCCCTCCTGGACGCCGAATCCATCCTGCGAACCCGCCGCGGCAAGTCATATGACCTGCGTCCATTGATTGAGGCCCTTACCTGCCTCTCCTCTCCCGAGGGACGAGGAGAGAAAATCTTCATGAAACTCTCTGCACGCGAGGGCGCAACCGGACGCCCCGAAGAAGTATTGGATGTGTTGGGCATCGCGTTCGAAGGAACGCGTATCGAAAGAACTTGCCTGAATTTTCAATCGTAAACGGAGGAAACTATGGCATTGCTGGGAGCGTTTTTCTTTGGGTTCGTGCCGATGTTCGTGTTTGCGGCGTTCGTCTATTGGCTGGACCGTTACGAAAAGGAGCCGAAACTCCTGCTGGGGGCGGCGTTCCTGTGGGGCGTGGTGATTGCCGGCGGCGGTGCGTATATTTTGAATACCGCCTTTGGCATTGGCGTTTACATCCTGACCGGCTCGGTGGGCGCGGCAGATTTCAGCACCACATCCATCATCGCGCCGATCATCGAGGAGGCGCTCAAGGGACTGGCGGTGTTGGTGGTCTTCCTCATGTTCCGCAATGAGTTCGACTCGGTGTTGGACGGTATCGTCTATGGCGGCATCACTGCCATGGGCTTCGCCGCCATCGAGAACGTGCTGTACATCTACCGCAACGGCTTTCTGGAAAGTGGCTGGCAAGGCTTTTGGGCGCTGGTGATCATCCGCGTGCTCCTGGTTGGCTGGATGCACCCATTCTTTACCGCGTTCACAGGCATCGGGCTGGCGGTGGCGCGCATCAGCAAAAACATGCTCGTCAAAATTCTTGCCGTACCCGCCGGTTACACCGTTGCCGTGCTGGCACACTCCTTCCACAACACCTTCAGCAGTCTGGTCGGCGGCGGGGGCGGATTCCTCCTTGGCTTGCTCGCAGACTACGCCGGCTATGCCTTCATGCTGGGCTTCATCATCTGGATGATCGCCCATGAGCGCAACCTCCTCAAACGGCAGCTGGCAGAAGAGGTGACCAGCGGAGCCATCTCGCAAAAGCAGTACAACACCGCCATTTCGTTCTTCCAGACCGGAGCGCACCTCTCAGCGCTCTCGGCGGGAAATTTCCGCGCCACGAAGCGCTTTTATCAGGTGCTTGGCGAACTCGCCCACAAGAAGGAACAATTCCAAAAACACGGCGAAGAACGCGGAAACACCGAAATCATCCAAAAACTGCGCGCGGAACTGACGCAACTTGCGCATCTAGCCAAGGCATAACCGGGAGACTTCCGAAGTCTCCGGCTCGGTGATACAATCGCCCTGCCCGCCCCCGTAGCTCAGTGGACAGAGCGTCGGCCTCCGGAGCCGAAGAGCGCAGTTCGAGTCTGCGCGGGGGCGCCAAAACACCGCCGAGAGGCGGTTTTTGTTTTGATGTACAATCATCCCGTGCCAACCAAATCTTTCCTATCGCTTCTGGCGGTTTGTGCACTCATCAGCGGATGCCGCATCACGATCCAGACCGAACTTCCAACCGCCATCCCGACCATATTCATCACCGCCACGCTCCCCCCCTCCTCCACCCCGCGCCCCTCTGAGACGCCCTCTCCGCCTCCTCCCACGCCGACGGTTGCTCCCGTCGCCGGCGTCACCTCCACCCAGTTGAATGTGCGCGCCGAACCATCCACCGCCAGCGAGGTGCTGGGAATCATTCCAGCAGGCATCACCGTGCAAATCGTCGGGCAGGACCCGGGCGGTAACTGGTGGCAAATTCTTTACGAGGCGGGCGCCGGCGGCAAAGGCTGGGTCACGGCGCAATATGTTCGGACGGCGACCAGGCCCGAGGTCCCGGTGATTGGAAGCGCAGAGCAGGGGGCTGCCGGGAGCGCGGTGGTCATCCAACAGATCAACGTCCGCAGTGGACCGGGCACCGGCTTCAATTCCCTGGGGCTTCTGAACGCAAACGATGTCATCCGCCTGACGGGCAAAAACCGCGACGGCTCCTGGCTTCAGATTGAATTTGCCGGGGGACCCGATGGAAAAGGCTGGGTCAATGCCGCCTTTGTGCGGGCGCAGGATGTGGACACCCTGCCCATCGTCGCAGAGACAGGCGAAATCGTGAGAACGGGAACCCCGGCAAACACCCCGCTTCCTCCTACGCCGACAGTGGCCTCTGCACCGATGGATTTTGACTCCGCCGACACCCCCCTCGTTTCGGTCGTGTTCGAGCCAAACGGGACCACTGCACTGATCTACAGCGGGGATGTCTCTTCTCCGGAAGGCGATCCGGAGGACTGGATCGGATTTATTCCCTATACGACCGTGATCTACGCTCAAATAGACTGCACAGGAGCGAATCCGTTACAGGTCAAATTGACCTACGGGGATACGGCAGTGTCCTGCAATCAGCCGCTCGCGCCGGTTTCAGTGACGGCAGGCATATTGAATCTCGTTCATATTTCGGCGGATCGGGATTCGGTTTTTTTGGCACACACCCAATATACATTGACCTTGCAAGTCAGTCCATAACGGGGGAAAACCATCAGCCAGATGCGCGTTCATGGGAGGCGGGCGCCGGGCAACCGTCCGGGAAGAAGCGAGACCAATGTCCCATTTGTGCCTGATTGTACAAAACATCCATTTATGGTAGAGTTAATGCGAAATATCACATCGGCGAGGGTATTCCTACATGAACGCTGAAAAAATTCCCGACATCATCATTGGAAGGCTGCCCATTTATCTGCGAGCGCTTCAACGGCTTGCCGAAAAGGGCATACACAATACATCGTCGCAGGAGTTGGGTGAAATGATCGGCATTTCCGCCGCGCAAATCCGCAAGGATATTTCCCAGTTTGGTGAATTCGGCAAACAGGGAACGGGGTATTCGGTGCCGTTCCTGATCGAACGCCTGCAGGATATTCTGAAGGTGAACCGGGTGTGGGATGTGATCATCGTGGGCATCGGCGATATGGGGCACGCCCTCGCGCGCTACAACGGGTTCGTGAACCGCGGTTTTCATGTGGTCATGCTGTTCGACAACGATCCGCAGAAAATCGGTCAAAAAGTGAACAACCTGGAGATTTACAGCATGGACACGATGATGGAGAAGGTGAAACAAAACAGAATCAAGATCGCCATGCTGACGGTCCCTGTTGCCGCCGCGCAGGAGGTGGCAGACCGGCTCGTTAAAGCGGGGATCAAGGCGATCCTCAATTATGCACCGATCCACTTGAGCGTGCCAAAGGATGTCCAGGTCCAGCATATCGATCCCGCCACCCATTTGCAAAGGATGACATATTATTTGTAGAAAAGTAAAAAAGCCGGAGACAGGCTTCAGGAAATTCCTGGAGCCTGTTTGATTCCGAATCAAGATGATTAAGTAGCATGGAGCAAAACCTCATCCTCCGCATGGCGGGCAAGCGCTAGGGGAGAACGTCTCTTACGCGAAGGCGTACTGCGCGCCCTCCGGCGCACTTTTGCAACAGGTCTATTATATAATTGCCAGGATTTGAAATACCATTCAATCCACAGTCAAAAGGGCAGGTTTATGGCAAGAAAATGGTTATCCCAAATTAGCGTTATTGCTCTCATAACAGCTATCTATTACTTTCAGACGCTTCCTCTCAGCGAGTGGTTGGTGGATGATGCGGGAATATCATTCTCGTATGCCAAAAATTTGGGAAGCGGATATGGCTTGGTATCTCAACCCGGGCAAATACCTGTCGAGGGATATTCAAACCCCATCTGGGTATTTCTTTTGTCGGTGTTTGCTTTGGTGAATATTGATATAGTCTCAATCGTCAAGACCTTATCACAGGGGCTCTCGATCATGGCAATGGGCATGGTTTTCCTTACCCTCTGTGATTTGGGGCTGCCCATCTTATATTCTCTAGTCGCCGTGGGCTGGTTGACCTGCCAGCCAGCTTTCGTCATCTGGTCAATTTCAGGATTGGAAAATCCCCTTTATTCGTTCCTGCTCGCGACGTTATTCTTCACGCTCACAAGACAGCAGAGTAGATCAACAGCCGCATATTCCGGAATACTTTCGGGGTTCATCTCGCTCACTCGACCCGAGGGAATAATTTATGGTTGCATCTATCCGCTATTTCACAGAAAACACACAACACACTATTTGCCAGGATTTGTTCCGATTTTCGTATTTCATTTAATATTCCGAATCGTCTACTTTGGGGATCTGTTCCCCAATCCATATTATATTAAATCCGAACAATTCTTAAGCCGTGAATGGTTGACAAACGCCATAACCAAATCAGAGGGTTTGCTTATCAGTTTGTTTGGCGGCAAATACTTTGTATTCCCTGTCCTTATCCTGTTCGGTCTCTTGATCCTATATCTGGCATGGCAAAGAACCGTTAAAAGAGAGCTCTATAGTATCGGCGTATTCCTGTTCGCAGCAATTGTTGGATATATGATTTTGCTCAAGGATTGGATGGAGGAATACCGGTACGCCACCCCGGTATTCCTTTTTGCCTATCCATTTATTGTTTCGAGCGTTTCCATCGGCATGAACGCCATTCCGGCAAACAAGCACGCCCAAACTATCGGATTGGGTCTGCTGTTCGCTTGGTGGTTTCTTTCTTACGGGATAGCTTTCAAAGCGCGTTTCGACAACTTTATTCGCGCTCCTACGGTCCCCATGGCGGGCGTGGCATCCGCTTTCAATCGGTTTGAAGAGTACGGTCGCGTACTAAACCTGGAACAGGATATCTCCGTTCTTACTCCCGATGTTGGGGGAGCTCTTTATTATTTTCCCAACATCCCTATATACGATCTGGGCGGCCTGGTGGATCCCACGATCTCCCGGACGATAGGCAGGAACGAAAACGCACTACACG
The DNA here is from genome assembly GCA_013388685.1 of Chloroflexota bacterium. GTDB lineage: Bacteria > Chloroflexota > Anaerolineae > Anaerolineales > Villigracilaceae > Defluviilinea. Next base: position 4,357 of record JACAET010000050.1, on the reverse strand, counting down.
ATTACATTTTTCGGGAGTTGCCCACTTTTATACATATCCATGGGGAGTGGGCTTACATGGCTAACCTGGATGGCGACCAGCGGTTTCGAACGATGTATGTACCCATTTATGAATTCATGGATTTGCACATCCGCGAGAAATACGGGGTAGAAATCTATTCCGGTGACTTCGTTCGCCGCGATCTTGTTTCTTCTCCAGAGATATTGACCGAATTGCAGAAAATTTCACCCTCATGGAAATAAGATATAAAAATTGGAAGAGGAAATAAGCGGTCGGTTGAGAATCATTCGACGCGCAGGGGACGTTCTCCCTTGCGGCGTAAGAAAACGCCGACTGCCCCCATGGATTTCTAAAAACATACAATGGAATGCCGAACAGTGAAACGACATGGATTGGACTTACACAGAAGCGTTTGTTTCTTCATCAATGGACCGCGGTCAGTGGTCGCCGGTCAAATTTGGGGAGTTTTGCGTAAGTCCTGATTGATCTGTCCTAGTATTTCCTCAACCGCATGACCAGCCGCGTCACCCCCCATGCCGCTAGCAGGATCAACCCCACCGCCGCCTCGAACGCCAGCCGCCTGACCTGGATCACCAGACTCAAATACGCCAGCCCGCCCCCGAGCAGAGCAACGATTCCCGCCCGAGCAAGGTGGCGCCGCTCCAAGCCTTGAATATCGTCTGTGGGCGCGGCGTATTGTAATCGTCTGGCAAAATCGGAAAGGTCCCAACCCAACAACCCGCCGAGCGCGCCCAGCAACATCCAAGCCGTGGGCAATTCCATCCAAACACCATACGCCGCCGTAAAGAGCATCAGGAAAAACGCGAAGGATGAAAACCAATATAGTTTTCGCCAATGCGCCAGCAGCCAGATCATCCCCATGGATACCACCCAGCGCGCAGGCGCGTCCAAACCCGCTTCGAAATAGCCATACGCCAGGGAAACACTCCCGACGATAATGCTCAAGACCATTGCAACAATCGTCAATTCGACCTCATCCCATGACCAAATATGCAACCCGCAACCGTGCAACCCGATCAAACAGCGCGGTTAACGTCCCACTGCCCGCATCCAGGCAGGCGGACGACTCAACTTGCGCTTTACAGCCAGGTCGAACGGAATGCTCACATCCCAATCCAGGACCTGAATACCCGCACGCTGGACCTTTTGCAGCAACAGTTTCCGTTCGAGGTGAAGTACGCGCGCCGCAAGAGCCACATTCCCGGTTTTCTGCAAATACGATAATTCGAACCTCACCGGATCGGGACTGACCACCAACACCTGATATCCCTGTGCGCGCAATTGCACCAGCGGCATCCAATCGTCTTCATGCAAAGGCGAGACAAGGATAATCTGCGACTCGGGGGGAAACAGGCGGGTCGGCAGGTGTTCAAGGCCGGAGAATACTTCACTGCCGCCCGGCTTTGCGTGAGCGAGCGAATATAAAATCCTTTCGCGCTGCACTCTTCCATAACCGGGATACGTCCAGCGAAGGAACGCGGCGTACACCAACAGCCCGACGCGGTTGCCTTGCAAAAGCAACGCGTCTGCCAGCGCCGCCGCCGCCTGCACTGAGTGCTCGAACAACGAATGCCCCTTTGCAAATTCGTTCGTGCGGATGCGCCCATCCAACACAATACCCACATCCGACACGCGCTCCTGCTGGAATTCGTTCGAATACAGCGCGTCCTCGCTATGCGCGCTGGCGCGCCAGTTAATCGAACGCGGAGCGTCCCCCGGTTGATACTCCCTCACACCGAAGAAGTCCGTCCCCGCGCCTCCCGCCCGCGCGGGAATCGTTCCTGCATAGACTTTCGTACGGCGCGGGTGGATCGTCACATGCCGCAGGCGCGTCACCGGCGGGAAGATGAACAATTGTCCCCTCGCCTCCAGCCGGACTTCACGGCTGGTCACGCCCAAACGATCCTTCACCGTCGCCCGAACCTTTTCGAATCCATACCCTCCGCGCGGACCCGTCACCGAATAACTAAACGTGTAAGAGGAATCCCTGGGAAGCCGAATCAGGTGTCGGCAGTGGTTCGAGGCGACTTGCAAGTCGTCCGGCAAAACATCCTCGATCAACACCTCCTCCAAGGACGCGCCACGATTGATAATTGTCACGGTCACAACCGTCTCGGCGTGAGGCGAGATGCGTTCAGCGCTCAGACGGCGGGCGGCTTCCAAGCGGATTTCGTCCGTCGAAAAAAGAAATCCTGCAAGCAGGTAAACCAGCATCGGAATCATCAACGTAAACATCCCGCCGTTTACGGCAATGAGACCCGCCGCCAGCAGGCTATAGATCAACAAACCGAGAAATAATGAACGAGACAAAATCGCCCATCCATTTGTTCATTTGATCACCGGCACGGGCGTCTTTTCCATGGCATCGCGGATAACCTCGTCGGTGACGGAGTTTGCCATCCAAAATTCGGGCTGGAGAATAATGCGGTGGGCAAGAATGGGCACTGCGTACCGCTTGATATCGTCGGGCGTGACGTATTCGCGTCCGTCGAGTGCGGCGTTGGCGCGCGCCATCTTGAGGAACGCCAGAGAGCCGCGCGGGCTTGCACCCACAGCCACCCGGCGATCCTTGCGCGTGGCGTGGACCAGCGAGGCGATATAACCCTCGAGGTCGGCGTCCACGTGAACGGTTTCGACTGCGGCGCGCAGTTCGAGCAATTGCCCGGCTTTCGTGATCGTGCCGAGGATCACCTCGTCCTGTTTTCGTTCGCGGCGCCTGCGGAGAATCAATTTTTCCTCCTCAAGGTTTGGATAGCCGACCTTGAGTTTCAGCATGAAGCGGTCGAGTTGCGCTTCGGGCAAGGGAAAGGTACCTTCGTATTCGATGGGATTTTGCGTAGCAAGCACGAGGAAAGGTTCGGGCAAGGGAAGCGTTTCGCCTTCAAGGGTCACCTGTCCTTCTTGCATCGCCTCCAGCAGCGCCGACTGGGTTTTCGGCGAGGCGCGGTTGATCTCGTCGGCGAGGAGAATATTGGCGAAAATGGGTCCCTTGCGAAGTTCGAATTTGTTCTTGGCGCGGTTGAAGATATATCCGCCGGTGATATCCCCGGGAAGCAGGTCGGGCGTAAACTGAATACGCTTGAATTGCAATCCGAGCGCTTTTGCAAAACTGCGCGCCACCAATGTCTTGCCCAAACCCGGGTAATCCTCCAATAGAATGTGTCCTCCGGCGAGCAGGGCAGACATCATCATTTCGAGCAGCGTGCGTTTTCCAACCACTGCGCGTTCCACCTCGGCAATGACCTGTTTTCCAATCTTCGATACATTTGCGACATCTGGCATGTCACTCTCCGTTTACCGCGGTCGCTGAAGGTTCGTTTCTTGCTTCATCAACCTGCGTTTCGAGATATTCGATCACTTCGATAATATCGTGATCCAGGGGTGTTGCAGGGGATGTTCGGCGCAACGGATTGTTCCGGGGAAAATCTGCAAACGAACCCTGCAGTCCCGCTTCGAGATACGCCTGTACGCCGGGGGCAGGGGTCCAATCGGGAGCCATCAAAGGGTCAAAGAAGGAGCGGCGTTTTCCCGCTGTGCGGTTTTGCAGAATCTGATGTGCGATCCGTCCCAGGCGGTTCGCAATCAGCCATTTGAAGTATGTTCCTTTTTTCGATCTCTCCGCCCAGGCGGCAAGGTTTTCGACGTTTCCCCGGGACGGTCGAAGCGGGGGTCTTGCCCGCCCGGGAAGACGAATGCCCTGCAGGAGACTGGTGATCAAAATGTACAACACCGCCAGGATCAGCAGACTCCACCAGATCAATCTCGGCAGGGCAAGGTACAATAACTTTAACAACCACAACAGATAAGCGGCCGGCAGGACGATCATCGCGTAGACGATGCCATTCAGGCGAAACGCCAGCATGGCTGAAAGGAGGACGACGCCTGTAAAAATCAAAATGCGGCGAATCCTCATATCGTCTCTCCGCAATAGACAAGTATGGAATTCAGGCAAGACACGGCTTCACGGATCGCTTTCTGATCGGACGGGCGGTTCCCGTAACGGACGGATTCAAACAGCCGCGTCAACCGCCGAACCGCATCGCCGGGCAATCCCGCCTGTTCAAGCCTCAAAGCGAATTCGGCGGGCGTCATGGAGTCTTTGCGGTGCAGGTCGCGCCGATCCGCCACGATTTCGTTCATGCGATAGTAGCACTGAATGATCACGTCGCCCGAATCGCGTCCCGCCGATATATCCTTCAGGGATGAGCGGGCAATATCCGCAAGTTGTTTCAGGGAACCTTCGGTGACCGGTCTCCTGGTTTTCATCCAGAAAAGGTATACCTGCCACGAAAAGATCAAGACAAGCGCCGCAATCAAAAGACTGACGGCATACGAG